>NZ_JARRAG010000002.1:0-658412 GCF_029589435.1 Paludisphaera mucosa | reverse complement strand
TCGGCACGAGCTGGTCGGCGTCGCCGTGGATGATGAGGGTCGGCGGGTCGTCGGCCGAGACGTGCGTGATCGGGCAGATCTGGCGGCCGATGGCGTCGCGCATCCCCTCGTCGGCGATCGGCCGGTAGACCTTGTCCTTGGGGTCCAGGGCGTTGAAGTCGAACGGGGCCTTGAAGCCCTGCAGGACGCCCCGGCCCAGGGCGTTCTCGCCCGGCTTGCCGTAGTTGAAGAAGTCGGTCGGCGGGAAGTAGCAGGCGACGGCCTGGACCCGGCTCGAATCGCGGTCGACCAGGTCCTTGGCGATGGGGTTCCCCAGCGCCCCGGCCGTCCCCAGCATCAGCGAGAGGTGGCCGCCGGCCGAGGCCCCGGTGACGCCCAGGCGGTTCGGGTCGACGTGGTAGTCGGCCGCGTGGAACCGGATGTACCGCACCGCGCGGTTGACGTCCTCGACGACCTCGGGGATCGTGAACTTGGGCTGGCTGCCGTGGACCACGGCGAAGACCGTGTAGCCCCGCTTGAGGAACTCGGCGATCGAGCCCGCGTTGATCGCCTCGTGGGCCGAGTACCAGCCGCCGCTCACCATCCAGACGATCCCCGCGCCGTTCGCGCCGGCCTTGGGCGTGAAGACGTCCATCGTCAGCGCCATGCCGTGCTTCCGGCCGTAGACGACGTCCTCGGTCCGGGTGTAATTCGGCGCCTCCTCGGCGACCGCCGCGGCCGGCGGCCCGGCGCAGATCCAGCACGAGGCGAGGGCCCAGGCGAGGTGCGGGCGATTCATCGGCGACTCTCTTTCGGCTCGGGTGACGGGGGGAGGGACCGCCGGGCAGTCTAGCAGGCGGTCGGGGCCTCGGGAAGTCGCCGGTCGGCCGGCTCGGGCGTCCTCAGAAGAGGAATTCGAGCGGGCGGACGAGGACGTGGTCGACGCGGTTGGCGTCCATGTCGACCACCTCGAACCGCAGGCCCAGGTCTTCGAAGCCCTCGCCGACGCGGGGGATGCGGCCGAGCTTGGTGACGACCAGGCCGCCCAGGGTGTCGAACTCGCCCGCCGGGGGCTGGGGGATCTGGAACAGGTCGACGAACTCGTCGACCGGGAACCGGCCGTCCAGCAGCCAGGAGCCGTCGGGACGCTGGACGGCGCGGGGGTCTTCCTCCTCGGCCTTCTCGGCCGTCGTGCCCAGCAGGGCGTCGCGGACGTCGGCCAGGGTGATGACGCCGACGACCGAGCCGTACTCGTCGAGCACGACGGCCGCGCCGCTGGACGACCGTCGCAGGACGTCCAGGATCTGGGGGCCGCGGGTCCCCTCGTAGATGAAGTCGGGCAGGGTGAGGAGCCCCTTGAAGCGGACCGGCTGGCCCTCGGCCCCGCGGGCGAGCAGGTCCTTCATCTGGACCATGCCCAGCAGGTTGTCGAGGGTCTCGTCGCAGACCGGCAGGCTGGCGTGCGGGCTGAGGGTGATCTTGCGGGCGATCTCCTCGGGGGAGTCGCGGACGTCGAGCCAGACGACCTTGTCGCGGGGCGTCATCAGGGCCCGCGCGCGGCGGTCGCAGAACCGGAAGACCCGCTTGAAGATGGCGTGCCGCGACGCGTCGAAGGCGCCCGACTCGGCCCCCTCGCGCATCAGCTCCTTGATCTTCTGCTCGGTCCCCGCCGGCCGCTCGGGCCCCCGCGCGCCCAGCCGCCGCGCCAGCGCGGAGCCGATTCGGCTCAGCCCTCCGGCGAGCGGGGCCGTCAGGCGGGCCGCCAGGCCCATGGCCCGGGCCAGCCGGGCGGCGAACCACTCAGGCCGGCCCGCCGCGAGGGCCCGCGGGACGGCGTCGGCCAGGACCGCCGCCGCCGCGATCGCCAGGGCCGCCGCCAGCGTCGGCAGCCGCCCCAGCCGCCGTCGCCGCCCAGGGCCGCCCGCCGCCGCGCCGGCGAGCGTCAGGGCCGTCGCCGCGGCCAGCCGGGCGGCCGCCGCGAGGCCCTCGGGATCCCTGGCCAGTTCCAGGGCCGCCTTCGCGCCCCGGTCCCCCTGCGCGGCCTGGTCGCGCAGCCGCGGCATGTGGGACGACGCCAGGGCGGCCTCGAGGAGCGAGAACAGGCCGGCCGCCGCGAGCAGGGCCACGATCCCCAAAACGAGCGCCACGATCGATGTCATTCGGCGATCCAGGTCGGTTCGGGAGCGGTCCATCCGTCCGGCCGGCGCGCCTCCGGCGGCCCCCGGCGTCGCCCCTCATCTTACCAGAACCGAGGCTCCCGTCGCTGCCGATCGTCGATCCATCCAGAAGGGTCGAACTCCCTTATGGAACCGCCCCCCGGCGCGCGTTACGTTGGGCGCGTGGCGGACATGGACCGGGCTCGCAACGCCGGGAGAGTCGAGACGATGCTCCAGATCACCTGCCCAACGTGCGGAGAACGTGGCAAGATCCCGCCCAACCTGGTCGGCGCGCGGATCAAGTGCAAGAAGTGCGGGACGGCCTTCCAGGTGCCCGCCGCGGCCAAGGTCCCCGCGACGGCCGGCGCGGCGGCGACGTCTTCGTCCGCCGCGTCATCGTCGTCCGCCGCGTCCTCGTCGGCCCAGGCGTTCGACGGGATCGCCGTCGAGGGCCTGGACGCCTCGGCCTGGACGCTCGCCCCCGATCACGCGCCCGTCGGCCAGGCCGCCGCCGCCGCCGAGCAGCACGAGCCATCGACCGCGTCCGAGCCGGCCCTCGCTTCGGATCCGACGTCGGAGGCGCACTCCGGCACGGCCCGCGAGTACAAGATCCTGACCTCGCGCGACAAGTTCTTCGAAGGCAAGTTCGACCTGACCCGCCTGGAAGAGGCGCTGAACCACTACGCGCACAAGGGCTGGGTCGCCAAGTCCATGTGCCTCCCCCACATCAAGAACTTCCAGGGGGCCATGCAGGAGGAGCTCGTCGTCCTGCTGGAGCGGTAGGGGCGCAGGGCGGATCCTCCGGTCCCCTCGGGCGGCCGCGCCGGCGCGCCCTGGGGATCGGCGGGGACGTCTCAGCGGCGCTTCGCCTTGGCCTTCTTCGCGGCGGGCTTGGGCTCTTCCGCCGACGGCTCGGGATGCTGGATCTCTTCAGGCATCACCGACATGGCGGCGCCGGCCACCGCGCCGACGGCGGCGCCGGGGGCCATCTCGGCCAGGACGTCGCCCGTCGTGGGGGCCTTCTTGCGGCGGGACTTGAGCGCCTGCGCCTCGTCCTGGGCGATCGACTGCGCAGCGGCCTTCACCGCGCCCACGACCGCGCCGGCGGCCATGGTGTCGATCACCTCGCCCGCGCGGCTCGCCAACCCCTTCGACTTCGGCGCCGAGGAGCCGCCCTTGCGGGCCGGTTTCGAGGCGGCGCCGGAAGGCTTCCGCTTCGCGACCGTCGACGCCTTGCCGTCGGCCTTGGGCTTGAGCTTGGATTCGGCCGGCTTGGTCTTGGTCTTGGTCTCGCCCTTGAGCTTGGGCGCGGGCTTGGCTTTCGCCTTGTCGGCCTTCGCCGAGCCGTTGGTCGAGGGTCGGGTCTTCGAGGTCGGCATCGTGACGTCTCCGGGGCCGTCGCCCCCGCTGGAAAGTGCTGGGTAGGCCAGGGCGCGAAGATGCGCCCCGAGCCGGGACCGGACCTGCGCGATCGCCTGCCGGATCTCGGTCGGCGATGCGGTTATTTCTTCCCCAGGGCCCATTCGAGGTCCTCCTTCAGCGTCGCGATCGTCTCGCGCGGGACGAGGTCGATCCCGCCCAGCCGCTTGACTCCCGAGGCCGCGAGGCCCGCGCCGGCGGCCCCGAGCAGCCCGCCGACGAGGCCGTAGCAGCCCCAGAGCGGCAGCCGGGTCGACCGCTGCAGGCCGTGGACCAGGGCGAGCGCGGCGAACAGCCCGCCCGTCGCGGCGAGCCCCGCCCCCGCGCCGATCGAGGTCAGCGCCGGGGCGACCGCGCCGGCGGCCTGCCGGAACTCGCTCTTGATCAGCGCCGCATGCAGCTCGACGAGCTGGCCCGCGTCGTGTGCGATCGGCTCGATCCGCTCGACCAGCGGGTTGGTCTCGTCATGCGCCAAGGCCGTCTCCTCCTCGAATACGGGCTGTCGTAAGACGGGATACGCAAGCGGCGTGCCACCGGCGGAAAGCCCTCACGAGTCGCGTCATGTCGATGTGAAAACGACTTCGCGCGACGAGGCGTGCGGCCGCCGGTCGGCGGCGAGGCGACGACGGCGCGACCGCCTCCGACGTCGTGTGGGGGCCGCCGCGAGCGACGCGATCCCGGCCCGTTTCCGCCCGGCGGCGGGCGGCGCCCGTTCGAAAAGGCCGATTCATGGACGTATAGTAGGGATGAGCCCGTGCGCCGCGGTCCGGGCGATCGACGCATCCGCGGCCCGGCCCCGGGACGGTCGCTGACCCCATGCTCGCCAAGCTCTTTTCTTACACCTTGATCGGGATCGACGCCGCCTCGGTGGAGGTGGAGGTCGACGCGGCCTTCTCGTCGATGCCCAAGACGGTGCTCGTCGGCCTCGCCGAGATCGCCGTCAAGGAGAGCACCTACCGCGTCGAGCGGGCGCTCGTCAACTCGGGCTACCAGCGGCCGACCGACCGGATCGTGATCAACCTGGCCCCGGCCGATCTCCGAAAAGACGCCGGCGGCTTCGACCTGCCGATCGCGCTGGGGATCCTGGCGGCGAGCGGGCAGGTGGCGCTCGAGCGGCCCGGGGACTTCGCGGTGGTCGGCGAGCTGGCGCTGACGGGCGAGACGCGGCCGATCAAGGGGGTGCTCTCGATGGCCCTGCAGGCCGCCGCCGAGGGCCGCGACGGCGTGCTCGTGCCGCGCGCCAACGCCGCCGAGGCGGCCGTCGTGGCGGGGATCGACGTCTACCCGGTCGGCAGCCTCGCCGAGGCCGTCGGCTTCCTCTCGGGCCAGCTCGACATGGACCCGGAGGCGGTCGACCTGGACGACGTCTTCTCGCGATGCGCCCACTCCGACGAGGACTTCGTCGACGTCAAGGGCCAGGACTACGCCAAGCGCGCCATGCTGATCGCCGCCTCGGGCAACCATAACTGTCTCATGATCGGCCCCCCCGGCACGGGCAAGACGCTGCTCGCCAAGCGGCTGCCGACCATCTTGCCCCCCCTGACGCCCGCCGAGAGCCTGGAGACGACCCGGATCTACAGCGCCATGGGGAGGCTCGCGCCCGGCCAGGCGCTGATGGCCGTCCGCCCCTTCTGCACGCCCCACCACTCGGTCAGCGACGCCGGCCTGGTCGGCGGCGGCAACCCGCCCCAGCCGGGGCAGATCTCGATGGCCCACAAGGGCGTGCTGTTCCTCGACGAGATGCCGGAGTTCAACCGCAAGACGCTGGAGGTCCTCCGCCAGCCGCTCGAAGAGGGCCGCGTCACCATCAGCCGGGCGATGAACTCGGCCACGTTCCCCGCCGACTTCATCCTGATCGCCGCCATGAACCCGTGCCCCTGCGGGTATCGCAGCGACCCGCGGCGGTCTTGCTCGTGCTCGCCGCCGCAGGTGGAGAAGTACCTGGGCCGGATCTCCGGCCCGCTGCTCGACCGCATCGACCTGCACGTCGAGGTGCCGGCGGTGCCGTTCACGCAGCTCGCCGAGATGCCGCCGGGCGCGACGTCGGCCCAGATCCGCGAGCAGGTTTTGGAAGCCCGCGCCCGCCAGGCGAAGCGGTTCGGCGACGAGACGACCCTGGTCAACGGCCGGATGACTCCGAGGCAGCTCCGCAAGCACTGCAAGCTGAAGCCCGAGGCGATGGGCATCCTCAAGGCCGCGATGGAGGAGATGGGCCTCTCCGCCCGCGCCCACGACAAGATCCTGCGGGTCTCGCGGACGATCGCCGACCTGGAGTCCTCCGCCGACATCCAGCCCCAGCACATCGCCGAGGCCGTCGGCTACCGCTCGCTCGACCGCAGCGTCTGGATGTGAGCGGATCCCGACCGGCCCCTTGCACGGGGGCGCGGGCTGCGCCATCCTCAGCCGTGGATGGTCCGGGTTCGACCGCCCGACGGCAGCCGGTCCGGACCGTGGGGAAGGGGGGCTCTCATGCCTCGCGAGGTCCTGCCCGGCGAGTTCTACGTCTTCGATCGCGGCGCGCCGAACTTCGAGATCGGGGCGCGCATCTCGCGGAACCAGGCGCTCTTCCGGGTCCGGTCCGGGGGGGACGTCTACACGCCGGCGAACTCCGACGCCTCGTCGCTCGCCAAGGACGTCCACCCCGGCAAGGCCTTCTGGGAGGGCGCGCACCAGCCTCGCCCGGGGGACTGGGACGCGGACGAGCTCGGCAACCGGCGTTTCCCGCACTACCACCCCGGCGGCGACCACGACGCGTACGGCCACGTCTTCTACGGCGAGCGCGGCTACCGCGCGGGCGAGGCCCGGCGCGGCTGAATCGCGGCGTCGTCCAATCCGTGCATCCAATCGAATCTCATATTTCGATATCTCCGGTTTTCGTGGCGCGGGCTCGTCACGCGCCGCGGCGCGGGCTCGTAGGAAGTCTCGTCGTGGATGGTTGGGAATGATCGGCTTCCGGCCGTCGAGAGGAGCGAGGCGAACCATGCGTATGGATCCCGACGACATCAAGAACTACCCCAAGTTCCGCTACTACGTGAGCACCAACATCCCCCAGGTGCGCGGCATGCCGTTCATCATCAACGCCCTGAAGAAGTTCTCCGGGAACGCTTCCGAGCAGACGATCAAGGACGGCCTCCTGTGGAACAAGGGGCCGACGATCGAGCTGGTCCCCGGCCTGGTCTGCGGGGGGGTGAAGGCGTCGGGGTGTTACACGACCGGCACGGACGTCATCCAGATCAAGCAGGAGCGGGTCGACGAGTTCGAGGCCGACAAGGGCCTGAAGCACACGGCCTCGGGCCGCCTCGTCTACTTCGTGGGCCTGACCTTGCTCCACGAGTACTGCCACTGGGCCAACAACGGCACCGGGTCGCCCGACCAGACGCACGCGAAGTTCGAGCAGACGCTGTACGGCAAGGTCATCGACGCCTCCGACAACTGATCGGCGGGCCGTCGGGTCGCGACAATTGCTTGTCAATCCCCCGCGCATGGGTTAGCTTCGCTCGGGGGGCTCGCTCGATGTGGCATGACGTTCCGAGGCCGTCCCGGCGCCGCGCCGCGTCGTTCCGGCGGCGGTGGTCGTTCCGGCTCAGGCTGCTCCTGGTCCTGGCGGCGATCGCGTTCCTCGCCTACCGCGAGTGGCACGCGCCGGCCCCCGCGCCGAGGGGAGGGGCCGCGGCCCGCCGCGCCCACGTCCGGGTGCCGGTCGACCCGCAGGCCGTCTGGGTCGACGACGGCGACACGATCCGGATCAAGTGGCCCGACGCGGCCCCCGAACGCGTCCGGATGCTGGGGATCGACGCCCCCGAGGTCGCCAACCGGCGATTCCCCGAACACAAGGAGCAGTCGCACGGCGAGGAGGCCCGGGCCTTCGCCCGCCGCACCATCCTCGGGGCCCAGCGTCTGGAGCTGCTCCGCGCGGCGCGTCCCGACCGCTACGGCCGGACGCTCGGCTACCTGTTCGTCGACGGCGCGAACTACTCGGTGCTGGCCGTCGAGAACCACATGGCCGAGTCGACCGTCGCCCGCTTCGGCGACAACGGGCTGCCCGAGGAGGCCGCCCGCGTCGAGGCCGCCGCCCGCCGCGCCGGGCCGCCGCCGTTCGAGTCGCCGCGCGAGTTCCGCGACCGCGTGACGGGCCGCAAGGCGGGGTGAGGCAGGCCGATGGCGAAGCGGTCCACGTTCGACGACAAGCTGGCGGCCATGCGGCGGCTGCGCCACCAGCCGGGCCCCGAGCCCGGCGACGCCGCCGCGGTGCGCAAGGCGATCGGCGACCGCTCGAACTTCGTCGTCGCCGCGGCCGCCGAGGTCGCCGGGGCCTGGCGGCTCGGCGAGGTCGCGACCGACCTGGAGGCCGCCTTCGACCGCTTCCTCGTCGATCCCGTGAAGGACGACAAGCTCTGCCGCGGCAAGCTTGCGGTCGTCCAGGCGCTCGAGAAGCTGGAGCACCCCCGGCACGAGGTCTTCGAGAAGGCCGCGCGGCACGTCCAGATGGAGCCCGCCTTCGGCCCGCCGTTCCAGGTCGACACGGCGCCGCCGCTCCGCGCCGCGGGGCTGATCGGCCTGACCCGGGTCGACGCGCCGGGCCTGACGGCGACGCTCGTCGACGCCCTGCTCGACCCCGAGCGCGACGTCCGCTCGGCCGCCGCGAGCTGCCTGGGCGCGATCGGCTCGGACGCGGCGGCCCTGGCGCTGCGGCTCAAGTGCCGGCTCGGCGACAAGGAGCCCGACGTCCTGTCCGAGGCCCTCCGCGCCTTCCTGACGATCGCCCCCGACGCCCACATGGCGTTCGTCCGCGAGTTCCTCGACGCCCGCGACGAGGCCCGCTGCGAGGCCGCCGCGCTGGCGATGGGCCACGCCCGGCTGCCGCAGGCCCTCGGCCCGCTCCTCGAACGCTTCCACTCCGCGGCGTCCCCGTCCGTCCGCGAGACGATCCTGCTGGCCGTCGCCATGCTCCGCGCCTCGGCCGCGATCGACGCCCTCCTCGACCTCGCCGCCGACGAGTCCGAGTCGACAGCCCGGGCGGCCCTGAACGCCCTCAAGATCCACAAGCACGACCCGAGGCTCGTCGAGCGGATCGCAGGGGCCGTCTCCCGGTCGGGGAATCCTGCCGGCCGCGAGTGGTTCGAGCGGGAGTTTCGGCCCTGACGCGGCGAACTCGAGGCTCCGCCGAGCGACCTGGCCCCGCCGCCCCCGGGCTCATCCCGCATCGGCCTCGCGTACGGCCCAGCCGATTTCCGGCCGCAAGGCGAGCGTCCCGGGGTCCTGAGCCACGCCGACGAAGCCGCCCAGGAATTCCATGTCGAAGGCTCGCCCGTGGTGATCCCATCGGAAGGGGGCCCTCGACAGGCCGCTCGGCAGGCTCGGGATGGTCGGCCCCGAAGCGAAGGCCCTGGGGGACGGATCGGCGGGGTGGATCATCCGCTCGGCGCGCCCGCCGTCGTCGGCGAAGAAGCCCGCGATCGGGGCCTCGGCCCGGCCGGTGTGGAAGTCCTTCAGATAGGGGAAGAAGGCCGTGATCCAGCCCGTGATCACCGGCCCGCCGCTCTGGTCGTCGAGCTTGTACAGCGATCGCCAGAACGGCGGATCGAGGTCCCCCCGCGAGGCCCGGACGAATTGCTCCAGGATCGGCTTCAGCACCCCGAGCCACCGTCCCAGGCCGAACTCGGCGAACGCCTCCGCCCGCCCGCCCAGGGCTTCCCAATCTTCGGGAGTCCCCTCCAGCGTGATCGTCGGGATGCCGCACATCGAGTTGAAGGCGTAATCGAAGTACGACTGGACGGCGTCCAGCAGCACGACCTCGGCGGCGGCCCGCTCGGCCTCTCCGGTCGTCGAGAAAGCGGGCAGGAAGGCGTCGGCCTTCGGGCCGACGTGCTCCCGCACCTGGCTGGAAAATTCGGCGAACGCCTCGGGCCAGGGGTTTTCGGGGGAACCTTTGAGAAAGTCGTCCCGGCGCACGGCGATCCGCACTCGGCCCGCGTGCCGGACGATCCGGGGCCGCAACTCGTCGGCGTGGGCGTTGACGTGGTTCGCCACCGCCTGGATGAGCATCAACCAGACGGCGTCGGGCGAGAGGATCAGCGGTCGGTGGTCCACGAAGGCCAGGTGGACGGCGGCCGCGACCGGGTGGAACCCCACGCCGGCCACGAGGCGGCCGTGGTAGCGGGTGCAGGCCTCGACGGGCCGCGATCGAGGGGCCTCGGGCAGGACCAGCGAGAGTCCTTGCTTCGCCAGCTCCTCGGCCATCTCGAGATCGGACTCCGAGAGGCCCGTCGAGAGCAAGGCCTCGACGGCCTGCTTGTACGGGACTTCGGGCAGCGGGGTCGTCGCCCGGACGACCTCCGAGACGGGGAACGTCGGCGAGACGGCTTTCATGGACCCCTCCGGCGAACGAGAGGCGCGGCGATTCGCGGCGTACGCAGAGTCCATCCTACCGGCCGATCGTCGCGGCGGGCCATGGCCCGCCCGCGCCCGACGAGCGGCGCCGGCCGGGCCGTCGAGAGGGACGCGGCCTGCGCCGGCTCGCGCAGGGAGGTGCTTCTCGATCCCCGCGCGTCCGGGAGGCCGCGGCCCGGACGTCCGAGCCCGGTCGGCTCAGACCCGTTCCAGGACCAGGCTGGCGTTCTGGCCGCCGAAGCCGAAGCTGTTGGACATGGCGGCGCGGAGGGGCATCTCGCGGGCCGTGTTGGGGACGTAGTCGAGGTCGCAGTCGGGGTCGGGGGTGGCGAGGTTGATCGTGGGTGGGACGACGCCGCGCTCGAGCGCCATGGCGGTGGCGGCGGCCTCGACGGCGCCCGAGGCGCCGATCAGGTGGCCGATCATCGACTTCTGGCTGCTCATGGGGATCGACGGGGCGCGGTGGCCGAAGACCCGCTTGACGGCGACGGTCTCCATCAGGTCGTTCAGCCGGGTGCTGGTGCCGTGGGCGTTGATGTAGTCGACCGAGCCGGGGTCCATCCGGGCCTCGCGGAGGGCCGAGGTCATCGAGAGCGCCGCGCCCTTGCCCTCGGGCTCGGGGCGGGTGATGCCGAAGGCGTCGAACGACGAGCCGTAGCCGGTGACCTCGGCGTAGATCCGCGCCCCGCGGCGGCGGGCGCGGCGGTAGCTCTCCAGGAAGAGCACGGCGGCCCCCTCGCCGAGGACGAAGCCGTCGCGGTCGGCGTCGAACGGCCGGGAGACCTCCGAGGGGGGCCGGATCGAGGCGCTGACGGCCTTCATGGCCGAGTAGGCCACGAGGAGCTGGGGGTCGAGCCGGCTGTCGCAGCCGCCGGCGAGCATGACGTCGGCGTCGCCGCGGGCGATCAGGCGGAAGGCGTCGCCCACGGCCTGGGTGCCGGCGGCGCAGGCGGTCACGATCGTGTTGTTGGGGCCCATCGCGTGGTGCAGGATCGAGATGTGCGCCGCGGCCATGTTCGGCAGGTGCTGCAGCAGCCAGAGCGGGAAGATGGACTCGGCCCGCGACTGCGCGAAGCGGGCCATGTCGAACTTGCCGTCGGCGTCGAGGCTGTAGCGGATGGGCTCGACCAGCTCGCCGACGTCGACCGGGGTGATCCCGGTCCCCATGCAGACGCCGAACCGGGTCGGGTCGAGCCTGGCCTCCTCGATCCCCGAGTCCTCGACGGCCATCGCCGCCGCGCCGACCGCGAACCGCATGGCGCGGCTCATCAGCTTGCCGTTCTTCTTGTGCTCGCCCAGGTACGGCGTGACGTCGAAGTTCTTGACCTCGCCGGCGATCTTGATCGGCAGGCCCGTCGTGTCGAAACTCTCGATGTAGCTGACGCCCGAGCGGCCCTCGGCGATCGCCTCGCCGAAGGCGCGCGAGCCGATGCCGTTGGGCGCGACCACGCCAATACCTGTGATCACCACGCGGTGCATTGTTCCCACCCTCACCCGGTGCCCGACGAACTTGCAGTGTGGGATTCCCGCCCCGATCGTCCCGACTCCCTCAGCTCCACTGGCGGCGATCCGCTTCGCCGCGAGGCCCGTCGGTCGCGGCCGACTCTCGATCTCCCGCCCGATCCCGATGCAGAGCGATCCGACCCGAGGCCCGGAGTCGCGTTCGCACAGGCCGCCCCGAATCCCGGCATGCATCACCCCGTCCACGAGGCACCCGGCGGCACGGTTTGCCTTGCTAAATCAGTTTAACACGCCCGGATCGACTTAGCAAACCACGCTCACAAGCTGGGGGGAATAAGGGCGACTAGGCAAAGCGTCCCCCGGATTTTTTCCGCCGGGCTCGGCGGCTCGCGAGGAGGCCGTGCCGGGCGGGGCGACGAGAGAACTTGCCCATGAACCCCGAGCACGGCATAGTCATCTGAACGTATCGGACGGTTCGCGGCGGGGCGGACAGGGGAAGGGGGCCGACTCCGGGCCGGGGGCGCGCGTCGCCCCGCCTGGGCCGATCGCGCGAGCCGACGCGGTGCGACCGATTCTCTCATGCAAACTTGAAAGGTCTGAGAATGCCTCTCTCTCTGGCGGAACGGGCGGGCCTGATCGAGCCCTCGGCGACCCTGGCGATGGGCGCCGAGGCGCGGAAGCTGAAGGCCCAGGGGCTCGAGATCCTGGACTTCGCGCTGGGCGAGCCCGACTTCGACACGCCGGCCAACATCCAGGACGCGGCCGTCCGCGCCATGCGCGAGGGCAAGACGCACTACACGCCCCCCGCCGGCGTCCCCGAGCTGCGCGAGGCCGTCGCGAAGGTCTACACCGACCAGCACGGGGTCAAGACCGACCCGGCGCAGGTGGTGGTGTCGAACGGGGCCAAGCAGGCCATCCACAACGCCCTGATGGCGGTCTGCGGGCCGGGCGACGAGGTCGTCATCCCCGCGCCCTACTGGGTCAGCTATTCCGACCTGGTCAAGCTCACCGGCGCGAAGCCGGTGGTCGTGCCCGCCCCCGAATCGGCCGGCTTCAAGATGACGCCCGAGCAGTTCCTGGGGGCCGTCACGCCCCGGACCAAGCTGCTGATGATCAACAGCCCGTCCAACCCGACCGGGGTCGTCTACGAGCGCTCCGAGCTGGCCGCCCTGGCCGACGCCGTGCTCACGACCGACGTCGGCGTGCTGTCCGACGAGATCTACGAGCAATTGACCTACGGCGACGCGAAGCCCACCTGCTTCGCCGGCCTCCGTCCCGAGCTGCCGGCGCGGACGATCACGATCTCGGGCGTCAGCAAGACCTACGCCATGACCGGGTGGCGGATCGGCTGGAGCGTGGCCCCGGCGGCGGTCTCGAAGTTCATCGGCGACCTCCAGAGCCAGGAGACGAGCAACCCCGGCTCGGTCAGCCAGTACGCGGCGCTCGAGGCGATCACCGGCCCGCAGGACTCGGTGGCCGCGATGAAGGTGCAGTTCGCCAGGCGTCGGCGGTACGTGCTGGACCGCGTCGAGAAGCTCCCCGGCGTGACCTGCCTGCCGCCCGGGGGGGCCTTCTACGCGTTCATGAACGTGGCGTCGCACTTCGGCCGGACTCTGGGGGGCAAGGAGGTCGTCGACTCGACCTCGTTCTGCCTCGCGGCCCTGAGCCGGGCGAACGTCGCCCTGGTGATGGGCTCGGCGTTCGGGGCCGAGGGCTACGCGCGGATGTCGTTCGCGACCGATTTGGCGACCCTGGAGAAGGGGTTCGACGCCCTGGAGCGATTCCTCGCAAGTTGAGCGGGCCGGACGGCCGATGAACAGGGAAGCGGAGGGTTGCGGAATCGCCGATTGAGGGGCCTCACACTCCCGGATCGCCCTTGTACCGGGTCCGGACCTGGGTTAAGTTGCGGCCCCCTCGCGACGTCACCTCTTCTCGAAAGTCCGCGCCGGTTCCCTGTTCGCCCCGGGCCGACCGATTCGTCGATCGCCCGGGCAGTCGAGGAAAGACGGACCCCATGAAGGCCAAGGCCGCGTCCCGCATGCTGCTCGCGCTCTCGGCCTGCCTGGCGGCCGCCGGCTGCCGCACCGCCGGCGTCTCGCCCTCGCAGCGGCCGTCGGCCCCGGTGGTCACGCCCGAGCCCAAGCTCTCGTTCCACCTCGACGAGTTCGTCCGCGAGCACAACCAGAACGCGAACCGGATCCAGACCGTCCGGGCCAACCCGTCGATCGCCGTCACGATGGCCGCCCCCGACGGCGGCCGGGGCCAGAGCGGGTCGGTCTACGGCCGCCTGGCGGTGGTCCGGCCCCACGACTTCAAGCTCACCCTGGAGAGCCGGGCGGCGGGGGTGAACCTCGCCGACATGGGCTCGAATCAGGACGAGTTCTGGTTCTGGGTCAAGAACGACGACAAGTACGTCTTCCGCTGCGCCTACGAGGACCTGCCGAAGAGCGAGCTTTCGGCCACGTACCAGCCCGACTGGATCGTCTCCGCCCTGGGCCTGCGGCCGATCACCCGGGACGAGGCGGCCGCGGTGCGGATCCTGCCCGGCGTCAAGCCCGGCACGACCCTGCTGCGGCTCCCCCCCCTCAAGGGCGAAGGGTCGGCCGGCCCCCGCGAGATGGTCGTCGACGAGGCGACCAACCGCATGCTCGAGTACCGCGTCTTCGACCGCGACGGCAAGACCCTGCTCGGCGAGGCCAAGATCAAGCACTACGCCGACGTCGCGCTGAAGTCGACCGTCGCGACCGACGCCGACGCCCCCCCGCCGCCGGCGACCTGCCACATCCCCGACAAGCTCGTGCTGGAGTGGAAGGTCGAGCGCCTGACGCTCGACATCTCGATGTCCAGCCCGCCGAAGATCAACCAGGAGATCCCCGAGGCCCAGCGCACCGTGCTGTTCGTCCTGCCCGAGTTCAGCGGCGCCACGACGATGAACCTGGCCGAGATGAGTCGCACCCGCCCCCGGGGCGAGACGGGCGGCGACACGACCGTCCGCGAGACCCTCCCCGCGCCCGAGCCGTCGATCTCGCGTCGCGGCACGGCCGGCAACGGAGTCAGCCTGGGCCCGCCGGTGGAGATCCAGGGGGCCCGGCTGCAGTCGGCCGACGACCCCGAGCCCGCGCCCCGGCCTCGCGCCGGAGCCCGCCCGGCCTCGCGACGATCCGCGCCCCGGGCCACGCCCGCCCCCCTGGTCCTCCCCGTCTTCAACGAGGTCGTCGGGGCCGCCCCGCCGCGGCTGCCGCAGTCCCCCTTCCAGCAGACCGCCAGCGCCGCCGACCTGATCGAGTCCCCGACGATCGAGCGCTGACGCCCGACCCGCGATTGGGTTGGAATTGGGTCCGTGCGCCCCGGACGACTAACGGACCCATCGGACGCTAAATGCTGCTTTCGCAGGGTTTACGTCTCAAATTCGGCCCAATTTCTTGGCTTCGCTCGTCGATTTCCGCAGCATTTTTTCGATCTCCGGGTCGTTCATGCGGGTTTGTAGGGGGTCGTCGGCCATCTAGAAAGGATGGGACGCGATCGTCGATCGAGGACGACGTTTTCCCGGATTTCGATCCTCACGAGGTAAGCTCTTTCAACGAGGTCGTCGGGGCCGCCCCGCCGCGGCTGCCGCAGTCCCCTTCCAGTGGACCGCCAGCGTCGCCGACCTCATCGAGGACCCCGACGATCGAGCGCCGACGCCGCCCGGCGTGGGGTCGATTTCCTCCGTCTTTCTCGAAGAAGGCGGCCCCCGGTCGGGAATTCCGGATATCATCGTGTTCGCGCCCAGCCCGTCGAAGGCTCGACGGACGGTCCATGACGATGACCGAGACGCTTCGCCGTCGGAGAGCCGTCCATGCCATCTCTGCCCCCCTTGATGTGCCTGCTGGCCTTCGGGACCAGCATGGCCTTCGCCCAGTCCGAACCCGTCTCGGCCGGCGAAGGGCTGACGCTGTCGTGGGCCGACGAGATCCTGACCGTCCGGGGCCGCGACCTCCCCGGGGGCGCGGTGAAGATCTGGTACCTGGAGGCGTTCTGCCGACCCGGCTCGACCGACCGCGACTGGGACCGGACGGTCATCCCGCACGCCACAAAGCTCGTCGAGGCCGACGCGGACGGCCGGCGGATCCGCCTGCGGAGCACCCTGGAGGACGGCGTGGTCGTCGATCACGACGTCCGCGCGGGCCGCGACGAGGTCGATTTCCGCCTGGTCGCCGCCAACCCTACGACTCGCGCGTCCCAGGCCCACTGGGCCCAGCCCTGCGTGCGGGTCGACGCCTTCACCGGGGTGGAGCCGGTCCAGAAGTCCGAGGAATACCTACCCAAGTGCTTCGTCTTCCTGGACGGCCGCCCGACGCGCCTGCCCACGACGCCCTGGGCCGAGAAGGCGAAGTACACCCCCGGCCAGGTCTGGCGTCCCGCCCACGTCGACAGGGCCGACGTCAATCCTCGCCCGCTGAGCGAGCTGACGCCGTCCAACGGCCTGATCGGCTGCTTCTCCGCTGATGAGAAGCAGATCCTCGCGACGGCCTGGGAGCCCTATCAGGAGCTGTTCCAGGGCATCATCTGCTGCCTCCACTCCGACCTGCGCATCGGCGGCCTCGCCCCGGGCGAGCGCAAGTCGATCCGTGGGAAGCTCTACCTGACCGGCCCGGACGTCGCGGCGCTGGTAAAGCGGTACGAGGCCGACTTCCCCGAGCACCGCCGGCAGGATCGCTAAGCACGCGGACGTGGTTGATCTGAAGATTTGGTCGGCCCGATCTTTCAAACGCGATGAGCGAAGCTCATCGCCCTGCTTCGCGTCCTCGCAGCCCGACCGAAGCCAGCCAGGGCTCCGTAATCTTCGCCCGCACGAAGGCCGCCCCGCAGGACGCGCACCAGCCGTCGAGACCCGTCATCTCCGCGAGCCGCGAGCCCGGTTTTCGTACGGAGATGACCGCCCTTCGCCCGCATTTCGCGCACACCCCCGGACGGACCCGCCACCAGACGTCCCGGATCGGTCCAAGGCCGGCCGGCACCAGGAACAGCGGCAGGAAGGAGCACGATGAGAAGCCGCCCGTGAGCAGGTAGCAGGCCGGCTCCTGGGCGAGGAGGGCGACGCACAGGAGCCCGGCGAAGCCGAGCGCGCTGAGGGTGAGATACCAGTCCTGGACCGGGCCGGGGCGATCAAGTATCGCGATCAGGATGGCGAGCAAGGGCATGGGGACCGCCGCGACCGCCATCGCGGCGACCACGCAACCGACATCGCGCCGGGGGCCGAAGGCATCCGCCTCGGCCATCAACCGTACCCCGGCGAGGTCGATGGCGGCCCAGAGGACGACGATCATCAACTGCCGGAGCGTCGGCTTCAGGCCGCGCGGTCGGGGCGTGGCGATCGGCACAGGTTCTCCCCGCGTGGTCGGGTCCATCACAGGAGCATGCTACCGAAGGCCGCTCGCGCCCGGCCACCCAGATCATCAGAACGACTCAGTCCACGTGCTTAGAATGTGACGCCCTTCCGGGCGAGGTCCTCCGCGTCACATCGCCATCGACGGCCGTTGCGAGGAGCCGCCGCGGAGGCTCGGGGGGATGCGGAAGGGGTAGGAGCCGACGGGCGGGCGGCGCATCGGTTTCATGCTGGGGGCGTTCGAGGAGCGGTCGAGGAGGCCGCCCGAGCCCATGCCGGGCGATCCGCCGCCGCCGATCGGCCGCAGGCTCGTGAGGCCGTTGGGGGCGCCGAGGGTCGAGCCGCCGCCCGCCATGCCGCCCATGAGGCTCGACGAGGAGGGGGACGAGACGGGCGTCCGCGGGCCGGAAGGCATGACGCCCAGGCCGCCGCCCGGCCCGCCCCGGAATGGGACGAACGCGCCGCCGCCCGAGGGGAGGTAGCCGCCCTCGACCCCCTGCGCCTGCGCGGAGGCCGCGGGCCAGGCCAGGAACGCCAGCAGCGCCGCCGCGGCGAGCCGAGCCCAACGCCGGCGCAGGTGACGGGCCGTGAACAGCAGCATGGCGACGATCATGGCGCGGGCTCCCGGAACGGGCTGGTCGACGTCGGGGGAGGGGAGTCCGCCTCCGGGGCGGGGGCGGGGGCGGGGGTCGGCGAGGCCGATTCGAGCAGCTCGGGGCTCGGGGGCTGCTCGTTGAGCCGCGATCCCACGGCGCGTTCGAGGCGGGCCAGGCTGCGGCCCAGCTCGGCCTCGACCTGGGCGATCTGCAGCTCGACCTGCAGCCGCTCGCGCCAGGAGGTCAGGAGCGTCAGGTAGTCGACGCCCGGCTTGTCGGCCTGGTACTCGGACCGGGTCAGCTCGAAGACCCGCCGGGCCGACGGCAGATTCACCCGGCGCAGGAGCCCGAGCACGTTCTGCTGGGTCTTCGCCGAGACGAGCGCGTCCCTCACCTCGCGGTGCGCCTGGTCGCGCTCGGCCTCGTAGAGCTGGGCGTCGGCGTTGGCGCGGGCGACCGCCTCGTGGACGCCGGCCCGCAGCTTCTTGTGGTAGATCGGCACGTTGAAGCCGACGAAGAGGCCGACGTTGGGCATCCCCATCGCGGTGGCGGGCGTGACGGCGTTGGTGCGCTCCATGTCCTGGTAGATGGCGCCCAGGGTGACGTCGGGGTAGTACTTCTTGCGGGCCAGCTCGACGACCTTGCCGTCGCGGGCCACGGCGGCCAGGCGGCCCTGCAACTCGGGCCGACCGGCGGTCGCGAGCTGCACCAGCCGGTCGAGCTGCTCGGGGATCGTCTCGACGAACGGCTCGGTCCCGGCCTCCAGGGGCGTCTCGGGGTCGGCGTGCAGCAGCCTCGCCAGCTCGCTGCGGGCCTCGGCCAGGGCGCGGTTGGCGGCCTCGATCTCGCGGTCGACGTCGGCGACGGCCACCTCGGCGCGGAGGACGTCGGCCTGGGAGGCGGTGGCCGTCTTGTAGCGGACCTCGGCGATCTCGAGGAAGTCTTCCGAGAGCTTGCGGTTCGCCTTCAGCAGGGCGAGCGCCCGCTCGTTGAAGCGGACGTCGTGATAGGCCGCCTTCACCCCGGCGACGACGTCGAGCTGCACGGCGGCCAGCTCGAAGAGGGCGACCCGCACGTCCTCGGCGGCGGCCTCGCCGCGGAGCTTGAGCGTCCCGCACCAGGGGAACTGCTGGGCCAGCAGGGCCGAGTAGGGCATATAGCCCATGAGCGAATACTGGGGGGCGACCGAGGGGATCGGGAAGATCGAGTTCGACGCCACCGGGTCGTCGAGCGACGTGACCTGCGGCAGCCGATGCTTGAGCGCCATCACGTTGAACTTGGCCGCGCGGACCGTCGGGTTGTGCTCCAGGGCCGACCGGATCCAGGCGTCCAGCGTCCCCGAAGCGGCCCTCGGCGCGATCGCGACGGCCTCGGGGGCCGGCTCCGGTTCCGTCGTCGAGGCCGGGACGACGTCCCGGTCCGCCCGGGCCTTGCGCGAGGCGTGGGCCAGGTCGCGGGCGCGGTCGTTGGAATGCTCGACCGTCATGCATCCGGGCACGGCGAGGAACGCCAGCAGGGCCGCGGCCCGTGTTCGCGGGCGTATCCTCGCTCTCCTCATGGATCCGCCGCCCCCGGCGTTCGGGACCGCCCGCTCCCCGGCGCGTCCGTGCGCCGGCTCATCTCTCCTTATCGGTCGCGAGGGGGCCGTCGCTTGGGGCGGAAGTCCCGGAAACGCGAAGGCGACGGCGTCCGGGGGGGACGCCGTCGCCTTCGGGGGGATTCGGGGACGGCCGTCGGGCCGTCACTCCATGCGGCTGGGGGCGGCGTCGCGGCCCCCCTGGAATTCGCGGGAGCGGGCCTCGGAGATGCCGCGGAGCAGGCCGTTGTTGAGGCGGCGGAGGAGCGTCGAGCGGTACTCGGTCGGGACGTCGCGGTCGATCCACGAGCGGGCCTCGTCGGGCATCCGGCGGAGGCCGAACGACTCGGCGATGGCGCCCATGGCGACGAACCGCTCGGCGTCGGACGGGTAGAGCACCAGGCTGGCGCGGGCGTCGTCGAACCGGCCGGTGGAGATGAGGCTGTCGATCAGGATGCCGGCGAGGACGCCGCGGAGGCCGCGCTGCTGGACCGAGGCGACGGCCTCGGCGGCGAGGTTGTAGCTGCGGGTGGCGTCGTCGTCGCGGCTCTTGCGGGCCTGGAACTCGGCGACCAGGACCAGGGCCCGGGCGCGGGCCTCGGCGTTCTTGATCCGGTTGGCCAGGTCGGTGGCCCGCTCGTACTGGCCGGACTCGCCGGCGGCGGTGGCGAGCCGCTCCATCGCCCGGTTCCGCCAGATCGGCCGCTCGATCCGCTGGGCGGTGTCGGCCCCCTCCTCCAAAATGTCGTCGGCCTGGCCGGAGTAGGCGGCGCGCTGCTCGTCGCTGACCTTCTCGTCGCGGGCGGTCGAGGAGGCGTATTCCAGGGCGATGATCGCGCTGCCGACGGCCATGTTCTCGACGGCGCGGTCGAGGTACTCGCTGCGGTAGGTCGGGTTGCGGGTCTGCTGGGCCATGAAGGCCGACCGCCGCCATTCGAGCCGGGCGAGCCGGATGGCGACGTCGGCCGCCATCCGCGGCTGGAGCTTCTCGTCCTCGGCCTCGTCGGGGAAGAGGCGGACCTGGGGCTTGCCCTCGCGCAGCAGGGCGTCGGAGAGCAGGCCGGCGGTGGTGACGATGGAGATGATGAGCTGGTCGTGGATGAGCTGGTTCGGCTCCTCGGTCGCGGCCGTGGCGGCCTCTTCGATCGCCCGGTGGGCGACCGTGAGCTGGTTGCTGAGGATCGAGCCCCGGGCGATCTGGAGCAGGATCCGGCCCCGTTCGCCGGGCTCGGAGATCGCCTTGGCCCGGTCGATCATCTCGGGGGTGATGCGCAGGCTGCCGGCGGGTCCGCCGGGGCCGCCGGCGTCCATCATCAGGTACGGGGCGATGGAGGGGTCGTTGGGGAAGTGGGTGTTCACCCCGGGCCCCAGGGGCGCGGTCGTGCCCGTGAAATCGGGCGGGGGGCCGCCCGGCGGCCGTCCCTCCAGGCCGCGGCCCGCCGGGTCCTGGCCGGGCAGGGGGGCGTTCTCGACCGCCGACGACCGGCCCGTCCCCGTCCCGACGCCGCTCCCCGACGAGAGGCCGGGGTCGTTCTGGGCCCTCGCGGGCTGGAAGGCTCCGACCGCCAGCGTGGCGAGCAGGAGCGCCGGATATCGGGTCACCGGGTGTGCGGGCCGCATGGGGTCGATCCTCAAGTTCGATCGGCGTGGAGGCCGACGAGAACGGTCGTCTCGTACGCCGAAATCGTCCGGCGGATTGTCGACGCGGTCGGCGCGCGGCCGACGTCCTCAAGGATGCCCTCGGATCCCGCCCCGGTCAAATCGCCGCGCGTCATCACCGGGCCCGATGCGGGAAGACGCGTCGCGGATTGTCGACCAGGATGAGTTTAGCGACCTCGAGCGCCCGGTCGGGCGACCATCTCTGGCCGACGATCCCCTGTTCGGCGAGCGTCTCGGCCAGGATCCGCCGGTACATGTCGAACTTGGGCAGGATGAATTCGAGCTTGTAGGCGTCGGAGTAGTAGCCCAGGAGCTTCACCTTGGGCACCGCCTGCAACCGCGCCGCCAGGTCGGCCGCGATGAACGCCGGGACGTTCGAGTACCACCAGTGGCCCATCGGCAGGACGTTCGGGAAGATCCAGGAATAGGCGACCAGCTCGGCGCCGGCGTCGGGCGAGAGCGTCGAGACCGGGAACGTCACCCCGGCGAAGTGGTTGAACAACTCGCGGTATCCGTACAGGCTGACCCGGCGGTCGAACAGGTCGCGGCCGCCGGCGACGCCCGCCGGGTAGACGTTGCGGATCGGGCCGATCATGAGGTCGAACGGCAGCCGGAACTCGGCGCAGCATTCGGCCAGCATCCAGAAGACCGTCGCGCGGATCTCGGCGTGCTCGTCGGGCCGGAGGTCGAGCCCCCGGATCGCCCGCCGGACCGGCGTGACCGCCCGCCGGGGCGTCGCGCGCCGGGGCTCGAAATCGGGCGGCAGGCTGATCGCGCAGGCGCGGGCGCCCCGGGCGACGAACCGTTCGAACAGCTTGACGACCGCCTCGCGGAGCCCGGCCCCGTCGCCGACGTCGACGCCGGTCGCCGCCTTCAGCCGCTCGACCGTCCGGGGCTCGTGGAGCTTCAGCACCAGGTCGTCGGTCCGCAGGCAGGGGACGTAGCGGTCGACGTCCCAGCCTTCGAGCGGGTCGTCGAACTCGTTGGTCAGGAAGACGGCCTCCAGGTTGCTTCGCTCCCAGACCTGCTCGTCCCAGGCCGCGCCGGCGGCCTCGCCGTCGCGCAGGGCGGCGTCGTAGAGGCCGCCCACGGTCTCCGGGCCGATGCGGTCGTGGGGGAACGCGTGGAAGGTCCGGGCGATCTCGATCAGCCAGGAATGCTGGACGGTGTTGTCGATCGCCGCCAGGTGGCGGGCCAGGTTCTCGGACCGGGCGCGGGGGGCCAGCTCGGGGGCGACGGCCTCGGCGGGCATCCCGGAGGAATGGGCCAGCTCGGTGTAATAATGGTATCCTAGGACCTCGTCGAGGTTCCGGGCCGCCGGCCGGCGGGGGTCGATGTGCGAGTGCGGGTCGAAGATCGGCCAGCGGCGCATCTCCTCGAACAGGTCGCGCACGGCGGGGTCGGCGGGTCGGCGGGCGGGGCTGTCGGCGGTCATGGCGGCCTGCTCGGGCGAGGTTGGTGCGGTCGGGAGGCGCGAGGCGACGTCCGCCCGGCTTCGGTTGATTTCCGGCGAGCGTAGCCCAGGCCGGACGGGGCGTGCAAGGGGCGCGAGAGGAGCCGGGTCGTCATGAAGGTGGTCGTGACCGGCGGCGGGACGTCCGCCCCCATCGACGACGTGCGCGTGATCACGAACGTGTCGACGGGCCGGACCGCCGCCGCGATCGCCGAGGCCTGCCTGGACCGCGGCGACGAGGTCTGGCACGTCCACGCCCCGCACGCCGAGCCGCCCATCCTGCGGTCCGCCCGCTGCGACCTCGACGCCGACCCCCGCGCCGAGGGCGAGCGGCTCGAACGGCTGCGGCGCCGCTGGCGGGAGGCCCGCGGCCGGCTCCACCTGCGGCCCCTGCCGGTCGGGACGGTCGCCGAGTACGCCGAGGCGCTCCGCGCCGTCCTGACGGCCGGGCCGATCGACGTCGCCTTTTTGCCGATGGCGGTCTCGGACTACGAGCCGGAGCCCCGCGTCGGCAAGATCAGCTCGAAGCTCGACGGCCTGACGATCCCGCTGCGGCGGACGCCGAAGGTGATCCGGTCGGTGCGCGACTGGGCGCCGTCGGCCTACCTCGTCGGCTTCAAGCTCCAGTCGGGCGTGGCGACCGACGAGCTGATCCGCCAGGCCCGCGACGCCTGCCTGATCAACCGCGCCGACCTGACCGTCGCCAACGACCTGCGCGACGTCCGGGCGGGCCGCCACACCTTCCACCTCGTCCGCCCCGGCCGCCCGACCGAGACCCTGGAGCCCGGCCCCGACCTCGCCGCCCGCCTCGTCGACCGGGTGCGCACCTGGGCGGGGGACCCGGATCGCCCCTGAAGGTGCGAAATTCCCGCAGGCCCCCGGCCCCGGCGGGCGGCGACCTAGATTCTAGAGTGGAGGGCCGCCGCGTGCGGGCCTCCGGACGTCGCGCGGGCCGCGCGGACGGCGGCCCGGCCCGGATCCTCGATGGCTGAGGAGGCACGATCATGAAGGGGCGACGCGACTTCGGGCGTCCGAGGGACGCGCGGGCGGGGCGCGATCTCGTCGACGAGCCGAGGGCGGCCCTCCGCCTCCTCACGCGCGTCGAGGTCCAGCCCGCCGTCGCCGCGACGGCCCCGGCGGCCTGCGTTTGCGGCGCCTCGCCGCGGCGGGTGGACTTCCCCCGCGCGATCCTCGAGAACTCCCGGGCGATCGTCTACATCAAGGACGTCGAGGGCCGCTACCTCTTCGTCAACTCCCGGTTCGAGTCGATCTCCGGCCTCCGGCCCGATGACGTCCTGGGGAAGACCGACCACGAGCTCTGGGACGCGGCGACGGCCGACGCCTTCCGCGCCAACGACCTGCTCGCGACGGCGGGCGGGGGGGCGTCGGAGATCGAGGAGCTGCTGCGGGTGCCGGGCTCGGACCGGCCCCGGGCCTTCGTCTCGGTGAAGGAGCCGCTGCTCGACGCGACGGGCCGCGTCTACGCGATCTGCGGGATCTCGACCGACATCACCGAGCGGAAGCGGATCGAGGAGTCGACGCGGCTCGACGAGCTGCGCTATCGATCGCTGGTCGACGCCACGGCGGCGATGGTCTGGAGCACGCCGGCCTCGGGCGAGTTCGAATACGAGCAGCCGGGCTGGAGCGCGTTCACGGGCCAGACGTTCGACGAGCTGAAGGGCTGGGGCTGGCTCGACGCCGTCCACCCCGAGGACCGGGCGGAGACCGTCCGCGTCTGGTCGGCCGTCATCCGCACCCGCGAGACGCACCTGTTCGAGCACCGCGTCCGCCGCCGCGACGGCCAGTATCGCGACACGTACGCCCGGGCGGTGCCGATCCTCGCCCCCGACGGCTCGTTCCGCGAATGGATGGGCCTGCATATCGACGTCACCGACCGCAAGGCCGCCGAGAAGCTCCTGCGCGAGAGCCAGCAGCGCCACGCCGTCGCGATGGCCGCCTCGGGGACCGGGACGTACCGCCTGGATTTCGAGAGCGGGACCATGGAGTGGGACGACCAGATGCGGAAGCTCCTGGGCGCCTCTCGGGACGTGCCCCCCAGCATCGAAGAGACCTTGCGGCGGATCCACCCCGACGACCGGCAGGGCGTCAGGGAGATCATCGAGGCCAGCCGGACCGAGGGCCTCAACGCCCCCATGGAGTTCCGGGTCGTCCTGCCCGACGGCGGCCTGCGCTGGCTCCACGGCCACGGCCGCCCGTTCGGCAAGTTCGGGGTCGCCCCGTCGTACGTGGTCGGCGGCTGCTACGACATCACCAAGCTCAAGCTCGCCGAGGAACGGCTCTCCCACCGCGCCAACCACGACGTGTTGACCGGGATGCCCAACCGCAACCTGCTGCACGCCGTGATGGAGTCGTTCGTCTCGGAGAAGTCGACGTGCCCCCGGTTCGCGTTCCTGCTGCTGGACCTGGACCGGTTCAAGGAGATCAACGACGCCTTCGGCCACGACCACGGCGACGCCGTCCTGCAGGAGCTGAACCCGCGGCTGAACGACGCCGTCACGCGGTCCGACCTGATCGCCCGGCTGGGGGGCGACGAGTTCGGGATCCTGGTGGGGGGGGCGGGCCGGGCCGAGGCGGTGGCGACGGCCCAGGCGATCCTCGCCAGCCTGCAGCGGCCGATCCCGGTCAAGGGCCAGATGCTCGAGGTCGGCGCCAGCGTCGGCATCGCGCTGTACCCCGACCACGGCCGCGACGTGGCGGCGCTCCTGCGGGTCGCCGACATCGCCATGTACTCGGCCAAGCGCGCCCGCTCCGGCTGGACGGTGTACCAGGCGGAGCTGGACCGCGGCAGCCCCCGCCGGCTGAACATGGTCGGCGAGCTGAGGCAGGCCGTCGAGGAGGACCAACTCCTCCTGCATTACCAGCCGAAGGTCGACCTGAGGTCGATGCGCGACGCCGGCGCCGAGGCCCTGGTCCGCTGGCGGCACCCCCGCGACGGCATGCTGCCCCCCGGCGCGTTCATCCCGCTGGCCGAGGAGACCGGCCTGATCCGGCCCCTGAGCCGCTGGGTCCTCGACCGGGCGCTGAGCGACGGCCGCGACCTGGCCGCCGCCGGGGCGAGCCCGGGGGTCGCGGTGAACCTCGCCCCGGACATCCTCCTGGAGCCGAACCTCGTCGCCGACGTCGTCGAGCTGCTGCGGGCGTACGCGACGTCCCCCCGCCGCCTGACGATCGAGGTCACCGAGGGCGCCATCATGAAGAGCCCGGCGCGGGCGAAGGCGGTCCTGCACGCCCTCCACGAGCTGGGCGTGCGGATCTCGATCGACGACTTCGGGACCGGGTACTCGTCGCTGGCCTACCTGAAGGAGCTGCCGGTCGACGAGGTGAAGGTCGACCGGTCGTTCGTCAAGGACATGGCCGTCAACCCGCGGGACGCCTGCATCGTCCGCTCGGTCATCGACCTGGGCCACAACCTGGGGCTCCGCGTCGTCGCCGAGGGGGTCGAGGACGAGGCCGCCCTGAACCTCCTGCGGACCTGGGGGTGCGACGTGGCCCAGGGCTTCCACCTGAGCCCCCCGCTCGCGACCGAGGGCTGGCTGCGACGGTGCCGCGGCGAGGCCGACGCGTTCGAGGAGCCCTGAGCCCGACGGATCAGGCCCCCCCGACGGCCGCGGCGGGGGCGGGGGCCGGGATCGACTTGGGGGCGAAGCCCAGGATGACGCGGCAGGGGGCGTTCTCCAGGACGTAGCGGGTGTTGGAGGCGAACGCCGAGGTGTCGCCGCGGCGATAGACGCCCCTCAGGCTCATGAAGATCGCGTCGGCCTTCCCCTCGACGGCCTCGTGGACGATCTCCGGGCCGGCCTCGCCGTGGGCCAGCTTGAACGCCACCCGGCGGCCCAGCTCGCGAGCCCGCTCGGCGCCGCGCTCGACGATCCGGCGGCCCTCGACCTCCGCTTCCACGCCCGTCTCGGCCTCGGCGACGTGCAGCAGCGTCACCTCGACCGCCGGGTCGAGGAAGCTCATGACCGTGTCCAAAAAGTCGGAGCTGAGCGGGCTGCCGTCGTACGCCAGCAGCAGCCGCTCGACCCCGTGCCAGCCCCGCCTCAGGTCGGCCAGCAGCTGCGCCGCGCCGGCCGCCGCCGCCCCCGGCTTGGGGATCTGGCTGCCGCCGGCGATGTCCAGCCGGACGTCCCGGTCCGGTCCCAGGACCCGGATCGACAGCGGGTCGGGCCTGGGCCCGCAGATGTTCAGCCAGTACAGCGCGACCTGGTCGAGCTGGTCCTCGGGGTTGAACTTGTTCGACATGCCCATGATCAGCTCCTGCGCGCCGATCGTCCGCGCCGTCTGCGCCAGGGCGTACAGGGGCTCGTTGGTGGGCACGATCAGCGGCTTGACCGACTTGCCGGCCGACTCGGCCAGGTTCACGACGGCCGTCAGGAGCTGGCGGTCGTAGTCGGTGATCGTCGCCTCGAAGTCGGCGCTCCCCTTGGGCAGGACGTTGGCCGTCATCACGACGACGTCGGTCGTCTCGGGGTCGGTCTCGTCCAGGCACTTCTGGAGCATGCCCAGGTTGTGCGGCGAGCGGATCGCCACCAGCTTGCGGTAGGGGCGGGTCAGGCCGAGGCTCGCGACCGAGACCTTGTCGGCCTCCTGCTGGTTGAACTGCTCGAGGTGCTCGTGGCCCCCCGAGCCTTCGCGGCGGCGGCGGAGGTGGTCGCTGACCTGGAAGACCGCGAAGAAGGCCGCCGTGAAGACCACCCCGGAGATCGTGGCGACCTCCTTGGTCAGCAGGTTGGCCATGGAGGCCATCGCCAGCACCAGGAAGATGAGCGTCATGCCGACCGGGACGTCGACCCGGCCGATCCGGATGTTGAACGGCACCTCGTATTCGCGCTCGCCCGGCCGCCGGAACCGCAGGATCAGCATCGACAGCGACATGAAGACGAAGCTCCAGATCACGCCGAAGGCGTACGCCTCGCCGAGCGTCAGGACGTGGCCCCGGCTCAGCAGGATCGTGACGATCTGGAGGACGCCCACCAGGTTGATCAGCCGCGAGGTCGTCCCGTACCGGGGGTGCGGCTTGAGGAACCAGTCGGGCAGCACGCCGTCCTCGGAGACCCGGTTGAGGATGCCGTTGGAGCCGATGATCGCCGTGTTGACCGCGCCCGAGAGGATCAGGAAGCCGACCACCACCACCAGCGCGTTGAGCCCCAGCCGGGCCCACTGGGGCCCGATCACGTGCATCGCCAGGCCGCCGATCAGGTTGCCCGAATACTGCGACATCCGCACGTCGTCGGGGATGATCATCACGGCGAAGAAGCTGATCAGCGACGTCAAGAGCAGGCTGTAGACGAAGACGATGAACGCCGCCTTCTTGAAGTTCTTGAGCTTCGGGCTCTCGACCTCCCGGTAGACCTGCGCCAGCGTCTCCTCGCCGCTCATGGCGAGCACCGAGTGGCCGAAGGCGACGACCAGGCCGAAGACGCCGACGAGGCTCCACCAGTGGCCCGTGATCGCCTCGGGCCGCAGCGCCTCGGCGACCGCCGTGTGGCCCAGGAAGCCCAGGGGGTCCACCTGCCGCTCGAACGGGTCGAGCACCGGCTTGCCCTGCGCGTCGACCTTCCGCGAGAAGTCGGGCGTGACCGGCGGCAGGTGCCGCTTCGAGCCGTCGACCGCCATCGTCGCCAGGCACCAGACGATCAGGACCACGGCCATCACGGTCGTCGCCCCCATGATCTTCAGCGCCTGGTCGCTCGACTCGTGGATCCCCTTGATGTTCACCCGCCAGAAGTAGACCGTCACCGCGATCGCGATCAGCGACGAGAGCAGGTCCTGGTTGGCGATAATCGGGCTGGCCGGCCCCAGGTTCAGCAGGTCGTTGACGAGGCCGATGATGTACTGGCCGGCCGTGACGCCGCTGATCGGGCCGGTCAGGATGAAGTCGAACAGCAGGGCCGAGACCGCCAGCCCCGCCGCCTGCCGCCCCATCGCCTCCTTGACGATCCGGTAGACGCCGCCGCGCACGAACATGGCGCAGCTCTCGATGTAGACGTTCCGCACGGCGTAGCTGAAGAGCATCACGCCGAGGATGAACCAGGGGGCCGCCCGGCCGATCTGCGACTCGACGATGCCGCCGATGTAGTACGCGGTGCTCGCCAGGTCGCACAGCACGATCGCCGCCGTGCGCCAGTACGAGATGAAGGTGAACATCACGCTGGTGACGACCAGCACCTGGCTCGCGCTCGGCCTCGGCTTCGAGGCGGGCTGCGCCGAATCGTCTCCGACGGGCATGGGGGGCCGTTCTCGGGAAGGGCGGCCCGCGGGCCGGGGGATTCGTCCCCCTCTTCGGCCGCGGGCTCGTGGGCCGTCGCCCCGCGACGTCGGCCTGGGGCCGGCGGGCGTGCGCGAGACTCGATTACAAGGTGTGAAGGGCGGGCCGTCAAGTGGGCCGCGGCGCACCCGGCGGCGGGGCGGTCAGGCGGCCGGCGGCGGCCCGGCCTTCTCGCCGACGCGGCGGGCGACCTCCTTCGCCACGGCCTCGGTGAACGACTCGGTCGACTCGCCGCCGCCCAGGTCGGGCGTCCGGACCCCCTCGCGCAGCAGGTCGAGCGTCGCGTTCTTCACGGCCTGGCCCAGGCCGATCTCGCCGAGCTGATAGAGCAGCATCGAGAACGCCAGGAAGATGGCCGTCGGGTTCGCCAGGTGCTTGCCGGCGATGTCGGGCGCGGTGCCGTGGGCGGCGTCGAACAGGGCCACGCGGACGACGGCCGAGGCGTCGAACGCCAGGTTCGAGCTGGCCCCGATCCCCAGCGAGCCGGCCAGGCCGCAGGCCATGTCCGAGAGGAAGTCGCCGTACTCGTTGAGCACCAGCACGATCTGGAACTTCTCCGGCGCCATGATCACCTTGCCGAGCAGGGCGTCGAACAGCTCGACCGAGTGCGGCACCTCGGGGAACTGGCCGGCGACCTCCTGCGCCACCTTCTCGAACAGGCCGTCGGTCGCCTTCTGGATGGTGTACTTCGACGCGCTGGTGACCCGCTTGCTCGTCTTACGCGCCAGGTTGAACGCGTAGCGGGCGGCCTCGCGGACCGGCCGCCGCTCGACGATCCGCAGGCTCACCGCGCCGTCGTCGCCGATCATCCGGCCGGGGTCGTCGTAGGTGCCGCCGGTGGCGATCCGCACGATGTCCAGGTCCAGCTCGCGGCGGAAGTTGGTCGGCACGCCGGGGATCGTGTAGACCGGCCGGTGGATGACCGAGAGGTCCAGGCGGCGGCGGAGCACCGCGTTGGGGCTCTCCTCGGTGGTCGCCGTCGGGTGCTTGAGCGCCACCTTGGTCTCGAGGATCGTCGCCACCGCCTCGTCGTAGAGCGCCTTGCCCCGCGCGCGACGGTTCTCGACGCGGAGGTCGACCGGGACGAACTCCAGCTGGACGGGGAGCGCCTCGGCCAGGCGGTGCACCGCCTCGGACAGCTCGGCCCCGATGCCGTCGCCGAGCAGCTCCGTGACGCGATAGGACGGACGGTTCATCGACTTCCTCTCTCGCTGCGGCCTCTCGGATGCGGGATCGACTTCCCACCCGATTATATCCGCGGGCCGCGCCCCGCCGTAGCCTGCGCCCCCCCCCGGCCGCGCTCAGCGCGGCAGTTCGAGGACCTCCAGCCGCGAGGGGGCGGCGGGCTCGTGGAAGACGCGCTGGACGGCCTTCTGGAAGTCTTCCGGCTTGGCCGCGTAGACGTCGACGTACTTCTGCGGGTTGCGGTCGACCAGCGGGAACCAGGTGCTCTGGACCTGGATCATCAGCCGGTGGCCCGAGCGGAACGTGTGGTCGACGTCCTGCATCGTGAAGTTCACCGCGGTCGGCTGGTTGGGGACGAAGGGCTCGGGGGCCGAGAGGCTGTTGCGGTAGCGGCCCCGCATGACGTCGCCGCGGACCAGGCCCTGGAAGCTCGCCAGGGGCGTCCCGGCCGTGGTCTCGCCGGCGTGGTCGTCGGGGAAGACGTCGACCAGCTTGACGACCCAGTCGGAGTCGCCCCCCGAGGTCGAGACGTGGATCTTCACCTGGATCGGCCCCACGAGCGTGAGGTCTTCGGCCAGGGGCCCGGTCTGGTAGACCAGAACGTCGGGCCGGCGCGAGGCGAACCGCTGGTCCTGGATCATGTAGTCGCCGGTCATCCGGTTCGAGACGGCGTCGATGAACGGGACGGGCTTGGCCGGGTCGCTGACGTACTCGTCGAACGACGGCGAGGCCGCCGACTCCGGCGGCGAGAACGCGACGCCGCCCCCGGCCGCCAGGTAGAGCGTCTTCGGCTTGGCCGCCTTGGGGGGCCAGGCGTCGAACGTCCGCCACTGGTTCGTCCCGGTCTCGAAGACGCGCGCCTCGGGGAGGGCCGCCGGGCCGTCGCCCCCCTTCAGGATCGTCTGGAAGAAGGGGAACTCGATCTGGTCGCGGTAGTACTCGGCCGTGTTCGAGTGGAAGGCGATCGGCCCCAGCGACGCGCCGTCGCCGCCCGACCAGCTGCCGTGCGACCAGGGGCCCATCACCAGGACGTTCGTCGCCTTCGGGCTGGACGCCTCGACGGCGCGGTAGGTCTCCAGCGGGCCGTAGAGGTTCTCGGCGTCGTACCAGCCGCCGACGTTGAGGACGGCCGGCTTGATGTTCTTGAGGTGGGGGCGGATGTTGCGGGCCTTCCAGAAGTCGTCGTAGTCGGCGTGCTTCATCATCTCGTTCCAGAACGGGACGTCCCCCTTGTAATAGCGGGCGTCGGCGTTCGCGAGCGGGCCCAGGCCGAGGAAGAAGGCGTAGCCGTCGGGCTTGTCGTTGTACATCGTGCGGTCGAACGCGTTCTTCTTCACCGGGGCCGGCCGGGGGTGGCCGAAGCTCGACATGAAGTTGAACGCGTGGGCCAGGAAGAGGGCCCCGTTGTGGTGCCAGTCGTCGCCGGCGAACCAGTCGGCGATCGGGGCCTGCGGCGACGACGCCTTGAGCGCCGGGTGGGCGTCGATCATCCCCATCGAGGTGTAGAAGCCCGGGTACGAGATCCCCCACTGGCCGACCTTGCCGTTGTGGCCTCCGACGTTCTTCAACAGCCAGTCGATCGTGTCGTAGGTGTCGGTGCTCTCGTCGATCTCGTTGGCGTCGGTCTTGATCGCCAGGTGCGGGCGCATGTTGACGTATTCGCCCTCGGACATGTACCGCCCGCGGACGTCCTGATAGGCGAAGATGAAGCCGTCGTCGCTGAACCTGGGCGAGGGGCCGAGCGCCGCTCGATAGGCGTCGGGGCCGTAGGGGGCGACGCCGTAGGGGGTCCGGTTGAGCATGATCGGGTAGACGCGCGAGCGGTCCTTGGGGACGTAGACCGCCGTGAACAGGCGGACGCCGTCGCGCATCGGGATCAGGAACTCATACTTGGTGTAGCTCGCCTTGACGTCGACGGCCTCCTCGCCGATCGCCGTCGCCGCGGGGAGGAGGAACGCCGCGGCGCAGGCCGCCAGCAGGGCTCGACTCGTACGGACCGACATCATGCGATTCTCCCCGCCCGGGGGCGGATCCGGTTCCTTGGACGGCGCGCCGACCCGTCCGTGGAGGGGGCCGGCGCGTTGGGCCAGGGAACCAGCGTACGAGAATCGCCCGGCCGGTGTCAGCGCCCCAGTCCCAGCCGGTCGCGATGGTACGCCAGCCGGTCCGAGGGGCTCATCCGCGCGAAGTCGGGCCGCCCGTCCGGGGCCTCGGCGGCCGCCGAGACGCCGTTGCGGGTCTCGCGCGTCGACCGCGACTCCGTCACCAGCGGCCGGGCCGGCGCGTGGAAGCCGTCGCCGTTCGTACCGGCCGAGCCGTTCGTCGCGTGGAAGCCGTTCGTCGAGGGCTTCGCCGCGAACAGCGAGGGCGCCGCGGTCGGCGCGGCCGCGGGGGCCGCCTGCGGGGGCGGGACGGTTACGCTCTTGCCGCCGGCGTAGCTCATCGACTGCTCGGTGACCTTGAGGTCGTCCTCCAGGGGCCGATGCGGGGCCACGCCCAGCTTGCCGAGCACCGCGTGGTACGCCTTGACGGCGTCGACGGGCTGGATGACGCCGTCGACGATCAGCCGCAGGAACTGCACGAACGCGAGCTGGTTCTCGGCGTGGTTGATCTTGCGGCCGAACAGGGCGACCTTCGCGCCGTGCTTCTGCGCGTCGTGCAGGAGCTGGAAGGCGTCGCGGGTGGTCCCCGACGAGCCGCCCAGGATGCCGACGACGAGCTTGCGGTCGAATCGAACCAGCTCTTCCATGGCCTTGGGGCCGTGGTAGACGATCTTGAGGAAGACGGGCCGGCCGGCCGGGGCGACGCCCGCGAGCATCCGGGTGATCATGTCGTTGAGGTAGAACGGCAGGACGTCGGGCGCCAGGCCGGTGGCGACGTTGGGGTCGAAGACCTCCAGGAAGTAGCGGAAGCCCTTGCGCTCGGCCTCCTCGCGGAAGGCGTGGAAGCGTTCGAGCGTCTCCAGGTCGCGCCTCAGGTCGTTGTTGAAGGTGACGCTGTAGAGGCCCAGATTCGAGCCCAGCGTCCGCTCCTCGGGCTTGCAGTCGAGGTGGCCGCACATCGCGTGGTCGAGGCTGGCGGTGCGGAAGGGGAGGGCGGGCTCGGCGGCGTACGACGAGCCCCGCGCCAGGTGGATGTCGGTCGTGTCGTTGGCGCGGATGGCGGGCGTGACGGCCGAGCCGTCGAACAGCCGTTCGCCGAACGTCAACGCATAGTTGGAACTGGCCGACATGAGCATGATGTCGACGAGCCCCTGGCGGGTGATGAGCCGCATCTGGTCGCGGTACTCTTCGAGCGTCTTGAACCGGACCTCGCCGGCGTGCAGCTCGGGCGACTTGCCGGGCGCGCCCAGGCCCAGGGCCATGTCGGCGTCCTTGGCGTCGGCCAGGATGAACTCCCGGCAGTCGGGATTCGCCAGGATCGCGGCGAGCTTTCTGTCGAGCGACTTCACCATCTCAGCGGCCCCCTCGGCCGTAGCCGTTCCCGTTGCCATTGCCGCTCCCCAGGCCGGAGACCGTCACGCGCGACGCCGCGCCGACGATCGGGCCGCCGCCCCCGCCCCCCATCGTGACCCGCACCGGCCGCGGGCCGGACTCGGCGGGCTTGCCGGCCGCGGCCGGGGCCTTACCGGCCGCCTTCGGGTTGCCCTTGAGCACCAGGTCGATCGTCTCGCGGAGCACCTGCGCCGAGCGCTGGAGCGACGCGGTCTCCTTCGTCCACAGCTCGATCTCGCGCTGGGCGACGACCCCCGAGCGGCCGACGACCGTGGGGATCGAGATGCAGACGTCGCGGATGCCGTAAGGCCCGTTCACCAGCGACGACACCGGCAGGATGCGGCCGGAGTCGAGCGCGATCGCGTGGACGACCTCGCGGATCGACAGCCCGACGGCGAACCCCGCGCCCCCCTTGAGCTTGATGACCTCGGCCCCGCTCGCCTTGGCCCGGGCGAAGAGCGACTCGCCCAGCGCGGCGGTCCAGCCCGGGAACTTCTCCAGCGGCAGCCCGGCGGCCTGGGCGGCCGACCAGATCGGCACCATGCTGTCGCCGTGCTCGCCCAGGATCGTCGCCGTCACCTGCGTCGGCGGCAGCTTGAGCGCCTCGGCGATCAGGCTGCGGAACCGCGCCGTGTCGAGCTGCGTCCCCAGGCCGATGACCTGCGAGGCGGGCAGGCCCAGCCGGTTCGTCGCCAGGTACGTCAGCACGTCGACCGGGTTCGAGACGACCAGGACGATCGCCTCGCGCTTCAGGCCGGCGGCCTTGACGTCGTCGAGGATCTTCAGGAACAGCTCGACGTTGCGGTTGATCAGGTCGAGCCGGCTCTCGTCGGGCTTGCGGCGGAGCCCGGCCGTGATCATGACGAGGTCGCTCTGGGGGATCGCCTCGTACCCCGTCGCCCGGATCACCTGGTCGGCCGTCAGCGACGCGCCGTGGAGCAGGTCGAGCGCCTGCCCCTTGCACAGGTCGCCGTTGACGTCGATCAGGTCGAGCCCGGCGACCACCCCGCCGCATTGCAGGGCGAACGCCGCGCACGAGCCGACCAGGCCGCCGCCGCCGATGATGCTGACTTTCAAGGGTTCGTCCTCCCGGACGCTGACTACGATCGCCTACGTGAAGATAATTGGGACGGCTTACTTCGCCGAGCCGTTGAGGGCGCTCATGACCTGGTCGGTGATCGACTGGACGAGGGCGTCGACGTTCGGGCCGGCGGGGGCGCCGTTGCCGTTGGACGACGTCCGGCCGTGGGCCGAGGAGCCGTTGCCGGCGCGGTCCTCGCCGGTCGAGCAGCCGCAGGCCGAGGTCTCGCCGCCCTGGGCGGCCTGGTCGATCAGCTTGGGGTGGAGGAAGACCTTGGGCTCGGGGCTGAACGAGCCGTAGCCCTCGCGGAAGAGGCTGTTGCCGCAGAGGTCGCAGTTCTCCAGCCCGCGGGTGAGCCGGGCGTCGGGGATGCCCAGGCCCGGCTTGAGCTTGATCAGCTCGGCGGCCTTGTCGTCGCCGTAGTAGTTCACCCGGCCGAGTTGCTTGGCCAGCAGCAGGATCCGGCAGTAGGCGTCGATGATCTCGGTCTTGAAGTACGCGTCCTCGAGGTCGACCCCCAGGGTGATCGTGCCGTGGTTGGCCAGCAGGATCGTCTCGGTGTCCTTGACGTAGGGGAGGATCGTGTCGGCGAACTTCTGGCCGCCGGGGGTCTCATAGGGCGAGATGGCGACCTCGCCCAGGAAGACCTCGATCTCGGGCAGGACGCACTTCGGGATCGGCTCCTTGGCCACCGCGAAGGCCGTCGCGTGGGGCGGGTGGCAGTGGACGCACGAGCGCATGTCGGGGCGGGCCTTCAGCGCGGCGAGGTGCAGCAGCATTTCGCTGGAGCGCTTGCGCTTGCCGGAGATCTGCTTGCCCTCCATGTCGATGATGCAGAGGTCGTCGGGCTTCATGAAGCCCTTGGAGACCCGCGTCGGCGTGCAGAGGACGCGGTCCTCGCTCAGGCGGTAGCTGATGTTGCCGTCGTTGGCCGCCGCGAACCCCTTGTCGTAGATCCGCCGGCCGATCTCGCACATCATCTCCCGCAGTTTCCACTCGTTCATCGCGCTCATGGCCGCTCCTCGCTTCGCCGTCGTGGGATGGTCGTTTGGGTCGAATTCGTGTGAATGCGTATATGGGTTAGAAGGAGATCGCGTCGAGCAGGCAGGCGCAGTAGGCGTCGACCGGGGTCTTCACCTTGCCGAAGGGGTTGGCCGCCTCGCCCCCTTCGCTCAGGCCGACCAGGTCGCCGGGGCCCACGCCCAGCTTGTCGTAGGCGACCAGCTCCTCGCCGCGGTCGGGCGCGCCGTCGCGGAGGGCCGTCAGGGTCATCGGCAGGACGATCGGGAACCGGGCGCCGGTCAGGCTCGGGTGCATCCGCGACAGCGTCACGCGGCCCACGACCTCGACGATCCTCATGACGTCCCCCCGTGTGCGAGTTCCAGGCCCATCACGTCCCGCGGGGCGCCGGCCCGGCGGAAGGCGGTCGCGAGCTGCTTGATCCAGGCGATCGACTTGCCGGCCGGGTCGACGACGATCAGGTTGGCGCCCAGGGAACGCGTGGCGCGATGGACGTCGGCCGGCTCGCTCGCGAAGGCCGCCCGAACGCCGTGCGCCCGGCACGACCGCCAGACCGCCGTCGCGCCGTCGGTCGTGACGAGCAGGGCCCCGCGGCCTTCGCCCGCGCCGAGCCACGCGACGACCGCGTCGACCGACGGCTCCAGCTCGTTCCACAGCCCGCCGTCCTCGAGGAACGACCGCTGCAGGGCGTGCAGCCAGCCCGCCGCGGCCTCGACGGCGAAGGCCCACTCGCCCCGGGCCGTCGCGGCGACCTCGGCCATGCCGGCGAGCCGGACGACGACGCCTCGCCGCTTGAGGAGGTCGCGGGCCAGGGGGGTGACGACGGTCCCCGCCGCGACCCGGATCGACGTCGCGCCGGGCGCGAGCGCCTCGGCGTGCTTCAGGCCGAACAGGCGGTCGGCGAAGACCGCCTCGGCGGCCGCCGTCGTCGCCCGCCGCGTGGCCGTCCCGAACAGCTCGGCCAGCACGGACCGCACGGCCTCGTCCACGGCGCGGATCGGGTCGAGCACGCGCGAGGGGGCGAAGGCCGCGGGGATGATCCCCGGGGCCGTCGCCCGCCGCATCGCCTCGTATCCGTTCCAGGTCGCCTGGGTCATCGCCTTCGTTCCCGCCTTGGCTTGGACTTCGGATTCACCGCGCGTCGGGCACGCCCATGACGCTCCAGCGCCCCGGGGTGTCGCGGCCGAGCAGCTCTCGCAGCAGGGCCCCGTCGCTGGTCAGGACGACCCGGTCGCCCTTGCCCGCGCCCAGCCGGTCGAAGGCGAGGACCGGCTCGCCGTCGGGCCGGCCGTCGACGCCTTCGAGCTGGACGACCAAAAGCCGCTCCTTCTCGAACGACGGGTGCTTCACCGTGGAGGTCGCCGTGGCGACCACGCGGCCGATCTGCATCGGGGCGGCCTCCTCGATCGAACGGGTCAGGAGAACCGGAAGCCGCCGGCGATGGCCGTCCGGCGCTGGCGGGTGAACGTCAGCGGGGTGGTCACGCCCTCGCCGGTCGGGCCGGCGATGGAGAACGACGGCACGGCCTCGCCCCCCAGCCCGGCCAGGCTGGAGCCGTTGACGACGAAGATGGTGCAGTCCATGAGCTTGCCCATCTTGGCCATCACCGCCACGTCGCGCGAGTGCAGGATCGCCGTGTGGCCGTAGCCGTGCTCGCTGGCGTGAGCCAGCGTCAGGGCGCGGTCGACGTCGGGCACCCTCACGAACGGGATGAACGGCATCATCTGCTCTTCCTGGACGAACGGGTGGTCGGCCCCGGTCTCGCCGTAGAGGAGCTGCGTGGAGGCGGGGATCTTGACCCCGGCGTGGGCCGCCAGGATGGCCGGGTCCTTCCCGACCAGCTCCTTGCGGACATGGGGCTTGCCGTCCGACCCGTTCTCGAACGCCGCCCGGGTGAGCGACTCGACCTGCGGGGCGGTCAGGCGGAAGGCCTGGTACTTGGGCATCGTCTCCATCAGCTTGTCGAAGATGGGGGCGACGGCGAAGACCTGCTTCTCGCCGATGCAGAGCAGGTTGTTGTCGAACGCCCCGCCCTCGACGATCGACTTGCACGCCAGGTCGAGGTCGGCCGTGGCGTCGACGACGACCGGCGGGTTGCCGGGGCCGGCGACGATCGCGCGACGCTTGCTCCCCAGGGCCGCGCGGGCGACGGCCGGGCCGCCGGTGACCACCAGGAGCTTGACCTTGGGGCTGGCGAAGAGGCCGTTGGCCGTCTCGATGGTCGGCGGGTCGATGATCGTCAGCAGGTTCTCCAGGCCGGTCGCCTGGGCGATGGCCTTGTTGAACTTCTGGACGCCCAGGGCCGCGATCGCCCGGCCCGAGGGGTGGGCGTTGAAGACGACCGTGTTGCCCGCCGCCAGCATGTTGATCGCGTTGGCGGCCAGCGTCGGCAGGCTGTGGGTGACCGGCGTGATGGAGCCGATCACGCCGAACGGCGTGTAGTCGGTGAAGGTCACGCCGGCGTCGCCGCTGGCGTTCTCCGTCCGCAGGTACTCGACGCCCGGGATCAGCGGGATCGAGTCGCGGAGCTTGGCGATCTTGTGGTCGAGGCGGCCGATCTGGGTCTCTTCCAGCTCCAGCCGGCCCAGCTCCTCGGCCTGGCCGACGCAGATCTTGCGGATCTCGGCGATCGCCTTCTTGCGGTCGAGGAGGGGCCGGTTGCGGAAGGCCTGGTACGCGGACTCGGCCGCCGACGTCGCCGCCTCGACGGTCGGGAAGACCCCGAGGTCGCCGGCCGTCGCCTTGCCGTTCGCGTGGCCGTTGGTCGGGGAGGCCCCGTTCCCCATCTGGGAGAGGACCTGGTGGACCACGTTGCGGATCAGATCTTCGGTCGTTTGCATGACGGGCACCGGGGTTCCTGGGCTGGGGCGAAGTCCATGCGTCGATTGTGCGGTTCGAGGCGGGCGGGGCGGCCCCGCGTCGGTTCGAGTCGTGATCGGCTCACGAGCCGGGCTTGTTCGAGAAGACGACGCGGCCCCGGACGTCGACCGAGTCGACCAGGCCGATCACCACGGCGTCGATGGGGAGCTTCTCGGTCTCGGGGGTCAGGCGGGCGCTCGACCCCTGGCAGACGAGGACCATCTCGTCGACCCCCGCGCCCAGGGAGTCGACGACCACGAACGTGCGGCCGGTCGGGACCAGGCGGTCGCCCCCCTTCTCGTCGACCCGATAGGGCTCGACGAGGAGGAGCTTGTGGCCGGTCATCGAGGCGACCTTCTGGGTCGCCACCAGGCTTCCCGTCACGCGGGCCAGGAACATCGGCGAGGGGTCCTGTGGGGCTGTTGGGGGGCGGCGTCCGTCGGCCGGGGCTCAGGCGATGGCCGAGCGGCCCGACTTCAGGAGTTCCTGCGACTGCCGGGCGACCACGATCTCCTCGTTGGTCGGCACGGTCCAGACCTGCACCCGCGAGCCCTCGGCCGAGATCCGCCGCTCGGCGGGGCCCCCGGCGTTGAGCGCGGGGTCGAGCTCGATCCCGAACCAGCCCAGGTCGCGGCAGGTCATCGAGCGGATCCGCGACGAGTTCTCGCCGATCCCGCCCGTGAAGACGATCGCGTCGGCCCCGCCCAGCTCCAGGAGGAAGGCCCCCAGGTAGTGGCGGATCGAGGCGACGAAGACGTCGAGCGCGAGCTGCGAGCGGATGTCGCCCTCGCCGGCGGCGGCCTCGACGTCGCGGACGTCGTTGGCCCCGCAGATCCCCTCCAGGCCCGACTTGCAGGCCAGGATCTGGAGGATCTCCTCGAGGCTCTTGCCCGTCTCGCGGAGCAGGACGGGGAGGGCGAAGACGTCGAACTCGCCGACCCGGTTGTTGTGCGGCAGGCCCGACTGCGGGCTCATCCCCAGGCTGGAGCCGACCGAGGCGCCGTCGCGGATCGCCGCCAGCGACGAGCTGCCGCCGAGGTGGCACGAGATCACCTTGAGGTCGGTCCGCCCCAGCAGTTCGGCCGTCCGCCACGAGATGTAGCGGTGGCTCGCCCCGTGGAACCCCCAGCGCCGCACGCCCAGCGCGGTGGCCCACTCTTCGGGGATGGCGTAGCGCTGCGAGGCCTCGGGGATGGTGCGGTGGAAGCCGGTCTCGAAGGCGGCGACCAGGGGGAGGCCCGGGAACCGGTCGCGGAGCATCCGCATGGCCTTCACGTACGGCGGGTTGTGCGCGGGGGCGACGTCGGAGAAGGCCTCCATCGCCTCGAGTACGGCGTCGTCGACCAGGTGGACGCCGGTCAGGTTGCGAGCGTGGACCGCCTTGAAGCCGATCGCCGAGACCTCGGAGGCGTCGGCCAGGACGCCGGTCTCGGGGTCGGTGAGCTGGTCCAGGCAGAGCTGCACCGCGTCGCCGTGGTCGGCGACCGGGCGGCTCGTCTCGCTTCCGCCCTTGGCCGTCTTGACGACGACCTTGGACGAGGGCGAGCCGATGCGCTCGATCGCCCCCCGGGCCAGGACCGGCTCGGCCGGGTCGCCCAGGTCGAACAGGCGGTACTTGAAGCTGGTGCTGCCCAGGTTGGCGACGAGGATCTTCAACGCGAGGCTCCCAGATAGGCGCGGAGGACGGCGGCCCCCGGACGCGGGATGACGTGCGCCGCACGCAGCTCGCCGGCCTTGGAGGCCGCCTCGGCCCCCGCCTCGACGGCGGCGCGGACGCTGCTGACGTCGCCGCGGACCATCACGCTGACGACGCCGCCGTCGAGCTTGATGATCGGGCTGGCCAGCTCCACGGTCGCCGCCTTGAGCATGGCGTCGATCGCGTTGATGAGGCAGACCAGGCCCATCGTCTCGATGAGGCCCAGCGCGTTGCCGTTCATGTTCGAGGCTCCCTGTCGTTTGTGTGGTTCGTAAGGAAGGAGCCCGGGCTCAGCCCAGGAACGTGCGGAGGACCGCCGCGTCGGGCCGCGGGATGACGTGGGCGCTGACCAGCTCGCCGACGCGGCTGGCCGCCTCGGCCCCGGCCTCGACGGCCGCGCGGACGCTGCCGACGTCGCCCCGGACCAGCGTCGTGATGAACGAGCCGCCCACCGAGACCTTGCCGGCCAGGGTGACGTTCGCCGCCTTGAGCATCGCGTCGGTCGCCTCGATGACGCCCACGAGCCCCTTGGTCTCGATCAGTCCCAGCGCCTCGCCGTTCATCCCCAGGCTCCCGTTGCTCCCGCGGGTCGCGGGCTTCTGTGTCGTCGTGGCCATGGCTGGGGGCTCCTCAGGAGGCCTTGGGGGCCGTGACCTTGGTGAACGAGAGGATGCCCGCGAGGTCTTCGTGGGGACGGGGGATGACCTGCACGCTGACGACCTCGCCGATCCGGCTGGCCGCCGCGGCCCCGGCGTCGACCGCCGCCTTCACCGCCGCCACGTCGCCGGCGACGAACGCCGTCACCAGGCCGCTGCCGACCTTGTCCCAGCCGACCAGCTCCACGTTGGCCGCCTTCAACATCGCGTCGCTGGCTTCGACGAGCGCGACGAACCCCTTGGTTTCGATCATTCCGAGCGCTTCGAGGGATGCAGAGGCCACTGGGGCCCTCCTTCCGCGGGTGGGTTCGAGAGAGAAACTTCCGACCGGTCCGGTTCGATCAGGCCTTGCTCAGGATCACGTCGGCCGCGTGCGTCAGGTCGCACGCGTTGGCCTCGTCGGTGTCGATGTGGACCTCCAGCTTCCAGTCCGGGTGGGTCCGCACGAGCAGGCCCTCCAGGGTGCTGGGGCAGGGGCTCTCGACCCGCATGTTCATCCGGTCCAGGTGCTTGACGCCGTAGTACTCGGCGTCGCGCGGGCCCATGTGCACGTGCCGCTCGGCCCGGATGACCCCCTTGGGCATCACCAGCGACCCCTTGGGGCCGATCAGCAGGCAGCCGGGCGTGCCCTCGACGTCGCCCGAGAGCCGAACCGGCACGTCGATCCCCAGGCTGATGGCGTCGGTGAACGCCAGCTCGACCTGGCTGAACTTGCGGCAGGGCCCCAGGATCCGCACGCCCGGGATCATCCGCTGGCGGGGGCCGACGACCGCCACGGTCTCCTCGGCGGCGAAGTCGGTGTCCTGGTACAGCCGCTTCATCGGCGTGAGCTGGTGGCCCTTGCCGAAGAGGACGTCGACGTCGTCCTGCGTCAGGTGGCAGTGCCGGGCCGAGATGTTGACGATCACCTTCGGCGGCCCGGCCGCGCCGGCACCGGCGCCGTTGGCCGGGGCCGGGGCGCCCATGCTCTTGAGGATGATCGACCGCACCAGGCTCTCGATCTGGTCGCGGGTCGTCGCGGTCGCCGTCGCGCTCATGCCTCGGTCCTCTCGTCGGTCGCGTTGCGTGTGGATTCCGCCGCCGCCTTGCCTTCGGGCCCGGCGTGGCCGTTGCGGCCCTCGAGCCCGGCCGTGTGCACGATCACCCCGGCCGCCTCGATCATCTTCCGCTGGTTTTCGGGGGTCCGGGCGTCGCAGACCAGCCGCGTGACCTCGTCCAGCCCGCAGAGCCTCGCCAGCGCCATCCGGCCGAACTTCGAGTGGTCGGCCGCGATCACGACCTCCTGGCCGCAGGCCATCATCCGCCGCTCGGTCTCGACCAGGAGCAGGTTCGAGTTGTACACCCCGTCGGCCATGATCCCGCCCGCCCCCAGGATCGACTTCCGCACCCGGATCCCCTGCATCATCGCGATCGCCAGGGGCCCCAGGGCGACCCCGGTCCTCGGGTAGACGTAGCCCCCGATCAGGATCAGGTCCGTCTGGGGGCTCGACGCCACGAGCTGGGCGATCGGCAGGCTGTTGGTCACCACCTGGACGTGGATCTCCCGGGCCAGGAGCGCCCGGGCCACCTCCAGGGTCGTCGTGCCGCCGTCCAGGAGGACGGTGTCGCCGTCCTCGATCAGGTCCGCCGTCGCCTCGCCGATCGCCCGCTTCTCGGCCATCGCCGTGTGCGTCCGCTCGTCGAAGGCCGGCATCCCTCGGGCCTCCCCTGAGTAGACCGCCCCGCCGTGCGTCCGCCGCACCGCCCCGGAGAGGTCGAGCGCCTCGAGGTCGCGACGCACCGTGCTCTCGGAGACGTTGAGCGCCCGCACCAGCTCGTCGAGCGTCGCGTAGCCCTGCTTCGAGATCAGCTCGCGGAGCCGGCGGCGACGGGTCTCTGGCAGCATGGGCGACCCGCTCTGGAAGGTTTCTTGCACGATCACCGGAGGTTAGTTTCCATCGTGGCGTGAGGCCTGTCAAGAACTTTCGTCGATCGTGACGGATTCTGATGGCGTCTGCGTCGAATCTTCACGAAATCCTGCCCGCTTCCTCGCGAGGCGGTTTCATCCGTATAATCTTCGGTGTCGTTCGCGTCCTGCTCGTTTCCTTTTTAACTAAGCCGCACGAGGCGTCGATGCCGGAGCTTCCCGAGGTCGAGACGATGGTGCGCGGGCTCCGTCCCGCGTTGACGGGGCGCGCGGTCGATCGCATCGAGCTGCACGACCCGACGATGCTCCTGGGGTGCACGGCGGCGGAGTTCGCGGCGCGGGGCGTCGGGGTGCGGGTCGCGGGGGTGGGGCGCCGGGGCAAGTGGGTCGTCGTCGAGCTGACCGACGACAGGGGGATGATCGTCATTCAGCCCCGGATGACTGGAGGCTTTTGGCTCGTCGAACCGCCCCGTCCCGAGCACGTCCGCCTGACGTTCCGGCTGGCGAACCCGGAGGCGTCGGTCTGGTTCTGCGACGCCCGCAGGCTGGGCCGGATCCTCTGGTTCGACGGCCCCGACGCGGCCGCCGCCGCCTTCGCCCGCGCCCACGGCCCCGACGCCCTGGCGATCGCGCGCGACGACCTCGCCGCGAGGCTCAAACGCACGCGGCGCGCGGTCAAGCCGACGCTCATGGACCAGAAGGTGCTCGCCGGGATCGGCAACATCTACGCCGACGAGATCCTCTTCGAGGCCCGCCTGCACCCCCTGAAGGTCGCGGCCGACCTGACCCCGCGCGAGGTCGACCGCCTGCACGCGGCGATCGTCCCGATCCTGTCGAAGGCGATCGCCGCCGAGGGGTCGAGCTTCGACGCCGGCTATCGCACGGTCCTGGGCCTCGAAGGCGGCTTCCTCGCCGTCAACTCGATGTACGGCCGCGCCGGCCAGCCCTGCAAGGGCTGCGGCGCCCCGGTCGAGAAGACCAAGATCGCCGGCCTGATCGGCCGCCCCACGTACCTCTGCCCGAAGTGCCAGCCCCTGCGACGACCTGGTGCGAGGCCGAAGAAGGGCTGACGCCGAGGGACGCGATCCGACCGGCCGCCGTTCGTGCGGTTCCCGGCATCTTCCAGGCGAGGCTCATCCTGGCCGCATGCGGAGACGGTGAAGAGGGCGTTCGGGTCAGTAGCTTCCCGCGTCCGTGACCTCGCCGCCCGAGCGCGTCGAGAGCGCCCGCCAGACGTTCAGTTCGACGGCGCCTCGTATGAAGCGAGCATGCCCGTCTGCGAAAACCGCCTGCGCGCCGTTGGGATGATAACTCCCGGCCGTCCAGGCCCCATTCGGCACCCCGTTCGCGTTCTGGCAGGTCGTCTCGTTGACGACGAGGTCGTGATTGTAGAGGCACTTCCCTTCGCTGACGTCCATCCAACCGATCCCCTTCGACCTGGATCCGAATTTCGCTCGCCCTGGCTCGGCGCGGCGGCAGGCGTCGACGAAGCGGTCGTAGTCCCCCTTGCCCCAGAAGGGCTCCGTGTTGAACGTGTAGGCCCTCCGGTCGTGGGACGTCGATTTGTCGATCATCGTCGGCCCGAGGACCCATTCCGAAAAGGCGACGGTCTGGCCGGCCCCGTCCGAGACGCTCGCCAGCGAGGTGGCGGGCCTGAAGTTGAAGACGCCGTTCTTCGGCGAGGTCGACTGCAACCCGTGCCCGACGCATCCAGCGTAGGAAGTGCATCCCAGCCCCTTGCCCGAAGGGTCGTCCGACGGGCAGAGGAGGATCGACAGGTTCAGCGTGACGAACGTGCGGTTCGGCGAGTCCGGGTCTTCAAGAGGGCCGATGTCCATGTTGATGGCCGCGTACAGGGCCGACGACTCCAGGAAGGGAAGAAGCCCCACGAGGAAGGAGAATCCCCGGCCCGTGTTCAGGCCCGGAAAGGTCTCATGCACCGAGTGATAGCCGTGGATGGCCAGGCCAAGCTGCTTGAGATTGTTCAGGCAATTGACCCGGCGGGCGGCCTCTCGGGCGGACTGGACCGCAGGGAGCAGGAGCCCGATCAGCAGGCCGATGATCGCGACGACCACCAGGAGCTCGATGAGGGTGAAGCCTCGTCGATCGATTTCCCGCATGTCATCCTCCGTGACAGGAATGCCAAATCTCGATTCATCATGCGAATCGCGGCTCGCTCCGATGGCGAGGCGTTTCATTTGGACGAATCGATGCTTATTGAATCACGCGGCGGCGGTTGGGTCCACAGTCGCGTCGGAAGCAACGTTCCGCGGCCGCCGAGCGCTGCACTGCGATGTGAGTTCGCCTCAGCCGTCGTACATGCCGATCCGCTCGCCCTCGCCCAGGACGTAGCCGCGCTGGCCGTGCTGGGTGACGTCGAGGCCCAGCTCCTCGTCTTCGGGGCTGACGCGGAGGCCCATCGTGCGGTCCACGATGAAGAGGATGGCGGCGGTCGCGGCGACGGTGTAGGCGACGACGGCCGCGACGGCGGCGAGCTGGGCGACGATCAGCTCGATGCGGCCCTCGAACAGGCCGACGACGCCCGGGTCGAGCGCGGAGTCGGCGAGCAGGCCCAGGCCGAGCGCGCCGGCGATCCCGCCGACGCCGTGGACGCCGAAGACGTCGAGCGAGTCGTCGTAGCCGACCCGGCCCTTGACCAGGATCGCGCCGTGGCAGACGAGGGCGACCGTCGCCCCCAGCGCGGCCGCGGCGGGCGGGGCGACGTAGCCGGCCCCGGCCGAGACGCCGACCAGGCCGGCGACGACCCCGGTGCAGGCGCCCAGGAACGTCGCCTTGCCCGTCGTCGCATATTCGAGGATCGACCAGGCCACCATGCCCGACGCCCCCGCGACGATCGTCGCGACGAACGCCGCCGCGGCCCCCGCCGAGACGCCCCATGCGTGCCCGGTGTTGAACCCGAGCCAGGCGAACCAGAGCAGGGCGGTCCCCATCGCCGTGAGCGGCAGGTTGTGCGGGCGCAGGCTCTCGACGTCGGCCCCGCGTCTCTGGCCCACGGCCACCGCGACGCAGAGCGCCGCCGCGCCGGCCGCGGCGTGCACGACCAGGCCGCCGGCGAAATCGCGCGCGCCGAACCGGTTCAGCCAGCCCTCGGGCGACCAGACCCAGTGCGCCACCGGGTCGTACACCAGCGTCGTCCACAGGAAGACGAAGGCGGCCGTCGACGCGAACTTCGCCCGCTCGGCCCCCGCGCTCGAGACCAGGGCCGCCGCGAAGGCCGCCGCCAGCAGCTCGAACGCCAGGAAGAGTGGCTCCGGGACGGTCGTCGCCAGGTCGCCGCGGGGTTCGAACCGGAGCCGGAACATCGCCCCGTCGGGGACGCCGATGAGGCCGCCGAACAGGTCGCGTCCGAACGCCAGGCCCTGGCCCACGACCAGCCACTGGATCGTCACGACGCCCAGCGGCATCAGGCAGCCCTGGAACACCGAAAGCACGTTCTTGCGCCGGACCATCCCCGCGAAGAACAGGCCCATCGCGGGCGTCATCAACAGCGCGAGCGCCGCGCAGCACATCACGAGCAGCGTATCGGCCCGATCGATCATCAACGACTCACCCCCGCCCTCGGCGTCCGTCCCCCCGGGATCGGTCTCATCTTAGCGGCCGGCGCAGGCTTGGGAAGATGGACGCGACGGGGGAGGCTCGTTTCCCACCTCGCCCGATCGAGGCGTTTTTTACAAACCGCGCGAAACCGCCTTGGCGTATGTCCGGAAATGGGCAGACTCCCGCATGGTGCATCGGGAGGGCGGCCGTCCGCGCCGCCTCGACCCGATCCGGGCGGGTTTTCCGAGCCGAGGGGGCCATGGCACGATTTCGGTCGCGTCGACGGTGGGCTGCGAAGCGTCTCGTCCTGGGGGCGATGCTGGCGACGGCCGGCGGCTGCTCGACGGTCCCGAGGTCCTGGATGGTCCCGACGAGCCTGGCGCGGCCCGACGCCCAGCCGTCGCTCCTGCGCGTCGAGCAGATGATCGACGACCTCGACCGCAGCATGACCCAGCAGGGGACGATCGGCGTCAAGTCGCCCGACGTCTGGGGGCAGGACCGGCTCGCCAAGTTCCGGTCCGAGTACGAGCTCCAGATGGCGCAGTGGCTCAAGGTCGGGTTCAAGGGGGTCATCAACGCCTCCATCAACCGCAACGAGGCCAAGGCCCAGCGCCTGCAGGCGGCCGCCGGCCTGGGCGACCCGAAGGCCCCGGCCGGGGCGGCGACCTCGACCACCACGACCACGACGACCGACGAGGACCAGACGAAGGCGCTCCTGGCCCTGATCGCCGCCCAGAACGCGACGTCCTCCACGGCCGCCGCGGCGACGGCCGCCGCCGCCAAGGCCGGGGCGTCGCCCGTCACGGCGGATCCCTCGGCCGGCGGGATGCTGGAGCCGACGGTCGTGCTCGACGAGCACTCGCACTACCTGAACCACCTGAACCAGCTGCGGCGGATCAACGCCGGCGACGACCTCACCGACCGGCCGGGGTACGGGCTGTACCTGGTGCGGATCCCGGTGACGCTCTCGCCCGGCCCGAAGAACCGCAGGGGCAGGGGGGCGAGCATCACGGTCTCGGCCAAGTCGCTGATGGACCGCGACACGATGCGGTACACGCTCCGCAACGCGGTCATCAACGAGGCGGTCGGCAGCCTGACGCAGGCGATCTGCAACGAGCCCGGCAAGGACGACGACCCCAGCCCCGGGCCGGGCCTCGGCCCGCTCTCGCTCGTCGCCTACGCCGACTCCGAGGTCTTCTACGGCGTCGACAACATCGCCTTCCTCCGCAAGGAGTCCCAGCGTCAGCTCTCGCGCGAGCTGTCCGACGAGCCGTACCACCGCGGCGCGCGGATCGCCGATTGGCTCCGCGGCGAGTTCGAGGCCTCGTACGCCCTGCTGGAGCAGGCCGCCGCGCCGGCGGCGTCGGGCCAGGCCGCCGCCACGGGGCAGGGCCAGGGCCAGAACCAGGCCGCCTCGGAGGTCGACCCGCTGGAATCGCTCGGGACGATGATCGCCCGCCGCGACTTCCCGAAGCTCGCGGCGATGCGGCCCCGCGCCGACGACTCGTCGGTGATGCTCGCCTCGGGCGCGAACGATCCGCCCGACGAGGCGGCGTCCAACCGCCGGCGGACCCTCGACGCGCTGGGCTTCGTCCTCCGCATCCAGGCCGCGGCGCTCAACGCCCGGCTCAAGCAGGACATCGTCGACCAGGTGCCCGAGATCCGCCGCGAGGACCTCCGTCACGTCAACTTCTTCCGCGCCGATTCGTCCGACGAGGCCTTCGCCGTCTTCCAGAAGTACACCAACGTGAAGTGGCCGCTGCGGGTCTACGCCATCGAGCCGGTGATCGCCCAGCAGAACGTGGCCGACTCGGTCGCCCGGCGGTCCACCTCGGGGCTGGACCTGATCGGCGGCGTCCCCCTCGGGCCGTTCCGCGCCGCGGGGGTCTTCTCGAACGAGGCGGCGCTCGCCGAGGAGGAGGCCGCCATCCGCCTCAACCCGACCATGGTCGGCTTCGGCGCCGGCGAGAGCACGTTCGGCTGGATCTTCTACCCCCGGCTGCAGACCGCCCGCACCGGCCTCTCCGGGCTGGCCTCCGTCTCGCACATGGTCCAGGCCGGCCTGGGGCGCGAGGACAAGGTGCAGAGCATCGAGCCCGGCCAGCGCGAGTGCACGGCGCTCATCGTGATGCCCAACTTCATCCCCAAGATCGAGTTCATCACCGTCGCCAACTGGTTCAAGACCAGCGAGCTGAACGACGGCCGGACCGCCGTCATCGAGAAGGCGTCCGACCTCGCCGCCCGGCTCGTCGAGGCCGAGAAGGCGATCAACAACGTCCGCTCCGTCGACGACAACCGGCCCGAGGAGCTGCAGATCGCCCTCGAACGGCTCAACCAGCTCAAGAGCCTGATGCCCACCCAGCGCCTGGTCGTCCGGGTGCCCTTCTCGGCCGACAACAACGACTCGCGGGTCTTCTGCTCGCGCGGGGGCCAGCTCCGGCCCGCGCTCCTGGCCTGGCACGGCAAGCCCCCCGAGCCCGGCGAGGAGTCGACCATCTTCCTCGAAGGCAAGAACTTCAGCGTCCACGACACCCACGTCATCGCCGGCGGCAAGACGGCCGAGTCGGTCCTGGTCAGCCGCAACCTGATGCAGGTCACCATCGCCAAGGACGCCCGCCCCACCCCCAACGACCAGGGCGTCCCGCTTTTGGAGATCAGCGTCGCCACCCCCAACGGGGCGTCGAACCACCTGCTCATCCGCATGCGCCCGCAAGCGGCCGAGCCCTCGAAGGTCCCGCCCCCGCCCGCACCCGCCCCCCGGACCGCCGCCGTCGAGGTCGGCCCCCCCCAGCTCGAAGCTCCCCGGGCCGTCGCCGCCGCCGACCCCGAGGTCCACCGCGCGTCCGAGGCCAAGCCCCCGTCCCAGCCCGCCGCGCCCCCGAAATGACCGTCAGGTCCAGCCCGCCAGCCATCCTCGGCGCCCCACGGCGGGTTCCCGGACTCATCCCTCGGACGTCCTGCGATGACGCCTTTGGAAGCAGATCTGCCAGCAGGCGCGACAACTCCGCCCGCTCGTGAAGACATGTTCGGACGGCTCCCATGAGGTCGACCGGCGACCTTCAGATTTTAAGTTCTTAAGAATTCGATCGTTAGAGCGAGTCGATCTCGCGTCCGGATCGACTGGCACCCGATTTGCACGAATTCCTTAGTCCTCGATCCTTGCGACAACCCCTTGCGTCGAAGGGACATCGAGGAGTCGGCGGCCGATGCGCCCGTCGATTTCGAATCCTTCCATGGAGGTTTCGGCGCATTCACGCAAGGGCGGTTGGAGTGCGCCGGACGTCCCCAGGACGAGTCGCCTGTAAGGCCGCCTTGCGAGGAATCAAGACGCCCCGGCATCGCCGACGTCGCCGCGTCCCCCCCGGGATCGCGGTGTCGGCGATTTGCCTTGTTATGCGTTATTCCGGTTTTCTCTCTCCGAGTAGAAGAGGATTCGCCTCTCATGAAACGTCGATCCGATCGCGGTTTCACCCTGATTGAGCTTCTCGTCGTGATCGCGATCATCGCGGTCCTGATCGCGCTGCTGCTCCCGGCCGTGCAGTCGGCCCGGGAGGCGGCCCGGCGCATCCAGTGCACCAACAACCTGAAGCAGCTCGCCCTCGCCGCCATGAATTACGAGAGCGCGAACGGGATCCTCCCCGCCCACTCGATGGCGGCTTCCGACAAATCGGCCGCCGGGCTCCCCTGGAACTGGACGCCCGCGCTGCTCCAGTACACCGAGCAGAACGCCCTCTTCAACGCCTGCAATTTCCTGGTCGAGCCGATGGGCACCGCCCTCGGGGGCTGGGCGAACACGACGGCGTCGACGACGAACATGGCGATGCTGACCTGCCCGTCGGACAGCAACTGGCAGCCCCTGCGGACGTGGGGGACGGGGACCAACGGCCAGACGTACTACTACGGCATGACCAGCTACGTGGGCAATTACGGCGGCCCCGGCGTGCTGCAGGTGGCCACGGGCACGATCGTCCCGGTCAAGAGCCCGCTGGTCTCGTCATACCCCAGCGCCTCGTTCGGTCCGGTCACGATCGCTTCGATCACGGACGGCACCTCGAACACCGCGATGTTCAGCGAGCGGCTCGTGGGCGTCAACGCGACGATCACCCGGAGCAGCCCCATGGCCCGCCGCGGCGTCTTCCGCAGCCCGACCGGCATCGGGCTCACGGGCAATCCGGCGGACGCCCTGACCTTCTTGCAGGCCTGCAATTCCGTCCCCGCGACGGACACCGCCCGCTCGGCGCGGCTGAACGGCCAGATGTGGATCGCGAGCTTCCCGGTCTGGCTGGCCATCAGCTCTTACAACCACTTCGGCACGCCCAATCAGGTCAGCTGCTCCAACAACTCGGACGTCGGGACGGTGGACGGCGGCAGCGTCACCTGGGTCGGCTACTACGTCGGCGGCATGGGGAGCGCGCCCCCGAGCAGCAACCACCCGGGCGGGGTGAACATCTCGTTCTCCGACGGCTCGGTCCACTTCGTCAAGGACGCCGTCAGCCCGCAAGCCTGGTGGGCGATCGGCACCCGCAACGGCGGCGAGGTCGTCAGTTCCGACGCGTATTGATCCCTCGATAGGAATCCCGATCGTTCCGCGGCCCGCCCCGGCTGAATCCGTCCGGGGCGGGCCGCCTCACATATCGCTCCGAGAACATCCATGCCCGCGAAAAAAGCGATGCCCCTGTTCCTGTGCGCCGCGCTGCTCCTGCTCCAGGGCGGCTGCGGCGAGTCCCTGCCCCCGCCCTCGGCCCCGGGGGACATGTCCACCATGACCGAAGAAGAGATCGCGGAGCAGGCCGCGTTCCAAAAGAAGATGGACGACAACATCGCCAAGGCGGCGGCCAAGGACAAGGCGACGAAGGGTAAGGCGGCCAGGAAGCCCTGACGCTCGCGCCCGTCTCTCGACGCCCCCCCGCGAGGCGGCCGCCGTCCAGGGACGGGGCCGCCTCGCGGGGGGGCGTCAGCCCCGGGTGCGGTCGAAGAAGTCGGCGACGGCGTCGCGAGAGGCGTCGGCCATGGCGAGGTGGACGAGGCGGGCGACGGTGGCCTCTCGGGCGGCCTCGGGGCCCTGGGCCAGGTCGATCTCGATGACCTCGAAGATGGCGGCCTGGGCCTCGGGGAAGTCGACGGCCTGCTGTTCGAGCTTGGCCCGCGCGAAGGCCAGCTCGTCGGCCCAGGCCTCGGCGAGGAAGGGCCGCTCGGCGGGGGCCTCGGCGGAGAGGGTCTCGACGAGCCGATCGGGCTCGTCGGCCGAGATCAGGCGCGAGACGACCCCCTGCGAGCGCGACTGCAGGAAGCCGATCGGGTGGCCGTAGAGCAGCAGGTCGAACGCGTCCTTGGGGGCGAGCAGGCGGGGCAGGTGCTCGATCGCGCCCCAGCCGGGGATCAGGCCCAGCCGGGCCTCGGGCACGCCGATCTGGAGCGGCACGCTCGACGCCAGGGCCGCGCGGTGGCGGCAGGCCAGGGCCAGCTCCAGCCCCCCGCCCAGGCAGGCGCCGTGGAGCACGGCCGTCGTCGCCGGACCCAGCCGCATCAGGCGGTCGAGCACGTCCAGGCCGCGGCGGACGTAGGCCTCGACCTCGGCCGCCGTCCCGGCCTTCTGGAAGAGCCGCAGGTCGGACCCGGCGCAGAAGCCGGCGGGCTTGCCGCTGCGGATCAGGACCCCGAGCACCGAGGAGTCGCCCTCGACCTCGGCGAGCCGCTCGTCCAGCTCGTCGAGGGCCGGCCCGTCGAGCACGTTCTGGGGGCGGCCGGGCTGGTCGAACCAGAGGGTCCAGACGCCGCCGTCGCCGCGCTCCCACCGCCAGGCCGTCCCACGCGCATCGTCGGTCATGGTTTTCGCCTCGCCGGAGAGTTAGGATCGTTCCAGGGCTTTTCCCCAGGGACCGCGGCCTCTAGAGGAGCGACCGACCGATGACCGCGCCGAACCGGATCGCCGAAGACCTCGCGGGGGCGCTGGGAGCCCTGCTCGGCGCGACCCTAGGATATTACACGTTCCAGTGGCTGTACCAACGGGGATTCTACGGGATGATGATCCCCGGCGCCCTGCTCGGCCTGGGCTGCGGCCTGGCGGCCCGCCGGCCCTCGCAGGCCCGGGGCGTCGCCTGCGGCGTCGCGGCCCTGGCGCTGGGCCTGTTCGTCGAGTGGAAGTTCTTCCCGTTCAACGCCGACCCGAGCTTCCGGTACTTCCTCGCCCACGTCGCCGAGCTGAAGGGCGTGACGATCCTGATGATCGCCGCCGGCGCGGGCTTCGGGTACTGGCTCGGCCGGGACGGCTCCGCGGGCCGATTCCGCGCCGCCGCGCCGCCCGTGCGATGAGCCCACTCCCTGGCTTTCGGCCCCGCGGCGGGCCGGCCTCCATCGAAAAGGGTCCGGCCTGATGGCGATCGAGACGGATGCGCGGGGAGCCGAGGCCGGGGCGGGGGGGGACGCCGCGGCGGGCGTCGGCCCGGGCTTCGTGCTGGGCCTGTTCTTCGGCGAGTTCCGCGGCGACCTCGTCTTCCCCTACCCCGGTCCGCCCCTCGCGGCCGCGCCCGGGGATTTCCCGAGGCGCGACGGGGCGGCGGTCGGTTACTGTCGAAATATGGGGGAACGGTTCGCGGAGCTGGTGAAGGACGGCCCGGCGGCCGCCGCGGAGGGCCTCGAGGCCTGGGGATGCGGATTGGTGCCCGTCGGCGACGCCGCGAGCTTCGACCACGTCCTCCGCACCGCCCGCCTCGGGCTCCTGGCGAGGGCCCAGCTCGGGGGGGCCGTCGCGCGGGTGCGGGGCGAGACCTGGCTCCTCGGATCGGAGAGCGCCGCAGCCGTCCTGGCGAGGCTGGCCGGGGCCGCCTACGCGCTGGAAGCCTCGGCGTTCGAGGCGGCCGGGTGGCTCGACCGCGGCGTCGTCGACTTCCGCACGGCGGCGCGGGCCTCCGCGGTCGACCCGCGCGTCTCGCACATCGGCGTGGAGACGTCGTTCCTGGAGACGCTCTGCGACCGAGTGGCGACGCCCGCGGCCCTCGACGCCCTCCAACTCCACGAGCCGTTCGGCCGCGCGATCCTGGGCCGGCGCCGGGTCGACGCCTCGCCGGCGGGCTGGGGGCTGGCGGCGGTCGGTCGGTCGTTGCCGAAGTCGCTCGGCGGTTTCTGGTCGTTCGTCGGCCGCCGCCTCGCCCGCTCCGCGGCCCCTCCGCTCGCGCCGGTCGCGACCCCGATGCTGCGGCCGCTCGGCGAGGCCCTCTGCCGCCGCACGGCCGCCTTCGGCCGGGCCGTCGAGCGCGCCTGGGCGGCCTTCGGCGGCTCGATCCTCGCGCGGGACGGCCTGCTCGGGCACGTCGACGGGGCGGTCGTCGAGCTGGCCTCCTCGGCCTGCGTGCTCGCACGCCTCGACGCCTCCGCCGCCTCGGGGACGGCCCCGGCCGAGGAGCATGCGATCGCCGAGCTGTACCTCCGCGACAGCGGCCGCCGCTTCGACGCGGCCCTCCGCGCCCTCGCCCGCGACCCGGACCGCGAGGCCGTCGCCGCCGGCCGGACGCTCCTCCTCAAGCACCCCAGGAGCTGAGGACGCCATGCCGGGATCGCCGATTTTCGAGAGCCCTTCTCCCGCCGGGAGAAGGCGCCGCGCAGCGGCGGATGAGGGTCGCCGGAGTTCGGCGGGAGCGGGGTTGACAGATTCCTTCGGCCTTTTCGAAGCGCCGCGACCCTCACCCGGCCCTCCGGGCCGCGCTCTCCCGGCGGGAGAGGGGGAAGTCGGGCTCGCCTTCGCCGCCGCGCGGAGGCATGTCGCATCGCCTTATTCCCATCCGATCCTCAACAGAAAGGACCTGTCCATTTATGAATCGACCCCTGCGCATCGCCGCGGTCGCGGCCGCACTCCTCGGAGCTGAAGCACGACTCATGAGAGCCGACGAACCCGCCGCCAAGCCGTCGAAGTACCCCGAGGCCCCGAAATCGGACGCGGTCGACGTGTACCACGGGACGAAGGTCGCCGACCCGTTCCGGCCGCTGGAGGACCCCGACTCGGACGTCACCCGCGCCTGGGTCGAGGCCGAGAACAAGGTCACCAACGCCTTCCTCGGCTCGATCCCCCAGCGCGAGGCGCTCCGCGCCCGCGTCACCGAGCTTTGGGACTACGAGAAGTTCAGCCCGCCCGGCAAGAAGGGGGGCAAGTACTTCTTCACGCACAACACGGGCCTGCAGAACCAGGGGGTGCTGTTCGCCCTCGACGCGATCGACGGCGAGCCCCGGACGCTGCTCGACCCCAACGGGCTCTCGGCCGACGGCACCGTCGCGCTGGCGGGCACCGTCGCCAGCGACGACGGCGGGCTGCTGGCCTACGGCGTCGCCGAGGCCGGCTCGGACTGGAACGTCTGGAAGGTCCGCGACGTGGCCGCCGGCAAGGACCTCGACGACCACCTCGAGTGGATCAAGTTCTCGTCCGCCGTCTGGACGCCCGACGGCAAAGGGTTCTTCTACGGCCGCTTCCCCGCGCCCGAGAAGGGGCAGGACCTCAAGGGGGCGAACTACTACCAGAAGGTCTACCTGCACCGCGTCGGCACGACCCAGGCCGAGGACGTGCTCGTCTGGGAGGACCCCGAGCACAAGGAGTGGGAGGCCTCGCCGACCGTCAGCGACGACGGCAAATACCTCGTGCTGACCCTGCACAAGGGGACCGACGCCAAGTACCGCGTCCTGTATCGCCCGTTCGACGCCGTCGGGGCCAAGCCCACCCACCTCGTCGGCGAGTTCGACGCCGAGTACGACTTCCTCGACAACGAGGGGCCGGTCTTCTGGTTCAAGACCAACAAGGGCGCCGAGCGCGGCAAGGTCGTCGCGATCGACGTCCGCGACCCCCGGCCCGAGAAGTGGGTCGAGCTGATCCCCGAGGCCGCCGAGACCCTGGAGGGCGTCGACGTCGTCGGCGACCGTTTCATCGCCAGCTACCTCAAGGACGCCCACACCGTCGTCCGCGTCTTCGACCTGGCCGGCAAGCCCCTCCGCGACGTCGACCTGCCGGGCCTGGGGACCGCCTCGGGCTTCGGCGGCAAGCGGTCGGACAAGGAGACGTTCTACGCGTTCACCTCGTACACGACGCCGGCCACGATCTACCGCTACGACGTCGAGACCGGCGCGAGCACCGTCTGGCGCAAGCCGGCCCTGAAGTTCGACCCGTCCGCGTACGAGACCGTCCAGGTGTTTTACACCAGCAAGGACGGCACCAAGATCCCCATGTTTCTGACGGGCAAGAAGGGGATCGCCAGGACCGGCGCGAACCCGACCTTGCTCTACGGCTACGGCGGGTTCAACATCCCGCTGACGCCCGGCTTCAGCCCCTCGGCGCTGACCTGGATGGAGATGGGCGGGCTCTACGCCGTGGCCAACCTCCGCGGCGGCGGCGAGTACGGCGAGAGCTGGCACCAGGGGGGCACCCGGCTGAAGAAGCAGAACGTCTTCGACGACTTCATCGCGGCGGCCGAATGGCTCATCGCCGAGAAATATACGAACCCGTCGAAGCTGGCGATCTCGGGCCGGTCGAACGGCGGCCTGCTCGTCGGGGCCTGCATGACGCAGCGGCCCGACCTCTTCGGCGCGTGCCTGCCGGGCGTGGGCGTGCACGACATGCTGCGGTTCCACAAGTTCACGATCGGCTGGGCCTGGGTCGACGACTACGGCTCGTCCGACCACCCCGAGGAGTTCAAGGCCCTGCACGCCTACAGCCCCCTGCACAACGTCAAGCCGGGGACCTGCTTCCCGCCCACCCTGGTGACGACCGCCGACCACGACGACCGCGTCGTCCCGGCCCACAGCTTCAAGTTCGCCGCCACCCTGCAGGCGGCCCAGTCGTGCGACAACCCGGTATTGATCCGCATCGAGACCAAGGCCGGCCACGGCGCCGGCAAGCCGACCGCCAAGGTCATCGAGGAGGCCGCCGACCAGTGGGCCTTCCTCGTGAAGGTCCTGAACGTCGAGGCCAGGCCGTGACCGAACGGGCGGCGAGCGGCCGGCGTGTCGGCGCCCGGGGCTGGGAAGCCCTCCTCGCGCTCACGGCGGTGCTGGTCGTCGGCGGCGTGATCGTCTACGCGTTCCGTCTAAGCGGATTCCGGCTCCAGGCCGCGGTCGACGAGGCCGCCCGGCTCGACCCGGCCTGGCGTCTGGACGAACTGCTGGCGGCGCGCGACCTGGTGCCCGACGCGGAGAACGCGGCCCTCGTGGTCGCCGACGCGGCGTCGCGGCTGCCGAAACCCTGGCCGCCGTCATCCCCGCGCGCACCCGCCTCGACCGCGGCCGAGGCGGGGCCCGCCGCCGATTCGCTCGATGTTGGGACGGCCTTCGAGCGTGCGAGCGCCATCGAGGACTCCCGCCGCCTGGACGACGAGGCGGCCGGGAGCCTGCGCGCCGAGCTGGCGGAGCGCCGGGAACCCCTGGAGATCGCCCGCAAGGTCGTCGGGTACGCCCGGGGCCGGCACGAGGTGGCACTGGGGCCGGCGCTCATCGACACGAACCTGGAGGAGACGCAGGACGCTCGGAGGGTCGCCCGCATGCTTCAGGCCGACGCCATGCTCGCGGCCCACGACGGCAGGCTCGACGACGCGATCGAGGCCTGCCGGGCCCAGCTCGGCGTGGCTCGCTCGATCGGCGATGAGCCGTTCATCGTCTCGCAACTGGTCCGGCTGGGAATCGACGTCGCGGCGGCGCGGACGGCCCGCCGGGTCCTCGCGCTGGGCGAGCCGTCCGCCGGGGCCCTCGCCGCCTTCCAACGCGACCTCCTCGCCGAGCGCGAACAGCCCCTCGCCCGCTACGCTCTCCGAGGCGAGCGCGCGATCCACTTCGAGCTGCTCGACCGGCTCGCCCAGAACCGGACCCCCGGTGGCCCCGTAAGCGGGGGCTCGGCCCCGTTCGGCCTCAATGGGGCCGGGTTCCTCGCCTTCGGCGGGCGGGCCCTCCTGCTCGAATGGATGAACGAGCTGAGGACGATCGCCGATCGACCGACCCCCGAGTGGCCGGCGGCCCTGAAGGCGTGGAGGGCCCGGATCGCCGAGGTCGAAGGTTCACGCATCGCGAGACTCAGGGCCATTTTCCCGCTCCTCCTCGTGCCCGGAACGGAATCGTTCCTCCCCTCGCTCCTGCGGTCGCGGGCCGAGCTGGGGGCCGTCGCGATCCTCCTGGCCGCCGAGCGCAATCGCCGCGCGACCGGCGCGTGGCCTGCGTCGGTCGCCGAGATCCCCGGGGAGATCCTCCCCGGGCCCCCCGTCGATCCCTACACCGGCGGCCCTTACCGCCTTATCCGCACCGAAAGGATGTTGCGCGTCTATTCGATCGGCCCGAACCTGATCGACGAGCGAGGCCTTTACGACGAGAAGAAGTGGGGGCGGAGCCCGACCGACGACGACGTCGGCGCGGTCGGCTACGACCCCGAGCTTCGCGGCCGACCGCCGAAGGCCGCGTCGCCGTGAACGAGCCCGGATCCGCCCACGAACTCCCGACGGACGAGCCCCCGGACGATGAGACGCCCAAACCGTCACAGTGGCGGGCGGGCCTGCGCCGGATGGCTCGCGGGGCCTGGCGGGGGCTAGTCATCGAGGCCGCCCTGTTGGCGTCCTTCGTGATCGTGGTGGTCGTCTGCGTCCTCTCGACCTGGCCCCTGGAACGTCCGATCGGGAGGATCGTCGATTTCGTCCGGACGCTGGCCTTCGATTTCGAGAGGCAACCGGGCGTCTTTCTCGCGGCCCTGCCGGCGGGGGCGCTGTTCGCTTGGGCGGCATACGAAGTTACGGCCTGGGGGCGGTCGCGGCAGCCCAGGACGGCGCCGACGGGGATCGTCCGCAGGGGGTGGCGAAGGCTGGAGTGGCCCGCCGCCCTGGCTTTCTTTTTCCTCCTGTTCTTCATCCCGGCCTGGAGGATCGCGGCCCGGATCGACGCGGCCGTCGCCGAGGCCGACCGGATCGCTCCGGGATGGCGGCTGGATCATCTGGAGGCTGTCCGCGAACGCGTCCCCGACGCGGAGAACGGGGCGCTCGTCGCCGCCGAGGCCGTCGCCAAGACCCCGTCGGGCTGGGTGACGACCGCCGGCGGCTCGCCCGAGTTCGACCGAGTCCTGGACGCCGTCCCCGAGCACGGCCGGCTCGACCTCGCCGACGTGGCGATCCTCCGCGACGCCCTCGGGGCCGTCCCGGAGGCGCTGTCCGCGGCGAGGCGGCTCGCCGAACGTGACCGCGGCCGGTACGAGATTCGTCTGGCGACATTGCTCTGGGCCACCGACTCGCCCGACGTCCGGACGGCGCAGCGGGTCGCCGGACTGCTGAAGCGGGACGTCGCGCTCGCAGCCCATGTCGGCGACGCGGACGCCGCGCTGCGGTCCTCCCTCGCGATGCTCGGGGTCGCCCGGTCGTTTGGCGACGCGTCGCGCGTGGGCCCCCAGGCCTGCCGCCTGTCGATCGACGCCTTGGCCGCCCGGTCCATCCGCTGCACGCTCGGTCAGGGCGAGCCCTCGGATGCGGCGCTGGCCAAGGTCCAGGCAGCCCTCCTCGCCGAGGCCGGACGCCCCATCGCCCGCGACGCGGTGCTGGCGTTGCGGGCGATGGACTACGAGGTCTACCGTCGCCTGGAGTCCGGCGTTCCCTCGCTCGACTCGATGATGTACGGGTCGTCGGGAGGGGTCGTCGACCACTTTGCGGCCTGGGTGCCCATCTTTCCACTCTATTGGGGCCACTTGCGGGCGTCGCTTCTCGAATGGTCCAACGAGCTGCTGGCGATCCTCGATCAGCCCGAGCGGGATTGGCTCGCGGCCGTGATGGACTGGGAGACGCGGAGCGCTCGGGAGTCAAGTCGGTGGCGATTTCTCGACCCGATGAAGCTGCTCGCCGGCACGTTTCGGCTCATGCCGAGCTTCGTCTTCCAGCAGCTCCAGCGCCGGGCCGAGTTGCGGTCGCTGGCGGTCGTGATCGCCGCCGAGCGGCATCGCCTGGCGACCGGCGCATGGCCGGCGTCGCTCGCCGAGATTCCTGCGTCGATCCTCCCCGAGCCCCCGACCGACCCCTGCACCGGTCAGCCCCTCAGGATGGAGCGGTTCGACGGCGGCCTGCGCGTCTACTCGGTCGGCCCGAACCGGCTGGACGAGCACGGCGTTGACATCTATAAGAGCTGGCAGTTGCGATGGCGAGGGATCGCGCCGAATGACGACGTCGGCGCGACGGGATGGGACGTCGGCCGCCGCGGGCTGCCGGCCGAGCCGGCGGGCTCCCGCGATGCGGCCCCTTAGCAGCGAGGGAGGATAGGCGCGACCGTCCGTGTCACTTCGCCGCCTCGCCGAAGAACGGGAAGAACTCCAGGAGTTCGGCCCGGTTGGGCTGGCGGCCGTATTCGCAGACCTGGAAGGCCTCGGCGGTCTGGACGGCCTTGCCGCGCTCGGGGCCGAGGAGGTCGACGAGCTTGTCGCGGAAGCGGTCGGCCGAGGCGCCGTAGCGCTTCAGGACCTGCTCCTTGAACCAGGTCTTGCGCGCGGCGGCGTCCTTCGGGACCTGGTCGAGGTAGCCGTCGATCCAGGGGAGCCACTCGAAGAACTGGCTGTCCATCTCGGCCAGGGCGGCGACCTTGCGGTCGAACACCGGGTCGATCGGGACGACGACGTCGGGGCGGAACGGGTTGGGCTGCTGGAAGCGGTCGGCGACGTAGAGGAAGACCGGGTTGGTCTTCAACGCCGGCGTGTCCGGGCAGAAGTTGGGGACGGCCACCATGTAGGCCGTGTCCTGCACGAGGATGCCCGTGTAGCGGTGGTCGGGGTGGTAGTCGTTGGGCCGGGGGGCGAGGACCAGGTCGGCCTTCCACTCGCGGATGGCGCGGGCGACGGCCTTGCGGTTCTCCAGGGTCGGCAGCAGCTCGGCGTCGTGGTTGTCGAGCGTCTGCGACTCGACGCCCAGGATCTTCGACGCCCGGACCGACTCCTCGCGGCGGCGGCGGGCGAGCGGGCCGCCCGAGATCTCGTGGTGGCCGGCGTCGCCGTTGGTCAGGCTCACGAACTTGACCGCGTGGCCGGCGTCGACCCAGCGCGCGGCGGTGCCGCCGGTGGTCAGCTCGCAGTCGTCGGGGTGGGCGCCGAAGACGATGATCCGGTAGGTCTTCTTCGATTCCATCGCGGTCTCTCCGCCGCGGGCCGAGGGGCCCCGCGCGTCCGTAAGAAGCAGGCAGGCCAGGGCGAGGGTCAGGGCGGGGGCCAGGGCGGTCGGCCTCCGGCCGCCGGGGGGGTGGTTCATCGAGGAAGCTCCTTGGGGGATGGGTCGGCCGCGGGCGGCCCGGGCGGGGCCGCCGGGAACGCCAGCGTACCACGTCCGGCCGGAGAGGCGACGGGGCGCCGGCGTCCGCTTGTCGGGCGCGAAAGCCGATCCGTACAATCAAGGCCATGAGACTCCACCCGGCAGCCCGGCCCGGACTCGCGCCCCTCCGGCCCCTCGTCGTCGCCCTGGCGGCCTGCGGGGCGGCCGCCGCCGCGCCCCTGCGCGCGCGGGCCGACGGGCCCGGCCCCGACCGCCTCGAACGTCCCGGCGGGCCCACCGTCGAGGGCCGGCTGCTGTTCGACCCCCAGGCCGGTTTCCGGTTCCAATCGGCCGGCGAGTCGGGCGCCCCGGCGCAGGTGCGGGCGGTCGGCCCCGGCGGGGTGGTCGGCTTCGCGCCCGGCCCGCCGCCGGCGACGACGGTCCCGCCGCTGTTCCAGGCCGGCCTGGGCGAGTCCGGGCGGATCTCCGGGACGCTGCGGGCGATCGCCGAGGACGCCGTGACGCTGGCCGTCCCCTGGCAGGCCGTCGACGTCGTCGTGCGGCGGCCGGGCGTCCAGTCGCTGGTGCAGCGGCTGGGCGAGGCGCGGGTCCTCGCCGACGGCTTCGACGCGCTCGACGCGGCCGCCTGGGGCGTCGTCGGCCAGCCCCGCGCGGTGGCCGAGGGGGGCGAGACCGCCGTGCTCCTGCCGCCCGGGGGGTCGTCGATCGAGCGCCGGTTCGAAGAGCCGATCGAGTCCGGGCGGGTCGACCTGACCTTCCGCGACGACGGCGTCGTCCGCCCCGGCCAGCGCTGGACGCTCACGCTGACCTTCCGCGCGCCGGGGGGGCCGGCGGACCTCCGCGTGCTGCTGGGCTGGGCCGAGGAGAGCCTGGCGGTCGAGGCCCCCGACGGCCCGGCGCTCCCCGTCCAGCGGCTCGCGCGCACCGACGGCTGGCGGCGGCTGTCGATCCGGTTCGGCGGCGACCGCACCGAGGTCTCGGTCGACGGCAAGGACCTCGCCCACGGCCGGGGGCCGGCCGGCCCGCTGGAATCGATCCGGGTCGCCACGGTCGGCGAGCCGACGAAGGACGCCGGGCCGGGCGGCTACGTCGGCGCGATCCAGGCGGCCCGGTTCGCGCCGGTCGCCTCCAGCCTGGAGATCGACCCGACCCAGGACGAGGCCCGCCTGGTGGTCGGCGACCAGTTCTACGGCACGGTCCGCCGCGGCGATCGCGACCGCGTCGAGATGCTCGTCGACGACCGCCCGCTCGCGCTCGACTGGAAGGACCTCGCCGGCCTCTTCTTCCGCCGCGCCCCGGCCGCGGGCGCCCCCGTCGCCGGGGCCCTGGCGCGGGTCGAGTGGCGGGCCGGCGGCGACGAGCCGGGCCGCGCCGCCGACTTCGCCGAGGGCGCCGTCACGGCCCTCACCGACGCCGCCCTCACCCTGGCGACCCCCTTCGCCGGGACCCTGACGATCCCGCGCGACCGCCTCGTCCGGATCCGCGTCGCGGAGCCCGGCCTCCGCCTGGTCGTCGACCCCTGCGCCCACCACCTGGGGAACGAGTTCTTCTCCAAGCCCCCGCTGCTCGACCCGCCGATGCCCGAGGGGGGCGTGCTCGAGCGGCCGTTCGTCGTCCCGGCCGACGCCGGCGCGGGCCCGGCGTTCGTCGTCCTCGACGTGCTCGGGGTCGTCGGCGAGGCGACGGGCCTGGCGTTCTCGGAGAACATCCGCCGCGGCGAGCTGAAGACCTACGTCGCGATCGACGGCCGGCGGGTCGACTACCTCAACCGCCACGTCGCCGGCTCCAACGAGTCGCCCGAGCGGATCCGCGTGCCGATCCCGGCCGACGCCCTGCGCCCCGGGCCCCACGTCCTGCGCATCGAGCAGACGGGGCTGGCGGCGAGCCCGACCGAGTACGACGACATGGGGATCCTGGGCGTGGCGATCGAATTCGCCGCGGCGGGCGCCCCCCGGGCCGACGCCGGCCCCGCGGCCGCGCCGGCACCCCCTCGGCCCTGACCCGACTCCGACCCCGATCCGACCCCGTCCTCCGACATCGACGAATCGACGGCGCGCCCATGAAGATGCTCACGCGCAGCATGGTCCGACACGCCCACGCGATCGCCCGCGAGGTCGGCGCGCGGGTCGTGCTGCTCCACGCCGACGTCATCGAGGAGGACGCGGACCTCAACGCCCTGATCGAGGACGTCAACTTCCGGATCATCCTGGTCTCGCGGCGGTGCGACTTCACCCTGCCCGAGGAGCTGCGCGACGTCTGCCGCGTCGTCCAGCTCCCCGACATCGCCATGACCCGCGCCGGGCAGGTGAAGGTGGCCACCCTCGTCGCCGCCGCCGAGGACCTGGTGCACGCCGGCGACCGGATCCTCTGCCTGACCGGCGTCGACCGCTCGGGGTCGCTGGACACGATCATGGTCCTGGACATGGGGACCGAGATCGAGCTCTTCTCCGCCGGCGCGGCCGACCCGCTGCCCCCCGACGTCAGCCCGGCGGTCTTCGAGCGGATCCTCAACGTCGCCAGCGAGCTGGGGGTCGAGGGCCGCGAGGGCCGCCCCGTCGGCGCGCTCTTCGTCGTGGGCGACTGCGAGCGGGTCCTCTCCCAGAGCCATCAACTGGTGTTCAACCCCTTCCACGGCTACCCCGAGGAGGAGCGGAACATCCTCGACCCCCGGCTCGAGGAGACGATCAAGGAGTTCTCGGCCGTGGACGGCGCCTACATCATCCGGGGCGACGGCGTGGTCCTCTGCGCCGCGCGGTACCTGGCCCCCCGCGGCAAGCTCGAGGAGCCGCTCCCCCAGGGCCTGGGGGCCCGCCACGAGGCCGGCGCGGCGATCACCGTGACCACCGAGGCGATCTCGGTCTGCGTCTCGCAGTCCACCGGCACGGTCTCGATCTTCAAGCGGGGCCGGATGATCCTCGACATCCAGAAGCCCCGCGGCCGCCACGCCGACGGGCTCTGACGGACGGCGGGCCCGCGTCGCTTCAGGCGGCCGACCCCGGCCCCGGGAGCGACCCCAGGAGGAACTCGCCCAGGTCCTTCGCCACCGCCTCGAAGTCGGTGCTCTCCTCGTCGTGGACCTCGTGGTCGAAGCGGACGATCGGATACTCGCCCCGGCCGTCGGGGCTGCGGGTGTCGAAGCAGTACTCGTCCCCGTCGCCGGGGTCGACGAGCTGGATCAGGAACGGCGGGGAAGCCTTCAGCGCCGGGTCGTTGATCGAGACGATGTCGCCGCCGAAGACGTCCGGGCCGAGGACCCAGTAGATCGGGAAGTTGTCGTAAGGCTCGGTGGTCGTGACCAGCTTCTTGTAGCTCGGCGGCAGGGGGACGCCCAGCGCCTGCTCGGCGGCGGCGACGAGCTTCTCGGTGGCCCGCGTCCCGTCGTCGGTCATCGGGCCGGCCTCGCCGACGTGGTTCAGTTTGCGGTGCCAGGCGCGGACGGCGGGGTCGTCCAGCCGCTCGATGTACTTGTCGATCGCTTCCATCTGTCGGCCTCGCGATAGGTGGGGGACGGCGGCGGGCGCGTCGCGCCCCGGAAGCGTCCTCGCCCCCCGACCGCGCGGCGGCTCATCCGGGCGACGGACGGCGGGACTCGCGGGGCCATGAGCGGCGGCCTCGTGGTCCCGGAAGCCGAGCCGGCGACATCCAGGCTATCACGGCCGTCGACCAGGTCAAGACGCACCATCACCGGCGATCGCGTTCGGCGGCCCTCGCGGGCGACGGACCGGGCCGCATGCCTGCGGAACGGAGCGGGCGGGGCGCACCAGCGCCCCGCCCCTTCGACGTTCGGCGACGATCCGGGAGCGGCGAGGGCCGCTCAGGTCGAGAGCGAGCCGACGCGATTCTGCATGTCGTAGGCCCCGTACTTGCGGAAGATCGCGCTCGCCTCGGCGGCGCGTTCGCCCGCGGCGACGGTCACGACCGTGCGGCCCGCCTCGAACTCGCTCTGGTAGTAGGTGGCCTCCTCCTCGGGGATGCCGGAGCCCACCAGCGCCCCGACGAGCCCGGCGACGCCGGCCCCGGCGGCGGCGTTGGAGAGCACGACCCCCAGGGTGCCGGCCATGATGGCCGGGCCGATGATGGGGATGACGCCCGAGAGCACCCCGAGCCCGGCGAGGGCGCCCAGCCCGAGTCCCGCCAGGGCACCCGTGAGGGCCCCCGACTCGACGGCCGAGCCTCCCGCCGTCTCCGCGACCCCGGTGGCCGCATCGGCGGTATGCCGGGTGGCGACGCCGATCTGCTGATCGGTGAATCCGGCCTCGGCGAGCTCGGTGATGGCCTGGTTGGCATGGCGGCGGTCTTCGAAGACGCCGACGATGGTGGGGGATGTCGTATTCATGTCATTGACATGAGCAAATCAAGCGCCGAAAAACTCCACGGCCGCCGGGGATCGCCGACGAGCCCGCGGCGTCGCCGCGATCCCGTGCGCTTTGCGGACCCCCGGGAGGCTCTCCGGAGGCTCTCGGCTTCGACCCGCAAGATCGACCGTCGCCCGGTTCCGGTGCATCCACACGCCCCCTCGGCGGCGCTCCCACGCCCGCACGCCGAGGCCGGCGGCGTCCGCGAGGAAGCCCGCGGCGCATGAAAGCACAAGCCTCTTCTTGTTCGTCGATTCGCCTTCGTCACGACCCGGCCTGGTCTTCGAAGCGTGCTCGGGCCAGGCGGCGGTTCATCCGGGGGATCGCGAGCAGGGCCGGCAGGGTCATGAGCTGCGCAGCCTGGTTCCACGGGCGCGGGGCGAGGAGCATCCAGGCGACCACGACCGCCAGCCAGGCCCACGTCAGGGCGGCGAGCCGGATCGCCACGCCCCGCTCCCGAGGCCTCGACGTGTTGGCGACGCCGAACCAGGTGCCGACGACCCCGCCCATGAGCCCGACGACGCTCCCTGCGATCGCCCCGGCCGTCCCCGCGTCCATCCGGAACCCCCCGGCCGGCCGTCCCTCACCGCCCCTTGTTGAGCTGATCGTAATAAGACCGGACGTGCTTCTCCAGGCTCTTGGGGATCCGCTGGTTCGAGAGGGCGTCGGCCGCGCCGCCGGAGGCGGCCTCGAGCTCGGCCTGGATGTTGATGCGGGCCTCGCCCTTGACGGCCTTGCCGGGCTCGCCGAAGCCCTGGAAGACGGCCTTGCCCTTCTGGATCTGCTGGTCGGTCTTGGTCTTGAACGTGGCCGTGTCGTCGGCCGCCTCGGCGCGGTCGCCGGCGCCGCGGCCCCGGCCGGACCCGTTGTTGTTGTTGCTCCGGCGGTTCGAGAACATGTCGTTCATGCCGGGCAGGCCCTCGCCGAGCTGGTTCAGGCCCTCGGCCATGCCGTTCTTGGCGTCCATGACCTCGGCCAGGGCGTCGTCGAGCGCCTGCATCTCCTCGGCGTTCTTGGCCATGTCGGCGAGCTGCTGCCGGGCCTCGCCCATGGCCTCGGCGGCCTGCTTGGACTCGCCCTTCTGCATGGCCTGCTGGGCCTGGCCCAGCTTCTCGGCGAGCTTCTGGAGCTGCTGGAGGTTCTTGGCCTGCTGCTTGAGCTTCTCGACCTCGCGCTCGTACTGCTCCTGGTTCAGGCCGCCGTTCTTGCGGGCCTCGTCGAGCTGCTTCTTGCGGTCGGCCATGTTGGCGACCTCCGAGAGCTTCTTGGCGGCCTCGCCGAGCTGCTTCTCGAGCGCCTTCTTCTCGGCCGCGGTGAGCTTGTCGGACTTGAGCTTCTCCTGCAGCTCCTTGACCTGCTCCATGGCCTTGGCGAAATCGCCGCGGGCCAGATCCTTGGCGAGCTGATCCATCGGGCCCTTCTCGCCCATGTCCTTGAGCTGCTGGAGCTGCTTGGCGATCTGCTCGGGCGTGCCGAGCTGCTTCTGGCGGTCCTTGAGGGCGTCGCTGAGCTTGTTCATCTCGACCAGCAGCTTGTCCTTCTGCGCCGGCGGGGCCTTGCCCAGCTCGTTCGACTTCTTCTCGATCTCGGCCAGGATGTTCTCGGCCTCGGGGAACTTCTCCTTGTCGATCGCCTCGCGCTTGGCGGCGACCTTCTTGGCCAGCGTTTCGCTCTGCCTGGCGACGGCCTTGGGGTCGACGGCCTTCGACGGCGACGCCGCGCGGACCGAGCCCGGGGCCCAGCCCGGCACGAAGAGCAGGCCGAAGGCGAGCAGGGCCGGGGCCGCGGCCACCCAGGCGCGCCTCGGCAGCTTGAAGCCGAACGCCGAGGCCACGTCGAGCGCCTCGACCCGGCGGATGGCGTCGGCCACGAGGGCCCGGCCGGCGGGGGTGTCGCGGAAGTCGTCGGGCAGGGTCAGGGCCGAGCTGACCCGCTCGTGGAGGTGGAACGCCCGGTCGAGGGCCGTCGCCGCGTCGAGCCGGCTGGGGCCGGTCAGGATCGCGACCAGGGCCGCGATCAGCAGCCCCGCGCCCGCCGCCGCGGCGAACGGGACCCAGTCGGGGCAGGGGAGGGGCCGGTTCAGGACCTTGAACGCGGCGATCGCCGCCGCCGCCGCCAGGAAGGCCCCGGCCCACGCCCAGACCGTCGCCCCCAGGAAGCGCTGGAACCGCAGCCGCCGGAAGACCCGCCCGACCGGCCTCTCCAACTCCCGCAAGCCGACCATGTGCCCGTCCCCCCAACCCTGGACGTGGATCCGAACCGAGCGGTTCTCCGACGAACGTCGTACCGAGTCAGTCTAGGCGCGGGACGGCCCGATCGCAAGCGGGAAAGTCGGACTGCGGCGAATGCCCGACCCCGGCCGACGGCCTTCGCGACGCCAGGCCGGCCCGTCGGCTTCCTTTTGGGTTCGTCCCTGCGCATCGAGCTGCGCTATCATGAGACATAAGTTGATACAGGAAATGGCTTGGGTCGAATTTGCCGTTTTGAAAATTGGCTTCGCTCGTTCATTTCGATGCGATTTCCGGCCATTCTTTCGATCCGCGGCCGTCCGACCGGGCGTGCGGAGCTTTCAAGAGACTATGCGCCCGGAACGTCGATCGCGGACGCCGGCTCGCGGAGAAAAACGGGGCCGGCGCGAAGAATCCGAGATTGAGGGGCCGGCTCGCTGCAGTAACCTCGGGAAAGGGGAGGGACGGGGTCATGCTGAGGTCGAGCCGGCGGACGGGGAGGGAGGTCGAGCGGCTGCTTCGCGACGGGGTCGACCCGCCCGGTGGGGACGCGCGGCTCCTGCACAGATACCTGGCCGAGCGCGACGAGGCCGCCTTCGAGGCGATCGTCGACCGCCACGGCCCGTCGGTGCTGGCCCTCTGCCGCCGCTACCTGCGCGACCCGGCCGACGTCGAGGATGCGTTCCAGGCGACCTTCCTGATCCTGGTCCGCAAGGGCCGAAACCTGCGCGACGGCGACGCGCTGTCGAGCTGGCTTTACGGCGTGGCCTACCGCGTCGCCGTCCGGGCCCGCTCCGAAGCCTTCCGGCGCCAGGCCCGAGAGGGCAAGCGTGAGGCCGTCCGCGAGGCCCTCGCCGACCCCGAGCCCGCGCCCGACGACTCGCTGGAGACCCTGGACCGTGAGCTGTCGCGGCTGCCCGAGAAGTACCGCGCCCCGCTGGTGCTCTGCTACCTGAAAGGCCGGACGCACGACCAGGCCGCGGCCGAGTTGGGCTGGCCCGTCGGCACGGTGCGCAGCCGGATGGCCAGGGCCCGGACGGTGCTCCACCAGCGCCTGATGCGCCAGGGCGTGGACGCCTCCGCAAGCCTGGCGATGCTGCGGGCCGACCTCGCCGGCTCGTCGATCGTCCCGTCGTCGCTCGTCGCGACGACCGTGGCCGCCGTCGGCCGATTCGTCGGCCTCTCCGCGGGCCTCGTCGGCCTGCTGTCGGCCTCTCCCCCGTCGTCCTCGTGGCCCGCCGCGGCCCTGGCCCAAGGAGTGCTCTCGACCATGTCGACCCCGCCCTGGAAGCTGCTCGGATTCGCCTTCGCCTCCGTCGGCCTGACCGCCGGCGCCTTCGCTGTCGCCGCCGGCACGCTCGACGCCGGCCTTCAAGAAGACCCGCCCCGTCCTCCGGCCCCGCCGGTCGTCGAGAAACCCGTCGACAAGGCGGCGGGACAGCCGTCCGGAACCAGGTCGGCCGAGGACCGGCTCTCCCAGGTGGAGGAGAAGCTCGACCGTCTCATCGGCCTGATGGCGAAGCCGACCGACGCGCCTCCGCCGGCAGTCCCCCCGCCCGTCGCCAGCCGATCACTCGCGATCGCCCCCTCGACCTCGTCGATCAAGGACGTCGGCGAGGCCATCGGCCTGAAGCCGGCCGCCCTGTCGCCCTCCGACGCCCGCAGCCTCCGCGAGATCGAGGCGCAGCTCGTGAGCGCCTACCGGAAGTACAAGATCACCGAGAGCTACCTGGGCAAGACCAACGACTTCCTCTCCGAACTCCAGGCGCAGAGCCTCCGCGAGGACGCCGTCGCCCCGGCCCGCGTGCTGCTGGCCCGGCTTCGGGAGCTGGAGGATCAGGCATTGGTGGAAGAGGCGGAGAGCCGGAATACCCTCAAGGACCGGGCGGGGCACGTCGCCGAGGCACGCAAATTACTCCAGCGGGAGGAAGCACAGCACCAGCAAAACAGGGAACTGGAGGCGAAGTTTGTAGAACGTCCGGAGGAGCTTGGAAAGCGGATGGACCGTCGTACTGTTGATCGAGCCCTTGAGAAGTCCGAGCTTCGATTCAAGGACGCAACGGAGGCGCTGAACTCGGCCGAGCGGGAGAGCAACGCCGCGGAGACAGGCCTCAAATATAGACAAGAGCGGATCACGGCCGTCCGCAGGTTGCTCACCTGGGCGCAGGAGCATTTCCAGGACGTTATGCTCACGATCGACGACGCCGCCCCCGTCGCGAAGTGAGGGGAAGCCGCTCCTCGTCTGGATCATCCATCAAGGCCTTCCCCCCTCGCGGCGGAAGGTGGCCGAAGGCCGGAAGAGAGGGTGACGAGCCAAAAAGCTTTCGCGCTTTCATGCGATCGTCTTCCCTTCTCCCCCCGGGAGAAGGTGCCGCGCAGCGGCGGATGAGGGTCGTCGGAATTCGGAGGGCATGTCGGTCCACGGAGGCGTCCGCGAAGCGCCATGACCCTCATCCGGCCCTTCGGGCCACCTTCTCCCGAGGGGAGAAGGAGAGGGCTCCGCTCAAACAGGTTCCTTCACCAGGCCGCTGATCGCCTTGAACTCGGGGCGGTCGGCGGTCGCGCACCATTCGAAGAGGACGGCTTCGGTGGTGGAGATGGTGGCGCCGGCGGCCTCCAGGCGGCGGAGGGCGACGTCGCGGTCGAAGGGGTTGCGCGAGGCGACGGCGTCGGCGGGGACCTGGACGCGGAAGCCCAGGTCGAGCAGGTCGAGCGCGGTCTGGGCGACGCAGACGTGGGCTTCCAGGCCGGCGAGCGTCACGTGGCGGGTCAGGCGGCCGTAGAACTGCTCCAGGACCTGCGGGGCGGAGCAGCAGGCGAACGTCAGCTTGGAGGCGCGTTCGGGGATCAGCTCGGCGAGCGGCCCGACGGTCGCGCCGAGCCCCTTGGGGTACTGCTCGGTGGCCTGGACCGGGACGTGCAGGAGCCGCGCGCCGCGGACCAGCCGGAGGACGGCGGCGACGACCCTGGGCCCGTCGGCGACGGCGGCGACGAGCTTCTCCTGGACGTCGATCACGAGCAGGGCGCCCTGGTGGGCGGTCAGGCGTTGGGTGGAGCGCATGGAATCGGTCCTTCCGGGGCGGGTTCGTCGGTCATCACGCTCCAGTCTAGCGGATCCTTGCCCGGGGGGGGCGTGCGGCATTAGGATGGCTGGGGATCGCCCGCATGGACGCCCTCTCCCCGATCCCGTCGCGGATCGACCGCCGATCGCCGCCTCCGTTTCGTTCGTCTAGAAGCACTGGGTTGACCACGTGGCCGAGAAGCCTCGCATCCTTGTCATCGAGCGCGAAGCGTCGCACGGCGAGGCGATCCTCGACAAGCTGGCGGACTCCGTCGACGTCGTGTCGGTCCGGTCGATCTCGAAGGCGCTCTCGCTGCTGCGCGACGGCCGGTTCGAGGGGGTCTACGTCGACGCCTCGCAGCTCGCCGCGGCGCGCTGGGTGGGGATGATCATCCAGGCCGAGGAGATCCTCGACGCGATCGCCGACGGCGTGGCCGTGGTCGACCCCGACCTGCGGATCATCTGGGCCAACCCCGAATTCCTCTCGTTCACGGCCGACCCCGACCGCGTGGTGGGCTCGCGGTTCTACCAGGCGCTCGTGGAGGCCGACATCCTCGGCCCCGAGCCCTGCCCGTTCACCACGGCGGTCGCCTCGCGGGCGCCCTCGAACACGGTCGTGAAGATCCGCAACAACCGCTACCTGCGGGTGACGGTCACGCCGGTCTTCGACTCCAAGCACGTCCTGACGCACCTGATCGCCCTGACCCGCGAGATCACCGACGAGACCCAGCAGCAGCTCAAGGTCAACGCCATCGCCCAGGCCGGCGACGAGCTGGCCGACCTCACGCCCGACGAGCTGTCGCAGATGGGCGTCGAGGAGCGGACCGACCTGCTCAAGTACAACATCGCGCGGCACATGAAGGACCTGATGGGGCTGGACTTCATCGAGATCCGCCTGCTCGACCGCACCAACGGCCGGCTGATCCCGCTGTTGACCGAGGGGATGACGCCTCTGGCCGCCATGCGCGAGCTGTCGGCCTCGAAGCAGGGCCAGGGTGTGACCGGCCTGGTGGCGGCGACCGGCCAGAGCTACCTGTGCCCGGACACGACCAAGGACCCGTACTACCTCGAAGGGGCCGAGAACGCCCGCAGCTCGCTGACCGTCCCGTTGATCTACCACGGCACCGTGATCGGCACGCTCAACGTCGAGAGCCCCCAGCCCGACTCGTTCGACGAGCGCGACCGCCAGTTCCTGGAGATCTACGGCCGCAACGTGGCCTCGGCCCTGAACACGCTGGAGCTGCTGCAGGCCGAGAAGGCGAGCACCGCCAACGCCTCGATCCAGGCCATCAGCCGCGAGGTCGCCCTGCCGCTCGACGACGTGATCACCGACGCCGTCACGGTCCTCGACCGCTACGCCGGCCACGACGAGGACGTGATCGCCCGCCTCCGCCACCTGCTGTACCGGGCCCGCGAGATCCGCGGCATCATCCAGAAGGTGGGCTCGACCCTCGCGCCGACCCCCTCCACCAGCCGCCTCCCCCCCGCGCCCGCCGCGCGGCTGGCCGGCGCCCGGCTGCTGGTGGTCGACGCCGACGAGGCCATCCGCCGCTCGGCCCACCAGCTTCTGGGCATGCAGGGCGCCGTCGTCGAGACCGCGCGCGACGCCCGCGAGGCCGTCGCCCTCGCCCGCCAGGAGGCCTACTCGGCGGCCCTCGCCGACATCCGCCTGCCCGACATGGACGGCTACGCCATCTTCAAGCGGCTCCGCGAGGTCCAGCCCGACACCCCCGTCATCCTCATGACGGGCTTCGGCTACGACCCCACCCACTCCATCGTCAAGGCCCGTCAGGAGGGCCTGCAAACCGTCCTCTACAAGCCCTTCCGCTCCGACCGCCTGATGGAGGCCGTCGAACAGGCCCTCCACATCCAGGCCCCCCGCGCCGAGGACGCCGCCCCCCCCAAGCCCGCCGCCGAGGCCCCCGCCGCCCCGACCGACGGTGCGCCGTCGCCCGGCTGAACGAGCCCATCACGTCCTTCCCCCTCGCGGGGAGCAGCCCGAGCGTGGGCTTCCGAGGCCGGCCCTCCGAATCCTTCTCCCGCCGGGAGGAGGCGCCTCGCAGCGGCGGATGAGGGTCGTGGGAGTCGGGAATGAGTGAGGGATCACGGAGGCTTTCTCGAAGCGCCATGACCCTCATCCGGCCCTTCGGGCCACCTTCTCCCGGGGGGAAAAGGAATTTTTATACATACACGCGTCGATTGTAGATGTACCACTCCAGGACCAGCACGCCCAGGGCCGCCAGGGCGGCGAGCTTCCACCAGTCGCGGCGGACGTCGGGGACGATGCGGGCGCCCTCGACGGGGGTGTAGCCGATCTTGATCTTGTACGATTCGGCGCGGCTCTCGGGGGCGCCGGCGGGGACGAGGCCGCGGGTGGCGAGGTCGCTCTCGCGGGGGTCGAACAGGTTGACGGCGAACGGGGCCGCGCCGCCGGTCCAGCGGGCCTCGTACAGGCCCGTGGCGACGGCGGCGTCGTCGACGAAGGCGCCTTGCGCGTTGCGCCCGATCGTCTTCGGGGACGAGCCGTCGGGCGGGGCGACCTGGATCGTCTTCTCGGCGGTCTCGGCGCGGATGAGGATCGGCCGGCCCGGCCTCGCCGGCGCGGCGTCCTCGCCGCCCGCCGCGCCCCCCATGGACTGGACGGCGTTGAACAGGAAGAGCGGGAAGCTGATGTAGCGGAACCATGTGGTGTTGGGCGTCGTCCCGTCGAGCAGCGGGAAGGTCGTCACGGCGTCGAGGAACCCCCCGCGCGGGACGACGAAGGCCAGGGCCCCGGCGTCGCCCTCGATCAGCGGGACGGCCGCCGTCGGCAGCGGGTCGATCACCCGGGCTTTGGCGACGTACACGAGCGAGAGGTCCCGCAGGTACTGCATCAGGGGGTGGCCGACGTTCCAGTCGAGGATCGCCGGATGCTCGACGTCCTTCGGGGCGTCGTATCCCGCGCCGGGGGGGAAGACGCCGAAATACAGGGCGTTCGACTCGGGGGGCTCGTCGGGCCGCCAGCCGTCGAAGACCACGAGGTCGTAGCGCCCGCCCTTCATGTCGCGGGCGACGGCCTCGCCCTTGGCCTCGTCGGGCGTGACGGTCGTCACCTCGGCCTTCTCGACGATCGTGGGCGTGTTGAAGGCGTCGATCAGGTAGCGGTCGTTGGCCGAGACGACCAGCACCCGCGCCTTGCGGGCGTCGCCGACGACCACGAACGCCCGGTCGTCGACGGCCAGCGAGTCCTTCACGGTCAGCCGGACCTCGAACGCCGCGACGCCGGGCTCGGGCACGTCGAACTGGAACGCCTGCTCGCCCCGCGCGGGAATCTCGAGCGCCACGGCGTCGACCAGCCCCCCCTCGTCGCCGGGGCGGTCGAGCCGCTTGCGGACGAGCTGGGCCTCGGTCGTGACCGCCTCGGCCCGGTAGTTCTTGACCCGGCCGAAGACCTGGTGCAGGTCGGCCTTCTCCTCGATCCGGCGGGACTGGAGCGCGACGAGCGCGACGTTGTCCGAGGGGTCGCCGGCGGTCGCGGGGCCGGCGGCCGGGGCGGCGCCCTCGGAGGGGGGCGTGTAGGGCGGGGGCGGCGGGCCGATCACGACGACCTCGGGCTCCAGGTTGCCGAGGCTGAAGCCCTCGACGTCCGGGAAGCCGCCGTCGGTGTAGATGAACAGCTTGGGCGTGATCTGCGAGGTCGTCGCGACCACGCCCTCGCCGACCTGCTTCGACGGGTTCGCCAGCCCCGCCGCGACCTGGAGCGCCTCGCGGAGCGACGTCGTCCCCTGCGTCGCCGCGATCGCGTCGATCCGCTGGAGCAGCAGGCGCTGGTCGCCCGTGTAGTTCGAGACCACCTTCGCCGCGTCGGCGAACGAGACGATCATCGCCAGGTCGTCGCCCTGCATGTCGCGGACGACCTTGCGGGCCTCCTCCTTGGCCTTGTCGAGCCGGCTGGGGCCGCCCGCGTCGTCGACGGCCGTCATGCTCGCCGAGGCGTCGACCAGCAGCACGAACCGCCGCCCCTGGCCGCCGGCCCCCTTCATCTGCGGCCCGGCCAGCGCCAGCATCGCCAGCGCCGCGATCAGCAGTTGCAGGAACAGCAGCAGGTTCCGCCGGAGCCGCTGGAAGAGGCTGTTGACGTGGATGTCCTCCAGGCTCTTGCGCCAGAGCAGCGTGCTGGCGACCCGCACCGGCCGCCGCCGCAGCTTGAGGAAGTACAGAGCGACGATCCCCAGCGGCACCATCCCCAGCGCGGCCCAGAACGGCCACCCGAGCGGCGAGCTGAACTGCAGCGATCCCAGGCGGCTGAACAGGTTCCCCGGCATCCCCGCGACCTCCCAGGCAGTGACCTATCCAGAACATCGAGTCCTTCCCCGATCGCGGGAGAAGGTGGACCGAAGGGCCGGTCGTCGGCGATCTCCATGCTCGCGAACAGGGACTTACGAGCCGTCCCTCATTTTGGATTCACAAACGGCCTGGACCCTAGCTCCTCGGAGCCTGGATGCGTCCTCGATCGTCAAAGATACGAACATGCCGAATGTTATATGGGGGAGGTCGACCGGGTCGATGAAGATCGGGTGACATTCGACGACGCGGGTCCTGATCCTCCCCCCGTCGGCGATCAGCAGATCGACTTCTTCATCGGCGATGAATTCAGGAAACCCATCCGAACCCGCCCGCGGAAAACGTGAAAAGAGCCAGAGTCCACCCTTCTTGGGATTCCGATGCGTCGAGTGAACGATGAATCCTCGCTCGTCCATCGGGAGGCTCACCTGAGTCAGGATGCATTCGGCGACACGATGACGAACTCCGCCGACCCTCATCCGCCGCTGGGCGGCGGCTCCTCCCGGCGGGAGAAGGATTCGGAGGGTCGGCCTCGAAAGTCCACGCTCGGCCTGCTCGTCTCCCCCTCATCCGGGCTTCGGCCGCCTTCCCCGACGAGGGGGGAAGGACTTTAGAATTACAGCTCCGGCTCATGCCCCGCGTGGCCGGGGCGTTCGCCCTTGCGGCGGGCGATCATCATGTAGAGGACGTAGGCGACGATCAGGCCGCCGGCCGTGTAGAACGTGAGCGGGTTGGTGATCCAGAAGCGGTTCATTTGAGGAGCCCACGCTCGCGCAGGTAGTTGAGCACGAGCTTGTCGAAGGGGTACTGGTTGGTGGTGAAGACGTACGTGATCCCGCGTCGGGTGCAGTAGTCGCGGAGGCCGCCGACGAAGGCGTCGAGGTTCTCCTTGTAGCGCTTCAGGAGCGGGGCGGAGACGGTGACGTCGGCCTCCTCGTCGTCCTCGCAGTCGACCAGGCGGAGGTCGCCGACCAGCTCGGGCTCGACCTCTTCGCGGCTCAAGACGTGGATGACGAAGACGTCCATCTTGCGCGCCAGCAGGTAGCGCAGGGCGTCCTCGTAGCCGTGCTTGTCGAGGAAGTCGGAGATGACGACGACGACCCCTTTGCCCCCGCGGCGGAGGGCGAAGTCGCGGGCGGCGGCGGTGAGGTCGCTCTCGCCCGACGGCTGGAGCCGCTCCAGGTAGTCGACGATCCTCCACATTTGCGAGCGGCCCCGGATGTTGGGGATCCCCGCCTGGAGCCGCGAGGCGAACGCTTCGAGGATGATCCGGTCGTTGTTCACCAGGCCGACGAACGCCAGGGCCGCGGCCACCTGCTTGGCGTAGTGCAGCTTGGAAGGCTCGCCGAAGCCCATCGACAGGCTGGAGTCGACGAGCGTGTGGACGTGCAGGTCCTCCTCCTCCAAAAAGAGCTTGAGGAAGAGGCGGTCGAGCCGGCCGTAGGCGTTCCAGTCGATGTGCCGCAGGTCGTCGCCGGCCGCGTACGGGCGGTGCTCGGCGAACTCGACCGAGGTCCCCCGCCGCCGGCTCTTGCGCTCGCCCTTCATGCGGCCCACGATGATCTTGCGGCTGACCAGCTCGAGCTGTTCGAGCTTGTGCAGGAACTCGGGGTCCAGGAGCGGCGTCGCGGCCTCGGCGGTCATGATGCGGTCCCCTCTCGCTCGCTCGCGGCCCCGGCCGTCAAATCAACAGGAAACGATCCGAGGCCCAGAAGAGCGCGAGCAGGAACGCCACGGCGGCGGCCACTCCCACGATCCAGGGCAGGAGCGCCGCGAGGAAGACCGTCCAGCGGGCCCGCAGGCTCAGCGGCGGCCGGCGGTGGAACGAGCCCAGCGCCGTGAGCCAGCTCTCCATGACGATCAGCGACCCCGCGCCGGCGGCGATCACGGCCACGATCGGCTCGCTCCGCCAGAAGGCCGCCGACGCGAGGAACAAGAGCAGGCAGAGCGCGATCAGGCAGGCGAGGTCGCCGCGCGAGACGATCAACGGCTCGCGGCCGGGCCCCTCCCAGTCGATCTCGGGCGCGGGGGGCGGGTCGTAGACGTCGTGCATGGCGGAATCGCGTTTCTGGTCGAGCGGCATCGGTCGGTCCTCGGCTCACGCCACGGCGGCGCTGGTCTCGGCCTTCTCGGGGACCGAGTCCAGAACCTTCAGGAGCACCTCGTCGGGGTCGATCCCCTCGGCCTGGGCCTCGAAGTTGAGGAGGACCCGGTGCCGGAGGGCCGGGAGGTAGACCCGGCGAAGGTCTTCGAACGACACATTGTACCGACCGTCGAGCAGGGCGCGCACCTTGGCCGCCAGGACGAGCGTCTGCACCCCGCGCGGGCTGCTGCCCCAGCGGACGTACTGGTTCGTCACGGCGGCCGCGAACGGGCCCTGGGGATGGGTGGCCAACGCCAGGCGGATCGCGTAATCCTGGACGTGGGGGGCGACGATGATCTCGCGGACGAGCTTCTGGAAGCGGATCAGGTCGTCGCCGTCGAGCACCTTCTCAGCCTGGGGGCGATCGTTGCGGGTCGTGCGATCGAGGATCGTCGCCAACTCCTCGCGGGTGGAGTAGCCGACGACGAGCTTGAACAGGAAGCGGTCGAGCTGGGCCTCCGGCAGCGGATACGTCCCTTCCTGCTCGATCGGGTTCTGCGTCGCCATGACGAAGAACGGCTCCTTGAGCCGGTGGATCGTGCCGCCGACGGTCACGGAGTGCTCCTGCATGGCCTCCAGCAGGGCCGACTGGGTCTTGGGCGTGGCGCGGTTGATCTCGTCGGCCAGGACGATCTGCGAGAAGATCGGCCCGCGCTGGAACTGGAACTCGCGGCGGCCGTCGGGCGTCTCGGCGATCACGTTGGTGCCGACGACGTCGGCCGGCATCAGGTCGGGCGTGAACTGGATGCGGTTGAAGTCGAGCGAGAGCGCGTCGGCCAGCGTCCGCACCAGCAGCGTCTTGCCCAGCCCCGGCACCCCCTCCAGCAGCGCGTGGCCGCCGACGAACAGGCAGGTGAGCACGCCGTGGACGATCTCGTCGTGGCCGACGATGACCTTGGCGATCTCCCCCTTCACCTGGTTGTAGCGGTCGCGGAACTCGCCGGCCCGCGCCTCCATGTCGGCCCCTCTCGAGGGCGCGTCGTCAGCCATCGCCGAGGCTCCTTTCGCGAAAACGTATGTGTATAAGTATTGAAACGCCGAAGTATGGTTCGGCGTCGCGTTGATCACCATAATCTGGGGAACTGCGGAGGGCTCGGAAGCGGTCGGCCCGTCCCGATGGAGGTTCGACAGAAGGCTGTTTGAATCCCGGGCGACTCGTCCAGAACGCCCCAGGTTGTCTCGTCCGGCCAGGAGGCGAAGGTTTTCACAAGGCTGTCATAGTTCGCCACAACGTCCTTGGCATTCTCGATCCGGCAAGGCAGCATGGCCGCGAAAGGCCCGCGGGGACCGACGTCGATGGCGGAGGACACCGCGAGCAACGTCGCCGGCCCCGGTCTGTCGGGGCTCGCTCCTACGCGTCCGTATCGGGCTTGATGAAACTCCCAGGGACCGAGCCTGCGGATATATAGATGCCTCGGCCGATCCAGCAATCCGGCGTCGAGATCCGGTTCATCGAAGATGACCACCGCGTCGGGGTGCCCGCCGATGCAGAACCGGACGGAATGGACCTCGTAAGTGATGTCATCCTCGCTCCTGATCTCGATGCCGGTGATTCCGTCGATGCGGTCGAGCTGGGACTGGAGTCGGATGTACTCTTCGTAATACGTGCCGTGCAGCAGGCGACTTGCGCCTAGGGCCAGGCCTAGGAAGGCGACAAGCTTCATCGTCCCCACGGCCGTCATCTGGAACGAACGTCGCGGCGGAATCATTCCGCGTCCCCCTTGTCCCGCTCTTCCCAGACGCGGCGTTTGGCCTTGAGGAGGCGGTTGGTGTAGCCGGCCTCCTCGGGCTTCAGGGCCTCGGGGGCGAGGCCGGCGCCGGCCTCGCCGGGGCCGGGGCGGGCGGGCTTGGGGCGGTCGGCGGCCGGGGCGGAGGTCGGCGGCTCGGCGGCACCTGCCGTCGCGGCCTCGGGCGCGTCGGCGTCCTGGAACCGCGAGGCGAAGCGGGAGCGGTCGAGCTGCTCGCCGACCTCGGCCTTGCGCGACTTGAGCTGGTCGAGGTAGTCGCTGCGGACCTCGACCTCCTCGCCGCGGAACCGCCGCCAGGCCTCGCCCAGCTTGCGGAAGGCCCGCTCGAAGTCGACGGCGATCCGCCGCACCGCGACGTCGCCGAGGAAGAGCAGGGCGGCCGACCAGAGCAGGACCGGCCAGAGCGGGCGGAAGGCCCGGGGGATCGTCAGGCCCGGGTCGCGCCGGAAGTGGTCGACGCCTTCGAGGGTGCGGGCCAGGTCGATGCGGCCGTCGGGCGCGGTCTTCCACGCCACCTCCAGGCCGTCGGTCAGGCCGGCGGCCGTCTGCAGCGTCGTCGGGTTCGAGCGCAGCTCGCGGTACTCGTCGGAGTAGGGGACCGAGATCCCGCTGGAGACGACCCCCTGGGCCTTGTCGGGCCCGCGGTAGCCCAGGTTCACGAAGTAGTTGCCGCGGCGGTCGGCGCCCTCGAAGGTCGCCTCGTAGCGCCCGGGGGCGGTCTGGCTGAGGACGATGGGCGACGCCTTCAGGTCGGGGTCGACGACGTTCCCCTGGATCTGCAGGAAGTTGAGGAACTGGTCCTCCTTGTCGAGCGCGTCGACCGCGATCTTGATCCGGCCGTCCTCGCGGCGGACGCTCATCGTCAGGTTGCCCTGCTCGGCGGGCCGCATCGCCCAGCGGACGACCTGCGACCAGAAGGCGGCGTAGTTGTCCCAGTCGGGCCAGGTGCGCGCCCACCGCCGTCCGGCGTCGGACGTGAACGCCACCGAGCGGCCCAGGCCGTAGGTCCAGTGGGCGAGCACCGGGTTCACCTGCCCGCCCGGCAGCGGCGAGAGGATCGGCGCCTCGACCAGCTCGTTCTCCTTCAGGCTCGTCAGCACCAGGCCCGAGATCGGCGGCAGCGCCCCGGTCAGGCCCATGACGGGCTCGGTGATCGGGCTCTGCAGCTTCGCCAGCCAGGGCGTCTCCTGCTCGAAGATCAGGGGGCGCGAGATCGTCCTCGCCTCCTTCTGGTAGATCTGGGGGAGGGCCTTGGGATTGGTCACGTTGTAGAACCGGCCTTTGGTGCGGCGGGCGATGTTCTGCATGACCGAGAACGCGCCCGGGTCGCTGCCGTGCGCGGCGGTGAGGACGGCCGTGACGGTGATCTTGCTGGCGGCGAGCTGGCTGAGCACGCCCGGGGTGGGGGGCGTGGGGTCGCCGTCGCTGATGATGACGATGTGCTTGCTCATGGCGTCGCGCACGGCGTTCAGGCCGGTCATCGCCTTGACGAGCGAGGGGTCGAAGTCGGGCATGTCGCCGGGGGTCATGCGGTCGACGGCCCGCAGCATGCTCGGCCGGCCCGAGCCGATCGGCCGCAGGGTGAACAGCCAGGCCTCCTGGCCCTCCCAGTGGAGCATGCCGGCGTAGTCGTAGGTGGAGAGGGCGTTGATGGCCGCCTTGGCGACGACCTTCTGCCAGTAGTTCCCCTCGGGGATCTCGCTGGCGTGCATGATCAGGACCATCGCCCCCAGGCCCTGCACCTTCAGGGCCTTGATCTGCATGTCGACCGGCAGGGCCTTCTCGACGGGCGTGTTCATCCAGCCGCCGGCGCCGAAGCTGTCGCGGCCCCCCAGCATGATCAGGCCCGCGCCCAGGTCGTGGCAGTTGGAGGCCAGCAGCTGGTGCTGGGCCTCGGTGAACGCCTCCTTGGGGACGTTGGCGAGGATGACGGCGTCGAACGGCTGGAGCTGGGCGACGTCGGTCGGCAGGGGGTCGCCGCCGACGCCCCCGGAGCCGTCGATCCGCGGGGCCGTGAGCGTCCGGACCTCGATCTCCTTCTCGCGGAGGGCCTTGACCAGCTCGGCGTGCTCGCCGGCGGTCCCCTCGATCAAGAGCACCTGCGCCTTGCCGCGGGCGTGGGTGAAGCCCTCGGCGACGTTGTTGATCGCCCGCCTGTCGCCGCCGCCGGCCTCGGGGGTGAACTCGGCGGTGAACGTGTAGAAGTTCGATTCCGTGATCAGCTGCTTGAGCGTGAAGACGTTGATCCCGCGCTGCAGCTCGACGGGCGTGGGCTTCTCGTTGCCGGCGGCGACTCCCGTGTGGCCGTCGGTCTTCTGGAAGACCTGGAGCGAGCCGCGCGAGGGCTCGCTGGCCCGGACGACGACGTTGATGTTGACCGTCTCCCCCTTCTTCACGTCGGGGGGGATCGCCACCTTCTCGACGAGCACTTCCTTGTCGTAGTGATACTCGATCGGGACCACGTCGACCTGGACGTTCAGGCCCTTGGCGGCGAGCGCCTGCTCCAGCAGGCTGCCGCGGTTCTCGTTGCCGTCGGAGAGGATCACCACCCGCCGCGCCGTGTCCTCGGGGAACGAGGCCAGGGCCAGCTTGAGCGCCGCGGCGACGTCGGTGTTCTCGGCGTCGATCGACGACTCGATCCCCATCAGGTTCAGCTCGCTGGGGGCGGGCGGGACCTCGACGCGCGGGCTGGCGCCGAAGACGACGACGCCGACCAGGTCGTCCTTCCGCCGCTTTCGCGAGGCCTCGGCCGCGTAGTCGAGCGCCGCCTTCTCCTGCTCGCGGGGGATGCTCTGCGAGGCGTCGATCAGGAACATGGTCGTCAGCCGCTCGGACCGCCGCACCGACTGCATCTCGGCGAGAGCCAGCACGATCAACGTCACGACCGCCGCCCGCAGGAGGATCGCCAGGGCGCGCCGGCCCCGCCCCATCCCCGACAGGCCGCCGCGGCCCATCGCGATCAGGGGGATCAGGATCAGCGGGATCAGCACCAGCCAGAGCGGCCGGCCGAAGCTGATCGAGAGGTTTCCCAGCATCCTCCCCACGCCCTCCCAAGGTCGAGGCCCGCCCGTCGATTCAGAGCCGGAACCGTTGCACGCGGTGGTTGTTCGAGTCGATCACCGAGACGACGCCGCGCGAGTCGACGGCCAGGGCCCAGGGGTTGTACAGCTCGCCGGGCCGGCGGCCGGGTCCTCCCCAGGTCGCCAGCGACTTGCCCTCGCGGCTGAACTTCTGGACGCGGCTGTTGCCGTATTCGCAGACGATCAGCGAGCCGTCGGGGGCGAGGGACAGGTCGTAAGGATAGCTCATCTCGCCGGGCCCCGCGCCCCGCGTCCCCCACATCCTCAGCAGTTTGCCGTCGACGTCGAAGACCTGGATCCGGTGGTTGCAGGAGTCGGCGACGTAGATCCGGTCGTCGGCGTCGATCGCCATGGCGCGCGGGCGGAGGAACTCGCCGGGCTCGTAGCCGTGGCCGCCCCACTGGCGGAGCCACCGGCCCTCGGGCGAGAAGACCTGGATCCGGTCGTTCTCGCCGTACTCCGACACGTAGAAGTTCCCCGCCCGGTCGATCACCACGTCGGTCGGGTAGCCGAAGCGTCCCGGGGTCGTCCCCTGCACGCCGTCGCCGATCTGGAGCAGCAGCCCGCCCTTCGCGTCGTACACCAGGACGCGGTAGAAGTGGGTGTCGGCCACGAGCAGTCGGCCGTGGCGGTCGACCGTCAGGCCGCTGGGGCCGTCGACGTTGAAGTCGGGCGTGCGCCAGCCGCGGAGGTAGTTGCCGTCGCGGTCGAAGACCTGGATGCGGTCGGTGAGGTCGGCGAGGTAGAGGTGGTCCTCGTCGTCGAACGCCGCGACGCGGGGCTTGTGCAGCCAGCCGGCCTTCGTGCCGTGGACGCCCCAGACGAGGTCCGCCGTCGACGCCCCGCCGCCGTCGCAGCCGACCGCCGCGCAGGCGATCGCGAGGCTCGCGAGTCGCCGGACCCATCCCGGATTGGCCCCCGCCTGCTTCACGCGCCGTCCCTTCCCCGCCGTGCCGATCCGCACCCGCCGCCCGCCTGCTAGAATCTAATGGCGGCGCGACCTCGGACGCAAGTCCTAGGTCGCGGCCGCGGGTCGGAATCGGGGCTCGTGAGGATCGCGCCGATGGGCGGATGGCTCTATCTCTGCCGGTTCGACGAGATCCCCGAAGGCCGCGGCCGGACGGTCGAGGCCGCCGGCGCGCGGCTGGCGGTGCTCCGCGACGGCGACGCCGTCACGGTCCTCTTCGACCGCTGCCCGCACGCCGGCGGCTCCCTCGGCTCGGGCTGGATCGAGGACCACGAGGTCCTCTGCCCGCTGCACCGCTGGCGGTTCCGCCTCCGCGACGGCCGCTGCACCACCATCCCCGGCCACTCGGCGAACGTCGTCGAGAGCCGTGTGGAGTCGGGCGAGGTCTGGGGGCGGATCGGCCAGGGATGATACCCGCGGATGGCCTGACTCCGAATTCTCTCGGAGTCTTCACGGAATCTGCACGGCTTCGCGGTAGGATCGGTCCTGCGAGCCGAGCAGAGGCTCGTCGAGGCCGCCCCCCGTCGCGGCGCGCCATGGTCCATGATGCCGAGAACATGTCTCGACATGGCGTGGACGACTCCGATAGAATTCGTTTTCGCCCCCGATCCGATCGCGATCGAAGGGGGCGGGGACGGCGCCGCTCGCGAGACGTTCGGACGCGACTGCGAGGCGGGCGCGATTCACCGCGATCGAGACGAAGTATGAGGAACGGCCGATGGGATTGAGGATCCGGGGAATTCGCGGCCTGTCGATGCTGGCCCTGGGGGTCGGCCTGGGCGCGACGGCGGGCTGCGAGTCGAGCAACCCCAACGCGTCGGAGATCGAGAAGCCGATCGTCACGAGCGACGCCCCGCAGACGTCGGAGGAGGCGGCCGCCCAGGCGGAGCCGCCGGCGATCCAGTACAAAAGGCGACCGCGCTGAGCCGGCCCACGCCCGGCCTCGGGGTCGCTTTCGAGCCTTGACGGTCGAGGTCCGGCTGCGAAGTCGGGCCTCGATTCCATTTCCATCCCGGAGGAGAACGAGAACGTGTCGCGACGAGCCTTTACGCTGATCGAGCTGCTGGTGGTGATCGCCATCATCGCCGTCCTGATCGCGCTCCTATTGCCCGCCGTGCAGTCCGCCCGCGAGGCGGCCCGCAAGATCCAGTGCACGAACAACCTGAAGCAGCTCGGCCTGGCGATCCACAACTACATCCAGGCGAACGGCGCGGTGCCGCCGACCGGCGGCTACTATACGGCGGCCAACCTGGTCTGGCAGCGGCACTCGATGAAGACGCGGATCCTGCCCTACATGGAGCAGACCGCGGCCATGAACGCGATCAATTTCGACGTCTCGCCGGTCAAGCCCAGCACGGGCGCCGGCTACGCCGTCGGCCGGCTGATCAACGGCACGGCCGGGGCCATCCAGATCAGCAGCTTCCTCTGCCCGTCCGACGCCAACGCGGGCAACACCGGGCTGAATCAGGCCAGCGGCAGCCCGATCAGCTTCCCCATCGGCCTGTCGAACTACCCGAACAACGTCGGCACGAACCGCGCCTACACCGGCGGCCGGATCAACGGCCCGGCCTATTACGTCGGCGGGAGCGCCCACTCGGCGGCCACGAGCGACTCGCCGGCCGACGTCGGCTCGGCGGCCACCATCGCCTCGATCACCGACGGCCTGAGCAACACCGTGATCTTCAGCGAGTGGGTCAAGGGGAGCGACGGGGCCCGCAGGGCCGGCCTGAACCTCATGTACTATCAGGCGGCCGGAATCGGGACGTCGGGGTCGAACGAGGCCGACTACCAGATCTGCCTGCGGACGAACTCCGCCAACCCCTGGGACTACAAGGGCGAGTACTGGATGTCGGGCGACGTCGGCCGGGGCGGCGGCTACCACCACATCAGCCCCCCCAACTCGAAGTCGTGCAAGGCCGACGGCTCGTTCTCCGACGGCTGGAACTCGGGCTGGCTCATCTCCGCCAGCTCGTTCCACCCCGGCGGCGTCAACACGGCCTTCTGCGACGGCTCCGTCCGGTTCATCAAGAACTCGATCGACCGCGAAACCTGGCGCGCCCTGGGGACTATGGCGGGCGGCGAGATCGTCAGCTCCGACGCCTACTGATAGACTGGACGGTCGATCCCGGCCCCGGCCGGACGTCCCGCGACGGGCGTCCGCCGGGGCGGTACGACGGTCCGCCGCTCTGATGAACCTCGCCGACGACGTGGACTACCCGATCATCGCCGTCGGCGACCTGCACGGCCGCCGGCGCGAGCTGGAGCGGCTGGTCGCCGCGCTCGAACGCCGGCCCGAGTGGCCCGACTGCGCCCTCGTCTTCCTGGGCGACTACGTCGACCGCGGCCCCGACTCGCGGGGGACGATCGACCTCGTCCTGGAGCTGCTCCGGCGGCCGGCCGGGGGCTCGGCCGTCATGGGCAACCACGACCTGGCCCTAATCCGCTCGGCGAGGCTCGACGGAGGCCCGCTCTCGCCGTACTGGATCGACCGCTACAAGGCGATCTACGACTGCGAGGCCACCTTCGCCTCGTACCTGGGCCGTCCCGCGCGGCTCGGCGTCGACGCCGGCCCCGAGCCCTTCGACGCCCTCCGGGAGGCGATGCCCGAGGCGCACCGGGCGTTCCTGACCGGCCTGCGCTGGGTCGTCGAGGCGCCGGGACACCTCTTCCTGCACTGCGGCCTCTCGCCCGAACTGGAGGCGGGGGCCGTCGAGCAGGTCGCGGCGCTTCGGGCCCGGCGCTGGGATCGGGCGGCGATGCGGCCCCGGGCCGACTCGGTGACGGCGATGCTCTGGGAGGACGAGTACCCCGTCTGGCTGGGGGCCGACCGCAGCCTCTCCGCCTCGCCCTCGCCCTTCCCGGGCAAGGTGCAGGTCACCGGCCACGAGCGCGTCGCCCGGCCCGAGGCCGACGCCGTCCGCATCCGGCTGGACACCGGCGGCGGCTACGGCGAGCCGACCGCCTGCCTGCTCCGCTCGCCAGACGCCGCGCCCGAGTTCATCCGGGGGCGATGACGGCGCTCACGGCGGGGCGAGAGGCCGGGTAAAATCACCTCGGGCCTCCCGGAACCGGACGCGAGGACGCGCCGGGGCGGGCGCTCTCCAGACGAGGATCTTCGATGGCAGCACGAGATGATCTCGCGGCGCGAGCGGTGTATTCGATCGTCGGCGACCGTTACGTGTTCCTCGCCACCGGCGCGGAGACGGCCGGGGCCTGCTTCATCTTCGAGGCGTACGTGCCCTCGGGCAACGGCTCGCCGCCGCACGTCCACCACCGCGAGGACGAGTTGTTCTACGTCGTCGAGGGGGAGTTCGAGTTCACGGTCGCCGGCGCGACGATGCGGCTCACGGCGGGCGGTTCGCTGCTCGGGCGTCGCGACGTCCCGCACCGGTTCCGGAACGTCGGCCCGGACGCCGGCAAGCTGATCATCGCCGTGACGCCCGCCGGCCTGGACGACTATTTCATGGAGGTCGGCGCGAAACTGGAAGGGCCCGACTCGCCGCCGATCCCGCCGACTCCCGAGGACGTCGCGCGATTGCGCGAAGCCGCCCCGAGATACGGGCTTGAGATCCTGGACCATGCCTGAACGATCCCGGCGCGGCGGTCGACCCGCGAGCCGCGAGAAGCCCTCCCAGGCCTGGTTCGTCGACGTCCTCGAGCGGCTCTCCCCGCTGGGCGAGGTCACGAGCCGGGCGATGTTCGGCGGCCGCGGGATCTATCAGCGGGGGAGGATCTTCGCGCTCGCGTTCCGGGAGCGGCTCTATTTCAAGGTCGACGTGGAGTCGGAGCCGGAGTACCTGGCGGCCGGCATGGGGCCGTTCCGGCCCAGCGAGCGGCAGACGTTGAAGTCGTATTACGAGGTGCCGCAAGGGGTCCTCGGCGACCCGGAGCTGCTCGTCTCCTGGGCCGCCGAGGCGATCCGTGCGGCTCAACGGTCGGCCCGAAGATGAAGAGGCCGGCGGACGGGGCGCGTCGGCTCAGGCCGCGCGGCGGGGCGACCTCGGCGGGCCGAACCAGCCGAGGACGGGGGCGTCGGTCGCCAGCAGGCGTCGGGCCGCCTTCTGGATCGTCGAGTGGTCGGGGACCTTGCGGAGCCCCAGGGCCTCGCGCAGCTCGGCCCACTCGCGGAGGAGGACTTCCAGGCCGCGGTAGTCGAGCTTCAGGAAACGACGGACGGCCAGCATGGCGAAGAGCTGATGCTGGGTGAAGTCCTTGCGTGAGAACTTCGACGAGTACGCTGGCAGCGTCTCGCACGCGACGGTCAGGGCCGCCCTGGCCAGCGCCACGGGCGATTTCGTGGTCGGTCGATCGATGGTGATGCTCATAGGAATACTACGATCTCGACGGCCCGAAGGTTCTCGACGAAATCGCCGGAAATGGGCCGCGAAATCGCGGCGTCGACCCGACTTGCGCAAGCGTCACTTGGCCGCGACTTCGTCCACGACCATCGTCGCCGATCCATTCTTGCGAATGGCGTCGATCATCGCCTGGCAATCCCGCTTGTCCTTGTAGCCCTCGCTGCTGGTGGCGATGATCTTGCCGTTCGAGGCCACCAGCCGCCACCGATATTCGCCGCGCTTATCCCGATACAGGACGAACTTCATCGTTGACCCTCGCAAGTGGGGGACGCGTGCATGGTTCATCCAGTAGCCTAGATCGATATAAGGCGCGCCGCAACACCCCAGATTGCGGAATTCCCCGACATTCCGAGATCTCGTCGATACGCGCCGCCGCGGCCGTCTGGCTTCGCGGGATCGGCCTGGATCCGGACGACGAGGGCGCGCCCGTGATCGGGGCGACGGGGGGGACTTCGGCGTCCCCGATGAGTCTCATGGAGATGCGAGAAGCACGCCCTGCGTCGGGTCGTGCGACGACCGCGTGAAGAGGGTCGGTTCAGGGAGCGTCACGCCGATCTATGAGGTCCGCGTCGGCGGCGACGTGGTTTTCGACCGTCGGCCCGGCGATCTCGGTGATCGTCCTCTTGACCTCGTTGACGACCTGCCGCGCCTTGGCCTCCGCCACGGCGGCGACGATCTGGGCCAGCTCGGCCGCGGCGCACGTCCTGTTGGTCGAGCTGAGCGCCTGGCTCGCCTTGGCTTCCGCCGCGAAGGCGGCGAGCTGGGCCATCTCGGCGGCGATGCACGCCGTGTTGGTCGAGCAGAGCGCCTTGCCCGCCGCGGCTTCCGCGGCGAGGGCGGTGAGCTGGGCCGACTCGGCCGCGGCTCGCGCCTGGTTGGTCGCGTGGAGGGCCAGGCCAGCCTTGTCTTCCGCCGCGATCGCGGTGAGCTGGGCCGTCTCGGCGGCGGCTCGCGACCTGTTGGTGAGGTAGAGGGCCTGGCCCAGCCCCGCGGCGCCGCAGAGCAGCGCGATCGCGTCGATGGTATGCCCCTGGGCGTAGAAGGCGAGGACGCAGGTCAGGACCAGGATGGCCGACCAGTACATCTTCAGCCGGGAGCACAGGCCGGCGGCGGCCGCTCGCACGACGTAGTGTAGGTTCGCAACACTCACGAGGAATCTCTTTCGGGTGACGGCCGAGGCCGCTCGATGCGGAATACGAGGCCTGACGGGCCCTGGCCTGGGGAGAGGAGGGGCCGTCGCGGACGGAGGCATCCAGGACGCCTCACCGCCGCGACGCGGCTCGTTCGAGATGGATGGCGGCGGGTCTCCCCGGTGCGTCCGAGTCGAACGAGCCGCTCGCGGCGACGGGCGGCCGCGGGGTCAGCGAAAGGGCCCGGGCCCGGTCGGCGGCGTCGCCGCGGGGGCCGAAGTCGCGACGGCGGGAGGGGCGGCCGGCGCGATCCAGCTTCCGAGTCCGGGCAGGACCCAGGCCCCGCAGGCCGCGGCGGCCAGGGCCAGGATCGCGGTCGTGAGCAACGAGGGCCGACCCGGGGCGTCGGCGTGCGACGTCCAACCGATTTCAGCGCCGGCGGACTCGGGCGCGACCAGGTCGGTCGGGCTCGCGGCCGGCACGAGGCTCGTGAGGTCGGTCGGCTCCGCGGGCGCGCGCCAGAAGGCGACGCCCTGGATGATCAGGATGCGATCCACGCCCGGGACGGAATATTCCCCGGGGGGGACCTCGACGACGTGGGGCTCGGCGGCCATGAGCGTCCCTTCGATCTGGTGGACCTCGGGGGCCGTCGTCAGGCCGCCAGCGACTTCAGCCGCTCGATGAGCACGTCGATCGTCGACTCCTGGTCCGCCGACAATTCCCCCGGGCCGGCCCCGAGGTTGTTGATCTGGTCCTGGAGCGAGGCCTTCTCCATCAGGAGCTGCTGCACCTTGATTTCGACCGCGGCCGCCGCGTCGGTCAACTGCTGCATCTTGTCGCTGAGCTTCGCCATGGATCGCCTCCTCTGGGGATGAAGACCCGCTTACGAGCAGGGTCATTCCAAGAGGACTATGGATCAAGATGCGAAGATGCAGAACGAACCCACGGTCGTCGGACGATCGAAACGGCCCGGATCCGGAGGGATTCGAAGCTTCCACCGAGCGGAGGAACCCCGTCGAGAAGAAGGCGGAAGGGCGGGGCCGGGCATGGCATGGCGCGGGGGGAGGGGATCGTGCCGGAAGCCACCTCAGGGACTCGAACCCTGGACTTCAGCTTTACGAAAGCTGCGCTCTACCAGCTGAGCTAAGGTGGCAAGGCGTGCGGCTCGCGCGGGCTCCGCACGCAGGACACAGATTATCGGGGGTCGGGCCCGGCTGTCAAGATCGACGGACGCCCTCAGCGCGGGCCGAGCGTCACGGCGCGGCGGTAGACGTCGAGGTAGCGGTCGACGTTGCGGGCCATGCCGAAGTACTCCTCGGCGACGGGGCCCGCGGCGGCCGCGAGGCTCGCGGCGAGGTCGGGATCGTCGAGGACTTTCAGGACGCCGGCGGCCAGCGGGCCGGGGGCGACGGCGGTCAGGACGCCGGCCCCGGTCTCGCCCAGCAGGCGCTGATAGTCGCCGAAGTCGGTCGCCACGATCGGCCGACGGGCGGCGAGGTAGACGGCGAGCTTGCTCTGCACGGAGTAGTTCTCGCGGCAGGCGAGGCGGGGGTGGACCAGGACGTCGGCGCGGCGGCTGAGGGCCACGACCTGCTCGGGGGTGGTCCCGGTCAGGACGACCAGGCGGTCGCCGTATTCGCCGAGCCGTCGGCGGTACTCCTCGCCGGCCTCGGCCGGGCCGCCGACCAGGACGCAGCGCGCGTCGGGGCGGGCGGCGAAGATCTCGGGCAGGGCGTCGATCAGGATCGGCACGCCCTGGTTCGGGTGCACGATGCTGCCGATGTACATGACGACCTTGTGCTCGGGCCCCACGCCCGGGATCGGCGCGTCGGGGGCGGGCCGTTCGTACTCGCCCAGGTCGATGCCGGGGTAGATGACGCTCACCCGGTCGGCCGGCACTCCCTTCTCGCGGACGACGACGTCCTTGACGGGCTCGCCCAGGGCGATGACCCAGGCGGCGTGCTCGACGACCCGACGCTCGAGCGCCTGGTACGCCCGGAAGACGACGCCCCGCCCCAGGCGGTCGCGCTCGACCTCGTCGCCCAGGAGCGAGTGGATCTCGTAGACCATCGGCCAGCGGTTGCGGCGGCAGGCGAAATAGGCGCGGGTGGCCCCGCCGTAGTGCTGGGCGTGCACGACGTCGAACGGGTGCTCGCGGGCGATCCGCTCCAGGCCGCGGCCCGTCAGCCAGGCCGAGGGGGGCAAGGTGTAGACGGGCGTCCCCTCGAAATCCTCGCGCGTCGCCGACAATCCGCCGGGGGGGCGGAGCCGCAGGTGGGCCACCACGACGTCCACCCCGCGCGGCTTGAGGGCCCGGAGGATCTTGATCGGCAGCATCGCCGTGCCGTCGTACTGGCCCGGGATCGGGAACGAGGTCACCATCAGAACGCGCATCGAAGCCACTCCTCCTTGACCCGGGCGTCCCGGCCCGGGGCCTCAAGGATAGTGGCTGGCGAGCCGGGCGCGAACCCGGTAGCGGCCGCGACCCGGCCTGGGGCTCAGGTGGCGTCGCCGGGCGGCGTGATCAGGCGGGTGGGCTCGCGGCGGTGGCGCTTGTCCTGGCAGAGGACGCCCCCCATGCGGCGGTCGAGGGCCTCGATGGCGGCGTCGAGCACGCCCCGCGCGGTGTCGAGGTGGCGGGGACGCAGGGCGTACGGGTCGCGCGGCAGGCCCGTGCGCGGGAACGTCAGGGACTCGGTCCGGACGACCCGGCGCAGGGCGGGGGGGACCTGATGGGGCTCCAGCGGCTCGTAGTCGCCGTCGCGGCGGGACGAGCGGTAGAAGGCGCGGCGCGTCGAGGGCGGCCCGGGGTAGACCCAGGACGTCTCGAGCATCAGCAGCTCGGCGAACTGGGGCCAGGGGGGGGCCTCGAAGTTGAACGGCTGGGTGGGGACTCCGGGCTCGGCGACGATCGCGGGCAGCAGCCGCCAGGCCTCGGCCGGCGGCAACGGCCGGCTGGGGTCGGCGAGGAGGCCGCGCAGCTCGGGGCGGCCCAGCTCGACGGCCGCCTGTCGGACGAGGGCCTCGGCCGACGCGATGTAGAGCATGAACGACGCGCGGGCCAGCCGGGCGGCCTCGGCCTCGGTGTAGGCCAGGCGGCTCTGGGTGTGGAAGTGGAGCGCGTCCTGATAGAGGCAGTGGAACGGGCTGACGATGGTCTCGACCACCCAGCCGGGGTCGTCCCCCTCGGCCCCGGCGCGCGACGCCAGCGAGACGCCCGCCTGGGGAGCCTTCCCGTCGCCGGGACGGCCGCCGGGCCGCGAGGAGCCGTTCGAATACGGGCCTGGTTCGGCGAGGTCGTCGGGCATGGGCCTCTCGATGCGACGGTCTCGATGACGTGGGGGAAGGTTATCGCGGGCCGCGAGGTCTTCGCCTCATTCTACCACACCCGACCCGGCCGGCGGATTCGAAGTCGCGGGCGGCGCGGGATTTCCCGACGGGGCGGGCGCGGCCGCTTCCGGCTTGGACGCCTCGGCCGGCTTGGGGGCGGGGGCCTCGGCGGCGGGGGCGGCCGGCGCGGCCATGCGGGTGAAGGCCTTGGGGGCCGCCGGGAGCGGGGCGGGGACGTCCTGCATCGGGTCGCGGAAGACCAGCCCGCGGGCCCGCAGCAGGTTGCCGTGGTACTGCATGGTCGGGTCGGCCGCGGTGTAGTGCTCGACGGCGCGGACGGGATCGCCCTGGGCCTCGTAGATCCGGCCCAGATTGGCGTGGGCGCCCCAGCGGAACATGTAGTACGGCGGGTCGTTCGGGCTCGGCTCGGGGAGCATCTCCAGGACCTTGCGGAACATCAGCTCGGCCTGGCGGTGGTCCTTGCGCTCCAGGTGGGCGAGGGCGAGGTAATAGCTGGAGTAGGCGTCCAGGCCCTCCTGGATCGCGCCCGGGATGGCCATGTTCTTGTTGTTCACGAAGGGGACGTTGTCGGAGAACCGGAACGAGACGTAGTCGGAGACGGCCTCGGCCAGGTCGCCGCGGAGGTGCTTGATCCGGGCGTAGAGCAGGGGCATCTCGCCCCGGAAGAAGAGCAGCGACTGCTGGGTCGCGGCGACGAAGTTGGGGTCGGTGAACAGCCGGGTCTCGACCTCCAGGGGGAGCGTCCAGAAGGCGACCGAGCCCAGGCGCTTGCCCAGGACCTCGGCGAAGTGGGCCTCCTGCGCGGCCGGGTCGTGGAAGAGGATCGTCCGGTTCTTGCCGGCGAGCTCGCCCTGGAGCAGCCGCATCTTGGGCGTGTAGTAGCCCTGGCTGGAGTCGATCAGGACGCCGATCCGGGTCGGGCTGGCGAGCAGCGTGGCCCGGCTGGTCTCGTACGGCGAGAGCCCGGGGAGGCTCATGGCCTCGAGGATCGCGGGGTCGGCGAGCGCCTGCCGGAGCGTCGCGACCCCCTCGCCGCCGGGCCCGGGGACCGGCAGGCCGACGCGGGCGTCGAACAGGTAGGCCTCGCCGTCGATCAATGCGGCGCAGATCCAGATGTTCGGCGGCCGCTCGGAACGCGGCCGGCCGAGAGGCGAGAGGGCGTCGCCCGTCTTGGGGATCAGGGGCTCGACGGTGTTGCCCCGGGAGTAGGTCAGCAGGCCGACGTCCACGCCGAGCTGGCGGCAGAGGGCCATGAACATCCACGACCGCTCGGCCCAGAAGCCCTGCGACTCGACCGCCATCCCGCGCAGCAGGAGGTCGTAGGGCCGGGCGTAGACCTGGGGCAGCTGGGGCGTCCCCATGCTGCCGGCCGGGACGAGTTGGACCTGCTCGACGGTCCAGTCGAAGACGCGACGGACGCGCGCGAGGTCGTCGCCCGACCCCCCGACGCGGCCCGCGATGTCGTTGTACATCATGCAGTCTTCGATGTGCCGGGCGTCGCGGCTCTCCGACCACCGCTGGGCCTGGATCTCCTCCATCATCTTCCGCGGCAGCTGACGCGCGAGGAACCGGAGGACTTCGGGCTTCATCACGTACTCGACGGGGGGCGTCCCCTCGAAGTACTGGGTGAGCTTCTGGGTCGCCAGCCGGAAGTTGTCGCCGCCGGGCTTCAGCGCGGCGCTCTTGATGAGCTGGATGGAGCTTTCCAGGATCGCAGCGCGCTCCACGTCGTCGCGACGGTTGCGGGCGTCCGCCTTCGCGCGGGCCGCCTTCGACTTGGCCGTGGCCTCGCCGGGCTGGAACGTGCCCACGCTCGCCGTGGTGCGGCTCGGCGGCGTGTAATTGCAGCCGGAGAGGATCGCGAGGGCCGCGGACGTGAACCCGAGCAGGGCGGCCCGGGCGACGCCTGCACAACGATTGGACCCCATCACAGTCGGTCGCTCCTGGTGAGATGCTTCGGGCCGCGCCTTGGTGGGGATGATTGATCAAATCCGGGCGCGGGCTGGATGCGGGCGGGCCCCGGCGAAAGACCCAGCCCCCGTTCGTCGCGGGCCGGTTCCGGCGTGCGGGCGGGGCCGGCTTCCCGCGGGAAGGGCCCTCGGCGCTCGATCCAACGTCTCATTGTGTCGCCGATCCGCGAGGCCCGCGAGGCCTTTCCGGGGTTCCCCCGGGGGAAATACGTCGTGGGACGCCTCGCGGTTCGACTCGACGCGGCGAAAATCGCGGAGGGCCTCAGCCCAGGATCGCCTCGCGGATTCTCAAAAGGGTCTTCAACAGGCCCGCCAAGTCGTCCAGGCGCAAGGAGTTGGGGCCGTCGGAGAGGGCCCGCTCGGGCTCGGGGTGGACTTCCAGGAAGAGGGCGTCGCAGCCGGCGGCGACCGCGGCCCTGGCGAGCGGCGGGATCATCTCGCGCTGGCCGGAACTGGTCTTGCCCCCCTCGCCGGCGCTCGGGAGCTGCACGGAGTGGGTGGCGTCGAAGACGACGGGGGCGCCGGTCGCCTGCATCTGGGGGATGGCCCGCATGTCGTTGACGAGCCGGCCGTAGCCGAAGGTCGTCCCGCGCTCGGTGAGCAGCGTCCCGGCCGCGCCGAAGTCCTGCAGCTTCTCGACGACGTTCTTCATGTCCCAGGGGGCCATGAACTGCCCCTTCTTGACGTTCACCGGCCGCCGGGTGGCCGCCACGGCCTCCAGCAGGTCGGTCTGGCGGGCCAGGAAGGCCGGGATCTGGAGCAGGTCGACGGTCTCGGCGATGGGGCCGGCCTGGATCGTCTCGTGGACGTCGGTCGTCACGGGCAAGCCGGTCTCGGCCTTGACCTTGCGGAAGACCTCCATGCCCCCCGCGAGCCCCGGCCCGCGGTAGCTCGACCCCGACGAGCGGTTGGCCTTGTCGAACGACGCCTTGAAGATCAGGGGGACGCCCAGCTCGCCGCAGATCTCGACGAGCCGCGAGGCGATCCGCAGGGTCATGTCGCCCGGCTCCATCACGCAGGGCCCGGCGATCAGGGCCAGCGGCTCTCCGCGGCCGATCTTGACCGGGCCGACCGTCACCGGGTTGGGGACGACGTTCACCGTGTTCGACTCCTGGTTGGCGAGGACGTGGCGCTCCATGCGACGCGACGCCCGGATCTTAGCGGAAGAGCCCGCCCCCGGCGAGGGCAGCCGGCCGGGCGCCGGGAGACCACGCCGGGTCGACGAGGACGCGTAGGGCCCGGGGGAGGACCTCGATCGACCAGAGGTCCCGCGTCGTGGGGGCGTCGCGGGCGGTCGCGTCGGGGCGGGCGTGCGCCGGGGTGATCGGCAGCAGCCGGCCGCCGGGGTCGCCGTCGATCTGGACGGGGACGGCCCCCCGGGCGGACAGGGAGACCTTGCGCACCCGGCGGTGATAGACGCCCGAGAGCTTCAAATGGGTCCCCAGGACGACCCGCCAGAGGTAATAGAGCGCCTGGAACGGGCCGGGGTCGCGGAAGACGACGAGGTCGAGCAGGCCGTCGTCCTGGCGGGCGGACGGGGCGAAGGGAAGGTTGAGCGCGTAGCGGGGGAGGTTGAAGACGAAGACCGTGGTGCCGACGAGGGTCTCCTCGGCCCCCGGATCCTCGACCCGGACGGCGATCGAGGGGAAGCGGTAGCTGAAGCTGGAGCGGAGGATCGGTTCGACGTAGGCGGCGCGGTGGGTGGTCCGCAGCACGCCCGTGGCCGTCCGCATGCCGTGGTGCCGGGTGACGACGTCGCCGTCGAAGCCGAAGCCCGTCATCAGCAGGAACCGGCGGCCGTTGGCGAGGCCGACGTCGACCGGCACGGCCTTGCCGGCGGCGATGGTCCGCGCCAGGCCCTCGGCGTCGACCCCGACCTGGAAGTGGCGAGCCGCGAGGTTTTCGGTCCCGGCGCGGAGGACCGAGATCGGCGTGCGCGGCTTCTCGTTGATCAGGGCCGAGACGGTGCCGTCGCCGCCGACCGCGACCAGGCAGCGGCACGAGGGGTCGGCGTCGGCCCGGGCGACCAGGGCCGTGCGTTCGGCGGGGGTCCAGGCGGCCTCGGCGTCGAGTCCGTGGTCGTCCCGCAGCGCCGTCATGAGCCGCTCGGCCTTGCGCCGGCTGGCCCCCGAGCCCGAGGCCGGGTTGGCGACCACGCCGACCCAGCCCCCGCGGGGGCCTGGAGACGGTGCGTCATCCGGGGGCTCGTCGTCGAGGTGTGTCATGAATCCCCTGGGGCCGCGACGCTCCCTCTCACCCCGCCCCTGGTCAGCGGGCGGAACTGGCGACCTTGCCGACGTTCTCTTTGAACGTCTTGTCGAACTCGGTGCGGAGCGAGGCCAGCCGGTCGGTCAGCTCGGCGTCCCGGCCCCGGAGGCGCTGGACCTCGGCGCGGGCTTCGGCCAGCAGCCGGGTCTCGGCCTCACGCTCCTGCTTGCGGACGTCCAGGTCGTGGCGGGCTTCCGCGACGGTGTTCTCCACCGTCTGGAGCTGGGCCAGCATGTTGTTCAGGACGCCCTTGAGCCGCGAGCTGGCCGCCTCGACGTCGCCGGTGCGGGCCCGGATGACGGCGATCTGGGTGTCCGTGTTCTCCTGGAACCGCGCCGTGTCGTCCTTGATCTTGACCAGGTCGACCTGGGCCTGCTGGAGGCCGGCCTCGGCCTTCTCGAAGTCGGCCTGGAGCTTGGCCAGGGCCGCATTGCCGTTGCGGTTCAACTGCGCGACGCCCGCGCCCAGGAAGATCCAGCCCAGGCTGGCCAAGAGGATCAAAACGACGAGCACTTTGCCCGCGGTCGACATCGGACGTCTCCTGCCACAAGGCCCTTATGGGAAACCGCCGACGACGCCCCCGGGCGGACCGGCCGAGGCGCAAGCGGGGATGGGAAGTCGATGGCACTCTTCAATATACCCCCCGATCCCCGCCCTCGCCAATCGCCCTCGAAGTTTCTCGCGGAAAGGTCGATGCAATCGTCCGGGTCGTCAGAAGGCGTCGCCGCCGCGAAGGTCCTGCCGCACCCGTTCGCCCGAGCGGTCGGTCGCCCCACCCCATGGGGCGGGAGAGCGTCGAGGGGACCCACTCAAAACGCGTCCTTGTCGACGACCTCGCCCAGGTCGCGCGTGATCATGGCCTTGAGTACGACGGGATTGATGGAGTTCTTGAGGAACTTCACGTGTCCGTCGGCGAACAGGGCGTTGAAGCCGCCGGGATGCTTGGAGCCGGCCCCCTTGAGGGTTGGGGCGGCGTCGGGGTCGAAGGCGATGTCGCCTGGCTTCGACCATGGGACGTCCTCGGCCCCCTCGACCGCCAGGAGGGTCGTGGACGTGCCGTCGGGGATCTCGGTCAGCTTGATCTTGCGGCCGGGTTCGAAGAGCGCGTGCGGCCCGGCGAAGCCCTGGTAAGGGCTGCGCGTCTTGTCGGTCGTGGGGCGGCTCGGGCAGAGGAAGGACCTGGGCATCTCGTCCAGGAGCGGCTTGTTGTGGGGCGAGTCCCAGGGCTCGTCGAGCTTGAACTTGCCGTAGAGGGCCTGCTCTTCCATGTAGGGGAGGATCGCGACCCGCCAGCTCAGCAGCGGCTTGCCGTCCTTGTCGACGATGTCGGCGGGGAGGGCGCCCGCGACGCTCTCGTAGTTCAGGCAGGCCAGGCCGATCTGCTTCAGGTTGTTGACGCACTGGGCCCGGCGCGCGGCCTCGCGGGCCGACTGGACGGCGGGGAGCGTGAGCGCGACGAGGACGCCCAGGTTGGTCGGCGAGGTCACGCTGGGGATCGACTCGCGCTGGTGGATCAGGATCCCCTCGTCGTCGACGGCCAGGGCGGACGAGGAGGGGAAGAGCAGGGGGCGGAGCTGGTCGGCCGGCGGGACCTTGTCCGGGTCGACGTCGATGAACTCTTCGTTGCGGCCCGTCTGCTGGGCGATCTGGGCGTTGGCGATCGCCGCGAGCTGGGGCAGGCCCTCGACGATCGCCGGGATGGTCTCGCGGATGTCGCTGACCGCCAGCGCGATCATCCCGGCCGGCAGCCGTTTCGCCATCGGCGCGAAGGCCCCTTCCGGCTTCCAGCGGCCGTCCGGCCCCGATCCCGCCGCGACGGCCTGCCGCGCCCCGTCGCGCGTCGCCGCGACGACGAGCCAGCCGTCGGCCAGGGCGACCGTCGGCGAGAAGGCCTGCTCGAAGATCGGCGGCATGCCCAGGCCCGCCAGGTCCATGCCGTACTCGAACTTCGGCCCCTTGACGCGCTCGAAACGGGGGGGCTGCGGGGCCCCCCGGGCCTGGGCCGCGAGCGCCTTGTTGAGGATCGGCATCAACGCCTCGACCCGTGCGGCCAGCGCCGCCTCGTCGCTCGTCTGCACCGAGGCGACCAGGCCGGCGTAGGCGAAGACGCCCGCCATGCGGAGGTCGGGGAAGCCCCCTTCGGGCGGCTCGACGGGCAGCATGGAGGCCGCGGCCCGGGGCCCGAGGAGCTTGAGCAGGTCGATGCGCAGGTCCAGTCCCAGCCGCCCGCGGACCGCGTCCTCCAGCTCGGCGACCTGGCGTGCGCCGTCGGGATCGTTCTCCTTGACGAGCCGGACGACCCGGTCGTAAGTCCCGAGCGCATCGATCGAGAAGGCGCCGAACGCGTCCGGGGAGGTCGGGATCGGCGGGATGGCGTCGAGGTCGAACGTGGGCTGGTCGACCAGGGCGACGAGGCCGCGACGAGGTTTCGGTGCGACCACCCGGACGGCGGTCACCAACGCGTCGTCCTGGAACCCCCAGCGGACCTCGACCCGCTTCACGCCGTCGAAGCCGAGCTTCGCCGCGTCGGGCGGCATCGGCGGCAGGGCGGCCAGGTCGAGGAACCCGTAGGCCGCCGGCTCGAAACCGTCGTCGAGCCGGGCGAGCGCCGCCCGCCGGGGATGGTCCAGCACGCTGGGGGCCTTGCCGTCCAGGGTCGCCATCACGGCGTCGGCGGCCTGCGGATCGGCGAAGATCAGGTCGTCCTTCTCGATCCACCAGACCGCGTCGCCGCTGGCGTGGACGGTCCGCCCGTTCGTCGTCGCGGGCGGCGCGACCGCGTCGAGATCGGCCAGGGGCTTCACGAACTCCGGCCGGTTCGCCCCGGGCAGGACGACCGCCCAGCGCGGGTGGTCCGGGTCGCCGAAGAGGCCGACGGCGAATCCCGCGTCCTTGACGTGGGCGAGGGCCTGCTCGACGGCCGCCCGGACCCCGGCGAATCGCGGCTGGTTCTCGGCGATCGCGTCGAACCCTTGCTCCGCCAGGTCTTCCAGCAGCTCGCCGAGCTTCGTCTCGTGGAGCGCCTTCCACGCGGCCGTCTTCTTCCAGGCGGCCTCGTGGGCCTTCAGGCCGTCGAACTCGAAGAAGGCGATCAGCTTCTCGGCCGGCACGCAACGCGCGGCCGAGGTCCGGGTCGCGGCGGCCGGCTCTTCCGCGGCGGCCGAGCCGATCGCGACCAGCCCGAGCGCCAGGCCCGCGGCGATCTTCATGCGGCGACGCGACGCCCGCCCCGACTCGACGCCCAGTTCGCGACCCATGAGCGACCCCCCGGCCCGGATCGGGCCGCAATCCCCGTGCAGCATACCTCGACCCAGGGGCAGGATACGGGCCGTCGCGGGCGGGGTACAAGCCGAATCCCCGGGCCACGGAAAATGCTGTCACGCCCGGTGCGTTCAGGATGGGGCCGGGCGACGACGCGGGATCGACCGCGACGCACCCGGCGACCGTCGCGTCCCGTCCCCGTCCTCGCAATTCGGGAGGTCCCGACCATGCCGAGCATGCTGAATTCCCTCGCCCAGGGCTTCAAGAACTACAAGAAGATCGCCCAGTTCCAGCTCAAGAACAACACCGTCAAGGGGTGCTACGACGAGGCGACGAACCGCGGTACGAGCCGGCCCAGGGCCGTGGGCCTGGCGATGGGGATCGGGGCGGCCACGTTCCTGGCGCCCCCGGTGATCATCGGTGCCCAGGCGGTCAAGGACTACCACGACAAGCAGCGGGCGGAGATGCAGCGGAACAACCGCTCGGCCTTGATCCACACCCTCCAGAGCAACGGCATCTCGCAAAACGGCGCGATCGAGATCGCCGAGCTGGTCATCATGAGCCGATCGGCGGGAAACTACATCAGCATGGCCGATTTCAAGATGTGGAAGATCGTCTCCTGCGTCAAGGAGCCCTCGCTCGAGCGGTACACGCACCTGCTGCTCGGCCGGCTCGAAACCGAGAAGCCCGAGCTCGGCCTGGCCTGAGCGCCCCGCCCGCACCGGCCCTCCTGAATCGAACCCCGACGAATCCCGAGAACCCGGTCGCACGCTCGCGTGTCCGGCGTATAGTCATGCTTCGGGGCGACGGACGCCCGCGCGGCTGGCCGGGGCGGGGGGAAGGGGACGATGTCGGCGACGATCGAGGGACACGGGGCCGTCGCGGCGGCCCCGGCCGATCTGGGGCGGATCCGCGAGCTATACGAGGCCGGCGACTACCTGGGCGCCTTCGAGGTCGCCCGGGGCCTGGGCCCGATGACGCGGTGGCCGGGCGCGTCGGCGAAGGTGCTCGCCGGACGCCTGGCCTGGCAGCTCGGGGCGGTCCGCCTGGGGCTGGCGCTCCCCCTGCGCGCCTGGCGGGACGACCCCCGCGACCCCGAGGCTCTCTACTACCGGGCGCGGGCGATGCTGGGCCGCCGCGGCCCGCTGGCGGCCTGGCGGTTCCTGGGTCGCGTCGGGCCGCTGGACGCCGCCCCGGACGAGATCCGCGCCGACTGGGAGGCCACGCACGCCATGGCCCTCGGCGGGCTCCGCGACTTCGAACGCGCCGAACTCCGGCTGGCCGAGGCCGAGCGGATCACGCCCGGCCGCGCCTGGCTCCGGGTCGAGCGGGCGAGCCTACTGGAGATGGAGGACCGTTACGAGGAGGCCCTGGCCGCCGCCCGCGAGGCCCTGGCGCTCTCGACCTGGTATCGGCCGGCCGTGCAGTCGACGGCCCACCTGCTGCAACTGCTCGACCGCGAGGCCGAAGCCCTGGAGTTCCTGGCCGAGGCCGACCGTCGCATGAATTCGGGCGTGATCGTCGGGCAGCTCGCGGGCTTCCAGTTCGAGGCCGGGCTCCACGCGGAGTCGATGGCGAGCCTCGACCGCTACGAGGCGCTCTCGCCGATGATGGACGCGACGACCCGTCGCTGGCTGGCGGCCCGCCGCTCGGACGCGGCCTACCGCCTTGGGGACGTGGCGGCGGCCGTGACGTACGCGCGGGAGGCCGGCGAGGGCTTCTTCCGGGAGGTCGCCGACCGAATGCAGGCCGCCGAGGACGACCGCCGCGTCCGGCTGGGCGTCCGGTTCGTCCGCCAGCACCACCAGACCTGCGCGCCGGCGACCCTGGCGGCGCTGGCCCGGTTCTGGGGCCGCGAGGCCGACCACCTGGAGGTCGCCGAGGCGATCTGCTATGACGGCACGCCCGACCATCGCGAGCGGTCGTGGGCCGGGGCGAACGGCTGGCGGGCGCGCGAGTTCACCGTGACCTGGGACGCGGCCGTCGCGCTGCTCGACCGGGGCGTGCCGTTCACCCTGACGACCGTCGAGCCCCAGAGCGCGCACCTCCAGGCGGTCATCGGCTACGACGCCCGCCGCGCGACGCTCCTGATCCGCGACCCGACCCTTCCGCACGAGGGCGAGGCCCTGGCCGGGCCGTTCCTCGAACGGTACCGATCCGTCGGCCCGCGGGGCATGGCCATGGTCCCCTCCGCACGCGCCGAGCTGCTCGACGGCGTCGACCTCCCCGACGCGGGGCTGTTCGACCGCCTGCACCGCATCCAGGTCGCCCTGCGGGGGCACGACCGCGATGCGGCCGCGGCCGAGCTGGCGGCGATGCGCGCCGAGGCGCCGGACCACCGGCTCACGCACCAGGCCCGCCGCCACCTCGCCCTCTACGACGCCGACGGGCCGACCAACCTGGAAGTGGTGGCGGCGATGCGCGCGCAGTTCCCCGACGACGTGAACCTGCGGCTCTTCCACCTCTCCTGCCTGCGCGAACTGGGCCGGCGCGACGACCGCCTGGCCCTCTACCGCGAGGCCTGCGCCGCGCCGACGGCCGACCCGATCCTGTTCCGCCAGTTCGCCGAGGAGCTGCTGGCCGACGCCCGCGATCAGGAGGCCGCGGGGCGGATGGTCGCCCGGGCGATGCGGGCCCGGCCGACCGACGCGGCCTCGATCTCCATCCTGGCCCGGCTCGCCTGGAACGCGGGCCGCCGCGACGAGGCCCTGGAGCTGCACCGGTTCGCCTCGTGCCTGAGCGACAAGGACGAATGGCTGGCGCGGGCCTACTTCGGCGCGGCCCGAATGCTGCGCCGCCAGGAGGAGCCGCTGGCCCTGCTGCACGACCGCTCCCGCCGCTACGGCGCGCGGTCGTCGGCGCCGGCGCGGACCCTGCACGCCGCGCTGGCGATGCTGGACCGGTCCGCCGAGGCCCAGGCCGTGCTCGACGAGGCGCTGAGGTTCCGCCCCGACGACGGCGAGCTGCTGCTGTACGCCGCCGAGGCCGACGCGGCGGCCGGCGAGTTCGAGCGCGCCTCGGCCCGGGTCGAGGCGGCCCGCCCTCATTGCCGCCGGGGCGACTGGCTCCGCGCCGCGGCGGCGCTGGCCTCGGCGCGCGGCGACCTCCCCGGCTCGCTGGCCCTCTGGCGAGACGTGCTCCGCGCCGAGCCGGCGGCCCTCGACGCCAACAGGGCGGCGGCCGGGCTGCTCGCCGAGACCGAGGGCCGCGCCGCATCCTACGCCCACCTGGAGTCCGCCTGCGGCCGGTCGCCGCACAACTACGCGCTGCATCAGGCGCTCGTCGAGCAGGCGCGGGGCGAGGGCCCGGAGGTGGCCGAGCCGGCCCTCCGCCGACTGCTGGAGATCCACCCGGCATCCGCCTGGGGGCGTCGCGAGATGGCGATGTTGTTGAGCCGGACCGGCCGCCATGACCAGGCGGCGGCGGAGATGGCGGTCGCCGCGGCCCTCGAACCCGACTCGACGTACGAGGCCGGGATCCGCGGCCGGATCCACGAGGACGCCGGCCGGCCCGCCGAGGCCCGCGCGGCCTACCGCGAGGCGGTCCGCCGCGACGTCGACAACGAGGACGCCGTCGCTCGCCTGATCGCGATCTGCGACTCCCAGGCCGACCGCCTCGACGCGATCGCCTTCGTCGCCGCCGAGCTGGAGCGCCAGGTCATCTTCGGCGACGGCCTGCTCGTCTTCGCCCGATACGCGCGGGGGCATCTCGGATCGGACGGCCTGCTCGCCACGCTCGTCGCCGCGTGGGAGGCGCGTCCCGACCTCTGGCACGCCTGGTCCGCCCTGATCGACGAGCGCGTCGGCCGCGGCGAGCTGGACGAGGCCGAGGGCCTGGCGCGACGGGCCGCCGAGCGGTTCCCGCTCCTCCCCCGGATCCACCTCGACCTCTCCGCCGTCCTCCGCGTCCGGGGCGACGTCGAGGGCGAGCGCGCCGCGCTTCGGCGGGCCCTGCAGATCAGCCCGGGATGGGGCCGGGCCGCCTGCCAGCTGGCGCAGTCGCTGGAGGGGGAGAAGCTGTTCGAAGAGTCGCGCGGCGTGCTGGAACGGGCCGTCGCCTCGGCGCCGCTGGACGCCCAGGTCAACGGCTATCTCGCCGACGCGCTCTGGAGCCTGGGCGAGAAGGACGCGGCGCGGGATCGGATCGCCGTCGCGCTGCGGCTCGACCCCGGCTACGCGTGGGCCTGGCGCGCCTTCGCCGCGTGGTCGAAGGAGGTCGGCTCGCCCGACGCGGCGGTCGCGCTCGCCCGCGAGGTCGTCGCGGCCCGCGCCGGCGACGCGCGGGCCTGGAAGGCGTTGGAGGGAGCCCTCGAAGACCGTCCCGAGACGCTCGACGAACGTCTCGCCGCCCTCGATCGGGCGGCCGCGCTGGCGCCCCGCGACGACGTGGTGCACGACCGCAGGGCCGAGATCCTGGCCGAGGCGGGCCGCTTCGACGAGGCCGAGGCCGCCTGCGCACCGCCGGGTTGGGGCGACCGGCCGCCGTCGAACCTGCGGGGACGGGCCGCCTGGGTCGCCGCCCGCCGGGGCGACCGCGCCGGGGCCCGGGCCCGGATGCGGCCGATCGTCGAGGAGGAGCCCGACTACGCCTGGGGCTGGCGTCGACTGGCCGAATGGGCCCGCGAGGACGGCGACGCGCCGGCCTACCTGGAGGCTGCCGAGCAGCTCGCGCGGCTCGACTCGGGCGATCCTTACAGCCTCGGCGCGCTCGGCGAGGCCCGGCTCCGGAACGGCGACCGCGCCGGGGCCAAGGAGGGATTCCGCCGCGCCCTGGCGATCGACCCCGCGTACGACTTCGCGGCCCTGAACCTCTTCACCCTGGAGCTGGCCGACGGCCGTCTCGACGCCGCCGAGGAGGCGCTCCGGCCCCTGATGGCGCCCGAGTACGAATACCCGGCCTACGTCGTCGCCCGCGAGGTCCAGCTCCATGCAGCCCGCAAGGACCGGCCCGCCGCGATCGAAGCCCTGGAGAGGCTCTGCGTCGCGGCCGACCCCGGCTCGGAATGGCCCTGGCGGGCGGCCGACGCGGCGCTCGTCGCCGCCGGCTGGAGGCGGGCGGCCGACCGGGCTTTCCAGGCCGCCCTCGCCCGGCCCGGCGCCGCCCCGAACGTGGGCGAGATGTGGGCGTCCCGGCGCGGGGCCCTGCGGGCCTGGCGCGTCGGCCGCACGCTGCGCCGGCTCCTCCCCACCGGGGGCGAGGCGGCCCGCCGGGCCCTGGAGGCCCACGTCAAGGTCCTGGGCGAAGCCCGTTCCGGGGCTTTGCTCCGGCTCACGGTGTGGAGGCATCGCGCCGCGCTCCGCGCCCATGCCGACTGCTGGGGCATGGTCGGCTACGCGCTGGGGCGGGCCTCGCGGCCCCGCGCCGTGGTGCGCTGGCTGGAGGATTGGACCAACCGCCAGGGCGTCAAGCCCTGGATGCTCGTCGCCCTGGCGCTCGCCCAGCGGTCGCTCGGACGCGACGTCCAGGCCAACCGCATCGATCGCGCCGCGATGGACCTGCCCGAAGACGGCCGACGCCCCTGGCACGCCGCCTGGCTGGCGCTGGACGCGCTCTGCGAGGGCGATGCGGCCGCCGCGGCCGCCTGGCTCGCCGTCCCGGGGGCTCCCGATTTCAACGGCCTGCACGCGTATGTCCACGGCCTGGCGACGATCCTCCTCGAAGTCGAGCGGGCCGATCCCGGCGCTCGCGTCATCGCCGCGGGGTCCGGCCTCAGACGGCTCCGCGAGCTGGGCCGATCCTCGCTCGTCGATCCGGTCGACCGGGCCCTGGCGATGCGGGCCTGCCGTCGCGTGGGCCGACGCCTGGCCGCCCACGTCCCGGTCTGGCGCCGGCCGCTGGTCCGGGTGGGCCTCGAACTCCAGCCGCCGCGCGTGGCCGGGCGGGCCTGAGCGACCGCCCGGGCCGCGCCTGCAGGCGGATGTTCAGTAGTTGATCTTCAGCTTCGGCAGCGCGACGCGCAGCTCCTCGACGGCGGTCGGCGAGATCCCGGATTCGACGACCTCATCGTCGAATGCCAGGTGGCGCAGATTCCTCATGTTTTTGAGATGAGCCAGCCCGGCGTCGCCGATCCGCAGGTTCCCGAGGACGAGCCATTCGAGCCTGGGATACGACTTCAAATGGAGGAGGCCCGCCTCCGTGATGCGGGTTCTCAAGAGGACCAGGGCTCGCAAGTTGGGCAGGCCCTTCATTTCGGCCAACCCGGCGTCGGTCACCCGGGTGCCGCCGAGGTAGAGCGTGCGCAGCTCGCCGAGGCCCTTCAGGTGGGCCAGTCCGGCGTCCCCGACCTTCGTCCCGTTGAGATAGAGCTCCTCAAGGGCCGCCAGGCGTCCAACGTGCATGAGACCCGCGTCCCCAATGTCGGTCCCGCCGAGTTCGAGGTATCCGAGTCGCTGCAATCCCTCCAGCGCCGCGAGGCCCGCGTCGGTCACCCCCGAACCCGAGAGATCCAGCCGCCTGAGCCGCGTCAGCCGTCCGATCGGGACCAGATGCGCGTCCACGGTCTGCCGCGAGCAAGAGGCGCAATAGACGGCGTCGGAGAAGACGTCGACCCCGAGGTGGTCGGTCAGCCATCTCGGGAAGATGGGCTCGCCGCCGACGTCGGCGACCCGATGTGCGGCCTGCCAATCGTACAGGACCCCGCCGCCGTTCCGCTCGACGTCCCGGACGGCGTCGCGCTGGATGCGGGCGCCGTGGGCGATCCAACCGAGCCAGGCGGCCGCCAGCAGGACCAGGCCGAGCGCGGCCTGAAGGCTCATCCGCACACGGAGTCGCGGTGGGCGTCGTGGGGACTCGTTCGAGGTCGGCATGATGGTCCCTCCCGGTCCGCGATCGAGGCGCGAGGCGTCGCTTCCATCAGGAGGACGTCGAGCCCCGTCGCGATATTCGGGGCCTGCCGACGTCGGGCGCTGAATGGTTCCCGGCCGACGGGTGGATGTCCGGGACGTATCCCGACCGGATCGCGACCACGGTGGAGGAGGGCGTCAGGACCGGGAGGCGCACGCCCCGAGGGCGAGGGCGGCGTCCCGCATAGCCGCCCGGGGTCCAGGCGAGGAGGGTGTCTCCCAGGACGAGGTGGGGGGATTCCTCGACCGTGACGAAGACGCCGTCCAGCAAGGCGTCGAGGTCGGCCTCGAACGTCCGCTTCGCGCGGCCGGGGCCGACCCGCTCGGCGTGCAGGCGGCCGTCGATCGCCGTGGCGCGGGGGCGAGCGCCGTCGCCGGGCGCCCAGGCGTCGCGGAAGGCCAGGAACCGGGCGCGTCGGCACTCCGCGCAGGGGCGGTGGCCTGCGGCCAGGCCGGTCGCCTCGTCGAGGAAGAACAGCTCCGTGTAACGATTCGGGGTCATGACTGCCCGCCGCCGCCCCCGGAATTCCAGCACGCAGAGGATCCAACGCCGGAGCTGCCAGGGGCGGCGGATGCGGCCCCGGTCGTCGTGGAGGACCCCCCGATTCCCGAGGAAGGTCCCCGTTCCGGGACGGCGACGATCGCGCCGGTCGGCGTGACGCGGTTGCATCGGGGCATGGCTTCTCCTCGTCGCTCGGGCTCGCGGCGACCAGTCCGGGGGTTCCCGCATGATGCGCGGATCGCCGGCGGATGGGGAGAACCCGCTCCACACCCGTTGGGCATATCCTTCGTCGCGGGTATCTTAAGGACTTCGTACCGTCGATCGCACCACGCCCCTCCCGCCCGGTCGCCGCGACCGAAGGACCGCCGATGCACCGCCTCGCGCCGCTGCTCTCATGGATCATCATTTTGCCGGCATCCGCCTCGGGAGGCGATCCGGTGGCGGCCGTCGTCGATTCGACGCTCGGCACCGCCGGCGACCGCATCCGCCAGTACGCCTTCGACGGCGACGACGCGACGTCCTACGCGACCTCGGCGACGCCCGGCGAGAACGACTCCGTCTCGCTCGTGTTCGACGAGCCGGTCCTCGTCAAATCGGTCGAGGTCCGGACCGGCGGGCCGGACGGCGCGGGCCGGCTCGACGTCGGGTCGCTCGAAGGTTCGTCCGACGGCAAGTCGTTCGAGCGGCTGGCGGGGTTCGGCGACGGGCTCGCGAAGGCCGAGCCCGGGCGGGCGCTCAGGGCGATCCGCGTCCTGCCGGGGAAGGACGCCAAGGGGCCGCTGGCCGTCCGCGAGATCGTCGTCGATTCGGAGCCGGCGCTGAAGCGGTTCGCCTACCCGGTCGAGGTCGTCGTCGACGAGGTCGACGCGCCGGCGATGCGGGGCTGGGCCGAGAACGCCGCGAAGGCGTGCGAGCGGTCCTACGGCCTCATCAACGAGGCCCTGCGCAGCGACGGATTTCGGGCCGCCCGGGTCATCCGCTTGTCGCTCAAGGATGGGATCGACGTCCCGGCCTTCGCCTCCGGGAACCGGATCACCGGCTCGGTGAAGTGGTTCCAGGACCACCCGGACGACGTCGGCGCGATGATCCACGAGACGACCCACGTCGTCCAGCGCTATCGCGGCCGCGGCAACCCCGGATGGCTCGTCGAAGGCGTCGCCGACTACGTCCGCTTCATCCTCTACGAGCCCCAGAACATCGGCGGCCTCAATCCCAGGACCGCCCGCTACGACCAGAGCTACCGCGTCACGGCCCGGTTCCTCGACTACATCAATCGCAAGTACGACAAGGAATTCGTCCTCAAGCTCAACCGGGCCATGCGCCGGGGCGACTACTCCGACGACCTCTTCAAGGAGTCGACCGGCAAGTCCAAGGCGGAGCTGGGCGAGGAATGGCGGGCGACGCTCCAGAAGTGAGCCCGCGACGCCGCGGCGTGGGGCCCTCAGGCGATGCCCGCGCGCCGGGCCGCCCGGAGCGCATCGTTCAGCGCCGCGGAGTAGCCGACCGCGGGCGCCTGGTGCAGACGAACCAGGAGCCGTCGCTCGGGCGAGTTCCAGATCCCCTGGGCCACCCGGTACGCCGAGGCGCCGGCCAGGAGACGATCGACCCAGTAGGCCAGGCCGGCGGGCTCCGGCTCGCGACCGAGCATCGCGCGGTAGAGGGTGGTCACGAAGCCGACGTCCCGCCGGCGGGGCGTCGGCTGGGCGGGGACGACGCCCGCCGCGGCCTTGGCCGCCTGGAGCGAAGCGTTCAGCGCGGCGGAGAAGCCGACCGCCGGCGCCCGGTGCTGCTGCACCAGCAGCCGGCGCTCGGCCGAGCCCCAGATCGCCTGGGCCGTCGCGTATGTCGAGATGCCGGACGACAGGCGAGCGACCCAGTAGGTCAGGTCGGCCGGCTCCGGGCTGCGGCCGAGCATCTCGCGGTAGATGGTGATGATGAACGTCCTGTCGTAGGCCTCGCGGGCCGAGGCGGGGGGCGCCGCCGCGACGTTGATCCGGACCGACGTCCCGACCGCGATGAAATTCGACGGGTCGGACGGGGTGAAGGCGACCGTGAGCGCCTGGCCCGCGCCGGCGTTCAGGACCGTGCCCGCGGCCGGGGTGTAGGTGAAGACGCCCGGGACGGACGCGGTCGCGTCGAGCTGCTTCGCGCCGAGGGGGGCCCCCTGGACGATGTCGGCGGGGTTGGACCAGGCGAGGGCCGGGATCGCCCTGGTGATCGTCAGCCTGCCGTCGACGTAGTCGATGTCGTAGTTGCGCAGGAACGCAGGCTCGGTGATTTCCGTCGGATGGATGGCGTAGACGCCCGCGGAACTGGTCGTGGCGGCGGCGCCGTCGGCGGTCCAGGGCGGGTCGGCTTCCACCCAGCCGGAGCCCTGGGCGATGAAGATCGCGCTGGTCAGGTCGGGGTCGGCCTGGCCGTAGACCCGGGTCGCGTCGAGGGCCCGGATCTGCAGATGTGCCTGGACGACGTCGATGGACGCCGTCGTGACGACGCTCTCGTAGTCGGCCGCGTCAACCGGGGTGAAGGTGACCGTCAGATCGTAGTGGCCGACGTCGAGCACGGTCTCGGTGACGTCGTTCGTTGCGTCGGCGAACCGGAAGACGCCCGGGACGGCTTGGCCGTCGGCGTCCAGGACCGTCGTCGGGTTGGTCGCGAAACCCAGCGTCGTGCCGTAGGTCAGGGTGTCCTGGACCGTGCCGATCTGCAGCGACGACGGGGTCCCATTCAGGAGCTGCCGCCCTTCGAGGGATTCGCAAGCCGGCTTGAACAACATCCTGTGTTCGCGCCGCGTGGCTGCGCGCAGCATTTTCTTCCTTGGTGGAGGAGTGGTGAGCCTGGGCCGGCCGAGACGGGCACGTTCGATGTGAGCGGCGATGTCTCTAGGCGAAGCCGATCGTCGCACGAACCCGGACGCCCCGGGCGAACCCGGGGCGTCCAGGGGGGTAGGACGCGGTTAGCAACCACGCGCCGCGGCCGTCGTCACTTCTTCTTCGACGGCGGGAGGCCGATGACGATCGGCTTGAAGGGGGTGACGGTCAGCGTGCCGGGGTCGTAGACGATCGTGTAATCGGACGACGTTACGCCGCCGTTCGTCGTGATGGCGGTGTTGCCCACGACCGACGTGTTGCCGGGGGTCAAGGTGAGCGTGTTCAGACTGCCAAGGTTCGACCTATTATCACCGTTCACGAAGCCGGTGTAGTAGGCCGACAGGGTCGGGACCGGCCCCCCGAGGATCATGGTCGTGTTGTTGGCCGTGATGATCAGCCTGGCCTTGTTGACGATCAGCTCGCCGCCGCCGTACCTGATGTCGTAGTTGTCCAGGCCGGCGCCTTCCGCAGCGTCGGCCACGATGACGTAAGGCTTGGTGCCGACGTGGACGCTCGCCGCGGCACCGATGCTAGACAAGGCCACGCGGGTCACGTGGTCGCTGTTCACCAGGCCGCTGGCCGTGAACTCGGTCCCGGCGAAGATCACCGCGTCGCCGTAGGTCTTGCTCGCGTCGTTGGCCCTGACGTTCAGCACAGCCTTGTTGATGTTCAGCGAGCCGGTGGTGAAGGAGATGTTGTAGTTTTCCAGGCCGCTTCCCACCGCGGCGCTGGCCCCGATGGCGTAGGGCGAGTTGCCGACCTGGGCCGTCGCCGCCGCACCGTCGCTGACGAGCGTCACGCCGCTCACGCTGTCGCCTTCAACCAGGCTGCTGGTCGCGAACTCGGTCCCGGCGAAGGTCACGGTCTGGCCGTAGGTCTTGGTCGTGCTGGCGGCCGTGATCATCAGATCGGCCTTGGACACGGTCAGCTCGCCGCCGGCGTAGGAGATGTTGTAGTTGTCCAGCCCGAACCCATCCGCGGCGCTGGCCACGATGGCGTAAGGCGAGCCGACGACCTTGGCCGTCGCCGCCGCACCGGCGCTGTTCAAGGCCACGCTGAACACATCGTCGCCGTTGACCAGTCCGTCGGTCGAGAACCCGGACTCGTCGAAGTTCGCCTCCTGGCCGTAGATCTTGCTCGCGTCGTTGGCCTTGATCGTCAGGTCGGCCTTGTTCACGGTCAGCAGGCCATCGACGTAGGAGATAATGTAGTTCCTCAGGCCGGACCCCGCCAAGTCGACGACCTCGATGTGGTAGGGCGAGCCGGAGACCTGCGCGTACTCCGGCTGGCCGTCGCTGATCATGTGCACGCGGTCCACGGTGTCGCCGTTGATCAGGCCTGTGGACGTGAACCCGTTCTCGGCGAAGTTCACCCAGGTTCCGTAGGTCTTGCTCGCGTCGTCGGCCGTGATGGTCAGCGTGGCCTGGCCGATGGTGAGTTGGCCGTCGACGTACATGATGTCGTAGTTGGCCATCCTGGCGCCTGTCGCGGCGGAGGCCACGATGTCGTAGGGCGAGCCGTCGACCTGCGCCGTCGCGCCCGCGCCGTCGCTGGCCAGACTCACCAGCCCCGCGGAGTCGCCGTTGACCAGTCCGTCGGTCGAGAACTCGGTCCCGGCGAAGATCACCGCCTGGCCGTAGGCCTTGCTGGTGCTTTCGGCCGTGATGGTGAGCAGCTTCTGGTCCACGGCCAGCGAGCCGTCGGTGTAGGAGATGTGGTAGTTGCCCAGGCCGTTCCCCTGCGCATTGCTGGCCGCGATGGCGTAGGGCGAGCCGCCGACCTGGGCCGTCGCCGCCGCACCGTCGCTGGCGAGCGTCACACTGCTCACGCCATCGCCTTGAAACAGGCCGTCGGTCGAGAACTCGGTCCCGGTGAAGTTCACCGTCTGGCCGTAGATCTTGGTCGTGCTGCCGGCCGTGATCATCAGCTCGGCCTGCTTCACGGTCAGCTTGCCGTCGACGTACGTGATGTCGTAGTTGACCAGTCCGGAGCCGAACGCATCGTCGGCCACGATGTCGTAGGGCGAGCCGGCGACCGGGGACGTCGGCGCCGCGCCGTCGCTGGTCAGGTGCACCCAATCCACACTGTCGCCTTCGACCAGGCTGCTTGTCGCGAACTCATCCCCGTTGAAGTCCATCCCGTCGCCGTAGGTCTTGCTCGTGCTGTCGGCCGTGATGGTCAGCGCGGCCCTGTCGACGGTCAGAAGCCCGGGGCCGTAGTAGACGACGTCGAAGTTGTTCAGGAAGTCGTTACGCGGAGTCTGTCAGCGACGAATTGGATGTCTGTCGGGCCGACTTCGTATTCGCCGGCTGGCAGGATGGCGCCGGGGAAGGCGTTGATGGAGGCGGCAGGATCGTCGCCCAGCGCGCTGGCGTAGGCGATTGGAGCCAGGTCGGTCGGCGAGTCCAGAAGCACGAAGGACTCATCGCCGTTCTCTGGGTTCCTCCAGAGTTCGGCATAGAACGTGTTGGTCAGGGACGTGGGACGCGCGGTGCCGTAGGTGATGTCTGCGGGGCTGTCGGCTACGACGGCGATCCTGGCCTTCGCGACCTCGACGTCCACCTCCGACGCGGTGTAAGTGTCGGTGTACGTGACGATGTCGTCCGGGAGGAAGGTCGCATTAATGTCCGTGGTGTGGCTGCCGCCCCGCAGCACGACGTCCGTGAGGTCGGCGCCGTTGCTGGCGGCGGAGAAACTCCACGTGCCGGTCGCACCCACCCCGTTGATGGTGGCTTCGGCGTGCGTCATGCCCCCGTTGACCACCGCGCCCAGGGTCTGGCCGTAGGTGATGTCGATGTCGAGGGCGCCGAGGGTGGTGGCGAGGAGCTGCCGGCCCTCGAGGGTTTCGCAGGCCAGCTTGAATCGGTTGTGCTTGCCGTGCTGCTGCCGCCGGGCGTGCCGCGAGCGACTCGGGAAGATACGGGTGTCCATGTCGGGCCTTGATCCCCCGAGTTGTGGGGGAATTCGAAAGCGGAGGCCAAAAAACGCGTGGCAAACGTCGCCAGCGTCCCTCGACCGTGGACCGGCCCGTTTGTGTGCGGTCGTCCAGCGAGTCGACGGGTCCTCGGAAGCCGGCGTGGGTTCGCGGCCGCCTACCCGTACCTAAAGCAGTAGGGCGGTTATTTCGCTTGTCAAAGCGAGAAATGATTATGCGAGGATAAAAATCGGCGGATCGGCCCCCTGCGATAGGGAGGGCGCGTCGGGCGGCCATCGGGGTCGGGACGTCCGCGGTGGGGGCCGAGGAGGGCGGTGCGTCGCCCCCCCCGGTCAGGTCAAGGCTGCGTTCCATGGGGGCGCCGAGGAACGGCGCGGGCGGAGTGGGGGGCGGCGCGAATCGTCCTTCTCCCACGGGGGGAGAAGGACGATCGCCCGCGCCCGCGAACGACCCTTCGACGGGGCGTCCCGCGGGCCGAGAGGGGCGATCAGAGGCTGTCGCCGCTGATGACCTCGCCCCCCTCGCGGGTGCCGAGCGCGGCCCAGGTCTGGTAGTTGATCGAGTCCTTGATGAACTTGACGGACCCGTCGAGGAACAGCATGTTCACGCCGCCGTTGTGGTTGGACGACGGGGCGATGATCGAGTCGGCGTTGCGGTTGGGCCCCCAGTTGCCGTCCAGGGCGCACGACTTCTGATTCGGGGTGGCGATGTGGTGATAGCCGCCGCCCCGGGCGGCGTCGCCCTGGATCCAGCGCTCGCCCTTGTAGTCCCAGGCGCGCACGGTGCCCTGGTTGCGGCAGGCCTGGAAGAGCTTGAAATTGGCGTCGACGTCGCCGGCGAAGTCGCGGATGCCCAGGTTCGGCGCCTGGTACAGCATGTGGCGGCCGTCCCTGCTGCCCGAGCCGATGCCCCTGCCGGTCCCCTTGAGGACCTCGCTGAAGATGGCCGTGGTGCTCGTGCCGTCGACGATCTTGGCCAGCGTGACGATCTTGTTCAGGCCGCCGTCGCTGCCCAGCCACCACGAGGGGCCGTCCGACGCCCAGTCGTTGTAATAGCGGTTGCGCCCCAGGTTGTTCGCATAGCTGGCCGCGACCTGGTCGTCCCAGCCGTCGTTCTGGTCCGAGGGGCAGACGAGGCCCGCGACCCGCGTGTGGCCGACCGTCCAGTTCTCGGTGCGGCCGGTGTCGACGTAGGACGAGAGGACGATGTTGCAGGCGTTGAAGAGCGCCTGCTGCTCCATGAACGGCAGGATCCGGAGCTTCATCGAGAAGTGCGCGTCCAGGACGTCCGAGCCGGGCCAGGGGCTGAGGCCCGTCGGCGGGAGCGCCCCGTTGGAGCCCTCGTAATTCTCGACGGCCAGGCCGAGTTGCTTCAGGTTGTTGACGCACTGCGAGCGGCGGGCGGCCTCGCGGGCCGACTGGACCGCCGGCAGCAGCAGGGCGATCAGGACCGCGATGATCGCGATCACCACCAGCAGCTCGATCAGGGTGAACGCACGGCGTTTTTCGTGGGACATGAGAGAGGTTCCTGTGCGGGATGAAATCGACGAGGCGAAAAATTCCGAAGGGCCGGCCGGCGTCACTTGTGGCGCGTCTTCTGGAAGGCCGCTTCCTGCTCCATCTGCTTCTTGCGCGATTCCTCCTGCGACCTGGGGGCGTCGGGGGCGTTGACGCCCGCCGCGCCGATGCCGGCGTCGGCGACGCCCGTCCTGTCGGGGTTGCCGTTCTCGCAGCCGATCGGGATCGAGACGGCGACCAGCGCCGCGGCGCACGCAAGGCTGAAACGGTGTCTGGACATGGGTCGTTGAATCTCCCTGATGAGCTCGACGGCCCCGGACCGCCGTCGTTCGGCGGCCCGGCGACCGATGCGCGGACCGAGATCCGAGGCCTCCGGTCGCCGCCTGCGGGATCGGAACCCGTGACGATCTCGGGCCAACCGCCGAGGGGCGGCCGCGATCGAGGGACGGATAAAGATTTCTGTGTTGTCGGGAAAAACTGAAAACACGATCGTGATTATGGCCGGCTCCTCGCCCATGTCAAGGAATTCTTACGACTGATTTCGAGAGTCGTTGAGATCAAGATATCAGGGAATCCGAGTAATTCTGATCGAAGGCGACGCCGCGGGGCGCGCGTCGACGCCGGCGGGCCGGGGCCGCTATGCTGGGGCGTCCCCGCGGGCGGGGCTCGCGGGGGCCGTCGAACGGGATCGGGGGCGTGATGGCGATCGAGCGGGCCGAGGCGTACACGGCGATCGGGTCCGAGGACTTCGAGCGGTCGATCGCCTTCTATTCCGGCCTCTTCGGCCGCGAGCCCGACGAGCGGCTCGGCGACGTCTACGGGGCGTTCCGGATGCCGGGGCTGCACCTGGGGATCTTCCGTCCCAGGCGGGGCGGGGGGGGCGACTTCCGGAATCCGACCGATCGGCGGGGCGGCCTGAGCCTCGTGCTCGCCGTGCCGAGCGTCGAACGCGCGGCGGCCGAGGTGGGGCGGCTGGGCGGCTCCGCGAGCCCGGCGTTCGAGACGTCGCACGGCCGCGAGGCGTACGCCTACGACCCGGACGGCAACCGCCTCATCCTGGTCGAGCGCGGCGGCCCGACGGATCCGCCGGCCTGACGGGCGGAGGCGGCCACCCATCGACATCGGCCACGGGGCGACATACGCTGAGGTCCTCGCCACCCCCCTCGAAGCAGAGGACCCACCCCGTGCAAGACCGTACGAGACGAAGCGCGGCCGCGGTCGCGCTGGCGGCGTTCCTGGGCGTCCTGGCCCCGGCCGACGCACGCTCGCAGGAACCCGGCCGTTCCAACCTCTGGACCCCGCCCGCGACCCTCGCCCCCCGCCTGAACGGGCCGGCCGTGTACGGTGTCCGCCCCGGCCGCGAGGTCATCCACCGCATCGCCTGCACGGGCGAGCGGCCGATCGCCTTCGCCGTCGAGGGCCTCACCGAAGGCTTGACGTTCGACGCCGCCGCGGGCGTCATCCGCGGCAAGGCCCCGTCGCGCGAGGGCCGCCACCCCCTGAAGATCACGGCGCGGAACCGACACGGCGAGGCGTCGCGGTCGCTCGCGCTGGCCGTCGGGCCCACGATCGCGCTGACGCCGCCGATGGGCTTCAACGACTGGTACACGTGGGCCGACCGGATCACCCAGAAGGACATGCTCGCCGCGGCGAAGGCCATGATCGACAGCGGCCTGGCCGACCACGGCTACGAGTACGTGAACGTCGACGACTGCTGGATGGTCAAGCCCGGCTCGGCCGACCCCGACCTTCGCGGCGACTCCGCCGACCCCGCCGCGGCCATTCGCCCCAACCGGCGCTTCCCCGACATGAAGGGGTTGGCCGACTCGGTGCACGCGCTCGGCCTCAAGGCGGGGCTCTATTCCTCGCCCGGCCCGCTGACCTGCGCGGGGTTCGCCGGCTCGTTCGGCCACGAGGCGGCCGACGCCGCGGAGTTCGCCGCCTGGGGCTTCGACTTCCTCAAGTACGACTGGTGCTCCTGCGAGCAGGTGGCCGTCGGCCCGGGGCTGGAGAAACACCAGAAGCCGTATCGCCTGATGGGCGAGCTCTTGGCGAAGCAGGACCGCGACATCGTCCTGAACCTCTGCCAGTACGGCGTGGCCGACGTCTGGACCTGGGGCGCCTCGGTCGGCGGCCAGTCGTGGCGCACCACCGGCGACCTCGGGCTCGAGCCGGGCTCGCGGCTGCCCGGCTTCTACGCGATCGGGCTGTCCAACGCGAAGCACGCCGAGCACGCCGGCCCCGGGCGCTGGAACGACCCGGACTACATCCTGATCGGGATCGTCGGCGACGCCGGCGACTTCACGCGTCCTCCCCGCAAGGCGCCGCTGACGGTCGAGGAGCAGTACAGCTACATGTCGCTCTGGTGCCTGATGGCGGCCCCCTTGTTCTACTCGGGCGACGTCACGCGGATGGACGAGCAGACCCTGAACGTCCTGGGCAACGACGAGCTGATCGCCATCGATCAGGACGAACTGGGCCGCCAGGCGCGGGTCGTCCGGCGCACCGACGACGAGCTGGTGCTGGCGAAGCCGCTCGCCGACGGCGGCCTCGCGGTCGGCCTGTTCAACCTGTCCGAATCCGAGCGGACCGTCGCCGCATCGTGGCCCGAGCTGGGCGTCGACGGCGCGCGGACGATTCGCGACTGCTGGCGGCGGCGCGACCTCGGCTCGTCCGACGCTCGCTGCGAATCGAAGCTCGCCCGCCACTCCGTCGCCGTCGTCCGCGTCCCGCGCGGCGGGTGACCGGCGGGCCGGTCGGTCGATTCGCGGCCGGGGGCGGCTGGCCGCTCGACTCGACTTTCGGGCTGTGTTAGCCTCCAGGGGACGCGTGGACGAGGCGGCCGCAGGGCCCGCCCGGCGTCCCCTTTCGCGTTCGAAGAGGGTCGCGTATCACGCCGGCGATCGTGCGGTCGTCGTGGGCCCGCGACCGCGCGGTCGGCCGGAGGCTGATGAGGATGTTCAAGGTCCTGGCCGTCGGCGAGGTGCTCTGGGATCTGCTGCCCGGCGGCAAGCAGCTCGGCGGCGCGCCCGCCAACTTCGCCTACCACTGCCGGTCGCTCGGGGCCGATGCGCGGATCGTCTCGCGGGTCGGCGACGACGACCTGGGGCGCGAGGTGCTGGAGCGGTTCCGGGGACTGGGCCTGCCGACGGACACCGTCGAGGTCGACCCCGAGGCCCCGACCGGCACCGTCTCGGTCGAGGTCGACGCGACGGGCCAGCCGCGCTACACGATCCACGAGGGCGTGGCCTGGGACCGCATCGAGGCCGGCCCGACGGCGACGGCGCGCGCGGCCGAGGCCCACGCCGTCTGCTTCGGCAGCCTCGCCCAGCGGGCCTCGAAATCGCGCGACGCGATCGCGCGGATCGTCGCCGCGGCGCGTCCCGACGCATTGCGGATCTTCGACGTCAACCTGCGGCCGCCGTTCGTCGACCGCGATGTGGTCGCGCGGTCGCTGGAGATGGCGAGCGTGTTCAAGCTCAACGACCAGGAGCTGGTCGTGCTGGCCGACATGTTCGGCGTCGCCGGACCCGCCGAGGCCGTCGTCGAGTCGCTCGCGGATCGGTTCGGCCTGGCCTGCGTCGCCGTTACGCGGGGGATCGCCGGCAGCCTGCTGTTCGCCGAGGGCCGCTGGTCCGACCACCCGGGGCTGGAGGTCGAGGTCGTCGACACGATCGGGGCCGGCGACGCGTTCACGGCGACGCTGACGATGGGCCTGCTTGCGGGCCGGCCGCTCGACGAGATCAACCGGCGGGCCAACGCCGTGGCCGCCTTCGTATGCACCCGGCCGGGGGGGACGCCCGCGCTCCCCGCGTCGCTCCTCAGCGGGTTCTGAATCGGCCGGGCCGTGCCTTGGAGGTTCGCGTGGACGTCTCTTTCGATCGCTCGACGCCCGTCGACCCGGGCGCGGCCGGGGTCCGGTCGCTCTCGGGGCTCTTGCTCTTCAGCACGTTCGTCGCCAGCCTCGGGGGCCTGCTGTTCGGGTTCGACGTGGCCATCATGTCGGGGACGACCGACGCCCTGACGCGGGTCTTCGGCCTGACCGGCCTGACGCTCGGCTTCACGATCGCCAGCGCCCCGCTGGGCACGGTGCTGGGGTCGCTGGTGGCGGGCAAGCCGGCCGACGTCTGGGGCCGCCGGCCCATGCTGGCCGTGCTGGCGGTCGCCTACCTCGTCTCGGCCCTGGGCTGCGCGCTGGCGTGGGACTGGTGGTCGCTCCTGGCGTTCCGCATCCTGGGCGGCGTGGCGGTCGGCGCGGCGTCGGTGATCGCCCCCCTGTACATCGCCGAGATCGCCCCGGCGCGGTATCGAGGCCGGCTGGTGGCGACCGTGCAGTTCAACATCGTGCTCGGGATCCTGCTCGCCTACCTGTCGAACTACGTCATCGACCGGATGGGCCTGGGCGAGAACGACTGGCGCTGGATGCTCGGCGTGCAGGTCTTCCCCTCGGCCTTGTTCTTCGCGCTGGCCTTCCTGATCCCCGAGAGCCCGCGCTGGCTGGTCGCCAAGGGGCGGATCGACGAGGCCCGCCGGGTGCTGACGGCGATCGGCGCCGACGAGGCGGTCGAGGTCGAGCTGGCCGACATCCAGGAGTCGCTCCGGGACTCGGGCGTCAAGGACGACGACGCCCTCTTCCAGCGGGCCTACCGCAAGCCGATCCTGCTGGCCGTGGCGGTCGCGGCGTTCAACCAGCTCTCGGGGATCAACGCGGTGATGTACTACGCCCCGACGGTCATCGAGATGGCCGGCGCCGGGAAGAAGGCCGCCCTGCTGGGGGCGGTGGCGATCGGCGCCGTGAACCTGGTCTTCACGATGCTGGCGATGACGATCATCGACCGCTTCGGCCGCCGAGCGCTGATGCTCGTCGGCTCGATCGGCTACATCCTCAGCCTGAGCGTCATCGCCGGGGCGTTCTACGCCTACGGGTCGAGCTTCTCGGGCTACGGGGCCTGGATCGTGCTGGGCGGCCTGCTGGTCTTCATCGCGTCGCACGCGTTCGGCCAGGGGGCGGTGATCTGGGTCTACATCAGCGAGGTCTTCCCCAACCGCGTCCGGGCCAAGGGCCAGGCGCTGGGGTGCGTCACCCACTGGGTCGGGGCCCTGGCCATCACCCAGACCTTCCCCATGATCGCCGAGAAATCCGGCGGACACGCGTTCGCCTTCTACGCGGCGATGATGGTCCTCCAGCTCCTCTGGGTCCTCTTCGTCATGCCCGAGACCAAGGGCGTGCCGCTCGAGGAACTGCAGAAGAAGCTGGGCCTTTCGTAATCACGAAGAGAGTGAGCGCGACGATGATCGATCGACGAGGATTCCTGGGCGCCGCAGGGGCGCTGGGCCTGGGCGCGGCGGGGCTCGCGGGCGCGTCGAGGGCGGCGGCGGCCGGCGCGACGGTGGACGTCCTCCTGGACGAGCCGATCGGGCGGATCCGGCCCGAGATCTACAGCCACTTCACCGAGCACATCGGCGGGGTGATCTACGACGGGATCTGGGTCGGCCCCGACTCCAAGGTCGAGAACGTGGGCGGGATCCGCAAGAAGCTGGTCGACCACATGCACCGGCTGGGCAAGGTCGTCATCCGCTGGCCCGGCGGCTGCTTCGCCGACTCGTACCACTGGCGCGACGGCATCGGCCCGGCCGAGAAGCGGCCCCGCCGCTTCGGCCGCTGGAAGGAGGTCACCGAGCCGAACTCGTTCGGCACCCGCGAGTTCATGCAGTTCTGCCGGCTCTGCGGCGACGAGCCCTACTTCGCGGCCAACGTCGGCGCCGGCTCGCCCACCGAGTTCCAGAACTGGGTCGAGTACTGCAACGGCCCCGCCGGCTCGACCTCGCTGGCCGACGAGCGCGTCGCCAACGGCGACCCCGAACCGTTCAAGATCGCCTACTGGGGCGTCGGCAACGAGAGCTGGGGCTGCGGCGGCAAGTTCACCCCCGAGGACTACTGCGAGGAGTATCGGCGGTTCACCGAGTGGGTCCCCGGGTACGGGGTGAAGCTCTACCTGACCGCCGCCGGCCCCAACAGCAACGACCTCGACTGGACGCGCCGCTTCTTCGCCAAGTGGGTCGACGGAGCCCGCGCCCCGCTCCAGGCCTTCGCCGCCCACTACTACTGCGGCACCACCGGCCACGCCCTGAAGTTCAGCGGCGACCAGTGGTATGAGATGCTCCACAAGGCGAACTACATGGAGACCCTGATCCGCGAGCAGTGGGCGGCGATGGGCGAGTTCGACCGCGAGCGCAAGGTCAAGCTGATCGTCGACGAGTGGGGCTGCTGGCACCCCGAGGGGACCGGCAATCCCAAACACCTGTTCGAGCAGATGGGCTGCCTGCGCGACGCCCTCGTCGCCGCGCTGACGCTCGACGTCTTCAACCGCCACGCCGACAAGGTCGACATGGCGAACGTGGCCCAGCTCATCAACAACATCCACTCGCTGTTCCTCGCCGACGGCGACAAGTTCGTCTGCACGCCGAACTTCCACGTCTTCGAGATGTACCGCCCGCACCACGGCGCGACGTGCGTCCGCCTGGTCGCCCAATCGCCCGACGTCGCGTTCAAGATCGGCGCGCGCGACGAGAAGATCTTCCGCGTCGCCGGCTCGGCCTCGAAGGCCGACGCCAAACGGCTCACGATCACCCTGGTCCACTCGCACGCGACCGAGCCCGTCGAGACCGAGATCCGCCTCAAGGGGGCCGAGGCCGCCTCGGTCCGCAAGACCGTTTTGGCTCACTCCGAGCTGAACGCCCACAACACCTTCGAGAAGCCCGACGTCGTGACCCCCAAGACCTCCGAGACCGACCTCAAGGGGGCCTCGCTCCGCGTCGTCCTCGACCCGGCGTCGGTGACCCGGTTCGACGTCGTCCTGGCCTGAGCGCCGTCGCGTCCCGAGAGGGCTCAGTCGAGCGTCGCGGGCTCTCCGCCCGCGGCGCTCCCCAGGGCTCGCCAGACGCTCTCCGAGACGGACTCTTTCGCGAAGGCCGCATGGCCGTCGACGAAGAGCGTGTGCGCCCCGCCGGCGTGCAGGCTGCCCGCCGTAAGAGCCGACCACGCGACGATTCCCGCGTTGGTGCAGGAGAGGGCGTTCGGGGGGGCCAGGTGATTGTAAGCGGCGTACCCGAGACTGGCGTTCGTCCAGTCGGTCCCCTTGCCGGGGAGGTCCATGGGGAGCGTGCGGTAGTCCGCGTCCCGGCACCTCGCGAGGAAATCGAGCAGCGGGGCCGGGGAACGAGTCGCCCGGAACACGTTGCGGTTCCGCTCCATCGACCCATCTCCGGCGACCCATTCCGAGATCGCGATCGTCTGGCTCAGGCCGTCGGCGATGCCGGCGAGGGAGGGGGCCGGCACCGCCCCGGACGCGAAGACCCCCTGGGAATCCGGCCGACCATAGCCGTCGCCGCCGTTTCCGGGGTAGCTCAGGCGGGCCCGCCTCCTATCCGAGGCGTTCGACGGGCACACGTAGGCCGTCAGCGTGATCCGCTCGGCCGTCGCGTTGCTCGCGGCCCAAGAGAGGACCGCGGCCGCGCCCGATCCGGGCTTGCCAGGGCCAGGGCCCACCAGGTTGATGCCGTTGTAGAGTTGCAACTGCTCCAGGTAGGGCAGGAGCAGCACATGCGGGCTCAAGGCGCCGCCGCTGTTCGGCAGGCTTCGCTCGATCGACGCGTAGGCGTTCAGGGCGAGCCCGATCTGCTTCAGGTTGCTCAGGCAGGAGACCCGCCGAGACGCCTCCCGGGCGGCCGTCACGGCCTGCAGGATCAGCGCCGCGAGGACCGCCACGACGCCGACGACGACCGCAAGTTCGATCAGGGTGAGGCCACGATGGTTCACTCGGTTGGCGTCGTCGGCGATCATGGGGACCTCGGTGTTCGTGTCGAGGGGCGTCCGATGACGGCTGCGGAAGCGGACCCAGGATCGCAGGGCGTCCGAAGCCCCGCCTGGACGCGATCCCTGGCATCTCGAGAGGGGAACCGTCCGTTGGGGCCTTGAGCCTAATCGATGTCTCCGTATTTATTGAGACGGGAGCCCGCTTTCTCGGCGGGGCACGTCCTTCAAGGGGCCTCCCGGCTCGCACGGCGCACGTCCGATCTCGGCTCCCAACGGGGGGGCGGAGCGTCGCTCCCCCTAGACCTCGGAAGGCGATCGGCACCCTTCGCGAAGTGGCCGAAATGAAGGCCGGGTGACTCGTCAGGGGCCGGGGCGGACGTTAACCTGGATGCGGTCCGACGTCCGTCCTACACCCTTCGCGGCGAGCCCCGGCATGATGTGGATGCGCGAGAACCCCGTCCTCAACCGCGAGCTGATGACGACGCTGCGGTCGCCGCGATCGTTCGTGCTCCAGTTCGCCTACGTCGCGGCGCTGGGGGCGCTGGTCTATTTCTACTGGCCGGCGGGGGGCGACGACGGGGCGCGGATGGTCGGGCCGGGGGTGGCGAAGCGGCTGTACGACATCTTCTTCCTGGGCCAGTTCTGCCTGGTCGCCCTGCTGGCGCCCACCTTCGCGGCCGGGAGCATCACCGGCGAGAAGGAGCGGAAGACGTACGAGATGCTCCTGGTCAGCCCGCTCAAGCCGCACACGATCCTGATCGGCAAGCTGCTCAGCTCGCTCACCTACCTGGTGATCCTGATCGTCTCCAGCCTGCCGCTGATGATCCTCTGCTACCTGCTGGGGGGCCTGCTGCTGTCGGAGATCGCGCGGAGCTACATCGTCCTGATCCTGGCGGCGGGGACGTTCGGGTTGCTGAGCATCGCCTGCTCCAGCGGCTTCAACCGGACCAGCTCGGCGCTGGTGGTCAGCTATCTCGTGGTCCTGCCGCTGGCGGCGATCTGCGTGGCCCTGACCCGCGCCGACGACCCCTCGACGCGCGACTTCGCGTCGGTGGCGGTCCTGCCGCCGTGCTGTCTGATGATCTGGACCGTCGTGGGGATCGTCGTCAACGCCCGCCTGCTGCGGCCGACCGACCTGGGGGGGCAGGGCGGGGGCGTCGTCGACGAGGAGGAGGAGATGAAGTACGCCATCGGCGTCGTCATCGACCGCGACGCGTTCCCCGACAAGCTGTTCGCGCCGGCGAAGCGGACCGACCTCATGCCCGACGGGACCAACCCGGTCCTCGACAAGGAGCTGCGCAGCGAGATCTTCAGCCAGGGGACGCTGATGCTCCGGGTGGTGATCCAGGTGAGCATGCTGCTGTCGATCCCGCTGATGGCCGGCCTGCTGTTCCTGCGGTCGGACCTGGCGTCGTACTACGTGGCGTACGTCGTGACGTTCAACCTGTTGGTCGGCCCGGTCTTCTCGGCGGGGAGCGTCACCCAGGAGCGCGAGCGGCAGACGCTGGCGCTGCTGCTGACGACCCTGCTGACCCCCAGCCGGATCGTGCTCGCCAAGCTGCTGGCGGCGCTCCGGGTCTCGACCGTTTTGACGTTCCTGCTGACCGAGCAGATCCTCCTCGCCTATATCTTGCTCCCCGAGCTGCGGAACCGGTTCTGGACCCTGATCGTCTTCCTGCTGATCATCGCGGCGACCTGCCTGACGACGTCGGCGGTCGGCCTGATGTGCTCGGCCCTGGCGCGGCGGACGGCGACGGCGATGGTCCTGTCGTACCTGACCCTGCTCGCCCTGTTCGTGCTGCCGATCGGCGTCCGCTGGTACCTGCAGGGCGTGGCCGGCGACCTGCGGCTCTCCCCCGGCCGGCTCGCGGCCATGACGGTGCTGAGCCCGTACGCCGCCGCCGCCAGCGTCCCCATGCACGCCTACCAGGCCGGCGGCTGGGGCGGCGACCGCATCGACGTCGTCACGCCCCCCCTCGCCGACTTCCCCGGCGGCGCCGACGCTCCGGTCTGGCTCGTCTTCCTGCTCGTCGGCCCGATCCTTGCCCTGATCTTCGCGGGCGTCGCCTGCGTCGTCTTCCGCTGGAAGTGGTGGCGCGCCGGCGACGGGCTCTGAGTTTGCCCTTGCCAGCCGGGCCGGGTTCTGGAATAAGGCACGCATGGGCGCGATGGCTGCGCCTTGATGAATGGGACGCCGGGACGGATTCTCGAAGGGGCTTGCGATGTTGCTTTCGCTCTTGCTGGCGGCCGCCGGGGCCGGTCTGATCCAGGACGATCGGCCGACCGAGACGGAGTTGCGGAGGGCCCGCCAACTGCTCGCCGGGGCCTGGACGATCGTCGCCGCGACCGACGACGGCGACGAGATCGGCCTGGACCTGGTCCGCCGGCGGATGGTCAAGGACGGTCGGGTCGTCGTCACCTCGCGGACGATCACGCACGTCATCCCCGACACCGGCGAGAAGCAGGTGGTCGGCTTCACGCTCAACCCGGGCAAGCAGCCGCGCGAGATCAACCTGATCTCGTCCGACGAGCGGACGATGCCGGGCATCTACAAGATCGAGGGCGAGCAGCTCTGGGTCTGCTTCACCGACGGCCGCGACCCCGTCCGGCCGACCGAGTTCGAGTCGAAGGTCGGCTCGTCGCGGATCCTCCTGCGGCTCGACCACGCCTCCGGGCCCGCGGCGACCGTCGCGGCGGCGGAGCTGGAAGAGACCGTCGACGTCAAGGACGAGGTCCCCGTCCCGGCGACCCCGGCGGCGCCCGGCCGCAACCGGGCCACGCCGGCCGAGATCGCCCGCGACCGCGGGATCATGGCGGGCCTGTGGGACATCGTCTCGATCCGCGACGACGGCGAGTCGCTGGGCGCGTCGCTGATCCGCCAGAAGATCGCCGAGAACGGCCGCGTGCGGATCGGCTCGCGGGGCGTCTCGGTCGTCTCGCCCCTCAACGACGCCAAGCGGCTCTGGGCCTACCGGCTCGACCCGGCGACCACCCCCAAGGAGATCGACCTCGTCACCGAGACCGACTCGATCCTCAAGGGGATCTACACCTTCGACGACGACAAGCTCCTGGTCTGCGTCGCGAAGACGGAGGACATGGGGCGCCCCGCCACGTTCGAGGCCCCGACGGGCTCGGGGCACATCCTCTACACCATGAGGACCGTGAAGCCCGAACGCGTCGCCGCCCCGGCCCCGATCGCCGCGACCCCCGCGGCCCCGACGCCCACGCCGGCGGAGCTGAAGGCGATGCGCGAGGAGCAGATCCGCGAGATGCTCGCCGGCTCGTGGTCGATCACCGACTCGCGCGGGACCCTGGTGACCGTCCTCCGCCCCGACGGCACGTTCTCGTCGACCCGCACGCTCTCGCGGCCCCGGCTGTTCTCGCCGTCGGTCATCTCGTACGGCGGCGCCTGGACCTACGCCGACGGCGTCTTCTCGGGCCGGGTCTCGGGCACGAACGACCCGAACATGCTCGGATACTCGTACGTCAACCGGCTCCAGTCGATCAGCCCGACGTCGATGGTCATGGGCGGCGGCGGCGGGGCGCTCAAGACCTACCGGAAGCTCTGATCCGACGCCTCGGCGCGGGGGCTCAGCCGGCGTCGACGGCCGGCCTGGCGGCGCGTTCGGCCAGGGTCCCCTCGTCGAGGTACCACATGTTGTCGGGGCCCTTGGCGAAGGTCCCCTCCATGGGGAACGACCAGATCGGGCCCTGCTCGCGGCGGCCGCGGACGAAGACCCGGATCGTCCAGGTCGCGTCGATCGTCGCCTTGCCCCCGCTCTTCTCGGACTTGAACTCGGCCGGGACGAACACCAGCGGGGCCGAGCCCTTGACGCGGCCGACGCGGAGCTGCTTGAGCTTCGCCTTCCAGTACCGCTTGAAGCCCTCGTACGAGGCGAACTTGGACGTCGTCCGGCCCGCGTTGCTGAGCAAGAGCCACATCCGCTTGTAGTGCGGGAAGTGGTGCGACAGGGCGTAGAAGTAGTCCCGGAGCGCCTGCTCGGGGGTCATCCGGATCGGTCGTTCCAGGGTGATGATGATCGGGTAGAAGAGGGCCAGGCCGACGACCGTGCCGATCGCGAAGGCCGCGAGCGCCGCGGCGTACATCTCCGAGGCGATGCAGACGTAGATCGCGAACCAGGCGGCGGCCGCCCAGGCGATCATCGCGACGATCGTCGGCCCCCACTCCGCGCCCCGCGACCACGCGTGGTCGACGGCCGGCGCGGCGTCGAGCCGCCGCGCCGCAGGGCGTTCGCGGCCGGCCGGCTCGGGCTTCCCCGCCGGCTTCGCGCGCGCCTCGGCCTTGGCGGCGTAGGCGGACTCGGCGGCCATCTCCCACTCCGAAGACGGGGGCGGCGCGACGCCGCGGGGCGCGGGCACGGGGGTGTCCGAGTCCGCCAGGTCGAAGCTCTCGCCCCCCGGGGCCACGACGGTCGGCTGCGGGCCCTTGGCCGTCCCCGGGTCGTCCTGGAACAGCCATTCGGCCGCCGCGTGCTCGTCGTCCTTCTGGGGCTCGGGATCGGTCGAGGTCTCGGACATGCGGTGCAACCCCCTGCAGGGCCTCCGTTCGTCGTCGAAGCGTCTGGCGTGGGGTCCATCGTCGCAATCGTCGGCCGTCGCCGGCAAGCCCCGACCGCCCGGCCCCGGCCCCGCTTCAGCGGCGTTCGAACTCGACCAGGACGGCCGCGTGGTCCGAGGGCCAGGCCCCCTCCGACTGGTCGATCCGCCTGGCCGAGAGGGGGAAGATCGCGTCCCCCTTCCAGAACACGAAGTCGATCCGATCCTGGATCTGCTCCGGGAACCGGGGCGACCAGGTGCGATCCTTCGCGCGATCGACCGCCGGGTTGCAGACGCGGTAGGCGTCCCGGAACCCCGCGTCGGCGACCGCCTTCGTCACCGGCCAGGGGACGACCATCCCGTACTGGTCGCGCGCAGTCTCGGCGTAGTCCAGGTGCGAGTTGCTGTTGAAGTCGCCGGCCACGATCGTCGCGACGCCCGGCGCTTCGGCCGTCTTCTCGGCGACCCCGTCGAGGATCGCGCGGACCTCGACGACCCGGCTCGCGCCGTCGTCGGCGACGAGCTTCTCGGCCGAGCGGCCGTCGCGCGATTTCGGATCGGTCCAGACGTCGTCGACGTAGTGGATCCAGACCGAGTAGACGGCGATCGGCGGCCCGCCCGGGGGCTCGATCATCGCGCCGACGCAGTGGAACGGCTTATACACCGAGAGGTCGCGGCCGATCGGCCAGCGGCTGAGGAGCGAGACGTTCGTCCCCCGGGGCCGGAAGTGGAACCCCAGCTCGCGGGCGATCGCCTCGCCGCTGCCGTAGGTCTCGACCATTGCCACCACGTCGGCCCCGCTCGCCCGGATGACGTCCGCCACGCGCTTCTGCTTGGCGAGCTTCGCCTCGGCCGCCGCCTCGTCCATGGCCCGCTCGCCGCCGCGCCAGATGTTCCAGGTCAGGACGCGGACCACGCGCGCGCCGTCCTCGCCGCGGGCCGACGAGGGGGCCGCGAGCAAGGCCGCGAGGATCGGGGGCAGGAGGCGGAGTCTGCGCATCGTCTTCGTCCCTCGTCAGTCCTTCAGGCGGCGGAACTGGTAGGTCGCACCTTCGCCGAACTTGAGCTTCTGCGGCTCGCCTTTCGAGGTGAAAGCGCGGGGCGCGGCTCCTTCGGAGGTCACTTCCCAACGGCCTTCGGGGAGCCAGACCGAGAACTCGGAGCCGTCGACGACGCGGGCGGTGAGGCGGACGACGTCGGGCTCGGCGGCGAGGTCGAGGACGTGGCCCTGGGCCTGGACGCGGGTGATGGTCAGCGATGGCCAGGTCGACGGCAGCCTGGGGTCGATCTTCAGCCCGCCGGGCCTGGGCTCGACGCCGAGGAAGCCGTAGAGCATGACCTGGGGCACGAGCACGCTCTCCATGAATTCCTGGTCGAGGCCGAGGCCCCCCGCCGGCCCGCCCCCCTGGAGCGTCCCCCGGCCGGGCTTGGCGTAGTAGGCGCGATAGCCCCCTTCGGACTGGACCTCTCCGAACCAGTCGAGGATCGTCCGCAGCCGCTTCCAGGCGTCGTCGGGGCCCAGCGTGCGGAGCCTGCCCATGACGTCGAAGTACGAGAAGCCGAGGACCGCGCCGCCGTCCTGGACCTGCCCGCCCCAGGGGATTCCCTCGGGGTTCGACCAGACCCAGGTGTACGTCTCGACGTTGCGGCGGGTCGTCGATCGGGGGCCGAACCGCCAATGGTAGATATCCTCGCCCTGCGACGTGTCGCCGGCGACGACGCGGCGGCCGTCGAGCCAGTCGAAGACCGCGCGGGCCTGCTCGTCGGTCGCCAGGCCGTAGGCGACGGCCTCGGTGTTCACGAACACGAAGCCGTAGTCGTACGCCTTGCCGTCGCGGTCTCGCCAGCCGGCGAACCGGCCCGTCGCGGCCTCCCAGAAGGTCGCGCCGAACTTCGCCTTCACCGCCGCGGCGAGCGTCCGCAGGGCCTCGGGCGGGAAGGGTCCGCCGTCGGCCGGGATCGCCCACTCGGGATGGGCGGCGATCGCGGCCTCGACGTCGGCGAAGAGGCGGAGGGCGTCGTACAGGTAGATGGTGGCCAGGCCGTCGTCGCCGCCGAAGGGGAGCAGGTCCCAGTAGTTGTTGCCGACCCCCGTGCCGTGCAGCAGCGTCTTCTCGCCGCCGGGCCCGAACGCCAGCCCCGTCCGGCCGTCGTGGCCGGCCCAGGGGACGCGGACCAGGTGGTGCTCCTCGACGCCGAACTCCCGGAGCGCGTACCGCAGCGACCCGCGCATCCGGCCGACGATCGCCCTCAGGAAGGGCAGGTCGGTCGTCCAGTCGAAGTACTCGGACGTCCCGCGGACGAAGTTGATGTTGGTGATCGGATGCCGGGTGTCGATCGCCGAGATGATCGACTTGAGGGTCACGGTCGCCCCCTTCGCCGCGTCGAGCTGGAACCGGACGCGGGTCAGGGCGGCCGCGTCCAGGTAGCCCGGCTGGCGGTAGAGCGGCACGTTCGCGAAGGCCTGGGCGCCCGTGGCCGGGGGGGCGGCCATCGCGATGCGGCGGTCGGCCTTCCAGTCGGCCTCGCCCTGGACGAGCCACGAGAGCGACGGCCGGGCGTCGGCCTTGAGGCCTTCTGCGCCCCATTCCAGGCGGACGTAGGGGGCGACGAGCGTCTTGCAGGCGAACGCGGGCGTGGCGATCGAGGCGGCGTCCTCGGTGATCCGGAGTTTGAGCCCGCGCTCGGGGTCGATCCCCTCGACGACCGCGCCGCGGATCTCCCAGCCGTCGGCGTTCGCCAGGGCCTTCGTCGGGAAGTACTCCATCAGGTAGGTCTCGCCGGCCGTCGAGAAGTACCAGCCGACGCCGCCGGCCTGCTGAATCGTGGGGAAAGGCCAGCCGTCGCTGTGCGCCAGGCCGCGGTGCTGCTGCATCGCGACGTAGCCCTCGTCGTCGATCCGCCGGGTCAGGAAGGCGTTGCGGTAATAGTCGCGCGCCGCCCGCGACGAGGGGGGCGACCCGACGGCCGGCCAGAGCGTCGCGTGCGGCAGCCAGGCGTCCCAGAGGGTGCAGTCGGTGGCCGCCCGGCCGTGGTGCAGCCGGAACAGCTCCTGCATCCGCGCCATGGCGGCGTCCTCGCCGGGGACGACGAACCGCGGGAAGTCGTCGGCGGGGGCGGGGGGCTCGCCGCCGGCCGCGGAGGCGGCCGGGCCCGCGAGCAAGGCGAGGGCGAGTGCGAGGAGGGTTCGGCGGCTCATGGGGGCGTCCCGGGGTGGGTGAGGTCGTTCGTGGGACTTCGGTATATCACGCCTCCCCCGGCCGATTCCAGGGCGCGGCGGCCTCGCGCTTGCGTCCCGCCTCCCGCGCTGCCACGATGAGGCTCGGCCGTTCGGGACGCGGAGACGACATCGGAAAAGGCGGGACTCATGCGGCGATCGACGACGATCCATCTGCTCCTCGGCGCGGCGCTGGCGGGGCTGTTCGGCGGGGCCGGGGCCCGCGCGGGCGACCTGCGCATCGAGCGGATTTTCGGGCCCGAGGTCAAGACGGGCCCGTACAAGCACCCCGCCGGGCTCACCGAGCTGTCGAACGGCGACTTCTACCTCGTGTATTACGGCGGCGAGGGCGAGTACGCCACCGACACCGGCGTCTTCGGCTCGCGGCTCAAGAAGGGCGAGACCGCCTGGACGGCCCCGAAGCGGATCGCGCACGACCCCTTCCATTCGGTCGGCAACGCCGTCGTCTGGGAGGCCCCAGACGGCCTGGTCTGGCTCTTCTACGTCGTCCGCTTCGGCGACACCTGGTCGAACTCGCGGGTCGCGGCCAAGGTCTCGTCCGACACCGCCGAGACCTGGTCGGACTCCTCGCTCCTGGTGCTGGAAGAGGGGACCCTCGTCCGCAACCGGCCGATCGTCCTGAGCAGCGGCGAGTATCTGCTGCCGCTCTACCACGAGACCGGCGCCGACACCGAGTTCACCGGCGCGGACACGTACTCGTTCTTCCTGCGCTACGACCCCAGGACGAAGGCCTGGACGCCGACGGGCCGGATCATCTCGCCCAAGGGGAACCTGCAGCCCGCCCCCGAGGAACTGTCGCCGGGGAACGTCGTCGCCTATTGCCGGCGCGCGGGCGACTACAAGCCCGACACCGTCGGGTATGTCGTCCGTTCCGAGTCCCGCGACGGCGGCCGGACCTGGTCCGAGGGCCGCGACTCGGCCTTCCCGAACCCCAACGCGGCCGTCGACCTGCTCAGGACCCGCAAGGGGAACCTGCTCCTGTTCTTCAACGACAGCATGAGCCGGCGCACGCCGCTGACCGTCGCCCTCTCGCCCGACCTGGACCGCTCGTGGCCCGTGCGCCGGAACGTCGTCGAGGGCGAGGGCGACTTCGGCTACCCCATGGCCTTGCAGGCCAAGGACGGCTCCATCCACCTCGTCTACACGTCGGAGCGCCGGTCGGTCGTCAACCGGGCGATCTTCGACGAGGACTGGATCAAGGCGGCCCGCTGAGCCGCCTCGGGAGGCCAACTCGTAGGTCTTCCGACGCCTTCCCCCCTCGCGGGGGAAGGCAGACCCCGCAGGGGTCGGATGAGGGGGGGCGAGCACTGCGGCCGTCGGGATCCGCAACCCGGCCGGATGATACGCCGACGGTCGACTCGCTTGTCTTCCCCCTCATCCGGCACTTCGTGCCATCTTCCCTCGCGAGGGGGGAAGGCCGTTGCTCGGCTCGCCGGAGCCCTCTCGGGACGGGCTCCGAGCCGCCTCGGCGTCCTCAGAAGAAGCCGGCGCCGATATTGACCATCAGGGCCAGGATGGTGGTGTTGAAGAAGAAGGCGATGATGCAGTGCAGCGCCGTCAGCCTGCGCATCAACCGGGAGGCGACGTTCACGTCGGCGGTGGCGCAGGCGGTCCCGATGACGAACGCGTAGTACATGAAGTCCCAGTAGTCGGGGTCGTCGTCGCCGGGGAATTCCAGCCCCTCGGACGCGCCGTCGCCTTCGGGGCTGTAATACTCGTGGGCGTAGTGGACGGCGAACATGGTGTGCAGGAACGTCCAGGAGAGGACGACGGTCATCGCCGCGAGGGCGACGTGCCGCCAGGAGTCGCGGCCTTCGAGCGACTTGGCCGTGGCCAGCTCGAACATGATGCCGCCCAGGCTGACCAGCGCCGTGACCGTGGTGAGCCCCAGGATCACCAGCTGTCCCTCGTCCTGCGACTCGGCCCGGCCGCGGATCCGGTCGATGGTCGAGCGGGCCATCATCCCCATCGCCAGCACGAGGTAGAGGCCCGTCGAGCAGTCCCACGCGGCCAGCAGCCGCGTCGACGGCGGCCAGCCCGGCAGGACGAACCACAGGAGTACGCCCAGCACGACCGCCGTGACCAGCCGGGGCTGGGTCTTGAGGGAGGCCAGGAGGTTCATCCTCATCGCGGCGGGTCCTCCGGAGGTCGCCCCTCGCGACGGCGGCGGGTCGAGGCCGCTCGAATCTACGGCGTCCCTCTCGGTTCCTCAAGGCTCACCCGGCCGTCGACTTTCTGGAAGTCTTGACCGGGTTGCGTATGATTTCGACGTACATCCCATTTTCCAATTCGGCTTAAGCGGGTGAACTCCATGTCCGCCACGCAACTCAAGCATCTGCACCTGCGGGACGTCGCCGGCGTCGCGCTGGTCGGCTTCGTCGATTCCGAGCTGATCTACGCCACCGACCTGGTGCTCGACATCGGGCTCGAGTTGAAGTCCATCCTCAAGGACCTGAACCACAACAAGATCCTGCTGGATTTCGACGCCGTCCAGTACGTCTCCAGCACGATGCTGGCGCAGCTCGCCCACCTCGACCGCGAGATCCGCAACGCCAAGGGCCAGCTCAAGATCTGCGGCCTGGGGCCGATCCTGAGGGATACGTTCCACATCGGCCGGTTCGACTCCCTCTTCGCCATCTACGACGACGAGGCGTCGGCCCTGAAGAGCTTCCACTGATCCCCGACGCCGCCCCGCCCCCTTACGGCCGACCCCCCCGGATCGTTATGATCCCAGGGAAGGATTCGTAAGGTCGACCGTCCCGATCAGGACGTCCCGAGGCCGACGGCCGCCCCGCCAGGGGGCGCGCTCGGGCCTCGCGGCAGGGGTGAGACATGCTCTTCGCGATCATCATGGCGGGTGGAAGCGGGACCCGGTTCTGGCCCAAGAGCCGCCGCAACCGGCCGAAACAGCTGCTGAACCTGCACGGCGACTCCACCATGCTCCAGCAGACGGTGGCCCGGATCGCCCCCCTGGTCCCCGCCGAACGCATCCTCATCATCACCGGGGCCGACCAGGCCGAGGCCACCCGCGCGCAGCTCCCCCAGCTCCCGGCGTCGAACGTCATCGCCGAGCCCTGCCCGCGCGACACGGCGCCCTGCGTCGGCCTGGCCGCCGAGATCGTCGCCGCCCGGGATCCCCGGGGCTCGATGATCGTCATGCCAGCCGACCACGTCATCGGCCCCGAGGCCGTCTTCCTGAAGACCGTCAAGGCGGCCGTCGCCGTCATCGACGCCGCCCCCTCCTCGCTCGTCACCTTCGGCGTCAAGCCGACCCGCCCCGAGACCGGCTACGGCTACATCCAGCGCGGCGAGCTGATCGAGACCCGCGACGGCGTGGCCGTCCACCGCGTCGTCCAGTTCCGCGAGAAGCCCGACCGCGACACGGCCGAGCAGTTCCTGGCCTCGGGCTCGTTCGCCTGGAACGCCGGCATCTTCCTGTGGCGGGCCGCGACGATCCTCCAGGAGATCCGCCGCCACAAGCCGCTCCTGGGCGCGGCGCTCGACCGCGTGGGCGCGGCCTGGGGGACCGAGGCCGGCCCGGACGTCCTCGCCGCCGAGTTCCCGGAGATGGAACGGACACCGATCGACAAGGCCGTCATGGAGAAGGCCGCCGACGTCAAGGTCCTCGAGGTCGTCTACGACTGGAACGACGTCGGCGACTGGCGCTCGCTCCGCCCGCTCCTCCCCGCCGACGCCGACGGCAACGCCCTGCAGGGCGACGTGATCGCCCGCGACACGAAGAATTCCATCATCATCTCCGACGACGGCGGCCTGATCGCGACCATCGGCCTCGACGACGTCGTCATCGTCCAGTCCGGCGGCGCGACGCTCGTGGCCCGCCGCGACCAGCTCGACAAGCTCAAGGCGGTGGTCGAGAGCCTGAACGAACGCGGCCACGGGTCGTACCTCTGAGCCTGGGGGGGCGTCGCATGGGCCGGGTGCTGGGGATCGATTTCGGGCTGAGGCGGGTCGGCGCGGCCGTCAGCGACCCCATGCGCTCGATCGCCACCCCGCTGGAGGTCTACGAGCGCCGCGACCCCGCCCAGGACGCCCGCCACTACAAGAAGCTGACGGCGGAGGACGAGATCGAGCGAATCGTCATCGGCCTCCCCGTCCACACCACGGGCCGCGAGGGCGAGTCCGCCGCCCGGGCCCGCGCCTGGGGCGCCTGGCTGGCCGAGGTCACGGGGCTGCCCGTGGTCTACTACGACGAGCGGTACACGACCGTGCTGGCCGAGGACGTCCTGATCGAGGTCGGCTTCTCGCGGCAGAAGCGGAAGGGGATGCGCGACATGCTCGCCGCCCGGATCCTGCTCCAGAACTACCTCGACGCCGGCTGCCCGGAGGCCGAGGCCCCGATGCGGTCGCTTACCGACGAGGAAGGCCAACCTTCGTGAGCCTGCTCGTCGTCGGCTGCGGCTACCTGGGGCGTCGGGTCGCCTCCGAATGGGTCGGCCGCGGCGAGGCCGTCTTCGGCATGACGCGCTCCGCCGAGGGGGCCGCGAGCCTCGCCGCGCTCGGCGTCCGCCCGGTCCGGGCCGACGTGCTCGACGCCGCCTCGCTCGCCGGGCTGCCGGCCGTCGACCGCGTGCTCTACGCCGTGGGTTACGACCGGGGCGCGGGACCGTCGAAGCGGTCGGTCTACGTCGACGGGCTGAGGAACGTCCTCGAACACCTCCCGGCCGGCGTCGCGCGGCTGGTCTACGTCGGCTCGACGAGCGTCTATGGCGACGACGACGGCGGCTGGGTCGACGAGGATTCCCCCGCCGAGCCGATCACCGAGTCCGGCCGCATCTGCCTCGACGCCGAACGCGTCCTGACGGCCTGGGCCCGCGAGTCGGGCGTCTCGACGGTGATCCTCCGCTGCTCCGGCCTCTACGGCCCCGGGCGGATCATCCGCCGGACCCTGATCGAGCGCGGCGAGCCGATCCCCGGCGATCCCGAGCGCACGCTGAGCCTGATCCACGTCGACGACGCCGCCCGCGCCGCGACCGCCGCGCTCGACGCCGCCTCCCCCGGCCGTTTGTACCTCGCCAGCGACGACCGCCCCGTCCCCCGCCGGGAATACTACCGCGTCGTCGCCGCCCACCTGAACGCCCCGCCCCCTGCGTTCATCCCCCCCGCCCCCGGCTCGCCCGAGGCCGCCCGCGACGTCGTCGACCGCAAGATCTCCAACCGACGACTCAGGGCCGAGCTGGGCGTCGTGCTGCAATATCCCGACGTGACGGTCGGGGTGCCGGCGGCGCTCGACGGCTGACGACCGGCCGATCCTTCTCGACGACCCCCTGGACAGGGCGGCAGGCGCGACCTAGGGACTGATAGGGGGCGGAAAGCCTCGACCGCGGCCGCCTCGGCCGCCTGCGGCGACGTCGCCGCCCACCACGGCTCTCCCGGGAGCAGTCCGCTACCATGTTGCACACGACCGATTCGCCTCGGCACTCGCTGGCCTTCCTGGTGCAGGTGCTCGACACGCTGCCGGCCGCGGCCTACACCTGCGACGTCGACGGGCTCATCACCTATTGCAACCGCAACGCCATCGACGTCTGGGGCCGCGTCCCCAGGATCAACGACTCGTCCGACCGCTATTGCGGGTCGTACAAGCTCTTCTTCGCCGACGGCCGGCCGATGCGCCACGACGAGTGCTGGATGGCCCGGGCGCTCATCGAACGGGGCCCCTTCAACGGCCAGGAGGTGCTCATCGAGCAGCCCGACGGCCGCCTGCGTTCGGCCCTCGCCCACGCCAACCCCATGCTCGACGAGGACGGCCGGTTCGTCGGCGCCTCGAACGTCCTGGTCGACATCACCGACCGCAAGCAGTTCGAGGAGCGGCTGGCCTATCAGGCGACGCACGACGCCCTGACCGGGCTGCCCAACCGCTCGCTGCTGCTGCGGACGATCGAGCAGGCGCTCGAGGAGGCCGGGGCGACGGGGCGGCGGTTCGCCCTGCTGCTGCTCGACCTGGACCGCTTCAAGGTGATCAACGACACCTTCGGGCACGGCTGCGGCGACGAGGTCCTGCGGCGCACGGCGCCCCGCCTCAAGCACGCCGTCGGCGACCGCGGCCTGGTGGCCCGGCTCGGCGGCGACGAGTTCGGGATCCTGCTCTCGGGGGCCGATCGCCCGGCGGCCGAGCGCGCGGCCGCGACGATCCTCCGGGCCGTCGCGCGTCCCATCCCGATCGACGGCCGGACGTTCGACGTGGGGACGAGCATCGGGATCGCGCTCTGCCCCGAGCACGGCCGCGACGCGGCGACGCTGCTGCAGCACGCCGACGTGGCGATGTACGCCGCCAAGCGTTCCCGGTCCGGGGCCGCCCTCTACGCCGACGATCGGCAGGAGGCGACCTCGAGCCGGGCCTCGACGGCGGCCGAACTGCGGGCGGCGATCCGGGGCGGGGGCCTGACGCTGCATTACCAGCCGATCCTGGACCTCGCGACCCGCAAGGTGGTCGCCGTGGAGGCCCTGGCGCGCTGGCCCCATCCCGAACGCGGGCTGATCCCGCCCGGCGAATTCGTCCCGCTGGCCGAGGCCGAGGGCCTCTCGACCCGGTTGGACCTCTGGGCGCTCGGCGAGGCCCTGCGGCGGCGGCGGGGCTGGCGGCGGCAGGGCCTGGACCTGGCGGTCTCCGTGAACCTCTCGACCGCGAGCCTGCTCGACGAGGCGTTCGTCGAGGCCGCCTTCAGGCTGCTGGTCGAGGAGCCCGGACCCCTGGGCGGCCTGACCCTCGAAATGAGCGAGCGCGGCGTGCTGGAGGATCCGGCGCGTGTGAAGACGGCCCTCGACCGCTTCCGGTCGCGAGGCGTCCGGGCGGCCCTGGACGACTTCGGCTCCGGCTCCTCGTCGCTGGCCCACCTGAAGCAGCTTCGCGTCGACGAGCTGAAGCTCGACCCGACGGTCGTCCGGGGCCTGCCGGCCTCGCGCCCCGACGCCGGCATCGCCGAGGCGGTCCTCGGCCTGGGCCGCAGCCTGGACCTGATCGTCACCGCCGAGGGCGTCGAACACCCCGAGGCCCTGGACTGGCTGGCCGCCCGCGGCTGCGACCGCGTCCAGGGGTTCCACCTGTCCCCGCCCCGGCCGCCGGACGAGCTGCGGGCGTGGCTGGCGTCCCCGACCCAGCCCTCGCTGCCGCCGCGACGACGCGACCTCCTTCGCGCCGACCGGGACCCCGCTTCATCGCGAGGCTGACGTCGCTCCCTGCGTCGAGAGGCGCGGGCCGGCTCCGCCCGGGGCGGATGGATCGGGCCGTCGTCTCGAATCGGGCTGACGAGTTGCGACCGGGGCCGCGATCCCCGCCGTCGCGAGGCCGACCGTGCGGGCCGCGGGACTCACTCAGCCGGCTCGATGTAGCAGCCCAGGGGGCCGCGGGACTCCTTCATGCGGGGGTCGGCGCCGTAGGAGACGACCTGCTCGCGCTTGAGCTCGGCCTTCTCCTTGTGGGTGGTGTAGACGACGGCCCGGCCCCGGTTGTGGATCTGCCAGGTGAGGGCCTCGGCGGCGGGCTTGGAGTGGGCGAAGAGCCTGATGAGCAGGTCGATCACGTACTCGAACGTGTGCTCCTCGTCGTTGAGGATGATCACGTTGTAGGGCGGGAGCTTCTTCGTCCGCGTCTGCTGCTCCTCGGCGACGGCGACGGCGACTTCCGGCTCGGCGGCGACGCTGGCCTCTCCCTGCTCGTCCGACATCGTGCTTGGCTCCTGAAGGCTTTCGCGCACCGAACCCTGGAAACTCGTTATACTATTTCCTCGCAAGAAAAGAACCGGAAATGCGCCGGCGACCCCTCGCCGGGACGGGAGAGACGCGGATGGCGGAGATGACACCGGGCACGGCGCTTCGGCAGCTGAAGCAGGCGCACGCGACCCTCAAGAAGGCCCGGCAGGCCATGCGGATGGCGAGGGAGAACCCCGCGTTCGGCCCCAAGGTGGTCGACGCCGGGTGGGACGCCCTCATGCAGGCCCACAGCCTGATGGCCGCCATCCCCCGGACGGCCGTCGACGAGGAGGTCCTGACGCAACAGCTGTCCGTCCAACGCTATGCGACGTCGCTCCTGGTCCGCCTGCGACGCCTGCTGCGGAAGGGCGAGGTCGGCCCCGACGACCTGGACGACCTCGACGCGGACGACGACGAATGAGCCAGCCCCCACCCCGCCCCCGACCGAAGCCCAAGGGCCGCCCCCCCGAGCCCCCCGCGCCGCCGATGCCGGTCCCGGACCGCTCGCTCGATCCCGAGATGCCGCTGCCGGCCGTGGCGATCCGCTCGCCGGGCAACCACCCGTTCATCTTCCGGAAGATGATCGACGGCGTGACCGGGCCGCTCGTCGCCCGGCTCGGCGACCTCGTGCAGGTCCTCGACCGCGACGGCGCGCCTTTGGGCTACGGCCTGTGGAACCCGCGGTCGCAGATCAGCCTGCGGATGCTCTCGCGCGAGCCCCAGGCCCCGGGCGTCGACTTCTGGACGCGGCGGATCGACGAGGCCGTGAAGCTCCGCGTCGACCAGCTCGGCGTCGAGCGCGAGTCCAACGCCTACCGCGTCCTCCACGCCGAGGGGGACGGCCTCTCGGGCCTGATCGTCGACCGCTTCGACGACGTGCTCTCGGCCGAGATCTTCAGCCTGGGCATGTACCAGCGGATCGGGCCGATCCTGGGCCTGCTGGCCGAGCGGCTGGGGACCAAGCACTTCCGCGTCCGGGTCGACGAGCGGGTCGCGCTCCAGGAGGACTTCGCCGGCCGGCCGATCTCCAGCCCCCAGCTCCCGCCCCGGGTCACGATCGCCGAGCACGGCGTCCGCTACCGCATCCACTTCGCCGAGTCGCACAAGACGGGCTTCTTCTGCGACCAGCGCGACAGCCGCCGCGAGCTGGCCAAGTTCTGCAAGGGGCGGACGGTCCTCGACGCCTGCTGCTACACCGGCGGGTTCGGCCTCAACGCCCTGATCCGCGGCGAGGCCCGCGAGGTCACCTGCATCGACCTGGACGAGAAGGCCGTGGCGCTGGCGAAGGAGAACGCCAACGCCAACAACGTCCGGCTCGACGTCGTCCACGCCGACGCCTTCGGCTACATGCGGCAGATGGGCCTCAACGGCCGCGAGTACGGCGTCGTCGTCCTCGACCCCCCCAAGCTGATCCTCGACCGCGACGACGTCTCGGCCGGCAAGCGGAAGTACTTCGACCTCAACGTCCTGGGCATGGGCCTGGTCGAGCCCGGCGGGCTGCTGGTCACCTGCTCGTGCTCGGGCCTGCTCGACGCCGCCGAGTTCCAGCAATTGCTGAAGGCCGCCTCGCGCAAGGCCAACCGGAGCGTGCAGCTCCTCGCCATGACCGGCGCGTCGGCCGACCACCCCGTGGCGCTCGACGCCCCCGAGGGCGCGTACCTGAAGGTCGCCTGGCTCCGCATGGGCGAGCGGCTCCCCGAGCCGATCGCGGCGTCGCGGGACCGGGAATCGCCCGCGGACTTCGACGAACCCTCCGAACCGACTCCGTGAGCGAGGCGAGGACCGCCGTGGCCAGCCTGACCGTCGAGAACTACGTCAAGACGATCGCCCTCATCTCCGACCGGCACCCGGCGGGCGTCGCCGTCGCCACGGGCGAGCTGGCCCAGGCGATGGGGGTCTCGCCGGGGACCGTCACCGGCATGCTCAAGACGCTGTCGGAGGCGTCGCTGGCGACCTACACCCCTTACGAGGGGGCCCGGCTCACCGAGGCCGGCCAGCGGCTCGCCCTGATGGTCATCCGCCGCCACCGCCTGCTGGAGCTGTTCCTCGCCCGGACCCTCGACATGACCTGGGACGAGGTCCACGAGGAGGCCGAGCACATGGAGCACGCCGTCTCCGAGCGGCTGATCGACCGCATGGAGCGGTTCCTGGGCCACCCCGCCGTCGACCCCCACGGCGACCCCATCCCCGCCGCCGACGGCTCGCTGAACGAGCCCAAGGGCGTGCCGCTGGCGCGCTGCCGTCCGGGCGCGACCTTCCGGGTCGTCCGCGTGATGGACCAGGACCCGGCCTTCCTCCGCTACCTGACCGAATGCGGCCTCGACCTGCACGCCGAGGGGACCCTCCGCGAGAACCGCCCCGAGGCCCGCGCCGTCGTCTGCCGCCTCGGCGAACGCGACGTCGCCCTGGGCATCGCCGCCGCCGAGAAGGTCCTCGTCGACGCCCGCTGAGCCGTCACGACCGGAAGACGTCGTCGCCGGCCGGGGCGGGGTCGCGGCCGATGCGGAAATAGGAGAGGTCGATCCGGGGCGGCCGGCCCAGGATCAGGTCGGCGACCAGCTCGGCGGTGGCGGGCGAGAGTTGCAGGCCCGCGCGTTTGTGGCCGGTGGCGACCACGAGGTTGCGGAAGCCGGGCGCGGGGCCGATGTAGGGCCGGGTGTCCAGGCTGCCGGGGCGGAGGCCGGCCCAGGTGGCCTCGATCTCGGCGTCGCGGAGCACGGGGCAGAGGGCCCCGGCGACCTCCAGCAGGCCCCGGAAGGCGTCGGCCGTGGGGAGGACGTCGAAGCCGGCGTCCTCCTCGGTCGCCCCGATCAGCACCCGGCCGTCGTCGCGCGGGACGAGGTAGTGTTTGCCGTACTCGACGATCCGCCGCAGCAGCGGCCGGCCGCCGTTCAGCAGGACGATCTGACCCTTCACCGGCGGCGTGGGGGCGCGGACGCCGATCCGTTCGAGCAGGCCGCCCGACCACGCGCCGGCGGCGACGACCACGTGGTCGGCCTCGATCGGGCCCTCGGTCGTGAGGACGCCCGTCACGCGGTCGCCGACGGTCGCGAAGCCCTCGACGCCCCGATGCGACGCGATCACCCCGCCGCGGTTCGCGACGGCCGTCGCCAGCGCCCGGAGGTGCCAGGGGTTCCGGACCTGGGCCCGGTCGGGGAGGAAGTACGCGAGGCGCAGCCCCGGGTTCAGGGCCGGCTCGACCCGGCCGAAGTCGCCGGGCGCCAGCCGCTCGTAGGCGATCCCCTCGACGCGCCAGCGGCCGGCGGTGGTGCGCAGGGCGTGCTCCTCGGCCTCGGTCGCGGCGACGTCGACGCCCCCGGTGCGGCGGTAGCCGTTGTCGATCCCGGTCTCCTCGCGGAGGATCGCCGACCATTCGGGATAGAGCCGGGCGCTCCAGGCCCGCAGGGCGAGCGTGGGGTGCGACGGCCGGCGGTCGGGGTCGCTCTGGGCGGGGAGCAGCCCCGCGCCGGCCCACGACGCCTCGCGGCCGGCCTCGCGACGGTCCAAAACCGCGACCGAGACCCCCGCGCGGGCCAGGGCGAAGGCGATCGAGAGGCCGACGACCCCACCCCCCGCCACGACGACGTCATACCGCTCGGCCATCCTCGGTCGCCTCCTCAACGGGACGTCTTCGCGCCGGGGCGGCGGGCCTTCCAGGTCGACTCGGCCAGGCGGTCGAGGCCGCCCCCCTCGCCGGCGACGATCAGGTCGCCGTCGTCCCAGGCGATCCCCTCGACGTTCAAATCGCCCGCGAGCGGGACCTCGGCCGCGAGCCGCAGGTCGTCCCACGCGGGAGGATTCGGCCGCTCGTAGACCCGGACGATCCGGATCCCGCAGACGGCCAGCCGCCGGCCGTCGGCCGAGAGGTCCGCGCCGGTGGCCGGGTCGACGAAGCCGGGCAGGACGCCTATTTTGAGGGCCTTCGTCGGCCGCAGGAGCGGGGCGGGGGGCGTGAACGCCACCTCGCGCAGTTCGGCCTCGCGGCCGTCGAACCGCTTGGTCACGATCACGGCCCGGTCGCCGTCGATCACCAGGCCCTCGGCGTCGAAACGGTCGTCGCCCGACCGGGCGTAGAAGGTGGCGGCCGTCGGCTTCAGCGGCCCGCCGGCCGGCCCCGACGGGTCGGGCTCGTCGACGCGGTAGATCGCCCGCAGCCGCAGGAACCCCTTGTTGTCGCCGATGTCGCCGATGTAGAGCCGGCCCCGGTCGTCGATCGCCACGTCCTCCCAGTCGAGGTTCGGCGCGGCCACGTCGAACGCGCGGAGGACCTTCCCGTCCTTGCGCACGGCGAACAGGACGGGGGCGTTGCCGGAGTCGTTGTGGACCCAGAAGACGTCGGGCCGCCGCCGGCTGCGGACGACGCCCGAGGCCTCGGGGATGAGCCGGGCGTCGAACCGCCCGAGCGGCTCGGGGCGGACGCGGGGCTCGTCCCGACCGAGCAGGACCAGGCAGAGCAGGAGGGGGACCTTCATGGGGCGGCGACCTTTCCGGCGGAGGTCGCTCCATCGTACCAGCGGACGGCCGCCGTCGACCACGCCCGCGCGCGACGGTCGGCCCTCGCGATGTGGAAGCTTCAGGTCTCATCGGGCTCCAAGCCGACGGTCGGCCGGGGGCCCGGTCCACGCCTCGACCTCGACGCCGGCCGCGTCGGCGTAATGCTTCGCACGCCCCGGGCCTTCGGCCGACAGGAACTCGAGGAACGCGCCCTCCTGGACGTGCACCACGTCGATCTGGATCCTCGGGTCCTCGCCGGTCGTGTTCCTTTTGACGTAGGCGGCCACGGGATAGCGGTATTCCTCGCCGGCCGGCGGCTCGGGCGGGCTGAGGAAGGGATCGAAACCGTCGCGGTACCATCCCGGGATCCAGCAATGCCAGGCCCGGCCCCACGAGTTGAGTCGGGGCCTCAACGCGTCGAACTTGTCGGGTCCGTCGCCCGCGTAGAATTGCGAGTTGAGCACCACGTCGGTCGACGTCCATCCGAGCCGTTCGAGCCCTTCCACGAAGCCGTCGAGCAGGGAAGGCCGGGCCGGCAGCCCGGTCAGCAGCACGCTCCCTGTCGAGCCCGTGCTGGCGGGAAGCGAGGATTTTTCGGATGCGCCCAGGCGGTCGAGCCCCATCGCGGCGAGGAAGCCCTCCGCCCCGAGGCGATCGTCCTCCCTGGGGAAGTACGTGAGCTGCATGATCCCCTGCAGCTCCGACCCGCTTCGCATCATGTCGAGGTGGATCACCGCCTCGGCAAAGAACCGGGGCGTCCTCAGCTGCAGTCCAAGTCCGGCGCGCTGCGCCCGAGCGTTCAGGCAATCCGCCCACAGGCCCGCGGCCCGGGGATCGGCGGGGCCGTCGAGGGGGAGGTGCCCACCTCTCCCGTCGTCGCCCATGTGCGGGTCGACGATGAAGGGGCGGGTGCCGTCGGGAAGGTGGACCGGCGGCAGCGGGCAATCCAGGAAGTGGAAGTCGACGCTTCTCCCTTCGGCGGCGTCGCCCGCCCCCGACCCCGGTAGGAATGATCGAAGCCGCGGCTCCGCGAGCGAGACCCGTCGAGCGATGTTGCGCATCTCCACCCGGGCCCCCCGGCCCCGTCGAGGGGCCGTCCGCACGCACGCCAATCGTCGCTTCATGTGGTCTACCCCACTCCCTCCGCCCGGACGCGGGAGCCGTCGGGGCTCCTTGGAAACGTCATCGTTCCCGTCGAGGTCGAGGTTCCGACGATTCAACGGGTCGATCCCGGTAGAACGTCGGGGATGGCGTCGAACGCCTGCCACAAGATCGTTCCGTCCGGGGATCGATCTTCCCAGACATCCTGCATGGAGTCGATGGAGCTGGAATCCGCACCGTAGGGGGGGCCCAATTATCCCTGGTCGCCCGGCGTGGTGGAGATGGTCGATCATCGGCCTCATCAGCCCCCGCTTGCGGGCCGCCCCGGACGCGGTCAAACTGGTCCCTGTCGCGGCCCGCCGACGTCGGCGTCGCATGAACCCGCGATGGTCCGAACGCCCCCGCCCTCCCAACCTCCCGCACGGCCTTCACCCATGGAAACTCCCCTGATCCGCCCCGGCGCGGTCTTGAGCCCGGAATCGCCGCTCCGGCTGGTCGTCCACTTCGACAACGCCGCCGAGGGCAACCTGGCGATCCAGATCCTGACGACGCTGGGGATCCCGGGCGACCGGATCGGCGTCGTCGACCCCGACCGGATGGAGCGGAAACGGGGGATGATCCTCTCGGCGAGCTGCCCCGACGAGGCCGTCCGCGTCCGCGCCGAGGACGTCTGCCGCAAGCTCGGCGGCCGCGTCCACCGCTGGCGAGGTTGATCCAACCCCCCCTGAAAGGCGACCCCCGACATGCCCACGACCCGATCCCTTGCGGCCCTGACGGCTCTCGTCCTGGCCCTGAACCTCGTCCCCGCGGCCGCCGCCGCCGACCCCGCGCCGCTGCTCCGGTTCAACGGCAAGGACCTGACCGGGTTCTACACCTATCTGCACGACCACAAGTACGAGGACCCCGACAAGGTCTTCACGGTCGTCGACGGCGTGCTGCAGATCTCCGGGAAGGAGTGGGGCGGGGTCGTCACCCGCGAGGAGTACTCGAACTATCGACTGATCGCCGAGTTCCGCTGGGGGACGAAGACCTGGCCGCCCCGCGTCGAGAACGCCCGCGACTCGGGCGTCCTGCTGCATTGCTTCGGCGGCGACTCGGTCATCAGCGGGCACTGGATGCAGTCGATGGAATGCCAGCTCATCGAAGGCGGCACCGGCGACCTCCTCGTCGTGGCGCAGCCGGAGGGGACGCGGATGAGCCTGACGAGCGAGGTCCGCAAGGGGGAAGACGGCCAGTGGTACTACCAGCCGGACGGTGCCGGCGCGGTCGTCCGCACCTTCAACGGCGGGCGGATCAACTGGTGGGGCCGCGACCCGGCCTGGAAGGACGTGGTGGGCTACCGCGGGCCGAAGGACGTCGAGAAGCCGCTGGGCGAGTGGAACACCCTGGAGGTCGTCTGCGACGGCGACTCGATCACCAACATCCTCAACGGCAAGGTCGTGAACGTCGGGGTCAAGTCGAGCGTGACCAAGGGCAAGCTCACCTTCCAGTCGGAAGGCGCCGAGGTCCACTTCCGCAAGATCGAGATCCTGCCTCTCGTCAAGAAGTGACCCGGACCCGCCGGGGAAGGGGCCGGGCCCGCGCCGGGCTCAGTCCTCGACGTGGACGAAGCGGTCGATGGCCTCGCGGGTCGGCAGCGCCGCCTGGGCCCCGGGCCGGGTGACCGCCAGGGCCGCGGCGGCCGTCGCCCAGGCGAGGGCCTCGCCCAGGGGCCGGCCCTCGGCGAGGACCGCGGCCAGAGCGCCGTTGAAGGCGTCGCCCGCCCCCACGGCGTCGACGGCGTCGACCTTGCGCGAGGGGATCTCGTAGACCTCGGCCCCCGTCGTCGCCAGGCAGCCCTCCCGTCCCAGGGTGACGATCACGGTCTTCGGGCCCTTGGTCCGGATACGCTCGGCGTTGGCGAGCGGGCCGGCGTCGCGCTCGGTCCCGGCCAGGGCGCGGGCCTCGATCCGGTTGGGGGTGACGACGTCGGCCGCCGCCAGCAGCTCCTCGGTCGCCGGGTCGCCGGGCCTGGGCGCGGGGGCCGGGTTGAGGATCACGGTCATGCCGGCGGCCCGCCCCCGCCGCATGGCGGCGAGCGCGGTCGGCCGGGGGATCTCCAGGCCGGTCAGGAGCAGGTCGCCGGGTCGGAAGAGGGCGTCGGGGAGCGCGGCGACGTCCTCGGGCGCGAGGCTCATGTTGGCCCCCGAGGCCACCGCGATCATGTTCTCGCCGTCGTCGGCCACCGAGATGAGGGCCACGCCCGAGGCGACGCCCGCGACCACCCTGGCGTGGGCGACGTCGATCCCCTCGCGGCGGTAGCCGTCGAGGGCCCGCCGGCCCAGGTCGTCGTCGCCGACGGCCGCGACGAAGACGACCTCGGCCCCGGCGCGGCGGGCGGCGACGGCCTGGTTCGCCCCCTTGCCGCCCGGCGTCGCGGCGAACCCGTCGCCCAGCACCGTCTCGCCCGGGGCGGGAAGGCGGGCGACGCGGACGGTCATGTCGGTGTTGGACGAGCCGAAGACGACGATTCGGGCCATGTTCGCGGGGACCTCTCAGGGACTCTCGGGAGCGACCGGACGGGGCCGAGCCGCGGGCCGTCGCCCCTGGGTTCGTATCGGCTTCGGATCGGCTTCGGATCGGGTTCGCTCGCCGGCTTGTAAGTCGTTATGAATTTCCGTAAGTCTTTGGTATAATGGTATTTAATTCAGAATTTCCGCGGCCGAAATTGGCTTCGGTCGCTCTTTTTCAAAATCGGAATTCGGTCGTCGCATCGTCGGCCTCGGCTCCTCGTCAACACCTCTCGAACGCGGGGGCTTTAGAAGACAATGGGCCGCGATCGCCGATCACGAACGGGGAATTGCGAAAAAACGGGCCGGGGCGTCGCGGTGCGCCCTCATCCTTCTCCCCTGGTGGGAGAAGGTAGCCCGAAGGGCCGGATGAGGGGGACCTCAATACGGGTCTCGATCCTCGAGGCCGTTGCGGACTGGACTGCGAGAAGCTCGGCGTCGGATGACGAGCCCCTCATCCGGCCTCCGGCCACCTTCTCCCACGAGGGGAGAAGGATGATTCGGCGAGCCCCGCTCCGTGGTAGGGCCTCAGGAGGTCACTCGTCGCCGCCGTAGGTGGCGGCGATCCACTCGCCGGTCTCGGTCAGGAAGCTCTCTCGGTCGGCGCCGTAGACCTCCTTGATGGCGTCGTCGAGCTTCTCTCCCCCCTTGCTCATCTCCTTGAGGAACTGGGGGAAGAGGGGGCGGTACTTGGGGGAGTTCAGGCATTCGACCAGGCCGAAGCTGACGCCCCGGAACTCCTCGGGCGAGACCCCTTCGCCGCCGCCGAGGACGTCGCCGGCCTTGGTGGGCCAGCCCAGGCGGAAGGCGTCGAGGGCCACGCGGCGGAGCTTCACGAAGTGGCCGCTGCGGCGCTCGAGGCCGCTGGCGAGATAGCCGCCCAGGCCTTCGGCGAGCCACCGCGGGGACGAGCCGGTCGCCAGCACCGCGCCCTTGCCCAGGTTCTCGATCAGCAGGCCCGTCAGGGTGCGTCGGCCGTCGGCGGTCTCGGCGTCGCGACGGCCGCGGGCCTTCCGCTTGGGGGCCGCGGCCGAGGCGTCGGCCGGCGAGTCGTGCGGGGCGACGATCACGACGTAGGGCTGGGGCGTCTTGAGGTCGGCGTCGCCTTCCTCCAGATCGTCGACCTCGCGCGGCTTGACCGTGCGGACGAACTCGACGTAGTCCTTGCGCTCCGAGAAGACGTAGAAGCTGACCTTCTCCGGCCACTCGGTCATCTCGGTCCCGAGCACGCGGCGGATCGCGGCGAGCTGGGCCTCGATCGACTTGAGGGCGGCGGTCGCGTGGTCCTTCGGGAGCGTGCTGAAGAGGGCGAAGTGCTCGGACGTCTCCATCTCGGGCTTGAGGGCCGGGTTGGCCTTCTTCCAGCGGTCGAGCCCGGCCGCCTTGACCTTGGCGTCGCGCTCCTCGGGGCTGAGCTGGGCGAGCTTGGCCTTGGAGACGTCCTGGAGCGAGGCGGCGTAGGTCTTGAACGGCACCTTGGGGTCGAGGCCCGCGTCGAGCTTCGCGCCGGCCTTGACCCAGTTCTCGAACGCGGCGATCGCCGGCTCGCCGAGGCGGGCGTCGTTGTTGGGGGGCATCCGCGGCTCTTCCTCGCCCTTGACCCGCAGGATCAGGTGGCTGTCGTCGGCCTTGCCCGCGACCGCGGCGGGGCCGCTCGCGCCCCCCTTCATGAACTTCTCGAACGAACCCATGTCGAGCTTGCCGCGCTTGAAGCCGTTGCCGTTCGGGCTGGTGTGGCAGCCGACGCAGTTGGCGACCAGGATCGGGGCGACGTCGCGCGCGAACGAAGGCTCGCCGGGCTTGGTCTCGGCGGCCTTGGGGGCGTCGGCCTTCGGAGCGTCGGCCTTCGCGGCGTCGGCCTTCGCGGCGTCGGCCGGCTTGGCGGTCGCCGACTTCGCGGCGGCCTTGCGCGCGCCGCCGCGGTTCCGCGTCCGCTTGCGCTGGGGGGCGTTGGGGTCGACTTCCATGACCTCGCCCTGGACGGGCTCTTCCATCACGGCGCCGTCCGCGGTGGGATCCTGGGCTGTGCGGGCGGGGGCGGCCGGCGAGGGGCCGAGCAGCGCCGCCGCGGACGCAAGGAGGCCGAGCGCCAGGGCGCGAGGTCGGATCGCGGTCGTCATCGTGGCATCCCCCCTGAAACGGCGGGCGAAGTGCGTACCCGTCCATCTATTGTCGTCCGCGCAGGCGGCTTTGACAAGGCGCGCAAACCCCGACCGCATGGGGGAAACGGTCTCAGCGGGCGATCGTGACGGGGATCTCGGCGGCGGCGGTCCGCCCGGAGGTCGCGTCGGCCTGATAGAGGCGGAGGGTGTACGCGCCCGGGGCGAGGGTCTCGGGCAGCGTGACGAGGGTGCCGACGTAGGAATCGCGGCGCCGGGTCCGGCAGCGGTCCTCGGCCTCGCCCGCCACTTCCCAAACCTTGTCGTCCCCGCCCGCCCGGACCAGCTCCACCCGGGTCGCGACGTGGGAGACGAACTCGTCGCCGTCGGCCCGGTATTCCAGCCCGCCCAGCTCGCAGTAGACCAGGGCCGAGCGGCCGGGCCTGAGGGCCTGGGCGTCGAGCGGCTCGAACGAGCCGAAGCCGTGGATCTTGCGGCAGAGCCGCACCGCGTCGATCGTCAGCGCCGGCTCCTCGGGAGCCTCGGGCTCGTCGGCCTCCGCGATCGGCCCGGCCGCGAGTTCCGACGGGAGCGTCGGCTGCGGCGGGGTGGCGTCGGCCGCGTCGGCCGCCTCGGCCGAGGCGGTCTCGACGGCCGGGTCGGACTTCGGCGCCTCCCTGGGCGCCTCGGCCGGCGGCTTCGGCGTTTCGGGGGCGGCCTCGGCGGGCGCCGGCTCGGCCTCGGCGGCCGGGGGGAACGGGATCTTGGGCGCTTCCGGTTCGGGCTCGCGCGGCGGCTTGGGCGGGGGGGCCGTGGCGATCTCGACGGCCCGGCGTTCGGCCTCCTCGGAGGCCTCGGCCCGACGCAGGGCGGCGTCGAGGAGCGGCGTGGGGGCCGGCTCGACCGCGGTCGTCGCGACGGCCTCGACCGGGGCGTAGGCCGGGGGCGTCGGGGTGTTCGGGAGCGATCGCGAGGGGAGCGGCGGGGTCGTCGCGGCGACGCCCGGGGCCAGCTCGGGGACCGCCGCGCGTTCGACGCTGGCGACGGGCGCCGCCGGGGCCGAGGGCGTGGGCGAGGCCGCGTGCGGGACGTCGGTGGGGCGGTGGAACGGCGAGTGGCAGCCTGCACCCGCGGCCGCGACGGCCGTGCAGGCCATCACCGCCAGGACGCGCCGGCCTCGGCGAGCATGCGACATCGAACGACCCCTGCCTGGGACACCCAAAAGGCGACGTGGAGAGGCCGTGGTGTACCCCAATCGGCCCCCTCGGGCAAGCTCAACTCGGCCCGTCGCGGGCCGCCGCGGCGATCCGCAAGGTCCGGGCGTGCAGGGCCTCACGCGCCTCCCGATCGAGCCGGCGCGCGTCCGCCAGCGACACGGCCCGGAACCCGACCGCGTCGCCCGGCCGGAGCCTCCCCAGGCGGTCGAGATCGGCCGAAACCACTTGCGCGACATGGGGATAGCCCCCCATCGTGCCGCAGGCGACGCCCAGCACGATCAGCCGCCCTCCGGCCGCCTGGATCGCCCCCGGCGTCACGGCCGCGGAGAGCCGTTCCGGCGTCGGGACGACCGCGACGGGCCCCCCCTCCAGCCGCATCCCCATGCGATTGCTCTGCACGCCGATCCGAAACGACGCGTGCATCCAGGCGTCGGGGTCGTCCAGCAGCGCCCAGTCCGGGCCGGGGAGGACGCGCAGCTCCGCGACGGCCTCGGCCGCGCCGACGTCCGCCGGCCTGCGAGCGGCCAGGCGGCTCGGCCCGGCGGGCAGCACGTCCCCCGCGCGGACGGGACGCTCGGCCGAACGGCTGCCGAGCCAGGAGTCCGTCTGAAAGCCGCCGGGCGTCGCCAGGTACGTCCGCGCGCCGCGACCGGCGCGGCCCAGCTCGATCCGCCCGCCCTCGCGCAGCCAGGCGCTCGACGGCACCGCGATCGAACGCCGGCCGTCCTCGCCGACGATCGTCGCCGCCATCGCCGCCCCCGCCAGGGCGATCCCCAGGTCGCACCGGGCCTCGAACAGGCCGCCGCGGAGCGTCAGCTCCAGCGCGGCGCAGTCGGCGGAATTCCCCGCCAGCGCGTTCGCGACCGCCAGCGACTCGCGATCGCAGGCCCCGCCCAGCGGCACCCCGAATTCTCGCGCGCCGGGCCGGCCCAGGTCCTGCACCGTCGTGAAGAATCCTGGGTCGACCGCGAGCAGGCCCATGCGTCCGGTGCTCACGATCGCCCCGGCACGAACGGCCGGACCGCGATCCCCAGGTCGTCCAGGATCGCGCGGAGCCGCGACGCGTTGGCGAGGGCTTCGGCCTCGTCGCCGTGGATGCAGAGCGTCTGCACGAGGCCGCCCGCGGCTAGCCGCCGGACGTTCGCGGCCAGCTCGTCCGGACTTTCGAGGACGGCCCCGGGCTCGGCGCGGGGCGTCAGGGAGCCGTCGGCGCGGTAGCGGCGGTCGGGGAAGCCCTCGGGGATGTAAACGACGCCCGCCGACCGCGCGAGCGTTTCCGGGAGCGTCCCCGGCTGGCCGAGCAGCGGCAGGCCCAGGGCGACGGCCGCCGCGACGACGCCCCGCGCGGTCGCCTCCCGGCTCTGGGCCTGGTTGTACAGGGCCCCGTGGGGCTTGAGGAAGCGGATCTCGACGCCGGCCTCGTCGGCGAGCCGCCGCAGGTCGGCGACCTGATCGCAGATCAGGCGTTCGACCATTTGGGCGTCGAGGTCCCTGTCGCGGCGGCCGAAGCCCTCGCGATCGGGATAGCCGGGGTGGGCCCCGACGACGACGCCGCGGGCGAGGGCCTCGCGCAAGGTGCAACGGATCGATTCCGGATCGCCGGCGTGGGCGCCGCACGAGATGCTCGCGGAGGTCACCCGTTCCAGGAGCGCGGCGTCGTGGGGGAAGCCCTCGCCGAGGTCGGCGTTCACGTCGATCGACCGGGGTTCAGCGTTCGAGGCGTTCATCGGACCTCGCTTCGAACTCCTCGCGGTCGACGGGCCGGAATTGGATGCGGTCGCCGGCGCGGATGGGGAACCGGCCGGCCTCGGCGTCGGCGATCCGCAGCGGCGTGCGGCCGAGGAGATGCCAGCCGCCGGGCGACGCGATCGGGTAGACGCCGGTCTGCCGCCCCACGATCGCCACCGACCCCGCCGCCACCCGCAGCCGGGGCTCGTCGCGGCGGGCCAGCCCGCGAAGCTCGTCGGGGAGGTAGCCGGCATACGGGAAGCCCGGCAGGAAGCCGACGGCGAAGACCCGGTAGTCGGGCCCCGAATGCCGCGCGACCAGCTCGTCCCGGTCCATCCCCAGCCGACCCGCCGCCTCGTCGAGGTCGGGCCCGTCGTAGAGGACCGGCAGGACGTGACGCACGCCCCCGACCGCGCCGACGTCGACCGGCGCCAGCTCCCCGAGCGCACGCCCGAGTTCGTCGAGGTCGCAGGCCTCGGGGTCGGCGATCACGGCCGTCGAGCGGTAGGCGAGCACGACGTCGACGACCCCGGAGAAGCCCCGCGCACGGACGGCGACGGCCCAGCGGCGGGCGTCGTCCTCGGCGTCGAACCGGGCCAGGAAGGCCCGGTCGCCCAGCGGCTCCAGGTGGGTCGGCATGGCTTCGATCGCCCCGCGGCTCCGGAATTGCAACAGGCCCCCTTGCGGCGGGCGGACCGCTCTATAATAGGGGCGAACCGCCCCTCGCTTGAAGTCGACCGGGAAATCCCGACGAGGTGGATCATGCTCAGCGTCGTGCTGTCGGCGGCCTGCCTGGCGATCGCCCCGCCCTTGCAAGAGGCGAAGAAGCCCCGAGCGGCGAGGCCCGAGGCCGCCCCGCCGGCCCTGACGGTCGCCGACCGCGTGACGCTCCGCGACGGCAAGGTCCTGCTCGGCCTGGTGACGTCGCCCGCCGCCGGGCCGCGCGTCGGGTTCGACATGCTCGTCCGCCGCGACTGGGCCCAGGCCCACGTCCCCGAGCTGGCCGCGAGGTGGATCCGCAACGCCGAGACCATGCGCAAGCCGGCCCTCGCCGAGCGCCGGAAGCGACTCGAAGCCTGGCGCGACGAGCGGGGGAAGGCCGGCGGCGATCGCGTCGCGACCTGGATCGACGGCGAGCTGAAGCGTCTGGACGATCCCAATGGGCTCGACGCCCCCTTGCTCTCGGTGCGCATCGCCCGCGACGGCTGCCGCTCGGCCGAGCGGAACTCCGACGCCAGCCGGCGCATGCTCGCCCTGGCCTGGCTCTGCGGCCTGCCGGACGCCGAGGACCGGCCGCCCGGCGAGGTCCAGGACGCGATCGAGGGCCGGGGCTTCACGGCCGACGGCGACGAGGTCCCGCCGCTCGACAAGCTCATGCCGATCGTCGCCGAGCCCGAGGCGAAATGGCTCGCTCGCCGGGCGGCCACCGAGGTCTCGGTCGACGCCGGCCGCCGGTTCCTGCGATACAACAACCTGCTGCTCCCCGACCCGGCCGACGGCGGCCGGCCGCTCGACGCCCCGCTCGACCTCGGCTCGGCGCTCGGCGAGATCGGCAAGCTGCTCGACCCCGACGCCGCGGCCGTCGACCCGCTCGCCCCGGCGCTGGCGAAGATCGCCGCGAAGGGGGGGGCCGGGGCCGTCGTCACGCGGATGGACATGGCCCCCGACCTCAGCCGCGTCCAGGTCGACGTCGCCCTCTGGGTCCGCGGCCCGCAGGGGTGGGTCCTTTACGGCTCGCGGAACGCGACCGTCCGGCCCGAGGAGGTCGACCCGGGCGCGGCGGCCGACATCGGCCAGGATCCGCAGGTCCAGTCGGTCTTCAAGATCGCCGAGTCCCTCGGCCTCGGCGCCGTGGCCGGCGAGATGCGCGAGCGCAGCCTGCGCATGGGGGCCGCCACCGCCCGCGCCCTGGGCCAGGCGCGCTCGGCCTTCTCGCAGGAGCTCAACGGCCTGGCGTTCCCGGTCCTGGAGGCGTCCCCGGAGACGGCGCCGGCGCCCCCGCCCGCAGGCGGAACACCAGCGGCCCCCGCGTCCAGGCCGGCTCCGCGGCCGTGACGCGGGCCGCGAAGCTGGGGTCGAGCCCGGCGAGCGACCGGGCCCCCGCGGCCAGGTAGGCCGTGCGGCCTTCGCGGTCGTGGAGACGAGCCTCGAACGTCGCGAAGTCGACGACCGGGCCGAGCCGGCCGAGGTAATAGCGGGCCGTCTCGACCTCGACGTTCGGGCGCGACGCCGAGGCGACGAACACGATCGGCCGCAAGCCCGGGTCGCGTTGCACGTCGGACGCGAGTCGCGCGGCGAAGCCCCGCCAGTCGGCCCTGGCGTCGGGGTCGTAGGCCAGGCCGGGGAGCGTCGCGAACGCCAGGGCCGACATCCCCGCGGCGGCCGCCCAGCGGCCCCCGACGGGCAGCCGGGCCAGCCCCTGCGCGATCAGGACCAGGAACGCCGGCGCGCAGAAGAGCGTGTATCGCGACGGACCGAAGATCGGGTTCGCGACCGCGGAATAGGCGTAGAGGATCGTCGGCGGCAGGACCAGCCAGAGCGTCAGGCCGGCCGGCGCGACCCAGACGCCCATGGGCCGGTCCGGGTCCCTTGGGCGATGCGTCAGCCCGTACGCGATCAGGCCCGTCATCGCTGCAAGCGTCAGGAAATTGCCCCCCAGGAAGCCGATGGGCGTCCCCAGCAGGAACCTGATCGGCAGCGTCCCGGTGAGGAACTCGGGCGCGTGGTCGAAGTAGCGGACGAGCCATGGGGCCGCGGCCGCCAGCACCCCGAAGTGCACCGCCGCCCAGGCCCGCCGCGAGCCGAAGAACCCCCGGGCGTCGAGCGCCGAGGCCTTGGCCAGCGTCCCCCACATGAGCAGCCCCAGGGGGTGCGTGAACAACAGGGCCCCGCAACAAACCGCGTAGCCGATCGTCTTCGCCCGCGTCGTCGACGCCCGCAAGGCGAACAGCAGCGTCCAGGCGAGCGTCGTCAGGAAGACGAGCAGGGCGTACATCCGGACCTCGCGCGAGTAGTACACGAGCAGCGGGCTGACCACCCCCAGCCAGGTCGCCCATCGGCCGGTGGTTCGGTCGAAGGCCAGGCGGCCGAGCGGCGCGAGCAACGCGACGGTCCCCAGCCCGAAGAGGACGCTCAGGGCCCGCCCCGACGCCTCCGAGTTCCCGAACGCCCTCAGCCAGCCTTGGAGCAGCAGCGGATGCAGCGGCGCGCGGGTGGCGTCGATCTCGGACAGCAGCCGCAGCATCGCCGCCGGCGTCGGCGTCTCCGCCAGCCGCATCGTCACGACCTCGTCGTACCAGAAGCTCGCCGCACCGAGGTCGTAGATCCGCAAGCCCGCCGCGACGAGCAAGGTCCCCAGGATCGCGACCCAGCCCCCGACGCGCCGGGATTCGAAGGTCATCCTGCCGTCGCCGGATGGGATGGTACGAGCGTCGAGGCCGTGGCCGATCGTCCTTCTCCCCTGGTGGTAGAAGGTGGCCCGCAGGGCCGGATGAGGGGGATCCCAATCCCGGATCCTCGAACCTCGAAGCCGGTGCGGCCCTGGGCTGTGAGAAGGTCGGCGTCGGATGACGAGCCCCTCATCCGGCCTCCGGCAACCTTCTCCCACGGGGGGGAGAAGGACGATCGCCCGGGCTCGTGAAGGCCGAGAGGGACGGCCTCCGGAGTCTTCGGCTTGATCTTGCGCCGGAAGTCCAGGTCGTCCAGAAGGTCATTTTTGAGGTCGCCGTGGGTGTCGAACGGCCGCGACCGCGACCTGGGCATGACCATCTGGTTCCAGAAGATGTCGCCCGCCTGGCCGCCGACGAACGCCAGGGCCAGCACGAGCGTGGCCCAGGGCCGCGACGCCCGGCCGACGGCCGCCATGCCTTCGGCCAATAGCAGGTGGTAGGTCGGCACCAGCGACAGGATCAGCCGGCCGTGGAACGGGTACTGCCGCAGGGCCGACGCCGCCAGGTGCAAGAGCAGGGGAGTCAGCAGCACGAACAGCCCCCCGCGCCAGCGTCTCCCCAGCGAGAAGGCCCCCGCGAACGCCAGGGCCGAGGCCAGGATCGCCGTGCTGATGAAGCCGAAGGGCGTCAGCACGCTGCCGGGGTTGATGAAGACGTTGGCGACGGTCTCGATCGTGAACCGGGCGTCGACCCAGCTCCGGGGCGGGATCGGGAGGAACGAGAAGTTCCACCAGGTCCAGAGGAAGTCCCCCTTGCTCACGATCGCCCGCGAGACGAAGAAGCAGCCCAGGAAGCTTATGAACCATCCCCCGCAGACGGCGACCGCCCGCGCCGCGCCCCGCGCGCCGTCGGCCCGCCAGGCCCGGACGATGAGGTGCAGGCCCACGCCCGCCAGCACGAAGACGACGGGGAACGAGAACCAGGGGGCGACGACCCCCCAGGCCGCCAGCGCCGCCAGGCGACGCCGCGACGGCCCCGCCGAGCCGGGGGGGACGGCCAAAAGCAGCGTCGCCATCGCCCCGATCAGGTCGCACGTGTACGGCTTGATCTCGGCCGAGTAGTAGATCAGGTGGTCGGCCAGCGCGAGCATCCACACGGCGATCGGGACGGCGAGCCGGTCGAGGTAGCGGCGGGCGAGGGGGGCGATCAGCAGCATGCTCGCCAGCCCGCAGAGCAGGGGGAAGAGCCGGCCCGACGCCTCGACGGGGATCGGCAGCCGCACCAGCAGCCGTTCGACGACGAGGAAGCCCGGCGGCGCCAGCTGGTCCTGCTTGAGGATGTGCCCGAAGTCGAAGACCGGCACGTCGACGAGGTTCGTCAGCAGCGCGGCCTCGTCGATGTAGAGCGATCGCAGGTCGGAGTATTCCCAGATCCGCATCGCCAGGCCGACCAGCACGCCGATCCGGACGATCCGCTCCAGGACCGGGCGTCGCGGCGGCGCGGCGGCCCCGGGCGGCGCGGTCGGCACGACGGGTTCGGACGGTTCCGTTTCCAACTCGCCCCTCGTCTCGTCGCGGCGTCGCGCGGGTAAACTGGACGTTGAGCGTCCATCCTCGTGCGGGTATTGTACAGGACTGCGCCCCGGTCGATGAATCGGGGCGGCCTGCAATTCGTGGAAAAGCCGAGAGGCGTCCGAAAGGGAGAAACGATGGGATTGTTCACCGGGAAGAAGGGCGTGGTGCTGGGAGTCGCCAACGATTTCAGCATCGCCTGGGCCGTCACGCGCAAGCTCCTCGACGAGGGCGCGGAGGTCGGCTTCACGCACCTGCCCGGCGACAAGATGGAGCGGCGGGTGCGGAAGCTCGCCGAGCCGATCGGCGCCAAGCTGATCGCCTCGTGCGACGTCCAGAAGGACGAGGACATCGCCCGCGTCTTCGAGCAGGCCGGCGAGACCTACGGCAAGCTCGACTTCGTCCTGCACTCGATCGCCTTCGCCCCGCTCGACGACATCAAGTGCGCGTTCGTCGACGCCAGCCGCGAGGGCTTCAAGACGGCCATGGAGATCAGCGCCTACAGCCTGGCCGCCGTCTCCCGCTACGCCTCGAAGGTCATGCCCGACGGCGGATCGATCCTGACGCTGACCTACTACGGCGGCGAGAAGGTGGTCCCCGGCTACAACATGATGGGCGTCTGCAAGGCCGCGCTCGACGCCTCGGTGAAGTACCTGGCCTACGACCTCGGCCCCAAGAACATCCGGGTCAACGCCGTCTCCGCCGGCCCGGTGAAGACCCTCGCCGCCTCGGCCGTGGGCGACTTCGACGACCTGTCGGGCCTCTACGACGCCGTCGCCCCGATGCAGCGGAACATCACCCGAGAGGAAGTCGGCGCGGCGGGCATGTTCATGCTCTCCGACCTGTCCAGCGGCATCACCGGCGAGATCCTCCACGTCGACTGCGGCTACAACGTCATGGGCTCGCCCGGCCGCGCCCTCGCCAAGGGCAAGGTCTGACATGGCCGCCGACGGCGGGGACGCCCTCATCCTGGGGGGGATCGGCGTCATCCGCCGGGGCGATCGCTTCCTGATCCGCCGCCGCCCCCCGGGGACGGTCTACGCCGGCTACTGGGAGTTCCCCGGCGGCAAGGTCGAGCCGGGCGAGACCCCGGAGCAGGCCACCGTCCGCGAATGCCTCGAAGAGACCGGCCTGGCCGTCGTCGCGACCCGCCTGCGGAGCGTCGTCGAGCACGCCTACCCCCACGGCCGCGTCCGACTCCACTTCTTCGACTGCACGCCCGCCGACCCCGTCGCCGAGCCCGCCCCCGAACACGCCTGCATCTGGGTCCCCGCGAAAGGCCTGGCCGGCTACCGCTTCCCCGAGGCGAACGACGCCATCCTCGCCCAGCTCGTCGCCGAATCCGGATCGCCGTAGCTTTCGGAATTGGTGGGATTTTCGCGTTGTTTGGCCCTTCGCAGGCCGAAGCCGAGGGCCGAAAACGCGGGGGAAACGCAAGGAAACCGGACGAACCAAGCCGGTTGACAGGGCCGCATCCGGGCAGCCTCATTTTTCGTTTCGGGCTCGGAGTTTCCGCAGGATCGACCTGACGACGAGCTTGAAGCCGGCGTCGGCGGACAGGTCGCCGTAGGAGATCTCGCGGCGCGAAATCCGATGCGATTGGCGGTCCAGTTCTCGCCCCTCGGGATCGGCCGCCGCCCACCTCTCCAGTAGCCCGAGCAGGGCGCGTTCGTCGTCCGACCCGACCGGCGTCGTGACGCGCGAGGGGAACACCGAGCCGAATGCGACTTCGGACGGCCGCGGGGGATCGTCGAAGTCGAGGGCGAAGGAGACCAGGCAGAAGCTCCGTTCGACGCCCCGGGCGTCGCGGTACTGCACGCCGACGCTGCCGCCGTCGCTGAACGGCAGGGCTTGGACGATCGCGATCGGCTCGACCACATCGCGGAGGAAGGGGCTGGCGGAGAGGGGCAGGGGGCGGGCGGAAGGGTGCAGCGGCCTGCGGCCAGACCTCATGAAGCATACAGTTGCGAGGACGCAGGCGGCCAGGAGAGCGACCGAGCCCACGATGAAGCCTCGACCGCGTGAAGCCTTCATTGGGCAGCCCTCAGTTCCGGTTGCGGAGGACCCGTAGGATCGCCATCACGCGCGCGTACTTCACCTGGTCCTCGGTCAACGCGTTTCGAAATGCCTGAGTGCTGATCTCGCCGCGCTCGTGTCGATCGGAGAGGCTTTTGACCGGGATGGCGAGAGGGGCGGTAGCCGCCCACCGTTCGAGCAAGCCGAGCAACGCGCGCTCGTCGGGCCCTCGGACGGGGACCGGGTCGCCGTCCCCCCAGGCGTCGAAGGCGATCGCATCAGGACGCACGGCCTTGCCCCAATCCTGGAGCCCGTAATCGACGAGGCAGAAGTCGCAGTCCTTGCCCCGCGCGTCGCGAAAGGAGGCTCCTCGGCTGCCGCCGTCGTCGATCGAGATCGACTCGACGAGCACGATCGGCTCGACGACGTCCCGGAGATGCGGGCTGGCCGACAGGGGCAAGGGGCCGAGCCTGGAGTTCGGGCGACGCGCGGCGACGAAGACGGCGCCCAGGAGAAATGCCGAGAGGAGCATCGCGATGAGGAGCGCCGGCCGCCCGCCGGGCTCAAGATCAGGCAGCCAACGTGCGGGATCGATCATGGTGCGCCCCTCCTTCGCCCGACCCCTCCTCTGTTCTTACAGATGTAGTATAAAGGGGCCGCGAGCCGTATCCAAAGGCGATTTCGGGAGGAAGGGCGAGAGAGGGGCCGCGACCGGGGCGCATGAAAAACGCCGCGCCCGGGACGGACGCGGCGACGAGGATTTCGGCGATCGGGAAAGGCCCGGCGCGGGGGGCGGGGCTCAGATCTTCTCGGGGTTGCCGGTCGGGGCCGGAAAGACGGGGGCGCGGTCGACGACATGGTCGATGAGGCCGTAGTCCTTGGCCTCCTCGGGGGACATGAAGCGGTCGCGGTCGGTGTCTTCCTGGAGGCGTTCGAGGCTCTGGCCGGTGTGCTTGCGGTAGATGTCGTTGAGGGCCTTTTTCATGCGGATGAACTCCTCCGCATGGATCAGGATCTCGGTGGCGGTGCCTTCCATGCCGGCGAGCGGCTGGTGGATCATGATCCGGCTGTTGGGCAGGGCGTAGCGCTTGCCCTTGGCGCCGGCGGTCATCAGGAGCGAGCCCATGCTGGCGCACTGGCCCATGCAGTAGGTGGCGACGTCGCAGGGGACCCACTGCATCGTGTCGTAGATCGCCATGCCGGCGGTCACGCTGCCGCCGGGGCTGTTGATATACAGGTGGATGTCGGCCTTGGCGTCTTGATGGGCCAGGACGAGCATCTGGGCGACCACCAGGTTGGCGACGTTGTCGTCGATGGCGGTCCCCAGGATGATGATTCGGTCCTGGAGCAAGCGGGAATAGATATCCATCGCTCGCTCTTCGCGACCGCTACGTTCGATGACGATGGGAACCAGTGGCATCGGTGATGAGCCTCTCTATCAGTCGGGATGCGAGCCGGCCTTCCGTTCCGCAGCGGTGGATTCGGGGGGATCAATAGCCGCCGGGGGTCGGGGTCGGGGGCGCGACGCCCCCGTCGGCGCCCTTGAGGCCGCCGATCCGGCCCACGACCTCGTCGACCAGGCCGTACTCCTTGGCCTGGGTCGCGGTCAGGTAGCGGTCGCGCTCGGTGTCCTTGGCGATCCGCTCGATGGGCTGGCCGGTGTGGCGGGCGAGGATCTCGTTGATGACGTGGCGGCTCTTGATGATCTCCTCGGCCTGGATCTCGATGTCCGAGACCTGGCCGCCGACCTGGCCGTAGGGCTGGTGGATCATGATCTTCGAGTGGGGCAGCGAGAACCGCCGCCCCTTGCTGCCGCCGGCCAGCAGGACGGCGGCGCCCGAGGCGGCCAGGCCGATGCAGTAGGTGGCGATCTGGCACTCGATGAACTGCATCGTGTCGTAGATCGCCAGCGTGCTGCTGACGCTGCCGCCGGGGCTGTTGATGTAGAAGCTGATCCCCTGGGTCCGGTTCTCGTACTGGAGGTACAGGAACTTCATGACGGCGTTGTTGGCCACGCCGTCGTCGATCACGCCTTCCAGGAAGACGATCCGGTTCTCCAGCAGGAGGTCGCCGAGGGTCATCTGCCTCTGGCGGGCGTAGTCGCGATAGCGCTGAAGCTTCGGCTCCGCGAGCGGGTGGTCGAAGGGCATGGGGCGATCCCTTTCGCAGTCGGCTGCTTGCTTGCTACGAGGTCGTGGGCGAGTCGAATGGAGTCGGTCGCGCCGACCCGTGGGAATATTGGAGGCCGGCGCGACCGAAATTCAAGGGGGGGACGCCGGATTACTCCGCGGCGGCCGCCTCGTCGCCCTCGGGGGCTTCGGCTTCGGGGGTGGCGGCCTCGTCGAGGGTCTCGACGGCGACGTCGGGCTCGTCCGCCGCGACGTCCTCGTACTCGATCGACTTGAGGATGTGGTCGAGCGAGCGGCGTTCGAGGATCTGGGTGGCCATGGCGTCGGCCAGGCCTTCCTTGTCGACCCGGGCGCGGACGCGGCGGACGCTCTCGCCGGAGCGTTCGGCCATGGCCTCGATCTCCAGCTCCAGGTCCTCGTCCTCGACCTTGATGTCCTCGGCCTCGGCGACCTTGGCGAGGATGAAGAACTCCTTGAGGGAGCGGAGCGTCATCTCGTGGGCGTTGGCGCGGATCTCGGCCTGGCGGGCGCGGATGTCCTCGGGCGAGAAGCCTTCCTCGCGCAGCTCCATGACCAGGCGGGAGGCGGTCCCCTTCTCCTGGCGGGAGACGAGGTCGGGGGGCAGCTCGAACGGGGTGGCCTCGATCAGGGCGTCGAGCACCTGGCGGCGGACCGCCTGGCGCTGCTGGGCCTCGATGCGGCGGACCAGGGCGTCGCGGACGGCCCCGCGCAGCTCTTCGACGCTGTCGAAGCCGATCCCCTGGAGGAACTCGTGGTGGACTTCCGGCAGCTGCACCTGCTTCAGGTCGTGGACGGTCGCCTTGACCTTGACCGCCTTGCCCCGCAGCGAGGGGTCGGCGACCGAGGTGCCCAGCTCGGCGTCGGCCTCGCGGGTCTCCTCGGGCTTGATTCCGGCCAGGGCCTTGCCCATCGCGGGGATCCGGCCGTCCTGGAACCGCAGCTCGGGCTGGAGCCGGAACTGGACTTCCTTGACCTCGTTGATGACCGCGCCGTCCTCGCGGAGGAAGGTCAGGTCGGCGGTCAGGTAGTCGCCGATCTCGGCCCCGCCCTCGAGCTTGGGGACGATCCGGGCGTAGCGCTCCAGGAACCGCTCGTACTGGACGTCGACGTCCTTGTCGGTCACGGTCCGGACGGGCCGCTTGACCTTCAGGCCCTGGTAGCTCGGGACGGCGAATTCGGGCCGCACCTCGACCTCCATGTCGAAGGCCAGGGGGCCCTCCTCGGGGAGCTCGATGGCGGCCACGTCCAGCTTGGGCTGGGTGATCGGGTTGAGCTGGTAGTCGCGGTCGATCTGCTCGAGCGACTCCATGAGGAGCGTCGACTTGACCTGGTCGGCCACCTGCTTCTTGAACCGCTTGACGACGAGCGTCTTGGGGGCCCGCCCGGGGCGGAAGCCGGGGACCTGCGCTTCTTTCTGCAGGGCCCCGAGCGATTCCTCGAACTGGCGGTCGATCTCCGCCCGAGGGATCGTGATGGTGATGTGCTTCTTGCAGGCGCCGGCGTCTTTGACCTGGACGTCGAGATCGAGTTTCCGCTTCTCCGGTTCGACCGAAGTCGCTTCGCCCTCGGGCTCTTCGACGCTGGTCGACGTGGTCAGCTCGTTGTCTTCGCCAGGTGTCATGAGAGGCGTTTCCTCGGGTCAAATCGGGCTGGGCGGCTTTGACTCGCCAACACGCACCCGACGCGCTCGAGCGAAAACGGCCAACCCAGATGGCTATTCAGAGAGCGGGAGATGGGATTTGAACCCACGACAACCACGTTGGCAACGTGGTGCTCTACCCCTGAGCTACTCCCGCGAATCGAGGCCGGAGGGCCGCGCCGTCGGCGAGGTGGGGAAGGGCCGCGTGGGCCCCCTCGTCGAGCGGTAGACTCAGTATAGAGACGTCGACGGCGATTGCAAGCCGTCTCCCCCGAAACCCGAAAAAGGCGACGCACGCGGCCGCCGCGGCCGGCCGAAGGCTTTCCATTTGCTTGCCGGCCGTCGAGGATGTACTTTTAAGATGGGCGCGAGCGCCCCGGCGGTCCTCCCCGACCGCCCTCGCGACCCCCCCCTTGCGGTCCGTCCAGCAGCCGAGATCGATTCGCGATGAATTACACACTCAAGGTCGTCAAGGGGCGGAGCGACGTCACCGCCCTCAGGCTGATCGACGGCGTCAACAGCGTGGGCCGTCACGACGATTGCGTGATCCGGATCCGCTCCTCGCAGGTGAGCCGGCGCCATTGCGAGGTCTTCGAGGCCGACGGCCGCCTGATGGTCCGCGACCTGGGCAGCTCCAACGGCACCTACGTGAACGGCAAGCGCGTGCTGGGCCAGCAGCCGCTCAAGGCGGGCGACGTCATCGGCATCGGCGGCGTCGCGCTGCGGGTCGACCCCCTCAAGGCGGGCGCGGCCGCCGCCGACGGCCCGAGCGGCGACACCGCCGAGCTGGATGCGGTCGTCGACGCCGTCGAGGTGGACGAGGCCGACGACTTCGAGGTGAGCGTCGACGCCGCCGACGACGACGGCTTCGACGTCGACGTCGCCGGGCTCGACGACGCCATCCCCCTCGACGACGAGCCCGAGCCGGCCCCCGCGCCCGCGAAGGCCTCCAAGAAGTCGGCCGACAAGAAGCCCAAGCCCGCCGAGGAGACGGTGGACGTCGCCGCCGAGGCCGCCCCCGCCGGCAAGGAGGACGACGCCGTGGCCCAGTTCCTCATGGACCTCAAGCTCGACGACGACGAATGAGCCCGCCGGCGGCCCGACGCCTCGCCGACGGCCTCAGCCCCCGTCCGTCGTGAGGAATGTTGAACTTTTGCAACGTCGGGTCTCCGCAATTGATTTTTTTCGTCTAACTGCTATAAAAGGCTATCGGACGAATGTCCTGCGCGAATAGGGAGTCGCGGGACGCGGGCGATTTCCTAGGAATGGTCGACCTAAAGATTAGGACGGGGCTGACATGGCTCGGCGAAAGACGCTTCCGGATTCGTTGCGCGCCAAGCTCGAACTGGCCGAGCGGCTCGCGATCCTGCGCCTGGAGTTGTTCGGCGAGCGGGGCGGCCCCGAGATGGCGCGTCGGCTCGGGATCCCCGTGCGGACCTGGTATAACTATGAAGGGGGCGTCACCGTCCCGGCCGAGGTCGTGCTCAAGATCATCGAGCTGACGGCGGTCGAGCCCACCTGGCTGCTCCACGGCAAGGGCCCCAAGTTCCGCCCCTCCACCCGCCACGACCGCGGCGACGGCCCGGCGCAGCCGACGGTGATGGTCGGCGCGCTCCTGCGGACGGCCTTGCAGCTCCTCGAAGGCGAGGCGTCGCCGGAGCTGGGCTCGGCGACCGCCCGGTTCCTGGAGTCGGAGCGCTCGCTGACCACGGGCGAACGCGACGTCAAGGGCCTGGGATCCGCGTCGCGTCACGACCACGACACGCTCCGCGCCGAGCGCGGCCGCGGCGAGCGCGAGTGGCTCGAGGCCCGCCGCGAGGGCCGCTGCCTCGCGGTCCCCGACGACGCCATGGAGCCGGTGCTGGCCCGCGGCGCCTCGGTCGCCTTCGCGAAGGACGACGAGGAGTCGCTGACCTCGCTCGACGGCCGCATGGTCGTCGCCTGGGTCGACGGCGTCGCCATGGTCCGCTGGTTCCAGGACCGCGGCGACCACGCCTTGCTCCGCGCCGAGGACTCCGGCGAACGCGCCGTGCGGATCGAGCTGGACGCCGACGGCAAGTCCCCCGTCGTCCAGGTCCGCCGCATCCTCTGGATCGAGGCCGTCCACTGAGGCGACCCGCCCCGGCCCTCCGACTACCAGCATAAGTAGTCGTGGAAGCAGGGCAGGACCAGGATCTTGCCGTCGCCGATCCTCCCCGTGCGGGCGTTGTCGGCGATCGCGCGAACGGCCGCCGCGACGTGCTGCTGCTCGACGAACACGGTCAGCTCGACCTTGGGCAGGAACGACGTGTTGTACTCGCTCCCCAGGTACTGGTGCAGCCGGTTCTTCTGGCGGCCGTAGCCCATCGCCTCGCGCACGGCGCCCCCCAGGATCTCGACCGACTCCAGCGCCGCGAGCACGGCCTGGGCGCGGAACGGCTTCACCAGCGCGATGATCTGCATCGGCCGGCCGGTCTGGACGGGGTCGTCCCCGCAGGGCTCGTCGGGCCTGGGGTCGTCGGGTCCGGTCATCGTTCCGCCTCCGTCGTCAAACCCGGCCGCCGGCTGGCGTCGGCCCGCCCGGGGGACTATGATCTGAAGTTACCACGAACCAGGGTCGACCGGGAACGCGCCGGGGCCGTCGGCGGGCGGGCGAGGCGAATCGAGAGGACCTTCGTTGATGAAACGCGCACGGGCGATGCTGATCAGCTTCGGGATGCTGCTGGCGGTCGGCTGCGGGATGAAGAACTACGACTTCCGCATCGAGCAGACGCTCGACCGCATGAAGTATGAGAAGCGGCTCGACGAGAACCTGGGCGCCCCGGTCGCCAAGGGCAAGCTGGAAGAGCTGGGCATTTACATCCGCCCGCCCAAGAACCTCACCGGCCCGACCCAGACCTTCCAGTTCGCGGCCCTGGAGCCCGGCCGGTTCGACGTCGAGAACACGTTCCTCGAGCCCGAGAAGCAGAGCTTGCACGTCCTGGCGCGGGTCGACCGGCCCAAGGCGGCGGCCAAGAAGGGCGCCGCCCCCCAGCCCGAGCCTCCTCCCCGCGGCGACTTCAACGCCGAGGTGGTCGACCTGGTCCGCACCGCGACCGGGGCCGAAGTCGACCTCGGCCAGTTCAAGCAGGAGAATAAGCAGGTCAAGGAGAAGAAGCAGGCCAACTCCTTCCTGGCGAAGACGATCTCCACCGAGGCCAAGGAGTTGCAGGTCTACCTCTACGGCTCCAAGACGTCCCCGTACAAGGTGGCCCTGATCTTCGAGTATCCCACGGCCGAGAAGAACGCCGTCGTCTCCAAGATCGGCCTCTGCCTGGAGAACTTCATGGTCGGCGACCCCGCCCGCCAGGCCTTCAGCGGCGGCGACGTCGACGAGAGCGCCGAGGGCGGCGAAGGCGGCGAGGCCGGCCCGCCGATCTGATCCACCGCGATCGGCCCCCCATCGTTCCCGCCGCAATCCCCGTCCGCGACCTCTTCGACGACGTCGCGGCGCGGGCGCACGGACGATCGCGGCCCAGGGGCGGGAAGGAAGTCGCCCTCGCGGGGCGTCGCGATCCCAGCCCTCTCCATGGCACGGGTCCGCATCGGCCCGAGTTCGGCCCGCCGGTGTGCGGCCGTCTCTCGGGAATGGGGCGCGAGGGGACGGCGGGCGGCGCCGGGAGATCTCCCGCGTCGCAACGGCCTGGCCGTCGGAGTCGGTGCTCCAAACGCTGAGGAATCGGGCGATCCAGCCCTTCGGGTCTCGCGGCCCGATCGGACCCTCGTCATGGCGACGAGCGATCCTCCAGGTGCGGGGAATCTCCCAGGCCGCGCGGGGCGGCCGTCGGGACGGAGTCGTGAACCCCTCGCTCGCGCGTTCCGTTCAGGAGAGGGGCGCGGCGAATTCCAGGTGTCGGCGTCCGCAGTCGTCGCCGTCTTCCTGGGAGTCGTCGAGCAACTCGCCGCGGAGGATCCTCACGTCCTGCGGGGCCTCGATCCCGATGCGGATCTGATTCCCCTCGACGCGGATCACGGTGATCCGGATGTCCGCACCGATCACCACCGACTGCATCGCTTTGCGGCTGAGCACCAGCATATCGACCTCCTTGTCATGAACCAATCGCCCTGAGGTGGACTCGGGTTGCATTCCGTTTCCATCAGCTCCGTCATCCGATACGACGGAATCCGACCCGTCGAGACGACACCGTCTTTCCAATCCGACGAATTTCGTCGCCGGTCGTGCCCATCCTTACGCCGGCCCCCCCGACTTGGTTCGCGATGACTCCCGGCCGGCGTTCGAGTTTAATGGGACGGAGGCAACGTCAGGCGTCGCCGTCGCCGCGAGGTGGGGAAGATCCCGATGAAGCACGCCCGCCCGCCGATCCGACCGTTCCCCCGGACTCTCCGTAGCAGCATCGCGGCGGCCCTGCTGGGCTTTCTGGCGGCGGCGAGCGCGAGCGTCGGCCTCCGCGGTGACCTGATCTACTTCAAGGACGGCGGCCGCATCCAGGCGCCGGCCGTCGCGGAAAAGACCGGGATCACGATCGACCTCGCCGGCGAACGCTACGCCTTCCGCGCCGAGGACCTGGAGAAGCGCGTCCCCGGCTTCGTCCCCGCCGAGGAATGGGCCGCCCGGCGGAAGGCCCTGGAGGGGAAGGCTCCCGTCCAGCGTTTCGCCGAGGCCTGGTGGGCCCTGGAGAACGGCCTGATCGACGAGGCCGTCGAGGAGCTGACGAAGATCCACGCCGCCGCCCCGGACCACGAGCCGACGCGGCGGATGGTCGCGGTCGTCGAGAAGCTGAAGGCCCCCTGCGACGACCCGGACTTCGAGCCCTTCCGCAAGGCCCTGGGGATCGCCGTGCGGGTCGAGCGGGGGCCGCACGTGGTGCTGCTCCACCAGCATCCCGAGGCCGAGGCGGGCGAGCGCGTCGCCTTGCTGGAGCGGCTGACGACCGCCTATCACCTCCTCTTCGCCGGATCGGGCGTCCCCCTGACCGTCCCTCGCCGTCGCCTCGTCTTCGCCTGGTTCGCCGATCGCAGCGACTACCAGGCCTTCCTGACGACGCACGACGCCTCGGCGTTCGGCTCGACGCGAGGCTACTACCACCCGACCTGGAACGCCGTGGTCGCCTACGACGCCCGCAGCAGCGAGCTGCAACGCCAGGACCGGACGGCCTTCGCCAAACGTCGCGACGAGCTGCAGGCGTTCCGCACGGCCCTCGATCGGCTCCCCCCCGACGGCCGCCTGCGGGTGGGCCTGGCGGGCGAGCGGCCCCGTGTCGTCGGCCGTGCGGAGGCGAAGGCGCTGATCGAGCGACTCGATCGCGAGGTCCGTCGCGGCGAGTTGCTGCTCGAGGCCGAGCGGCGGGCCTACGACGACGGCATGGCGGCCCACGAGTTGGTCCACCTGCTCGCCGTCGACAGCGGCCTGCTACCGCGCCACGACGCCTTCCCGATCTGGCTCCAGGAGGGCCTGGCGATGCAGTTCGAGGTCGTCCGCGGCGGCCGATGGGCCGGGATCGGCCGCCCCCACGACATCCGCCTCCTCGACTGGCGGAAGATCCAGCCCGCGCCGCCGTTGGAACCACTCCTCCGCGACAGGGGCTTCGGCCAGGGCTACCGCCGCGACCCCTACGCCCAGGCCTGGGCCCTGGCCTATTTCCTCCGCGCCCGCCGGGGTGATTCGTTCGTGAAGTTCCTGGACCTCCTCCGCAGCCCCCAGGAGGCCTCGCCGTCGCCGCAGTCCCATTTCGACGCCTTCCGCCGCGCCTTCGGCGAGGACCTCGGCGAGCTGGAACGCGACTGGCACGCCTTCCTCGACGAGGCGCAGACCCCTCTCGAACGCCACGCCCCGCACCCGCCGACCGCCGCCGAATTGAAGTCCCGCGATTGATGCGGTTGACAGATCCCCGCCGCTCGCTATGATGCTCTTCACGCAACATGCAAAACGGGGCGTAGCTCAGCTTGGCTAGAGCGCACGGTTCGGGTCCGTGAGGCCGGAGGTTCAAATCCTCTCGCCCCGATTGGAAGCAAGTCTCGCCGAATCCTGGATTTAGGATGCCTGCCCGGGTCGGGCGGTGCGGCAAAGAGGTCCTGGCCAAAACAGTACATGTACTGTTTTGGCCCCACCCCCATGCCCCGCAGCCATCGCCCCCCCGCCTATCGCCGTCACAAGGCCCGGAACGCCGCCGTCGTCACATCGACGGCCGCGATCGCTACCTAGGACCCTACGGCTCCCCCGCGAGCCACGAGGCCTACGCCCGCCCGATCGCCGCCGTCGGTTCGGCCGTCGACGAGTCGTTCTCGATCAACGAACTCATGCTTGCCTGCCTGCGGCACGTGGAGGGCAACCACGTCAGGGACGGCCGCCCCACCAGCGAGCAGGACGACAACCGCCAGGCCCTCCGATTCCTCCGCCGATCCTTCGGCGCGACCCCTGCTCGCGAGTTCGGCCCCCTGGCGCTCAAGGCCGTCCGCCGGGCGATGATCGAGGCCGGCCGGTCGCGACGGCTGATCAACAAGGACGTCCACCGGGTCCGGGCGATGTTCAAATGGACCGCCGGCGAGGAGCTCCACCCCGGCGCGTCGCTCCGCCGCCCTGGCCGCCGTCGCCGGCCTTGAGAAGGGCCGCAGCGTCGCCAGGGAATCGCCCCCGATTCGACCCGTGGCCGAGGAGACGTTCGAGGCCACGCTGCCCCACCTTTCGCCCCAGGTGGCCACGATGGTGCGGTTCCAACTCCTGATCGCCGCTCATCCGGCTGACGGCCCGACAGTTTTCCTAATTCAGACCCTATCTAGTTTTGACGCCGCTCTCGGGCGAGGAAGGTGACGGCGCAGACCGACTTGATCAGCTCGGAGTCGGGATATCTCCTAACCCTCCCCACGCTGCATCATGGGCGCCGTCCCTTGCCCCTCATCAAAAAGTGTCGGGTCGTCAGCAACGCGACTGGTGCGTCCCGGCCGCCGGGAAATGCTCGGAGTGCTCTTTGGGGAGCGACCACCCGGCGCATCCGATGTGGACGACGCCCGAGCCGCCCGGTCGCCTTGCTCCATCTTTCGCCACCTCAAACCCCTGGTCATGGGCGACAAGTCCTCAATCGACCGTCGCTGAGGCCATTTCACATCGTGAGCCGGCGGGATGCAGCCTGACGGATTGAGAACGAGCCGACCGCCGTGCCCGAGGTTCCTCAAGAGCTCTCCGAATCCCGGATGCCCGCCCGTTGGCCGAGGCAGGCGGACGATTCGCAGATGACGCTCGGTGCGAGCGGGACATCGAGGTTCCAGGCCATGGCCCCGGACCCGCCGAACTGGTCGCGTACGGTGCGGAAGAGCGGTCACATGCTTCACGTTCGGGATGTAGGTCATGTCCGCACCACCTCTTCGTCTCCGCCCTGCCTCGGAACCGCCCTCGCGAGCTGCCTCCGTCCTCAGCCACGGCTTCGCTTCATCCGGCGTCAATCCCGGTGGGCCCGGCCGGTCTCGTAAGCCGCGCGAGGCGCGACATGAAGAGCGATTCAGGACCCGTCAACGGACCTTGACGTTCTCAGCTCGTACGCGTCATCATGGAATTGAAAGTTGCGGCGTTTCCGGGGCGGTCGTGCCCCGGGATGCCCAGCACGATTCGGCGGACCGCGCGACATCCCACAGGCCCGAGGCCTGCGGGACGTGCTTCGGACACGACGTCGCGCAGCGCCCGGACGACTAAAACACAACCTGGTCGCAAAAATTCGGTCGCCACCGACCGCTCCCTCGCCGGCCCTGGCGCGATGATTGCGTGTCGTCGCTTCATTCCGATCGACGTCGCGCCGGCGGATCCACGTCCCGCGTCCGGAGCGGGCGGCCTGGATACACCTCGGCGAATATCAAGGAATCGAAGGATATGCAACGCATGACCCCCACGACGCCTCAGGTGCGACTTGCGGCCCTCACGGCCGTCTTCATCGTCTCGTGGGGTTGTGGCGGCGGCGACGGGTTGCCGCGCCAGGCGGTTTCGGGCAAGGTCGCGCTGGACGGCCAGCCCCTCGACTCGGCCCTGATCACCTTCACCCCCACGGGCGCGGGGGGCGACTCGACGTCGGGCGCGGCGCAGGTCTCCGGGGGCTCGTTCTCCATCCCCCAGGCCGAAGGACTGATCCCCGGCAACTACCGGGTCTCGCTCTCCGTGACCAAAGAAACCCCGGTGAAGGCCTCCCGGAAGAAGGAGACCGACAGCGTCACGGGAGAGGAGATCCCGCCGCCGACGTCGGCCCTGGGGGAGACGCTTCCCGCCCGCTACAACACCCAGAGCGAGTTGAAGGCCGACGTCACCCAGGCCGGCCCGAACGACTTCACGTTCGCCCTCACATCGAAGTGAGAAAACCGAGCCTTAACTTCCGACGGCGATCCATCCCTCTCCTTGCGAAGAGTTTCAGGAGTCTACGCCCGATGATCATCGACAGACGTGTTCGCAATCGTGGCTTCACGCTCATCGAATTGCTGGTGGTGATCGCGATCATCGCCGTGCTCATCGCCCTGCTGCTCCCCGCGGTGCAGTCGGCGCGCGAGGCCGCCCGCCGCATCCAGTGCACGAACAACCTCAAGCAGATCGGCCTGGCCGTCCACAACTACGGCGACACCGTCGGCTCGCTGCCGCCGGGCGCCTCCGGATGTTGCAACGGCACGTGGCAGGCCTTCATCCTGCCGTACATGGAGCAGGGGGCCCTGTCCAACTCGTACAATTTCTCGAACCCCCGGTACGTCAACCTGGCCAACACCACGGTGACGACCAGCTTCATCAGCGCGTTCCTCTGCCCGAGCAACGGCCTCCAGCACAAGCCGATCAGCACGGCCCTCGGGGCCGACGCGACCGGCAAGATCTCGGCGCACAACTACGTGGCGAACTTCGGCTCGACCGACCTGAATCAGCAGGACGTCGCCCTGGACTCCAGCTTCGCCGGGGCGCCGTTCACGTTCATCGCCCCGTACACCAACGCCGACCATCCGGCGTCGGCGAACAAGGGCAAGACGATCACCATCGCCACCATCACCGACGGCACCACCAACACGATGCTGGCCTCCGAGGTCATCATCGTCCCGCTGAACTCGGAATTGCGTGGGATGACCTGGTGGGCCGACGCCACCAGCTTCACCGCCTTGCTGGCCCCCAATTCGCCCTTGCCCGACATGATGTACGGACCCGCGGCCTGCAACGCGACGATCGCCAGGCCGACCCCTTGCGGCCAATCCAGCGGGGCCCCCCGCCTCAACTATCTGGCCGCCCGCAGCCGGCATTCCGGCGGCGTCAACTCCGCGATGTGCGACGGCTCGGTCCGCTTCATGAAAGATTCCATCAGCCTCCCCATCTGGCGGGCGCTGAGCACGACTCAGGGCGGCGAGATCGTCAGCTCCGACGCCTATTGATCGGGGCCGGAACCGCTGTCGACGCAACGCCTCGCTACGGGCGAGGCGGATTGCGATCCGGGGCCTTCTCCGTGCATCCTCTCCTCGACGGGGAGGATGCCGGCCGGAAGGTCCTTCTCATTTCGGAGCATCCAGAGGAACAGGATTCATGATTCGACGCATCCTTCTTTCGCTCGGATTCCTCCTTTCGCCGACGCTGGCCGGGGCGCAGGACGCGATCAAGCTGGCCACGTTCAACATCCACCACGGCGAAGGGACCGACGGCAAGCTCGACCTGAAGCGGGTGGCCGACCTGGTCCGGGGCGTCGACGTCGTTGCCTTCCAGGAGATCGACGTCCACTTCCGCGACCGGAGCGAGGGAGTGGATCAGGCGGAGTGGCTGGGCAAGGAGCTGGGCGGGAACTTCGCCTTCGGGCCGAACCTGGTGGAGGGGGAGGGGAGCTACGGCGTCGCTTTGGTGACGCGGTTCCCGATCACGGCCCACACCAACCACCGCCTGCCGAAATCCGCCGGTCGCGAAAGGGCCGAGCCCCGCGGGCTTCTGGAGTGCCGGCTCGACGTGGCGGGCAGGCCGCTCCGGGTTTACGTGACCCACCTGGCGCACGACTCGCAGGCCGACCGGACGCTGCAGGTCGCCAAGGTGCGCGAGATCGTCGCCGCCAGCCCCGACCCCTGGATCGTGATGGGCGACTTCAACCTCCGGCCCGACACGGCCGACTACAAGGCGCTCACCTCGCCGGAGTCCGGCCCCCGTCTCGTCGACGCCTGGGCCGTCGCCGGCGAGGGGCCGGGTCATTCGATCGGCCTGCGCGGCGAACGGCCGGCGCGGATCGACTACATCTTCGCAGCCGAGCCGCTGGCCGCCGGCTTCGTCGTCGGCTCGGCCCGGGTCAACGTCGCGACCATCGCGTCGGACCACCAGCCGGTCTACGTCGACCTGCGAATGCCGACGGATCGCTGATGATGGACAACCTGAAGACCCGCAAGGTCGCCTCGCTCTCGAGGCGTTCCCGCCCGAGCGGGCCCGAGCGGTAGCCGAGCGGCTGAAGATCCACGACACGCCGAAGCACCGCTCGTGGCTGAACGTGTCCGAGATCGAGCTGTCGGTCCTCTCACGCCGGCGCCTCGACCGCCGCATCGAGTCGAGGGAGGAACTGGAGCGGGAGGTCGCCGCCTGGGAGGAGGAGCGGAACGACCGTCGGGTCGAGACCCGCTGGCGATTCACCACCGCCGACGCCCGCGTCAGGCTCCGTCGACTCGACCCATCATTGCCGCAGTGGTAGCTTTCCGTGGCCTCGGGACCAGCGTTTCGAATGATGGACGGAACCATTTCCTGCCCGCTTCGAGCAACCCGAAGGACGAGTTCGCAGGTCTTCCACGGCCTTACTGACCGCCTCAATCATCGAACCTCTCTTCCGGCCGTTCGGCGCGGCACGCGCGTTCGATCATGCGACTGAACGGGGCGGGAAGTGCTGCGTGGAAAGGCGGCCCTGGGGAATGGTCTGGTACAGTCGCATGAGCCGACCATGGCAGACTCTGGTGCTTCCCGGAAGCGGTTTCTCACGCGGCCGTTTCTAGGGATTCTGAACTATCACGGGAGCGGAACGACCGTTCCCAGCCCTGCGTAGATGTAACGCTCTCCATATGCCCGCTGGAGCGCCGCGAAACCCGGCTCGCTCGTGCAGTGCCCGACGGCGACGCTGGCGACCTTCCACTTGTCACGCAGAGACGTCGCCAACCGCTCGATCTCCGGGTCCGGCGTCGTCACCAGGTGCAGCCCGCCGACGAGGATCTGTATCGGCCGCCCTGCAGCCTTCTCCAGGATGGCCTCGATCCCGGTGTGGGAGCAGCCGACGACGAGTATCTGCCCTTCCGGCACCTTGAGGGAGAGGGACAACTCCGGCATCTCGATCGTACGCGGCACCTTCGACGTCGTCGCGACGACGCTGATCCCCGGCAGGATCTCGCGGGATGCATCGACGGGTATCAGGTTCGCCCCCTTCCACGCCGTGCCGTGCGGCACGTTCACCGGGGTTTCGCCGTCGAAGTAGCGCATGCGTTTCGGGAGGGCCTCGGCCCCCCGGTGGTACATCTGCACCGGGGTCGACGTCATGAACGTCTCGTCCGCGGGGACGTAGACGGGCACGCCCGGGTTGGCCTTCAGTACGCGGGCGAGGCCGCTTGTGTGATCGCCGTGGCGATGCGAGATGACGACGAGGTCGATCGCCTTGAGATCGACGCCCAGCGACTTCACGTTGTGCTCGAACAGGTCCGCATCGTTCCCGGTGTCGAAGAGGATGCGCTTGCCGCCGAACTCCACCAGGGTCGAGAAGCCCCAGTCCTTTTTCAACGCCGAGTGGTCGCCAAAGGCGTCATACAATACGGTGATGCGGTTCGGCGGCGCGGCGACCGCCTCCGCCGAAAGGAGCAGGCCGACGGTCGCGAGGAGCGCAGCAGAACTCTGGCGGAGCATCGTTCTAATCTCCCTGGCGGGCTATCAAGCCCGGACCTCGATTCCGGCACGGCCGAACGCCGACTGCGATCGGTCGCCTCAGGTCCCTCCGGCGTCAGGCCGTCGAGACGACGTTCAAGCGATGGGCGGCATGGCGGCGGTGCATGCGGTCTCGTTCGGGCCGGCTCGGCGGGCCGACCCGCGGGTAGGCGATAGCGGGGCCCGGAGGCGCGTCGTCGTGGGCGATGGCCGAACGCGGGCCCTCCGCCTCAGCACGGTCGTCGAGGCCCTCCGGGGGTACGAACTGCGGGCCGGTCGGGAGGCTCTCGGGTATCTCGCCCCGCTCCAGAACGGCGCTCCTCGTCTCGGCGTCGACCCGCAACGCCTGATCGAATTGCATCGAGGCGCCGGGCCGACCGTGGCGTTCCCTTCGAGGATCCGCTCGACGTCGGGCATGATGTCGTCTAGGCTCTCGTAGCGTATAGCTCATCGTCCGAGAGTCATGGGTGAATCTCCGGGGCCCAATCAATCGGATCCGGTCGTCACGCGAATTCTAGCGGCGGCGGCAAGCGGGGCGAGCCCTCCGGGGCCTCGGGCGTCATGCGCCGACGCCCGCGAGAGGTCGGAGGAATCGTCCCGCCAGGAAACCAGCCACGCCGCGCAGAAACACTCGACCGTCAGCACGCCGCCCACCAGCGCGACCGGGGCGAAGAGGAGGTTGACGCTCCACGCGGTGAAGAACGGCCTGCCCGGCGGCGGTCCTGCGGCGAACTGCTCGGTCAGGGCGACCAGCCACATCACGCCGGCCGTCCCGCCCACCGCCGCATAGGTGAGCAGGAGGACCGAGAATCCCAGCGCCCACGGCCTAGTCACGCGAAACAAGTCCGCCTGCGTCGTCGCGTTGCTCCTATCGCAAGGAGACGATCGCTCTGTTCTGCAAAGCACGCAGCTCGGAATGTTGCTTTGTAGAGCAAAGTACGGCAAGGGCAGGCAGCGGATGCGGGCGGCCGGCCGAGCGAAATCATCGACGACCCCCACCGGACCACGCCACGATTACTTGTCGCCCTTCTCCCTCTTGGCCTCAATGTCCCATTCCCGCTTCTCGCCGCCGAACTCCGTCGAGCCCTTCCCCTCGAGCTGGTCCCCGTCGATCTTCAGCCTGTACTCGACGGTGATGGGGTCGTCCAGGTTCGGCAACTTCCGCTCGGCGGAGAACGTCAGCTCACCGTCCTTCAGCTTCAGGTCTTTCAGCTTCTCGTCCTTCTGGTCCGCCCAGTCCATGGTCCCGACGAGCTTGTCCCCCTCCTTCTTGATCGTCAGGGTGGAGGTCCGCTTCTGCTCGCCGATCTCGTAGCTGCACCGCCATTTGCCGACCGGATCGGCCGCCTTGTCGTCCGCCGCGCCCGTCAGGTCGCATGCACCGAGAATCAACGCCAGGGAGAGAATCGCATTCATGGTCGCCTCCGGGATGGTGGCTCGACGGCGGCCGCCCGACATGGGTCGCCGCCCGCAGCGATTCTATCCGTGCCGGGGACGATGGTCACGCCGGCGGCCGCCGGGACGGTGGAGACAGCCAGGATGCGAGGTCGAGGGCGGAGAAACCCCGATCACTTCGCCGCCCGCCCCCTGGCTTCATCGCGTAACCCGAGTCAGCCCCGGCGCTCAGGGACGGCCCCGGGCTTCTTCGTACGCCGAGCCCCGCCACAAGCCTCACCTCTTCTTGATCTCGCCGTAGTCGACGACCGTCTTGCCCGGCTTGAAGAGCGCAGAGGACTTCGACCGGTACTGGGCGCTCTCGTACTGGACCTCGACGGCCTTATCGACCCCTCCGTTGCGGCGGACGTCGATCGCCACGCTGGGGGGAGCCCAGACGTCGAGCAGCGTGGTCACGTCGTGGTAGGGGCCGTAGTCGACCTGCGAGGTCACGGCCCCTCCGGCGTTGGGGTGCATGGCGATCACGAAGTAGCTCGGCCCCTGGTCGAGGATGTCGTCGCCGCGCGCAGGCGAAGAGGGCCACGAAGCCGAGGGCCAGGAAGCGGCGCATGGTTTTTGACTCTCACGGTTTGCGATCCGCAACTCCCCGTCGTCGGGGATCTTGCCGGTGTCGCGACGAGACTGGGAGTGGCAAAGGGGCCGGTGATCCGCCAAGGAAGGAATAGGCGGGCGTTTTTCAAGATGATCGTGATAGTGCCCCAGAAGGCTTCGAGGATACTCATCCGCCGCCTCCCTTTACGTCGGAAGACGGCGGAACGCGTCCCAGGTGAGAATCACGCCCAGGACGCTCATCACCGCCCCGACGACGCGGTAGACGCCGAACGCCTTCTGCCAGCGGACGGCGTTGTCGATCATGCGGTTCGGGACGGCCGGGAAGATCAGATAGAGCGTCGCCTTCGTCGTCATGCTCCACCCGGCGATGGTGACGAGCACCGGCCAGTCCCAGGCCCACAGGTTGTGCCCGAGCAGGATGACCAGCCCGGTGGGCAACGTGTACATCCCGATGATGAGCGGGGCGAAGCCGGTCCCTTTGATGGCGTCGAAGAACTCAGCCCAGAGGCGGGGCTGGGCCGCGTGCGAGAGGCCGACGATCACGAGCGTCAGGGCGAACCACGCGTCGATGTACGGGGCCACGGTCAGTCTCCTGGAAAGGTTGCTTTCCAGGAGGATAACCGATTTATCGATTTGGCGAAATCTGATTTTTGGGAACCCAAAATTCCCCGCATCCGCGTTAGCGGCGAGGTTTCCAACTCGATGGTCACTTCGCCGCTCGCCGCCGGGCCTCGTACTTGAACAGCCAGGGCACGAAGTAGTAGGCACCGATCCCGCCCGCGATCCCGCCGATGACCATCGGGATGCTGTCGGTAGGTTGGAGGTGCCTGATCCCTGCGAACACCTGGTAGAACCAGATGACGCTCCACGCGATCGAGAACACGCCCAGCACCATCACGCTCTTGTAGAACATCGGTCCGCTCCCCTTGGTTCGCTCTTCCTGCCCCGTCGCCACTCGCACCACGTCAGGCCGCCGCTCGGGCCTGCCGCTTCCGGAGCCACATCATCGTCAGCTGAGCCGTGACGGCGCCGACGACCATGGCGATGAAGTCTTCGCCGTGGCTCGGCACCCCGATCACCAGGCTGCGGAAGATCGCCCAGGCCGCGATGAAGACGAAGAAGTCCAGCAGCATCATCCGGATCGACATGGCTCGCCCCCGTTGGTTCGGGAGGCCGTTCTTCGGCCTCGACAGGGGGTTATCAGAGCCCGTGAGCCGGGCGGACAAAAAGCGCGGACGGCGAGCGTAAGCTGTGTCTTCGCCTGATCACCCCGCCCCGAAACACGTTCGGCAGCCAGGCCAGCACGCCCTCCGGCCGGAAATGGACCTCACTTCCCTGAATCAATTAGTCGAGTAGCTCATTAGCGAATCATGAACCAGGTCTTCAAAGCCCTCTCCGATCCGACGCGTCGCCGCGTCCTGCAGCTTGTGCGCAAGGGGCCGATGAGCGGGGGCGAGCTCAGCGACCAGTTCGACTTCGCTAAGCCGACGATGTCGGCGCACTTCGCGGTGCTGGAGGCCGACCTGGTGCACACCGAGAAGATCGGCAAGTCGGTCATCTACCACCTGAAGTTCTCGGTGCTCGAAGAGGTGCTTCTGGGCTTCGTCCATCCGTTCGGCTTGGGCGCAGAGGCGCCGGAACCCAAGGAGACGCCCGGATGAACGATGACGCGTGGAAGAAAGAAGTGATCGCCCCACTGGCCTGGGGGGGCGGCATCGTCGTCGTGGCGCTCGGCTCGACCCTGGCTCGCAAGCTGTGTTATCTCGACGGCGATACGGTGACACGGCTGGTCATCGGCCTGACCGGGCTGATGATCGCCGCCAACGGCAACCGGCTGCCCAAGGTCGTGGTCCCGAACGCCTACGCCCAAAGGGCCAAGCGGGGGGGCTGGGCCATGTTCCTGAGCGGGCTCGTCTATGCCGGCGTGTTCGCCTTCGCCCCGATCCACACGACCGTCGCGGTCGGATGCGGCGCAGTCGCGGCGGAAATGGTGGTGACGTTAGGCTATTGCCTGTGGCTGAGCGTCAGGGTGAAAGCGGTCTGATGCAGGCTCGCTTCGAAGTGGATCGAGCAGGCCTGAGCTCATCAGCCTTCATCACGAGACGCGGGAAGCCGGTCCGACCGCACCCACTCGGAAACCGGCTGCGGCGGGTCGTCGTACAGCCGCCCCATCGCCGCCTCGGTCGGCGCCCACTCGATCGTGCGCGGCGGACCGAAGTCGGTCTCGATGTGCGCCGCCGCCGACCACCAGTACAGTCTTCGCAGCACTTGCTCGAACTTGCCCAGCCACTCGTCCCAGAGGATGCGGTCGTATGGATCGTCCTTGATGGACAGGCCGAAGTGGATGACCTGACGGCGGTACGTGCCCTGCGGGTACGGCGCAGGCAGGGCGAAGATGTCCCGCACGACCCAAGGCCAGTCGTCGTCTTCGGGCACGGCGGAGAGCGCCTCGCGGTTCAAGTCGTACATGCACCTGAACCGATCGCCGACATTCCAGGTGGCCCCGAGGATCCGGCCGTATACGATCGCTTCGTTCCCCATTGCTGGACCCCTCCGACCGAAGGTGAATGCCTCGACGATGGCGATTTTATCCTCGTCACGGACGTGGGACACGTTGGCGGGTGGGAGGCCGGTGGAGTCGGCATGGAGGACGAATCAGCTCAGCATTTGGCCGTCTTCCGCTTCTTGCCGAGCCTTCCGGCCGCCTGGACCTTCTCGATAGACTCGCGCGCACCGGGGACCTTGCACGCCGTTTCACCCATGCCGACCTTTACGAGGCCGATCCTGTCGGCCGCTTCAAGCGCCCGATCCGTCGATGCAGCCACGAAAGAGCCCGCGTCGATCACGAATCCGTTCATCTGAAGACGCACGCGATCCGGCTGGTCGTGGATCGTCCCGGCGACCCTGTCCAGCAGCTCGCCGATCGTCGCCTGGTCGAGCTCGTCGTCGGGCTTGATCTTGTGCACGGCCCCCAGCGTCGACCAGCCGGCCGCGGCGATCGACTCGACGTCGGATTCGATCCATTCCAGCAAGATCTCCCAGCCGTGCCGGCCCTCGGACGCGACCCATGGGACGGTGGACTCGCTGAGCATGGGCCAGTAGGCGGCCTTCACCCAGCAATCGAGGTCCTCGTTCGTCATCCTGGCGTCGTCGACGATCAGCCCGGCGAGATACATCGCGTCCGAGATGCCGGTCTCGAAAAGCTCCATCGCCAGCGAGTGGTTTATCTTGATGCGATTCTGGATCTTCTTAAGGTCTTCGACGCTCACCCCGAAGAACGGCTCGCGCGCCCCGTGATTGAGCAGCACCTTCTTGATGGAAGGCTTGCCCAGGGCCTTCAGTTGATCGACGACTTCCCGGGCGGTCATGGGCGGCTCCTTCGCTGGTACAGCGGGAGAGTTTCATGGGGGGCGATCTTGCTCACCGATTCAGCCGAGCTGCTCGGCGAGCCCGACGATGATGCCCTCAGGCCCACGGATGTAGGCCAACCGGTACGAGTCCCCGTACCGCATTTCGCCGATGAGCTCGGCCCCGTGCGCGACCATGCGCGCAACGAGAGCGTCGATGTCGTCGACGGCGAACATGACGCGGCGGAAGCCCAGGGCGTTGACCGGCGCGTCCACCGGCCCGAACCTGATCGCGTCGGGCGTGTGGAACTTGTCGAGCTCGACGCCCTGGCCATCGGGGGTCCGCATCATCGCAAGGGTGGCCCGGACGTCCCCCAGCCCGATCAGGCTCCCGACTTCAGGCCCTTCGACCGTCGTCTCGCCCTCGAGCTTGAGTCCCAGTTCGATGAAGAACGCCTTAACGGCTTCGAGGTCGTCGACGACGATGAGGACGTTGTCCATCCGTTCGACTGACATCTTTTTCCCCCTCTCGTATGCCTGAACGCTAGCGCTTCCTGGCGACCCGGTAATGCACGGCGGTCTCGGAAGCCTCGGAGCCGGCCACCTCGTAGTCTTCCTCCACCCCCAGCCCGCCGAGGAGCCGCTCTCCTTCCCCCAAGAAGACCGGCGCCATGACCAGGTGCAGCTCGTCGAGGAGCCGGGCTTTCCAGAAGGCCCGGACCGTGGAGACGCCGCCGTTGACCTTCACGTCCTTGCCATCGGCCGCGGCACGGGCCTGCTCCAGGACCCGTTCCGGCGAGCCGTCGACGAAGTGGAAGGAGGTGCCGTTCTCGAACTCCAGGGTGGGCCTGGGATGGTGCGTCAGCACGAAGACCGGGTGCTTGAAGGGAGGGTCGTCGCCCCACCAGCCCTTCCAGTCCTCGTCGGCCCAGGGGCCGCGGAGGGGGCTGAACATGTTGCGGCCCATGATGGAGGCGCCCACGCCCTCGAAGGCCCTGCCTGCGTAGCTGTCGTCCAGCCCCGTGCCGCCGCCCTCGGCGCCGATCATGGACCTGAAGGTCCGGGTGGGGAAGAACCAGTTCATGATCTGGATGGCGTTCTTGCCGAACGGCTTGGACTGGCTTTGCTGAAGGCCGGCTCCGAAACCGTCAAGGGAACAGGCGAAGTTGCGAACCACGACTTCAGGCATCCAAGTTCCTCCGGGATAGGTCGATGGCCGGACTCGGGGATTGGAACCATTTATCGGCAGGAAGTCAACGGGCGTACAGTGCTGTTTTGACGATGCCTTCGGCACCGGCACCATTCGGAAATCGAGCCGAAATCACGCCCAAACCCACCCCGAAATCCGAAGGAACCCTTTAACCACAGAATATTCAAGGTAGAAAGCGAGGGGGTTGAAACCGGCCGGGCGGCCGAAGAGGGGAAACGGGGATGAGGCGGACGGAGAGCCGGAGGCTTTTTCGTGCGTTGTGATGGCTGGAGAACGGCGCGAAGGAGGCAGGTTTGAAATCCAGGACTCACCAGATGGAGGCGGTGATCTGTTCTGGATGGTGTGTCGGCCGGCCTTGCTGATTCTCTCCCTCGACTGATGACACGCTCCGCCCTCGGCCTTCGATCGGGGAAGCTGAAGCCGGAGCCACGACGAGGCAAGCAGAAAAGGCCGTTTCCCTGCGGGAGCCTCGGCTTTTCAGCCTGCACGCCGCAGCACCACCGGATTCGGTTCGCCCCCGATCAGGCCCGATGGTCGAGCCGGAAACAGATAAGAGAGAACCAATGAGCCAACCCGCGCTCCAAATCCAGGTCGGGGTATTGAAAGTGACCATCGGGCGGAGTTTCAAGAAAAGCCGCGACTACTACACGCTGATCATCATCCGTTCCTTCCGGCGGCGAGACGACACCAGGAAGGAGTCGCACTCCTTCAATACGGTCGACGCCCTGCCGATGGCCGATGTGCTTCGCGAGGCATACGCCTGGATCAAGACGCAGAAGTGTGCCGACGCCAAGGGCCGCCGCGAGCGGGACGACGTGACGGCGAACCAATCAAACCGGTCGGCCCGAGAGGGTCGCCCACCACCATGGAGGAGTTGACATGTCTTAACTCGACTTGTGCAGTTTTGAGCCCGCCTCGGGCGGTACGATGAGAGGTTGAACCGACTTCTCAACGACACCGGCCGAGGACGGACTCAATGGCCATTCGACCCGAGACGCCCCGCGGGTTCTGGGACGACTTCGCCCCGGTCTTCACCCGCCCCACCTTCCGTCGATTCCTGACGCTCGTGGGGTCGGCGATCCTCACCGTCGGCCGTCGCACGGTCGCCAACCTGCTGCGGACGGCCGGCTCGCTGGCTTCCGGGGCCTTCTCCAGCCGCCGACGCGTCTTCTCGCAGGCCCGACGGTCGCCGTTGCGGCTGGCCGAGGCCCTGGCCCGACGCGTCGTCGACCTCCTGCCGGCCGACGCCGAGGTCGTCCTGGTCGGCGTCGACGCGGTCTTCCCCCATCGGGGCAAACACGTCTTCGGCGAGGCCCGGCATCGCGACCCGCTCCGATCGTCGCACGCCTTCACCGCCCGGCGGTACGGCCACAAGCGGGTCGTGCTCGCCGTCCTGGTCCGCTTCCCGTTCGCCGCCCGCCCCTGAACCCTGCCGGTGCTCGTCGCCCTGTATCGCGACCCGGCCGACGACCGCAGCGAGAGGCGTCGCCAGCGCCCACCGGCCCAGCAGGCGATCCGCCCGCTTCGGTTGATGCTCCGCTGGTTCCCCGGCCGTTGGTTCGTCTTCGCCGGCGATTCGGCCTAGGGTCTGTACGGTGAGCACAAAGGCAGTCGACTTCGTAGGACCTTGTTCAGATTGAGCAGGGAGGTACGACGATGCGACGCCATGAGCTGACGGACGCTCAATACGAGGCGATCCGCCCCCAACTCCCCGAGAACGGCGGGCGAGGCGGCCGGTGGACGGACCACCTGAAGATCCTCGACGGCCTGTTCTGGAGGCTGCGCACCGGCTGTCCGTGGCGCGACGTGCCGGAACGATACGGGCCCTGGTCCACGGTCTACGACCGGTTCCGACGCTGGAGCCGCGACGGCACCTTCGACCGCATCCTCAGGGCCTTGCAGGCGCGGCTCGACCGCCGGGGCCGCATCGACTGGGAGTTCTTCTGCATCGACGGGACGTCGATCCGCGCGAGCCTGGCGGCCGCCGGCGGCGGAAGAAAGGGGGCGCGCAGGAGCCCGAGGACCACGCGTCGGGTCGCTCGCGCGGCGGATTCGGGACCAAGATCCACCTGGTCGTGGACGGTCGCGGGCTTCCCCTCGCGGCCGAGGTGACCGCCGGCCAGAGGCACGAATCGACGCAGTTCGAGAAGGTGATGGACCCGGTCCGCGCGCCCCGCCGCATCGGCAGGCCGCGCAGCCGGCCGGCGAACGTCGCGGGCGACAAGGGCTACAGTTACGACCGCATCCGCGTCTGGCTGCGCCGCCGCGGGATCGGGGCGATCCCCCAGCGGTCGGATCAGAAGGCCAGGCATCGCGGCCGGCCCCTGAAGGTCGACGCGGACTTCTACCGCCGCCGGAACGTGGTCGAGCGGTGCGTGAGCTGGCTGAAGGAGTGCCGGAACGTGGCCACTCGCTTCGAGAAGCTGGCCCGCCACTACCTCGGCATGGTCAAAACCGCCATAAGGGGTTCTCCCGCTCTTTCGATGATCGGGGCTCTATCCTGCATCCAGGACGCGTGCTCGGATGAGGTCGAAGCCGGCCCGCCGATGCATCGACCGCTCGATCAGCTTCAGTCGGTTGACGCGCCCCTCGACCGGCCCGTTGCTCCACGGCGACTCGATACCTGCCCGCAGCGCGGCCTCATCCGGCCGCAGCTCGCGAGCGAGGGTCCGGAGTTCCGACGCCGATGAGCCTTCCGCTCGGGTCAGCCACCCGGTCAAGGCGTCCGGGCGACGCCCTCGGATGACGACGGCGAACTCCTCGGCCGACTCGATCGCACACCGGATCGAGTCATCCCCCGCGCTCAGCGCGTCCAAGGCCTGCTGAACTTCCGACGGGCGGTCGCAGGGCCGTATCAACTTCAGGGCCGCGAGCCGGCTCGGCGACGCGAACTCCGCGCGAGGGCCGGCGTCCCCCGAGGCGGCCCGCGGTGCGGTCCCAGCCCCCTCGCACTCGATCCGCCGGACATCCTGCCGAACCGTGCTGATCGCCCCGCGATAGCCCATCGCGAGCAGTTCGCGGCGTATCTGCAGGGTGTTGCGACAGCCCTCTTCGAGCCGTCGGCGGATGAACCCGGCGAACCGGTCCAGGCGGCTCGGATCCTCGGCGTCCGGGCCGCCAGTCGGGGCAGGAGTCCGACCGCACGTACCGCTCGACGGTCTTGTAGTGCAGACCGAGGGCGCGGGCGATCCCCCTCAGCGACTCCCCCGCGCTATGTCGCCGCCGGACCTCCTCGAATCGCGCGCGTCGGCCCTCATGCCGCGTCGATAGCTCGGTGCCCGGGCGGCCCGTCGGCGGTCTCTCGGCGACCGCCGCCTCCGGGGCCGCAGGGCCGTCGGTCGGCCCGCCGAGCAGCCGTCGGATCAACCCGGACCGCTGCTGAAGGGCTCGCCGGAACGCATCCCGGACGTTCTTCATCAGGCGGCATCAGTCGGCCACCTGCACCCCATCCAAAGCTCCCTCGCCGGCCGCCTGGGCATAGGCTTTGGCGCGATCGCGGGAGACGACCTCGACGCCAGGGCGGGCCCGCAGCCAACCGGCCACGGTCGTCGCTTCGCGGTCGGAGAGCAGGTCGATGACGCGGCGTCGCTCCAGATCGACCAAGATGGTCCCGTAGCGCGGGCCCTTGCGGAAGGCGAAGTCGTCCAGGCCGAGCACCCGGCGTGTCGGGGCCGCGCCGATCGGGGCCCGCCGTACCCGCCGGAGGAGGGCGTCCGGGCTGACCGGCTTGGCCAGGGCCCTGGCGAGCCGAGCCGCGGGGTCGCTGCCGAGAGCCATCCCGACCGCGACGAGGGCAGCCCCGAGCCGCGCTGTGGCCCGAGCATGCGGGTCGGCCAGGTCGATAGATCGCTCGGCGAAGATGCGGCGGCCGCACGCCGGGTTCTCGCAGCGGAAGCGGCGGGCGGTCGGCCGCAGCCGCGCGATCCGCCCCCGGCAGGACAGGTCGCGGATCAAGCGGGTATATCGGCCATGGACGCGGGGCGAAACGCGATCGCAAAGCGGGCAGCAGGCGCACGTGGTCGACGAGGAGGGGTCGAGGGCGAGGGGGCTGTCTTCGAGCCCTACGCCGTCGAGGCGAAGACCGGACCGGGACGGGACGGGTTCGAGCAAGTTGGAATGAGATCCTCGAGGTAGGTGCCAGGGGATCGAACGAGGTGTGGATACCCACCCTTGCTACGTCCTCCGCTCATCGAAAGTGCAGAAGGCGTTCCCGACGACGATCCAGAGCATCAAAACCGAATCGGCCGCCAGGTTGAACGCAGCTATTTTCACGGATGTCGCCGAGGCTGATTCAAAAGCCTCCGCGAGGGAATCCTTGATGGCCCAGCATCTCCTGAAAGCCGAACCCGACGACTCCGCGCCAAGTCCCCGGGGCGTCACTTGTTCATTAAATTTGAAATAATTAAAATAATTCAATGATAAGAAACTGGAGGATCCCGGTATAAATCATTCAAACAGGGAGATATGGAACATGTTGGATCGCAGAACGTTTCTTCGGGCGACGACCGCGGTTCCCGGCTTCGCCCTGATCACTCGATCGGAAGCGGGGGAGGAACCGACGGGGCCGTTCTCCAACCCGACCCGGACGTTCGATCCGAAGGATCTGGACGCCATCCCCAACTGGGCCTTCAGCCTGCCGTTTCATCACATCCCCACCATCCGTCCGTGCAGGATCGCGACGTTCGAGGCGCTTCAGGCCGACAAGTTCATAATCCACGAGTCCGATCCCGTCCCGATCGGGGAGGTCTTCCACGGCATCGCGTCGGAGTGGTGGAACTCGCCCAGAATCTGGAAGGCGTTCTTCGGGTGCGACCCCGCCAAGGTCGGCCTCGCGGCCTGGCAGGATAAGCAGCGGTGTTTCGGCACGTTCGCACACCACAAGACCGGACGGCCGCTCAAGAACTGGGGCGAGTTCCCCGTCAAGTGCTACAAGGTGCCGATCCGCGAGGCCGCGGTGAAGCTCCGCCCGGACGGGGCCGCAGAGGCGCGGGTTTACACATATGGCGATCTACTTCCGGGGCCGCTGTTTCGCCACCGCATCGGCCAGCCGGCCGTCGTCCGCTTCGAGAACCAGCTGGAGACGGAGGTCTCGATCCACCTGCACGGCGGCCATTCGCCGTCGCATTCGGACGGCTTCCCGAGCTTCTACGTCCTCCAGAACAAGGCCCGCGACTACTTCTATCCGCACATCCTGCCGCTGCGGCCCGAGGAGGCGGATCAGGCTCCCTGCGAGCTGCCGCTCCGCGACGGGACGAGAAAGCCGGGCTATGACCCGAAGCTCGGTCGAGGCGGCGGGCCCGGCCACGTCCCGGACATGGCCGAGGCGCAGTCCACCATGTGGTACCACGACCACGCGATGGACGCGACCGGCTACAACGTGTCCAAGGGCCTGGCGTCGATGTGCCTCTGCTTCTCCGAGCCGGAGCTGTGGCTCATCGCCAACAACATCCTGCCCAACGACGGCGAGAAGTCGTGCTTCGACCCTGAGGAGCAAGGCCCCGGCTGCGACGAGGAGCTGGAAGACCCGGATCGGCCCGGACACTACCTGCGGGGGAAAGAGCCCTTCCACAACCCATACGACATCCCGATGGTCTTGCAGGACAAGATCATCGACCGCGAGACCGGCCAGATCGCCTTCGACACGCAGGGCCACAACGGCTACCTCGGCACGACGATGTTCGTCAACGGCGTGCCGTGGCCGACGCTCACGGTCGAGAATCGCAAGTATCGCTTCCGCATCCTCGACGGATCGAACGCCCGCATCTTCCGGCTCCGCTTCCTTGCCGAGGAAGACTATATCCGCGCCCGCGACGGGGGGATGACGTCCGACGAGTACGACCGTTGCTCGAAGGAGTTCCTCCAGATCGGCAAAGATACGTGGCTGTGGTCGGAACCGCTGCCGCAGACGAGCGTCGTGCTGGCGATGGCCAAGCGCGTGGATTTGGTGTTCGACTTCACGGAGCGCGGATGCACCCCGCTGTTCCGGAAGGACGGCGACGAGGTCGTGCCGCTGCCGGCGGCGAAGGGCAAGCCGGGCGGCCGCGTGTTCTACCTGGTCAACACGATGCCGCAGAACGACGGCCGCGGGCCGAAGGCCAACCTCGAGGTGCCGGAAGATCCGCGGATGCAGGCCCTGCCGTTCGAGACCGACGCCTTCAAGCTGACGGAGTTGAACAAGCCGATCCCGCTCTTGCGGTTCTGCGTCGAGGGCGACCCGCTCCCGATCGAGAAGGAGGCCGAGGTCGCGGTCGGCGTGCCGCTCATCCGCCCGCGGCGGCGGATCGATGACGCGGACGTCCGGGTCGTCCGCGAGTTCGTCTTCCACAGGGGCAAGGGCTTCTGGATGGTGAACAAGCGGTTCTACGACCCGACGATCTCCAACGCCAGCCCGGTGCTCGGCAGCGCCGAAGAGTGGGTCCTCCGGAACGGAGGCGGCGGATGGTGGCACCCGATCCACATCCACCTGGAAGGGCACCAGATCGTCGCCTATCTGAAAGACTTCGCGGCCGACGCGCTGAAGGACGCCGAGAACGCGACGACGCTGAAGCCGCTGAGCGAGATGACCGACGTGACGCACGCGATCCACCGAACGGAATTGATCGCGAACCACGACACGCAGATCCTCGGCCCGAACACCGCGGTGAGGATCCGCATGCGGTTCCGCACGTGGCCGGGGCCTTTCGTGTTCCATTGCCACAACCTGGAGCACGAAGACATGCGGATGATGTTCAACTTCGAGCCGGTGCCGGACGAGACCTACGAGCCGCCGACGCGTCTCGACCCGCTGCACCATGATCCGGACGCTGCGCCGACGGCCCGCACTCACGGCAACGACCTCACGATGAACGGCTACGACAAGGACAAGAACCCGGACGGCCGCATGGGCGAGCTGCCGTGGGAGTTGTACCCGGTGCCCATCACGCCCGTCGAACGCGGCGGCGAATTTCTGATCCCGCCGCGTAAGAAGTAACGGCCGCGCCGGAGGGGGAGTTATGTTGGGTCTGCTCTTCGAGCTGGCGGCGGCGAGGCAGCGTCGGCCGCACCCGAACGACGGGCGGCTGCGGATCTGCGACCGCTTCGCGGACGTGCCGGTCGTGAATCAGTTCGGATCCCGGTTCCGGTTCCATCGCGACTTCGTCGGCGGCCGGATGCTCGTCGTCAGCACCATGTACACCGAGTGCCGCGGCACCTGCCCGACGACGACCCGGACGCTCCAGAGGTTGCGGGAGGAACTCTCGCCGGCGCTCGGACCGGCGCTGGCGTTCATGTCGATCAGCCTCGACCCGGCGGTGGATCGGCCTGACGTCCTCCGCAGCTATGCGAAGCGGTATGGGGCCGACGCCGCGGCCCCAGGCCTATGCCCATGGCATTTCCTCACCGGAGAGAAGTCGGACCTGGAGAAACTTCGCAAGAGCCTCGGGATGTACGACCTGAATCCGGCGGTGGAGGCCGACATCACCCGCCACGAGTCGACCCTCCTGTTCGGCAACTGCGACCGCGATCGGTGGGCCACGCTGTCGGCGGGCCTGCGACTGCCGCTGTTGATCGAGGCCCTCAGGAGGGTCGTAGGGACCACGCCGGAGCAGCGTTTCGGGTTCAAAATCTAACCGCCGACGCGGAGGCTCGAATCTTGTCGCGGAACACTCGCATCGCAGTGGCCGCCCTAGCGGTCGCGTCGGCCGTCTTCGCCTTGCCGGCGTCCAGCCGTCCCCAGGCCCCCGATGATAAGCCGCCTGCCAGGCAACCCATAAGCGAGTCCGCCTCGAACGTGAGCCACCTCGTGGGCCACGAGGAGGATCCGCTGCTCGACGTCATCCAGAACGCCATCGACGATTGGGACCCACGCGCGCTCGTGAATCCCTATTTGAAGGCCGTCCCACCCGAGGAGCCGACCGGGAACATCCGGCATGCGGTGCGGCGGCAGGATCTACTGGAATTCATCGCAGACGCCGACGCGGCGGTGCAGCTCGGGAAGGCGTTCTTCTGGGAGATGCAGGCCGGCAGCGATTTCCACCGGTCGGCCGACGGGTCGTTCGGCGGCACCGCCTGCGCGTCGTGCCACTACCGCTCCGGCGTCGACCCCCGGGACCGCCACACCACCCGCGTGCCGTACGTCGGCTGGACCGGATACGCCCTCGACCCGGCCCATGACGCGGGCAAGGCCGCAGGCGAGTACGACCCCCAACTGGGTCAATTCAAGCAGCTGGGTCAGAAGAACAACGTCGCCGTCCCGAGCCTCGCCCCGTCGCCGAGCCCCGCACCCGACAAGTTCGATGGCAAGCCGAGGTGGGTGCCCGAGCCGCAGGACGACCCGAGGAACCTGAGCCTGATCTTCGGCTCGCAGGGCGTCGAGCGCCGTGTGTTCAAGGGGTTCACGGCGGACCGCGAGCACACGGCCGCGGACGGGACGAAGTTCAAGTGGCGGCAGGAGATCGGCGAGTCTCCGAAGGGTAGCGGCTCCGACACGGCCGCGAGCCGATTCCAGTGGGAGATGTTCAGGCGCGAGGAGGACGGCCGGGACCTTCGTCAGATCACCAACCGCAACGCGCCGACGGTCGTCAACGCGACATTCGCCGACCGTCTGTTCCACGACGGCCGGGCCGAATCGACCTTCAACGGCTTCTCGATCTTCGGCGACGACGACGGCCGTGAAGTGGTCCACAAGCGGACCAGAGACTTGCCCGCCCGGCTGATCCCGGTGCGGATCGCCGTCTCGCACGCCGCCCTCGCCAGCCAGGCCGTCGGGCCGGTCGTCAACGAGGTCGAGATGTCCTACGCGGGCCGGACGTTCCCGGACCTGGCCGACAAGCTGCTCCCGGCCCGCGTCCTGTTCGCCCAGACGATCGACCCGAACGACTCCGTCTTCAAGGGGACGAACATCCAGGCGAAGACGTATGCCGAGCTCATCAAGAAGGCGTTCCGGGAGGAGTGGTGGAGCGACGAGGGCGTGCTCGACCCTCGAATCGACCTCGAACTTAAGCTTGGGCCGAAGATCTCGGACCCGGACGGAGGGTATCACCGCGACCCGGCGAAGGGGAGCCTCATGCAGGCGAACTTCTCGCTCTACTGGGGCCTCTCGCTGATGCTCTATCAGAGCACGCTGATCTCGAACGACAGCCCGTTCGACCGGATGATGCGGGGCGACGCCCGGGGCGTTTGGGACGCCTGGGAGCGGAACAAGGCCCGCATCGGCGACGTCCGCCTCGACCGGATCGTGGCCGCCCCGCCGGGCGAGCCGGACGTTTCGCCTGTGCCGGCCGACGAACTCGACGAGGACTCGCGCCTCCGCGCCCGGCGATTGGAGAAGGGGCGGTCAGGGACGCCGCCCGACAACCCCAAGATCCTGGCCACGGCCGTGTTCCAGCGGGGGATGCGGGTGTTTCAGAACGCCGACTGCCGCGACTGCCACGACGGGCCGAACTTTAGCGAGCAGTTCGACCGGACGGCCAACAACCAGATCGAATTGCCGATCGGCCGCAGGCTGTCTCACGCGCTTTTCCCGAACTCCCAGGGTGACGCGGCCGCCCTCACGCTGGCGGCCGTTCGGGCGCGTCTCGTGGCCGACCTTGCGGCCCTGGTGAAGGAGAAGAAGAAGGATCTGACCGACGCCCTGGCGCGAGGCGTGGCCTCCGATCTCGTTCGCCGGCTGGGTCAGCTCGAGGGGGAGTTCTGGAAGCTGGACGACGTGGCGAAGCAAGCCTTCGACGGGCACGGCGTCCCGCACGACGTTCCGTTCGTACGGGCCGTCGCCGCCCGACTCATCCAGTTCGAGCTGAGATCGCGCGAAGGCCTCGGCCGCCGGCCGTTCTTCACGGAACGGCAGCGAATCGCCCTGGCGGAGTTGATCACCGCACCGGTGTTGATCGAAAAGATGCTCATCCCCGAGGACCAGGCGTTCGCCCGTCGGCCGCTGCCGAGCGGCGGGGTGCCATCGGACCCGCAGGCGTTTTACGACGCCGGCTTCTACACCCTCGGGCTGACGCACCCGCGGTTCGACTTCGGCGTCGGGGGCATCCCGGACATCGACGCTGACGACGACCACCCGACCAGGGCGAACGTCCGGCAGGCCGCACAGGGGGCCGCCGGCTCGGCCTACCGGTTCCAGGCCGATCGCAAGGGCCGCGGAGCATCGACTCGGGACAAGCACCGGCCGGGCCCGCGACCAGCGAAGCCGGCGGCGAAGGACAAGGTTCCAGCGGACCCTCCACCCCACCCCGACGTATCGTGGAGCCGCACCCAAGTGCCGCCCGAGATCGACTGGCGGCTCATGGTCGAGCCTCGCCGCAGCCGCATGCACTTCCTATCTCGCGCCCGCGAACTGGTGGTGGACGAGGAGGCGTGGGGCCATCGCAAGCCGTTCCTGCACGACAACGAGCTGATGTTCTGGGGCGGGTTCAAGACGCCGGCCCTGCGAAACGTCGAGTTGACCGGACCATACATGCACAACGGGCAGTTGCAATCGCTCGAGGAGGTGATCGAGTTCTACGACGGGGGCGGAATCATCGAACGCAGCGCGGACTTCAACCCGGACAAGCACCCGCGCATCCGTCGCATGGACCTGACGACCGACGACAAGAAGGCTCTCCTGTTCTTCCTCCTATGCCTGACCGACGAAGCCGTCCGGGCCGAGAAGGGCCCGTTTGACCACCCGTCGCTGCGTGTGCCCAATGGCTACGACTCCGACTGGAAGCAGCAGTGGGTCCCGGTCGCGGCCCTCGGCCGCGACGGCGGGTCGGTCGTCGGCCGCCCGAACAACCCGTGATCCTCGAACCGGCCCGGAGGGCGAGCCATGGCCGTCGTGCCCGCAGAACTCGAAGGCATGGTGGGTGTTCAACCCACCCTCGTCGATCCCAATACCGTGACCATGTCCGTTGTGGGGGTAGCGGTGTCGGTGTCGCGGCTGATCCAGGATCCGGACCTGCCCTCCGGTCAGAACATGCTGACGCCGATTCATACGCCGTCCCGCCGCATCTTCCTGGCGGAGCTGGCCGGTCCGGGCGTAATCGACGGCCGCGCCCCGCTCGCCGGTTTCGCCGGGGCGACCGCCATCGTCGCCGGCGACTACGACACGACCACGAAGGTGCTGACCGCCGCGTCGGTCGAGATCGAGCCGGCCGAGAACCTGCTCGCCGGGGCCGTGACGTCGGTGAATCCGCTGACGATCAACGAAGTGGCGGTGATGCCCGTCGTCGACGCCCGGATGGCGTTCGGGGGATTCACGAACGAGTTCGGGTTTCGAGTGACGCCGGTGGCGGCACTGGTCGGGACGGCCGCGTCCGCCGAGGGGTACTTCGTCGGCAATACGTTCTTCGCGCACACCGTCGAACTGGACGCGAGCGCGCCCCTGGTTCCGGGCCAACCGCCGGTCTCGCTGACCCGTTCCCGGACGCGGCGGAGGCCGGGCGGCCCGGCGACCGTGGACATCCGCGGCGGCGTGGACTTCAACGCCCTGCCGGCGTTGAACGTCTTCCAAGTGGCGATCCGTCGCGTGGACAAGAACCCCATCGACCTGACCACCGTCCTTGGCAGCAACCTGATCGGCATCGAGCGGGCGACTCGCGACGCCGCGTTCCCCCGCTTCGGCCTCTGGCGACTCCAGGGGCGGCTGACGCAGCCACCGGAGGGCGTCTCCGCCCGCGAGCCGTTCCCCCTGACGGCCCCCCGGTTCATCCAGGTGTTCCCTGCGATGAGCGGGTCGATTCCCCGGGCGCAGGATGTGGTGGAGCAGGAAGCCGATGTGCGATTTTGACGGATACCGGGCTATCCGACTCCGCGCTTCCCCAGACGAGAACTTGGCGGGGTGGGCTTCATCGCGGACGCTGGGGGGACGAAGCTGATCCGATGAAGAGATGAGAAGTTTCTGAAGTTCATGACCGCCTTATGGGCGGTGCAAGAGCTGCCTCTCCTCGCGGAATTCAGACTCCACGGACCTACGGCCGTGCAAACGTCCACGCCGCGGCGGGGCGTTGTGAAGGCGGCTTTCCGCCTGAGAGGTGGACTTCGACGGCCGCGACGAGGTAGTCGAGGATGTCGCGGGATCGACGGCGGCAGGGGATTCGAGCGTCGTCAGGATGCGTCCCACGAACTGCGATCCGGCCCCGAACCGATACCGAAGCTCTTGTGTCTCCAGCACACGGCGTGGCGCATCACCTGCCCCCCGCATTGTTCGTCGGCACGATGCCCTCGACCTTCACAAAGGTTCACAGCGACGGCTCGCCCTCGACGATCTCGCCGGCAGGTCGCCGCCGGCCGCCTCGAAACGCATCTCGCGACGCGGCCCCGGCCGGGGTCGCGTCTCGAACCTCCGACGCGAGGCCGTCTCGGCCCGAACCTTCGACCAGCCGTCGAACAGGACGCCGAAATGCGTCAGCAGGTTTTCGATAATCGCCGAGCCGGCGTCGCTGCGGTCGATCGTCGCATGGAAATCGCGGCGGAGGTGGGCCCGGCGAAGATGTCTCGACTTGAGGCCGATCCACTGGTACTTGGGGAAGCTGTCAGACATCTCGGCCCGTGGGTGATCTGCTGATTCGCCAAAGGCACGCCGCACTCCACAAACCGCCATTAACGACTTTCGGTCATAGCCCGGCGGGTGGGTCGCTTGACGAGACTCGCGCCACCGCTCCGCTTGATCCCATCTACTCTACGTGACGCTCGCCGCTCCCAGCCCACCCTTTTGAAGTTGAGCGTCCCCTTGTACCGTCTGTACCGTTTTGAGCCCTGCGTACCGCTCAACCGTGAGGCATCCTGAGACGAGGTGCAACGCCTAGCGAATGGGGCCAGTCTGACATAACATGCCGGTGTATTGAGGCCTCTTTGCAATTCGGCTAGGCTCCCGGACTACGGTTCGGGTCCGTGAGGCCGGAGGTTCAAATCCTCTCGCCCCGACTAATCACGAATACGAATCCCGTCGGCAGTCGCATTAGCGACTGCCGACGGGATTCGTATTTTCGCTTTTTGATGAGAAGACTGGTCCAGGCCAAGTTCAGGCTTAGAACCCCCCGAAGGTCATGATTTCACCTCGTATGGCGGTGTCCAACGGAACATCATCACGTGATTCCGTCCCGCATTCTCCAGAAACATCACATATTCCCCATTTTTTCGCAGGATCACATTCAGAGCGTTGTCTGAATCGACGCACCCGCCGCCGCCTTTGAAACCGTTGATGTCCGGACGGAGGGTGCCGACGTACCCGCCGTCCTTGAGGGCGTGAACGCGTATGTAGCCGAATCCGTAAGCCGCGAAGAGATACTCGCCGCAGGCCGAAATCGCCTGCACGCCACCGCCGCCGTAACTGGTCTCGGGGGTGTACATCTTGTCGTCTAGAGGCACTTTGACCGACCACCTCACCTTCCGCTTGGTCGCATCGGTCCAGTCGTCGTAGCAGACGAACAAGTTGCACACGTTCTCGTCGGACCCAGGAGCCCCGCCCGCGATGAGGGTGTCCTCACCGGGCCGATAGAACACCCTGCGGAGACGAGAGGGCGGAAACTCGTTCGGGTTCTCATAGCTCACCTCGGACGCTCGACGGTAGACGGGGTTTCCGCTCTCGTCGAGGCCCTCGCATGGGATGCGCCAGATGGTCTTGTCCGCGCACTCCCAGATGCCGGCCTCGGCATCGAGGTGCATCGACCCCCACCGCGGTTCCTTCTTGGCGTCGTCGAACTCATCGACATCGGCAACACCGTCGTTGTTCTTGTCCGTCCAGACGAAGCTTTCGGCGTCCTCGGGCCACCGCTTCCCGCCGGCGGGCCGCCACGTCGAGGCGCCGCCGACATAGCCGCAGGGCGCGGCGACGAAGCCCTTGCCGAACCTGTAGATCTCCAGATTGCCCGTGCCCTGCGCGCCGCAGAACAAGAAGGGCTTGCCGCCGATCCGCCGGACGCCGTTCACGAGGCGGTGCCCTGGGCCGTGGCCGTCGGTGACGCGGCTGTCGGTCGGGTACTTGAACCGGTCCACCGTGAACCCGGCCAGCGACTGCTCTTCGCCCGCGGCCTTGGTCCAGTCCATCCTGAAGACGTTCTCTTTGGTGTAGACGGTGGTCTCGTCGTCCGGTTCGGTGCACGCGGTGTCGAGCCAGTTTCCCAGACCGTGGACGTCCCAAAGCCTCTCGCCCGACGCGTCGTAGGCCTCGATCGAGACGTTGTACCACGTCCCGTAAACGGAGGCGACGTACACGTTCCCCGCCTTGTCTGTGCCCAGCCCGCGGACCCAGTGGAACTTCTTCGGGGCGTACTCCCCTGGCGTGCCGGAGAAAATGCCGCCCTCGGCCCCGAACGTGTCCACCTTCTTCGGTTTCTCCGACACGTCGTAGATCCAGACCTGGCAGTGCTTGTTCAGCCCGCCGACGAGCAACCGACCCTTCGCGTCCACGGCGAGCGCACAGGGATTCTCGAAGTCCGCGATCTCCGGGCCCTTATCGCCATCGGCTGTACGGGATACGATCTTCGCCCCGCCGGTATAGAACGAGGCGTACGGCTCTTTGGCCGGTTTGCCTTCGATCATCCAGACCCGCCCGTCGCCCCCGACCGCGAGTGGGCCCGGGAGTGGCGCGGCGAAGGTTCGCACTTCCTTCATCGTCGCAGTCGCCAGCACCCGCACTTTCTCCGCGTCGTAATCGCTCACGTAAAGCTCGTCGTCCCGGATCGCAAGGCCGTGAAAATTGCCTTTCAGGATGGGCGTTTTGTTGTAGGCCGCGTCCCCGATGCGCGAGCGGAACAGACCCGCCCCGGTGCCGATGTAGACGAACTCGTCGTCCGCCACGACCGCCGACGAGCTGCTCCCCCAACCGCTGTCGTAGTCGTATTTTGTGACGAAAGCCCCGTTTTTGTATGAGGCAACCCCGCCGAAAGCCTCAGACACTCCGGCCGAGTACACGGTCCCGTCGGGCGTCACGCCGATGCCGCAAACATTGACCGGCACCGATTGGTGCCCGGCCTCGGTGGCGAACGAATTTGCGAGCCAGGAGTGGATGACTTTCCCCGGAAGGTTGTCTTCGGGTCGGGCGTCGGCAGCCCATGTCTGATCGAGGAAATAACCCAGGACTGCGTGCGCGCACACTGTTGCCGATAAGCCATTGAGGATGCAGGTGCGCATGGAACTTCCTTTGGCGTATTGAAAAAACCGAAGCCGCACGCTGGACGAATCTCGCAACCCGTGACTCAAGACCATTATGCGGAAGAGGTTTCATCGTTCAAGAGTCGCAGTCGCACTTCCCAGCCCCGGACTCCAGCCCGAAAAAGTTCAATCGCCGTCTTGTCGCGTCGATTGGAAGCAAATTTCGCCGAATCCCAGGCTCAGGATGCCCGCCTGGTCCGGGCGGTGCGGCAAGGAGGTCCTGCCCGAAGCGGTACATGTCCCGCTTCGGCCCCACATTGGAGCCACGCCCAGGCCCCGCAGCCATCGCCCCCCGCCGATCGCCGTCACAAGGCCCGGAACGCCGCCGTCGTCACCATCGACGGCCGCGACCGCTACCTCGGGCCCTACGGCACCCCCGCGAGCCACGAGTCCTACGCCCGCCTGATCGCCGAGTGGCGGTTCGGCCGGTCGCGACGGCTGATCAACAAGGACGTCCACCGGGTCCGGGCGATGTTCAGGTGGGCCGCCGGCGAGGAACTCGACCCGGGCGCGTCGCTCGCCGCCCTGGCCGCCGTCGCGGGCCTCGAGAAGGGCCGCGGCGACGCCAAGGAACCGCCCCCGATCCGGCCCGTGGCCGAGGCGGCGGTCGAGGCCACGCTGCCCCACCTCTCGCGCCAGGTGGCCGCGATGGTGCGGTTCCAAGTCTTGACCGCCGCCCGTCCGGGCGAGGTCTGCGCGATCCGGCCTGGCGACGTCGACCGTCCGGAGGGCGTGTGGATCGACCGCCCGGGATCCCACCAGACGGAGCACCACGGCCGCGAGCGGGCGATCGCGATCGAACCGAGCGCGCAGGAGGTGCTCGCCCCATGGCTCGATCGCGGCCCGGACGTCCACTGCCTCTGCCCGGCCGAGGTTGTGGCCGAGCGAGGGCCCTCTTGCCGGGGTCGCGCCGCCCGGCCCATGCCGGGGGGCAGGTACAGCCGGAACAGCTATCGCGCGGCCGTTAACCGGGCCTGCGACCGAGCGTTCCCCCACCCGACGTCGACCCCGCCAGCACCGACCAACTCATCGCGAAGATCGCCGAGCCCGACGTGATCGACGCCGAGGCGGCGAAGCTCGCCGGCGGGGCGACCTGAGGGCGGACGGGCCTGATCGCCTTCCACCCGGCCCTTTCGCACGATTTTCGGATTTGAACATCCAGATCCTGAGCACGGACGCGAGGCGTAGGTCGGCGCCTTCCGGGATTCGTCGCCAGGATGCGATTTCGGGGGGAGACGCCGGCCCGCCCGCACGGGTGGCGCAGCCACCATGTGAGTGCCCCGACCACCTCGCGATCGCCTCGTGCGTCGGCGGGTGACAAGCTTCGGTCCGCCAAGCCGACGAGACTCAGGAGAGATCCACCTTCGGGTCGCCGAGCACCTCCATCCTGGGCGTGATCCCCAGGCCCGGGGACGTCGACGCGGCCATCCGGCCGTCCACTCGCCGCGGGGCGCCGTCGGCGGTGTCGACCGTCACGTAGCTGTTGAAGTCGGTGGCCGTGAACCGGAACTCCTCGGGCGTGCTGTGCGCGAGGTGCGCGATGGCCGCCGTCGCGACGTCGCCGCCCCAGCTGTCTTCCAGGGTCATGGCGACGCCCATCGCCACGCAGAGGTCGCGCGCCTGGCGCGTCTTCGTCAGGCCTCCGAGCTTGGAGATCTTCAGGTTCACCACGTCCATGGCCCCGTCGGCGCGGCCCCTCAGCAGCATGTCGAGGCCGTCCACCGACTCGTCGAGCACGAACGGGTGGTCGGTCCGGCGGCGGATCGACAGGCATTCCTCGTAGCCCGGGCAGGGCTGCTCGATGTAGACGTCGACGTCGCGCACGCCGCGTACGACGCGGGCGGCCTCGTGCATGAGCCAGCCGGTGTTAGCGTCGGCCACGAGCACCTCTCCCGGCCCGAGCAGCGCGGCCACGGCCTTGATCCGCGCGACGTCGACGTCGGGGTCGCCCCCGACCTTGAGCTGGAACCGGCGATACCCCTGGCGTCGGTAGCCCGCCACGCTCTCGGCCATCGCGTCGGGCTCGGCCTGGGAGATGGCGCGATAGAGGGTGACGGCCTCGCCGTACCGCCCGCCGAGCAAGGTGCAGACCGGCAGGCCGGCGACCTGGCCGAGGATGTCCCAGCAGGCGATGTCGAGCCCGGACTTGACGTACGGGTGCCCCTTCAAGGCCGCATCCATGATCCGGTTCAGGCGGCCGAGCTGCGTGGGGTCCTCGCCGAGCAGGTGCGGGCCCAACTCGGCGATTCCCGCCCGCACGCCCTCGGCGTAGGCGGGCAGGTAGAAGGGCCCGAGGGGGCAGACTTCGCCGTGCCCGACGATCCCCGCGTCCGTCTCCACGCGGATGATCGTGCAGTCGAAGACGTCCACCGACTTCCCGCCCGACCAGCGGTAGCTCCCCTCGTTCAGGGGCAGGTCGACCCGATAGGCGGCGATGCGTGCGATCTTCATGGGATGCGGATCCGGGAGGGGGTTTGGGGGCGACCAGGACGACAGCGGATGGCGACGGGGCGGGCGATGCGCCGCCGGTCCGGCCGCTTGCTCGCAGTGCCCGGACCGTGTGATACCGAATCGCCCCGTTCGCCATCCTTGAGGTGGAGGCATCCCCCTGAACGGAGGGTCGCGGTCTGCGTCCAGCCCGCCTGGGGGTGGATGACCCGGCTGGGCGTCAGTCTCCAGGTCCCTTGGCCGCCGCTCCGCGAGGCGACGGCGAACCGGGGCTTCGCCGCACTGGAGGCCATGCGGGAGCCGCTGGCCGACCGCTGCCGACGGCTCATGGACCATCCACAGGACATGCGCGGGGCCGACGGCTTTCGCCGGGCCGCCGCCAATGGACAATGTTCAGGACGATTCGGCATCACTCCCTCGTCGGAGGAACCGCCGCCGGCCTGCGATCTGGGAATCCGGGCGATTCCAGCCGATCCGGGGCTTTGGGCAGACAGTCCATGAAAGCCGCCGCGCCGAGATTCGTCATCGCACATCGGTAATACTCGAGCGTGCGCGGGGTGATCTCCGGCGCCGAGCTGACGCCGTAGAACCTGATGTAGCTCTCTCGAACCGCTGCGTTCGATCGTATCCCTTCCGCCAGCCGCCCGATCGTTCCGGCGGAGAGCGAGTCGAAGCCGTAGGCGTCTCGAAAGTCGTACTCGAGGGCCCATCGCCCTTCCGTGGGCCTCCGTCCCTCGCCGAGGCCGTCACGGAAGTAAGTCTGAAAGCCCGAGACCGCCGCGCGGTCGACGTCGTATTGATAAGTCTGGAAGCCCGGGTTGTTGCCGAAGATCGGGCTGACGGCCGGGGCGATCTTGCATGGAATGGACGTCCCGCCGCCCGGACGGATCAACCGGTAGTCGTCCATGTGGGTGTGCCCGGTGAACGCGACGCGGACCACGTCCGGGTGCCGCTCGACGATCCGCAGGAATCTCCTGGTCAATTCCGGTTGCCAGAAGGTCGCGGGCGGGCCGCCTCGCGGGACGCTCTCGGCGGTGTTGAAGCTGTTGATCCCCGGCGGGACGTGCATCAGCAACCACACCGCCTCGCCGGCCGCGGCGGCCCTCGCGAGCGTATCCTCGAACCAATCGAGCTCGTCCAGGGCGGGGACCTGCACCTCGGCGTTGCATGCGTCGTCGTAGTTGACGGAGAAGAAAACGCTGTTGAGCACGATGAGTCGGCAGTTCTTCAGGCGGGGCAGGCGTGTCGTGAAGTAGCCTCCCAGGGGGAACGTCCGCCGAAACGTCCCCGACTCGGGGCCGAGCAGGGGATGCCATACCTCCGCGAACATGGAGAGGAACGGCCCCTCGGGCTCCACCCTGTAGTCGCCGCAGTAGGAGTCCTCGTTGCCGAGGGTCGGCAGGATCGGTGTCTCGGGGAATCGCCGACGAAACTCGAATGCCAGGAATTCGACGACCTTGCGCGTGAAAGCCCGGTACTCGTCGGGATCCGCCTCGTGCGACTTCTCGGCGAGGCGGTCGTACTTGGCCTGCCATCGATGCGCCAGCAGGTCGCCGGGATAGAGGACGAAGTCGACGTCCGGGCCGCGGCGGCGCGCTTCGTCGAGGCTGCTTTTCAGCAAGGCGTAGTTGCTGTCGGTGCCGCGAGGATTGATCCCGGCGGGCCGCGAGTTCTCGAGGATCTCGGCCCAGTTCTCGGCCGGAGAGGTCTTCAGCTGCTGGAACAACGAGGCGTCGTAGAACGGGTCGAAGTGGATGTCGGAAACGAGCAGGAAACGCCCGGGCCGCTCCTCCGCCCGGAGGAGCGATGGTGCGAAGGCGACGAGCGCCGTCAGGAGGAGCGGACGCGCGGCCGCTGACATCGACGTCGGTTTCATGTTCGGAGATCCTCGGTGTGCGTCGGACCTGGCGTCCGGCGTCTTCCGGCTGAGCGAGAAAGACCTGCTCGAGGACAGGCGGATCACCCGGATCAGCAGCATCAAACGCGGTGGCATCGAGAAGATCATCCGACACGCATTCCGGCGGATCTGCAAGCCGGAGACGACGTGAACCGCATCGTCTCCGAGCCCGTGTTCCACCGCCCCTTGGTCGAGATCCTCCCCCCTCTTCCTGACGATAGAGGCAGTGCAACCCTTCCACCACTCCGGCCTCGCCACCTACTTCCCCGCCTTCGGCGAATACCCCTTCCACACCCACTCGATGGCGTGCGGGAGGAACTGCTGCTGGGCGTTGCCGACGCTGTGCTTGGCCCCGCGACAGAATAGGTACTGGTACTCGTACCTCTTGGCCTTGAGCACCTTGGCCATGCGGTGGTTGGCCTCGACCCAGTCGTGCATCCCGTCGCGCATCACGTTGGGGTTGAGCAGGTCCGCGTCGCCGACGGAGATGAAGATCCGGATCGGCTTCTTCGGGCTGTCGGGGATGAGCGTCTCGTGGAATCCCCAGGCCCCGCCCGGGTGTCTCGGGTCGAACGGCCACGCCTGGTTCACGAACGTGCCCGAGGTCGTCAGCACGCGGTGGTAGAGGTCGTTGCGGAACCAGGCCATGATGAGGGCCGCCGAGCCGCCGGAGCTGTTGCCCATCGCCGCACGGCCGTCCGGGTCTTTCGTCAGCTTCACCCCGCAGTGCTGCTCCACCCGCGGCAGCACCTCGGCCTCGATGTAATCGGCGTAGTCGCCGTTCATGTTGTCGTATTCTCTGCCCCGCTCGTGCCCCTGGGCGTCGCCGCCGCCGTTGCCGACGGAGATGAGGACGATCGGCGGGATCCGCTTCTGGTGGATCAGGTTGTCGAGGATGGTCTTGAAGCCGCCGGCCTGGCCGGGGCCGTCATGGACCACCATGAACGGCGCCTCGGTCCCCGCCTGGTACTGGGCGGGTACGTAGACGCCGACCTTCCGCCTGTAGTCGATGGGGTGCGTCTCGACGATCAGCGTCTTCGGGTTGTTCGGGTCCACCGTCCCGAACTTCTCGCGGGCGACGCCGGGGTTGAAGAGCTTGGTCTCCTTCGAGTCGATCTCGAACTGCTCGACCTTCCCTTCGGGCACGCCGTCGACCTTTTTGCGTTCCGGCGCGGGAACGTAATCCGGCCCGATGACGAAGTCGTCGTAGGCGTCGAGCGGAGGATTCTCGCCCGGGTTCAAAACCTTGAAGGGCGGGGCGCCCGTGTCATCGAACTTGCGAACCGGCGTCTGTGCGAAGACGCTGGGACATACGAGAACGGGGATCAAAGCGGCCAAAAGCGATTTGAGCATGGAGTCTCTCGACTGGCGGGGGTCCGTCGCGGCGTTAGGGTGCCTCCTGTTTACCCGATTCCGCTTCGGTCGGCACTAGGCTGGAGGACCCCACCACGGAAGCATGACCAGTCCCGGCCCGCGCGGAACCAGGATAAATCGGCTGCCGCCTGAAGCGCGTGGCGCGACGGCTCAAGCCCAACCGGCCGCGAGCCGATAAAACCCCCGTGCTTTTCCAGCGCCCCGCGCCAAAAACTCACGCTATCCGGCGGTTCGTCCGCCCGATATTGCACCCGCCGCGAGCGGCAGGCGAGGCACCCACGACCGAAAGCCGGGTAGGCGACCCCTACCCGGCTTTCGGTATTTGGAGAGTCCGCTATCGGCTCGGCGTCTTCGCTTGCCCGTCACCTCACCACCCCGAATTCACGCTGCCGCATTGGCGATCAGCAGATCGATGCCGCGAGCGATCCGCACGGTCAACGTGGCGATATAGCCCCGACGGCCGAGCTCGGCCGCGACGAAGCAGGGGCCTGCGGCGCCCGATAAGCCGGGTGGCAGGCGGGTTGGATCTTCCGGCATGCCAATCACCCCGCCGCTTGCCTGAGAGGACCCCGGCGATCCCGCCGATGATCGCTCCGAGCGACCCCGAAAGAGACGCCTACTTCGAGTCTTTCACCTTCGTCAGCAGTTTGTTGACCCGGAGCCACTCCTCGAGGCGGTCCATGAAGTGGTCGGCGCCGCCGCCCTTGTTCCCGAATCCGTGGGCGCCCGTCTGGAAGACGTGCAGCTCGGCCTGGCCCTTCGCCTTGCGGTAGGCGGTGAACAGATCGACCGACTGGGCCACGAACCCCGCGTCGTCGGCGGCCACCGCCAGGAAGAGCGGCGGAGCGGGGTCGGGAATCTCCTTGATCTCGCGGATCCCATAAATGAGCGCCACGAAATCAGGACGCGTCTCCTTCGGCCCGAAGAGCGCCTCCGCCGTGACCATGCCCCCGGCCGAAAAGCCGATCATGCCGACCCGGTCGGCCCGGTAGCCGAACTCCGAGGCCTTCTCCCGCACGAGCTGCACCGCGCGCCTGCCATCCTCGGCCGCGAGCTTGACGACCTCATCCCTGGCCGGGGCTCCCGGGGCATTGGAGGTCAGACGATATTTCAGGACGAAGGCATCGACTCCCATGGCGTTGAGCCGCTTGGCGACGTCCGCCCCCTCGTAGCTCATCATGAGGGCCCGGAACCCGCCGCCGGGGGCGACGATCATGGCCGCGCCGACGGCCTGGCCCTTCTCGGCCGGGTAATGGAGCAGGACGGGCTTGACGACGTCGGTGACGATCGGCAGGCCGTTGGGCGTGGCGGCCGACTTCTCCTCCCAGTCCCACTTCTCCGAGCCGGGTGCGGCGCCCTGGTAGAGCGGAATCTCGGAGGGCGTCTGGGCGCCCGCCGCTGCGGCCCACGCGATGGCGATGGTCGTCAGGCAGATCGTTCGATTCATCGTCGGCTCCCTGTCGTCGACCCGGAGGACGGCCCGTGCGGCCTTCACTGGATGATAACAGAGGGGTAAGCCGGCGGAAGCGTGGGGACGGCCCGTGAGAGAGGATGCGGCGGGCGTCCCCGGCCGCAGGACCTGCCGACGGCGTAGGCCCTTCTTTTCATCGCCGGGAAGCCGGGAGCATCCGCCCACCCCGTGCTTCTCACGCTCGCCCACCAGACGCCGAAGGTGCCGCGATCGGCCCGGCGGTCCAGGAGCGCCGCGAGCCGTAGGCGGCCTCGTCGAGGTAACACCCGCCCTCGGCTTCGTGGATATTTTCCGGCGAGCAGGTGGCGGAGCACCCGGCCGCCCGGCCGATTCTGGACGCGGATCGGAGTGGCCGGGGAGGCGTCGATCGCCCCGGCTTCGCGGAGATGCTCGACAATCCTACCTTACTTCCGCCTTGCGACCGCCGCGACGGCGCCAGAGCTCATCGATCGGCTCCGTGGGAGTGGGTTTCGACTCTTGGACACGGAGAGGATTCTTGCGTAGAGGGCGGCGATCCAGGTCGCTCTGGAGCGGGATCGAGAAGCGACCCGAGCTGATCGTCCAGTTTCCCGGGAACCGAATCCCGATCGTTCCTCGCTCTTCCGTACTGCGGCCCTTCCTGCGCAGGGCGAAAGGCGTCCTTGCGTTGCGAGTTCTGTCGGGACCCCTCCAGAAGGGCCGCGGTCTCACTTCGAGACCCTCTTGTCGCTTCGAAGCAGGAGATCGAGGTTCGCCGACCGCAGGTCCCGCGTCTGGGCGATGAGCGAGTAGACCATCGCCTCACGGAAGAGGCGCTGGGCCGGATGCCCGAGCCCGTTCGCCGCCCCGCCGCCGACGACGACGGCCGCGTTCGACGCGCGCACGCCCAGGTCGATGCACCTGGCCCGCAGGGCGGTCGCGTCACCCCGCTCGTCCGCCGGAGTCGCGGGGTCGTCCCAGCGGTCGACGGCCGCCCGCATCGACTCCACCTCTCGTTCGAGGGCGTCCGCCGCATCGGCGATCAAGTCGTCGCATCGACCGGACCGCATCGACCCGACGGCCGCGCGGGCCGCCCCGAGCGACAGGGCCGTGAAGAAGATGTTCGCCCGGTCGGTGTCCGCGGCCAGCTCCGCCGGCGTCATCGTCTTCACCTGACGCTCCGGCTCGACGCGTAGGGCCCGGCACTCCAGGGAGACCGTGGCCGAGGCGTTCATGGCGCAGAGGCGCGCCGGGGGGGATGCCTGCAGGTCCCCCCGCTCCGAGAGCGGGACCAGCGCCCAGGCCGACCGGCCGTCGGGCAAAACGCCGGCCAGCAGGACGTCGTCGGCGAAGCCCCAGCCGGTCATCCAGGGGGCGGTCCCATCGAAGATCCAGGCGTCGCCCTCCGCCAGAACCCGCAGCGGCGGCGGCCCCGGTCGTCGCAGATGGGAGAAGGCCAGCGAGCAGAATCGTCGGCCCGCCGAGAGATCCGGCATGAGCCGATCTTTCAGCGGCGCATTGGAACAACTCGCGAGATGGCGGCAGCCCACGATGTGCTGGTAGTAGATGAAGGCGGTCACGCCGCATCCCGAGGCCACGGCGGCGAGGCAGTCTCGGACGACGCTCGGCGCGGCCCCCTCGCCGCCGTATTGGGGCGGGGTCGTCAGGCCCAACAGCCCGGCCTCGGCGAGGCGCCGGATCTGCTCGACCGGAGGTCCCGTCGCCATGTCCGCCTGGTCGGCGCGAGGTGACAGGAACTGGGATGCTATGGCCGCGGCTTGTTCGACGAGCGGGACGCCTGACATGTCCTGTCCCCAACGCCGGTCGTTTCGGATGAAGTCGGCGGGACCCCCGGATCCGGGTCGCGCACCTGTGCGGAAGTTATAACCCACTCGGGTCCGTGCCGTCGCGATCGAAAATTGAGGTTCGACGCGGAGGCCGACCGTCGTCGCGACATCGGCGAGCGGTGCATCGCCCGACGACGTTCGCATTCACGCCGGCTTCGGCCTCGAATCAACGTCTGCGGACGAGGGCGGCTTGATTCCCGGCGAACTGCATCGCCAGGGCCGCATTGATGGTGCGTACGCCGACCTAAACGCTCGCCGGCGCCGGCTGCGTCGACGTCAGGGAAGAGGCGCCGCGCGGGCCGTGTTCGATCGAGCGCGGGCCAGATCGCGATCGGCGTCGTAGACGGCGAAGCAGTTCCTGCTCCAGACCTGGCAAAAAGGGCGATTCCAGCAAGCCTGGCCGTTCCTCACCGGCAGAGAGGCCACGGATCGCCCGTTGGACTGCTAGATCGTGACGGTCCCGCCGTGGCGCCTGTTCGATCGCCGCCCGGCCGGCGCGTCGGTCTCGCCCAGGGCGGTCGCCAGGCAGCGGCTATCGGGGGCGAAGCCCAGCCCGTTGAAGTGACACCGGTCGTCCGGGGCCGGTGCCGTCATGAAGTCGGAACTCCATCGCGGCGGGAAGCTGTGCCAGGGGTCGATCGTGCAGAGGCAGGAGCATCGGGTGATGACGAACCAGAGTTCGCGGCGATGCCAGGAGGACCCGACCACCATGGACGGCTCCATGAGTCGTGGGTTGGGGGGTTCGTCGGTGGCCGGCCGCGGGGCGACGTCGCGGAGCGGCAGGCGCTCGGGAGGGAGCTTGAATTCAAGCCAGGGGAGAGCGTCTCTTCCGTATCGGCCTCGACTCCCGAGGAGGCTCCGTCGTCGAGCCCTCTGGGATTCCCGAAAATCCCGCGATCCCGGCCCTTCCAGGAAGCCCGACGCTTGACGACGGGGCGATCGGCCCGCAGGAGCGTCGGCCCCCGTCGCAACGCCGCAGACACCGTTAGAGGATCTTCCAGGCGATCGCCATTTAATACTCAAGATTCATGTATAATGTTACATAGTTATTCGTGTTGATCCTGTCGTGGCGTCGATATCTTCAGCATTAGCACCGTGCCCTACGCGTTGCAAAAGTCGCAACGCAAGATCATCTCGATTTTGCGTGACGCCGGTTCGTGTGCGATCCCCGGACTCTCCATCGGAGGTGCGGATCGCGGCCCGGAACGTCTGCGGCGTGGAGCCGGAGGCTCGGACTCGGGCGACTCGTCACGGCCGCCGTCGAGCGAACCGACGCAGGTCAGGCCGGCGAGCCGCGAGATCGCCGGGCGCGGGCGCGACGTGCGGCCGGGGCATCTCCGAACGAGCGGTTCCGGCCGGGCGCGCCGGGGCGATCGCGGACGCCCGTGGTTTCGACGACCTCGCGTCGCTGGTGGAGTCGCGATCGGGCGAGAGCTTCGGCCCGCACGGTGCGTGGCTCCGCGTTCGATCGGTCCCTCGGGCCGCCCGCCATCCATGTTGCGTACTCGACCTGGAATTCAACCCTCGGCCGCTCCCGTCCGCCGGGCTATGATCCGATCGAGCGCATCGGGGACGAGGCGTTCGGCGAAGCCCGCGGCGAACGACCAGAGCAGCAGCTTGAACCAGTCGACGCCGGACACCGGGCCGGTGTGGCGGATGAAATCCGCGAAGGACAGGTAGCCGTCCGCCGGGCCCGCCGTGGCGATCTCGGGGAATGCGATACCCTTCAGCAGCCCCGCGCCGAAGATCAGGTAGAGGATCGCCGCGAAGATGGCCCCGCTGCACGGGGCGAGCAGCAGGCTGCCCTGCGCCTGCTCCCACGCCAGGCTGGTGGCGATCGGGTCGCCGTCGCCCCGGGCCTGCTCCATCCGGTGCAGGACGCTCATCGTCGCGCCGACCAGTCCCGTGAACAGGACGAGCACCAGGGACGGATTGTGCTCGCGGTGGACGATCGCCAGGTATGCGATGAAGCTCAGCGACAGCGTGAACAGCACGGCCCCGATGTAGCGGACGAAGCGGATGCGGAACCGCTCCCGCACCGGCTGGAGGCCGTAGTACCAGTGCAGCTCGCCCACCAGATGTTCGACGTCGGCTCGCACGGCCGCCTCGGACGCCGTGGCCGGGTCGGGCGGACCCGACGCGAGGTAGGCGTCATGGCGTGCCCGCCCGGCGATGTCCCGCAGGCGGTCGCGGTAGGCCCAGGCGTCGCGCCGCAGGCGGTCGATCGGCCGGAGCTTGAGCAGGGCCAGTTCCAAAGGGTGCAAGTCGGCCCGGTGATGCTTCGGGGCGTGGAGGATCGCCTCGATCGTCCGCCTGGCGTCGACGTCGCCTTCATCGGGCGGCAACCCCTGGTATTCGGAGACCAGGTAGTCGAAATAGACCCGGTCGAATTCGTGCAGCCGGTTGCGACTCGTGCGGGCGGCGTGGTGATGATGGCTCACGGAAGGCTCGACGTTGCTCATGGAAGGGCTCGAAATTCCTCTTCGCTTCCCTGCCCCCGAATCGGGGGTGGATCGCTGGCTGGATATTCGCAAACCCCGGGACGGTATTGGCCCGGTCGGGGACTGGCGTGACGGAAGCGGCATACTCATTCGATCGACTCCGCGTAAAACAGCGAACTCTCCGCGGCGGAGGGGATTCGTGGGTGGAAGGAGAAGATCGACGGCCTGAATTGCCGTCGGGCGGTCCAGCACGGTTGGATCAGTCCTGGAACGGGCTTCACCAGCGGTTCATCTCGACCGTGAGGATGCCGGACCTGACCATGAGGTCGTCGGTCCCCAGCCCGGCGGTGAGAACGGCCGCATCATGGGGCGGCCGCTTCGTCCAGAGGGCGCTGCGTGCGGCCGCTGCCTGTCGCCGGCGGGGGTGAAACGTCCTGCGGTTCCTGACCGATTTTTTCCGCGGGCCCGCTCGCTGCTTGTTTGATCCGGTCGGCGGAGTCCACCGGCGGTCGCCGTCGCATCGACGCGATCGTCGTCGGCTTACGATGTCTCGACTGCGACGAACAGGCGGGGTGAAGATCGATGACGATACCCTTCGGCCGGATTTCCATCCAAACAAGGGGTCGATTCCCCTTCAGACACCGCTTCCGGCTACACCTCACTGAGGCGATAGCAGCCCTCGTAGAACCCTCGCCGAGAAATCGGGGACGACGACGAGCCGCTGTTTCGAGTCAGTGCCAGGAGAAGGCGTGGGTAGCGCTCGCTCCGAGGCTCGGGCGCGGCAAGGACTTCCGCCGCTACCGCCCGGCCGAGGTCGCTCAGTCCGGCTCAAGCCGGGGTCGAGGGAACTCGCGGGGTGCAGGCCCGTGAGGCTCGGGGAGCTTACCTGGAGCGACCGGCAGGCCGTTCGGAAAACCAGGCGGTCGGCTCAGCCACGCGCGGGTGGCGACTCGGCCGGGACGCGTTTCGGCGAGGGGGCGTGCGTTCATGCATCATGTGGAGGAGCCGGTGCTGCGGCCCCAACGGCTGGTTGACGACGTCGCAACGGCCGTCACACCATCACATGCCGGTCCGTCTTGTTTGGTGCGGTCCCATTCCAGCAGCCAGGAGCCTCGCATGCCAGACCTCGATCCCACCGAAATCACCGAGCAGATGCGGACGTTCCACGCGGAGGACGTGGCCGAGCAGTCCTCGTGGATGCTGCACAGCCCGATGTGGCGGACGATCTCGGCGCGTTTCTACAACCTGCACAGCATCGATCTGCGCAAGCACGTCAAGTCCATCGTCAAGGTGAACTCGACGATCAACGCCGGCTTCGACTTCGTGCCGGTCGACGCCGAGAGATGGGCCGACGCGCTGCAGCACGGGGGATTTCAGCCGGATTCGCGCGAGCGGGTCCTGGGCATCCTGCCTTCGGTGGGCGCCATCGCGGCGCTGGCGACCCATGGGCAGGGGTACCGGGAGAATTCCGAGCCGAGCCTGCATTGCGCGGTGGCGAAGGACTATTGCAACGTCCACCTCGACAACATCGGCATCCGCCTGGGCAGCTACAACGCCAACGCGCCTCAACACGTCGCGGACGAGCTGATCTGGCAGGACAAGATCCTCCCGGCGATGCTGACGATCGGCATCTCGAAGCACTTCGTCGACCTCCTGCGCCGCGTCCACCCGATCGTGCCGAACCTCCGGCAGGTGACGGCGGTGACGAAGGAATGGCAGCCGCGCGTCGGGGCCGAGCTCGACCTCGCCCGCGTGCGAAGCCGGGACGCGTCGAAGCAACTTCGGGTCTACATCGACTTCTCGCACGCGTGCAGCAACTCGACGTGCAAGCTGCTCAACAACATGCAGGGCAAGACGTACAACGACGATCGCGTCATGTTCACGATCGAGGTGACGGGCCTGTGAACGTCCATCGCCCATGAGGAGGCCGGTGAGGACACGGTCTCCCCGCAAGGTCGATGATGACGGCACACGGATCCGGCGGTGGGCACACGACCCGGAGCAGGGGCCCCCCACGCAAGGTGACCGGCCCCGCCGGGAAGCCGTCCGGTTTGCACCCCCCGAACCGACCTGGGACTTCGGAGAGCCCGTTCGCCCCAGGTTTCCAGGATGTCGAACGCGTCCCTGGCTGGGGGTCCGACGTCGGGGCGAGGGCGAGTTTCTCGGGACGGTCGGTTACGGGATCCAGCCGGGCAGGGCGGCGGCCTGTTTCAGCCAGTTCGCCAGCTGCGCCTCGTCGAGAAGTTCGCCTTCGCGGACGTCGATCCAGCGCGCATCCTTGCTGCGTTCCGTTCCGCCGGGCGGGATCGGCTGCAACGAGGCGCCGCGAAAGAAGGTCACCTTGATGTAGAGGTTGAAGGCGTGGAATGACAGGAACCAGCCCAGGCCGTCGACGCCGTAGAACGGCGAATTCCACTTCACGGCCTTGCGCACGTCGGGCACGTTCCGCACGATGAGCGCGTCGAGGCGCCGGCCGAGGTCGCGCTTCCAGCCCGGCAGTGCGGCGATGTAAGCCTGCACCGGGGCGTCGCCGTCCGCCTTCGCGATCCGCGGGTTGCCGCCCGAGAGCAGGACGACGTCAGCGTTCTCATCGGCTCGCGCCTTGATCGGCCCGACCGCCTTCGCATCCGGCCCGGCCTTCTTCGCCGGCACCCCGTTCCGGGCCGCCGCAGCCTTCACGAGCGCCCTGAACGCACCCGCGTCGACCTCTTCCCCTTCGGCGATGTCGATCGCCCTTCGCGTCTCGCCGTCCAGGCTGGAATTGAAGAGGTGCGACGGGTCCGGGAGGCTCGCCCCCCGGGCGAACGTGAGCTTGACGACCTTCTTGTACGTCTCCCCGGTGCAGACGATCCCATTGTGCGACCAGACCGGAACGCCCGCCATCGCATTCGACGGCTTCTTCCATTTCCGTTCCTCGACCATCTCGGGGACGGCTTCCAGGATCAGCGCACGCATGCGGTCCAGGGTTTCCTCGCGCCATCCCGCCGAGTCGTGGAGTCGCCGGTCGTCGCCTGCAGAGGGTTCCACCGGCTTGGCTTTACCGCCTGCCTTCGGCGTGGGCCTCGACCTGGCGGCCGACTTGCGCGGCTTGCTCGCATGCGACGTTTCCCCGGACTCGGGCTTGGCGTGGCCCTCACTCATGATTCGTCCCCTATGGGTGGATGTCTTTCAGGTCGTTCGAGGTGTTCATCCCGGATACGACCAAGGTACACCATCCCGTCCCTACAGGACCGGCCCGCGCGGGGACGAGGCGGTCGCGAGGCCGGCATCGAACGGGACACGGAAGCGGTGAGGCAGGGAATTCCTGAAGACGCCGCCGCTCGGCAGGGTTGCGGCTCCGAGCGGCGGCGATCCAGGAGGGTTCATCGCCCCGAGGCGGCGGGCGCGGGCTTAGGCTGCGTTGGGGCCTCGGAGTAGTAGTCGAGGAAGACGTTGTCGCGCTCCAGGCTGAGCTGGAAGCCGTTGGAGACGCGGACCATGTAGTTGCATCGCGAGGCGTAGACCAGGACGTTCACCGCCCGGTCGACGCCGAAGTCGCGCTGGATCGCCTCGACGTCCTCGTGCGTGACCGATGCCGGGCTGCGGGTGAGCTTGCGGGCGAACGCGAAGACGCGCTGCTCCTCGGGGGGGAAGGCCGACCAGTCGTCGCTCGCCAGGGCCTTGCTGCGCTCGGCGATCTCGGGCTTCGTCAGGCCGGCCACCTCCCAGTTCATCTCGCAGTGACCCATGCAGTAGGGACAGTCGATGGTCTTGGTGACGACCCAGAAGAGGCCCTGGGACAGCACGCGGTCGAGCTTGCCGCGCGACTCCGCGCCGGCGGTGCGCATCAGGGTCTCCCAGGCCGAGGCCAGTTCGGGCTGGTGTCCCAGGCAGACCAGCGTCCAGACGATCCGGACCGGGTTCTTGCTGGGCGTGAAGTCCTTCGGCAGGCTGCGGACGACCTCCTCCCAGCTCGGCACGCGCACGCGAGTCGTCCGGCCCCGCTGGCGCTCCAGCTTCTCCTGCAGCGCGTCATAGCCGACCGCGGCCCACTCCGGTTCGTCGGCGATCAGCTCCTTGCCCGTCGGCTTGCCCAGCGCCGTCCTGCTCTTGGGGAAGGAGAGCATGTGCGACTGCGTCGCCGACGGGGCGAAGGCGACGTCGAGGGGGGGCAGGGGGCCGTCGGGTTCCAGGGGCGAGCCCAGGCAGGCGAGCAGCCGATCCTGGAAGTTGGAATACGCCATCAGGAGGACCATCGCGACGACCTTATCCTCGCCGTAATGGCCGACGAGCCTGGCGAACTCGGCGTCGGTGACGTTCGACGACTCGACGGTCATCTTGCGTGCGAATTCGAGGGCCGCCTTCTCGGCCTCGGAGAGCCTGGCGTGATCGGCCTTCTGCAGCGCGTCGATCGTCGAGTCGTCGAGGCCCGCGCGGCGGGCGTCGGCCAGCGCGTAGGCCTCGGAATAGTCGCAGCCGTTGGCGTGCGCGGCGACCCAGCGCATCTGGGCACGGAGCTTGGGGTCGATCGGATTGCGGGTCCGATGGACGAAATCGAGCCGCAGCAGCGCGGCGGTGGTGCGCGGCAGGGGGCCGGCGAGGGCCCGCGCCCACGACGGCAGCGGCTGCCCGGAGCCCGACTCGACCGGCGGCAGGGCGCGCCAGGCGTCCTCGACGCCCAGCAGGGGGATCGTGGGCTCGCGCCCGCGGGAAGGGTCGGCGGACTCCGCGGCGGGGAGCAGCCCCATGGCGAGGACTCCGAAGAGGGCGAATCGCGTGACTCGATACATCAATAAACCTCGGTGTGATGGTCCAGGGGGCGGGTCGTCGAGGGAGAAGCGAGCGGGCCTTCGCAGGCTCATCGCGGCTTGCCCTCGGCCTCGGTCGCCTTGGGGTAGAAGTTGCTGAAGACGTTCTCGCGTTCGAGCGGGAGCTGGAAGCCGTCGGACACGCGGGTCATGTAGAGCCCGCGGCAGAGCCACCAGAAGGTCGCCATGGCGACGTCCGGGCCGAGGTCCTTCTCCAGCACCTTGTAGTCGGCGGCGGTGAGTTCCCACGGGGTCTTCGAGAGCTTGCGGGCGTAGGCGTAGGCCCTTTGCTCCGGGGGGGGGAAGGCCGACCAGTCGTCGCTCGCCAGCCTGCGGGTACGCTCCGCGATCTCCGACCTGTCGAGGCCGGCGACCTCCAGCAGCATCTCGCAGTGGCCCATGCAGTAGTTGCACTGGATCGCCCGCGTCTGGATCCAGAAGAGGCTCTCCTCGAAGATCCGGTCCGGCTTCGTCTCGGCCCACATGGTGCGGGTCGCGTGGTTCCAGGGGATCGCCAGCTCGGGGACGTAGCCCAGGCAGACGAGGGTCCAGACGATCCTGATCGGCCTAACGGTCATCGCGGGAGGGAGCGACTTCTTGACGTCGTCCCACGACGGGATCGGCAGTCGCGGGGTGCGGGCGCGCTGGCGTTCGAGCCGCGACTGCAGCTCGTCGTACGACGCCTGCGCCCACTCGGGATCGCGGTCGACGACCGTCTCGCCGGATTCCAGCAGGTGCTGCTTCGCCTGAGGGGGCATGGGCGGCGGCGTGAGCTGGAGCGCGCCCGGGGCGAACTTGACGTCGATCGGCGGCAGCGGGCCGCCGGCCTCCAGAGGGACTCCCAGGCCGAGGAGGATGCGGTCCTGGAAGTTGCCGTAGGCCGCGAGGAGGACCATCGCGGCCACCCCCTTGTCGCCGTACTTCGCGCGAAGGCTCGCGAAGAGTTCGTCGCGGATCGTCGGCGCGGCGATGGTCAGGAGTCGGGCGAATTCGAGCGGCTCGCGATCGGCCTCGGGCCACTGGTCGGGGTCGCCGACCAGGGCCTTGATCGCGGAGCTGGGGGCGCCGGCGCGGTCGAGGTCGGCCAGGGCGTAGGCCTGGCTGTACGCGCAACGGTTCGACGCGGCGATCACCCACCGCATCTTGGCACGCAAGACGGAATCGAGCGGGCTCCGGGTCCGCTGGGCGAAGTCGAGTTCGAGCATCGCGGCCGCCGTGCGGGGCAGCCGCGCGGCGACGGCCTTGGCCCAGGTCGGCAAAGGGCCCTCGCCCCCGCGTTCCGTCCTGGGCAGGCGTTTCCACCCCTCCGCATCGCTCGTCGTCGTCGCGGCGTCGTCGCCGCGCGCCGTGGGCGGTGCCGGCAGGACGCCCACCAGGAGCGCAGTTCCGATCAGAGGGATTCGCATGGACTTGAAGATCATATCGAGTTCCTGTCCGTCGAGTGTGTAGCGTGCCCGGGATTAGAAGAGGGAGCGGAAGACGGTGACGATCGGGTCGGTGCCGACCTTGTAGACGACCTGTTCGCGGACCTCTTTGCCCTTGGGGTCTGCGAACCAGAGCTTGACCGTGAAGGCGCGTTCCGAGCCCGACGGCTTGCCGCCGCCTTCGACCTCGAACTTCTTGAGCGCGTCGCCGCGCTCCCACCTGGCGTCCGAGACCGTGATCGGCGGCGAGCCGCCCTTCGCGGCCTCCACGCTCTCGCCCTTCAGCCAGGCGGAAAGGGCTTGATCGAGCATCTTCCTGGCCTGGTCCTCGTCGGCCGCGACCGGCGCGGAGCCGTCGCAGCCCGCCGCGACGAGCAGGAGCAGGGGCGCGAGGAATCGCAGGCCGGCCCGGCCGTAATCATGACGACGCATGAGGTTGTCTCCGATTCGTTGGGATGGTGGTCAGTACGAGTCGGACGAGACGACCTCGCCGCCGTTCATCGAGCCGAGGGCCCGCCAGGTGTTGCGGTCGATCGAGTCCTTCACGAACCGGACGGAGCCGTCCGCGAAGCCCACGTTGACCCCGCCGGGGTGCTTGCTGCCGACGGTCATCACCAGCCGCGTCGGCCGGAAGTAGCACGACTTCTTGTTCGGGGTCGAGATGTGCTTGTAGATCGACGTGTGCAGGAAGCCGTCCAGCCAGGGGGCCCCGCTGCCCGACTCGCCGCTCGTGGAGACCAGGGTGGAATCCCAGGCCTCGCAGCTCTGCGACGCTTCCTCCGGGGTCGCGGGGAAGACGTTGGTGTTGTAGACGTCGCGGCTCGGCGTCGCGATCCCCTGATTGAAGTCGCCCAGCAGGCGTTCGGAGGTCAGGCCGGTGTTGCTCGTGCCGTCGGTGATCTGCGAGAGCCGGAGCGATCGCTCGGCGAAGAACGGGCCGTCGGGCGCGGGGAGCATGGTGTTCGTGTTGCCGGTGTCGGTCTCGGCGTAGGAATAGGCGATGCTCGACCCCTCGCTGAACCGGTAGTTGACGCCGGCGGATTCGACGGGCGCGACCTGGCCGTCGGACGGGCAGAGGAACGGCGCGACCACGGTGCGCTGGGCCGTCGTGTTCCCGTCCTGGGTCGTCATCGTCAGGTTGAAGTTGATCGACGAGAAGATCGTCGACTGCTCCATGAACGGCAGGATCATCGAGAACCCGGAGAAGTTGTATCGCGAGGCGACCGTGTAGGGCTGCGGCGGGCGCACGCCGCGGCCGATCGGCAGCCGGCCGTGGACGTCCGCGTAATTGTGGACCGCCAGGCCGAGCTGCTTCAGGTTGTTGGTGCACTGCATCCGCCGGGCGGCCTCGCGGGCCGATTGGACGGCGGGCAACAGGAGCGCGATCAGGACGGCGATGATGGCGATGACGACGAGCAGTTCGATCAGGGTGAAGGCGCGACGGGGCTTCCGCATGGAGCCCTCCTTTCGGGGTCATGGGTGCGATTCGAATCCGTTGAAAATGAGGCACGAGAAGGCGAACGCTCGAGGCGCGGCGTCGGCGTAGACGCCCGCGGCCCGGCGCGGGGACGACGGTTCCTGAGGCATCACCGAGTCGGGACGGCGAGCGTGCCCTGCCGGCGGCGTGCGGTGCCGAGGCGACGGCGACTCACGACGGACCGGCCGCGGTGTACGCGCGATCGCTGGACGGCGCGCCGGTACGTGCCGACGCCGGGCCTGCGGGTGATGCGATCAGGCGATCGAAGGGGCCGGCGTCCATCGCGGCGGGTGGAAGACGGGCTCGCCCCGATGGATCGGGCCGAGGGTGCAGGAGGGTGGGAGGGTCGGCGTCGAGTCGATCCTCGACGGCGACCGGCGCGGGACGAGGCAGGCCCAGGCCTCGACGAGCTTGATCGTCGTGACTGGCGGCGGCGTCGGCGAGGCCGGCTGGCCCGAGCACGAGGGCCCCGAGCAGGGAGCCGGCCGTCGCGGGCCGTCCGGCGTCGACGGGGCGTCCGTCGAGGCTTCGGCCGACCCGGCGACCAGCGGGTCGAGCCGATGGGCGAAGGCGTCCGCCGCCGAACGATGCTTCACATAATGCGCGCAACCGGCCTGGGCCTGCGACGGCGCGATCAGGCCCGTAACCAGGAGCGACAGGATCGCCCCGGCCCAGAGTCCAACCGATCTCGCCGGCGCAAATGCCTTCATGATGCTCGGGATCGCGTCTCGCAGAGGTCGGCTTCGGTGAATCGAAGAGGCGGAGGTGGCGGATCGACCTCGATCGAACAGGTGAAGCTATCCAGATCCGACCCGCGCCGCAAGCCCTCGCTCGCGTGGCCGACGGATTTTCCGAATCGGGGTGCTGCAATCCCCTTTCGCAGGGGCTCGGCGGGCCGTCGGCGTCGCCGCCCGGCCGGGGCGAAGGGCCGCCGACGTCGAGCGACGAATCAATAAATCGATGATTCGCGTGTCCCTTCGCGACGCCGTCGTCCCGGCGGACCGGAGGGACGTCGCGCGGGCGTGGACGAGGGTGTTCGGGGCCGTTCATCCAACAAGATCCTCGGCCGATCGCCTCACGATCACCGCCCGCGTGAACGGGCCGGGCCAGGATGACGACGTGGCTTCGGTCGCCCACTCCGACCAGTTCGACCCGGTCCCCGGGAACAACACCGCCTCGGTCGTCGTGACGCCCCAGCAGGCCGACCTCGTCGTGGCGAAGTCGAACGGCGAGGAAGCCCCGAACGTGGGCGCGACGATCGGCTACCTCGTCACCGTCACCAACGCCGGGCCGAACGACGCCGCCGGGGTCGTGCTCGGCGACCTCCGGCCGTCCGGACTCTCATTCATGTCGGCGACGCCCGGGCAGGGGACCGATGACGCCGGCACCGGGATCTGGACGGCGGGCGCGGTCCGCAACGGGGCGACGCAGAGCCTCACGATCTTGGCGATCATCGTCGCCGCGGCGCACCAGACGAAAGTCGCCGCCGCGGTCTACGCCGACCAGTACGACCCCGACCCCGGCAACAATCGTGCGAGCAGCACGACCTCGCCTCAGCAAGCGGACCTGACGATCATTAAGTCGGTCAGCAATCCCACGCCCGACGTCGGCGAGACGATCACGTACACCGTGACGCTGATCAACGCCGGCCCCGGCGCCGCCACCGGCGTCGCGGTCGCGGACGCCCTCCCGGCCGGTCTGCAATACGTCTCGTCGATCCCCAGCCAGGGAGTCTACGATCAGGCGGCCGGGATCTGGACCGTGGGGGCGATCGGTCCCGACGCCCGTTCGACGCTCCAGATCACGGCCAGAGTGCTCGACCCCGCCGCGCAGACGAATACCGATTCGGCCGCGCATTCCGACCAGTTCGATCCCGAGCCGGGCAACGACGCGGACAGCAGCACCGTGCGGCCTCCAGGCCGACCTCGTCGTGTCGAAATCGGTCGACGACCCGACGCCGAACTTGCGCCAGACGGTCTATTTCAGCGTCCAGCTGCGGAAGGCCGGGCCCAACGCCGCCACGGGGGTCTCGCTGGCGGACCTGCTCCCCGCCGGCCTGCCATTCGTCTCCGCGACGCCGAGCCAGGGGGCCTACGACCCCGGGACGGGCGTCTGGACGGTCGGCCTGGTCACCACGAATGCGGCGCGGACCCTCGTCGTCGCGGCCCAGGTCGTCGCCCCGGGGGCCGGGACCAACACGGCGACCGTCGCCCACTCCGATCACTTCGACCCGAACCCGTCGAACAACACCGCCAGCGTCACGGCGACGCCTCAGCTCGCGAATTTGGTCGTCACGAAGTCGGCCAGCGACCACATCCCCGAGGTCGGCGATCGGTCCATCTACACCGTGACGGTGAGCAACCAGGGGCCCGATTTCGCCGCCGACGTGATCGTCACCGATTCGCTCCCGGAAGGCATGACCTTCCTCGCGGCGAGGACGAGCCTCGGGAGCTACGATCCCGCGACCGGACGGTGGGTCGTGGGCGGGCTGGATCTCGGCGCGGCCGCCACGCTCCACATCCTCGTGAGGGCCGATTCCGCGGGCGTCGCGGTCAATCATGCGGGCGGCTCCGCCGATCAGTTCGACCCCGACCCGTCGACCAGCTCGGACTCCGCGGCCGTGGCGGTCTGCCTGGTGACATCGCTCCAGGTCGACTTCATCGAGCGGTTCGGCTGCCACGCCCAGCCGACGACCCTGGTCCTCGCCTTCAACACGCCGCTCGACCCGACGCGGGCCCAGGACGTTCGCAACTACCAACTCATCCAGATCGACGCCCACGGACGCTCCGTCGGGCCGCCGATCGCCGTCGCCTCGGCCGCGTACGACGCCGCGGCACGGACGGTGACGCTCCACCCGGCGAGGCGGCTCTACCTCTACGGGCGCTTCGAGCTGACGATCAGCGGATCGCCCCCGGACGGCCTGACCAGCACCCTCGGCGTCTACCTGGGCGCGACCAGGCCGGGCGCGCCCGGGACCGACCAGATCCTCGTCTTCGATCGCCAGATTTCGGCCGGGCCGAACCGCGCCCCACGTCGTCGTCAGGCCGTCGCACGCCGTGGTCGTGAACACGGCGCACCGACCGGCGGTCGTCCATTACGCCGCGAGACTCTCCACAAGGGCCGTCGAAGCGGTCCTCGCGACCGCCAGGTTCCGGGTCGCCTGATCGGCGCGAATCGGAGGGCGGGAGTGGCTTGCAGTCATGTCGGCTTCGGGGCATCCTGGGGCCGGTCGCGCCCTCGGTCCCAGCCTGCCGGAGTCCACCTCATGCCTCGCGCCTCGATGATCCTCGCCCTCCTGCTGTCGCTCGCTTCGGTCGTCGCCGCCGCGGACGACCCGAAGCGCTACCTAATCATCCACGCCGACGACGCGGGCATGTGCCACTCGGTGAATCGGGGCACGTTCCAGGCGATGGAAGGGGGGACCGTCTCCTCGTGCAGCGCGATGATCCCCTGCCCGTGGATCAAGGAGTTCGCCGAGTACGCCAAGGCGCATCCCGAGCTGGACTACGGCGTCCACCTGACGCTCAATTCGGAGTGGTCGGTCTATCGCTGGGCGCCGGTCGCCGGCCGCGAGCGGGTGCCGAGCCTGGTGGACGCCGACGGATACCTCCACAGCGGCGTCGAGGCCGTGGCGAAGTCCGCCAAGGCCGAGGAGGTCGAGATCGAGCTGACCGCCCAGATCGAGCGGGCGCGGGCGCTGGGCATCCCGCTCAGTCACGTGGACACTCACATGGGGGCCGTGGTCACCCGGCCGGACCTCCTCGAGGTCTACGTCCGGGTCGGCATGAAGTACGACCTGCCCATGCTGTTCCTTCGCCCGATCGACGGGCCGATCGGCGAGGAGTACCCCGCCTTCCGCGAGCGCGGCAAGGAACTCCTCGCCGCGCTCGATGCCAAGCGGCTGCCGGTGCTCGACAACCTCGTGCAGTTCTACGGCGGCGAGACCCACCAGCAGCGCCTCGAGAGCTACATGAAGGCGTTGCGCGAGCTGCCGCCGGGCGTCAGCCAGTTGATCATCCATTGCGGCGTCGATGACGAAGAACTCCGCGCCGTGACCAACAGCTCCGCGCGCCGCGACGGCGACCGGCGGATCTTCACCGACCCGGCCACGGCCGCCGAGATCAAGAAGCTGGGGATCGAGATCATCACGTGGAAGCAATTCCGGGCGATGGTCCAGAAGAAGGCCCCCTGACGCTGGACCCCGCCCCCCCGCTCGGCGATGAGGGCCTCTCAGCATCGCGCCGGCCGAGGCTCGCCCCCACATGGACGGCCGCTCCTTCGTCGACCCGGCCCGTGGACGCGCGGAGGTCCCGCCGCCTCTTCCGCATTTCTGTCGCGCAGGCGGTGCCGGGCCGCCTCAAGACCCCCGTCGCTTGATCGTCGCGGTCGACGCCTAGGACGCGGAAGCGGTCTCGGCGGCGCGAACCGTTGTTGATCGTTTTCACCACAAAAGAGAATCTTGAGAATTCGCTCGGGTTTGTTAATCTGGGTAAGCCTGCGAAATCTTGGCGACGGATCCAGTGGGGCCTCAGGGGGCTGACTGGATTCGCTCCAACTGTTCCATCGCCGCGCGGCGGCCGGAAGCAGGTCGGAACACCACGAGTGCGTCCTGGGGAGAAGGCTTGACCATGATCAACGAGACTCTGGCCTCGAGGTTCTTTCGCGTCATCAACGGCGGGCTACGTAAGCCTCGGCGTCGCGCCTCGTTCAAGCCCGCGTATCTGATGCTGGAGGATCGCCGCCTGCCGGCCGCGATCGTCCCGATCCCGCAGACTAACCCCAGGGTGGCCCTGTCGACGATCTTCTGGAACGGCGAGCCGACGCCCTTGAATTCGGCCGGCCTGGCGAACGTCCCGGCGCCGGCGTCGGTCGGCGCGGCCAAGACCGTCACGATCACGAACGGCAGTTCCTCGACGATCTATCCCTTCCTCCGGGGCCAGAACGGCGGGATCGATCCCAACGCCACGCCCCAGGCGCCGTACGATCCCCAGGACCTCGCGAACAAGGAGTTCCGGGAGTACATCGGCTACACCGGGCCGGCCGGCCGGCAGTACCTGGGCCTCCCCGCCGGCGCCTCGATCACGATCCAGGTGCCGCTGGCCCTGTGGGACGGGGACAACCTCTTCATCGCGACGGACGGCTCCAAGCTGACGTCGCCCAGCCTGTTCGGGTACAACCCGAAGGCGTCCATCAGCATCGCCGCGGCCGCCCCGGTCAGCGGGACGACGTGGGTCCAGGGGAGCAGCGGCTATGCCGCCGGCTTCAAGCCTCTGGTCATGTTCTATTTCTCCAATCAGCCCCTGACGTTGCCGAACGACGCCCCCGCGCAGCTCACGGAGTTGACCTTCCGCGACCAGTATCTCACGAGGTTCATCAACGATCCGAACCAGACCTTCCCGCTGATCAACTACGACGTGTCCTACGTGAACAACATGGTCGCGCCCGTCTCCATGGAGGCGAGCCACGCCCCGATCACCTACCAGACGAACCCCAGCCCGGCCCCGCCGACGTATTTCGGCTACCAGGACTTCGGCTGGCTGGCGACGAATCGCACCACGACGACCTTCGAGGGGGCGATCTCCAACTTCACGAAGAACGTCGGGAGCGCGAGCGTCGGGCAGTATTTCGGCGGCAAGGGCTGGCCCGAATACTACGACCCCAACCCCGCCAACTTCAACATCCCGTCCGGGGCCAACCTGTTCGACAACAGCCCGCTGACCGTGCACGGCGGCCTCGTGCACACGTCGACCTACGACCCGAACCGGTGGCTCCTCACCAGCAGCGGCAGCGCCCCGATCCAGGCCGGGGGCGGCGGCTTCGGCCAGCAGGGGTTCACCAACGCCCAGTTCCCCAACCGGCTCTACTTCAACAACACCTCCCCGCGGTTCGTCAGCGACTTGCAGGCCATGCTGAAGGCCGGGACCGTCAACCTCACGTATCCCGGCCAGTCCCAGGTCCTCGCGACCGTCGGCAAGCTCGTCCCCAACCCCAACGGCCGGCCCTACGTCACGCTCAGCGGGAAGATCGAGTCCAGCGGCCCCTCCGGCAAGGTCTACGCCTTCACGCGGACGGCCACCGACTACGCGACGACCGCCATCACCAACCTCTGGTATTCCTGGGCGCAGTATTACGTCCAGCAGCAGCAGAGCCTCGCCCCGGCGTCCGCGCAGGGGACCCTCAACTTCGCCGGCGCTTATGCGACCAACCGGATCACGCTGACCTCGGCGCCCACGCTGGCCGTGGGGATGACGGTGTCCGCCCCCGCGGGCGTCCCGGCAGGGACCACGATCCTGAAGATCGTCGGGAACGACGTCTACCTGAGCCAGATCCCCGCCGACGACACGCCGGCGACCCAGGAATACTCGTTCGGCAAGCCGCAGCCGATCGCGTACGACCCCAATTACACGACGCCCTACGCGCTGACCTTCACGGCCGACGCGACCGCCGCCGCCACGCAGTTCGCGGGCTCCGTCTACGAGGCGATGGCCGTCGAGGCCGGCGTTGATCCGCTGCCCCAGCCCTATCTGCCCTACTCCATGGGCGTGGTGGCCCAGGTGATCCAGTTCTACGCGAAGATCCCCGGATACGACCGCAAGAACGACACGGGCTCCGATCTCGTCGGCCAGGTCCGCGACGTCGTGAAGTCCATCCTGCGCGGGGTCTACGATTACCAGGCGGTCCCCGATCAGACGAAGTGGTATCCGAATCCCAGCCAGAAGCCGGTCGGGCTGACGAGCAACCAGAACTTCAACGTGTTCAACCTGGATCCGTACGTCTGGTTCGTGCACGACGTGCAGCAGATGTCGGCCTACGGCTTCTCCGTCGACGACGACGTCTCCAACCCCACCGCGACCGGCCCGCTTTTGGCCGCGGACGGCACCGCGAACCATTATCCCAACGCCCTGCAGATCCAGTTCGGGGGGGCCGACAAGCTCGGCAACAAGAGCCAGTGGTTCCCGACGATCCCGTGGGGGACCCTGAACCCCCCGACGGCGACGCTGAGCTTCCTCGACGCCCCCGGCAACGCGTACGACGGGGCCCCGATCGTCACCTTCCAGGGGGCGAACGCGCTGACGTATTACAATCAGATCAACAATCCCGGCGCCGGCCAGGTCGGGGCGACGATCTCGGCCCCGGGATTCCTGCCGCCGGGCACGCAGCTCATCCACAAGGGCCCGGTCTCGGGACTCAACCCGCAGATCGTCCTGCAACTCCCCAAGAACACGACGATGACGCCGACCGCCACGCCCATCCCGGTGACGATCACCGCGTAGTCCCGGCCTCAGCCCCGGTCGGCCGACGACGCGTCGGCGGGCTCGAATCCCGCCGACGCGTTTTCTTTTCGAACGGTCGATGGGCGGCCGCGCGCGTCGGCCTTCCGGTCGCCGGCGGCGGGGGTGCGATTTTTTCGGCTACGGTCGCCGGGCGAGGTTGGGCTATCATGGGCTCGCGGGAAAGAGCCCTGGCGTCGCATCCGAGAGGAGGCCCAGATCGTGCACCGTTCCTGTGGGGATCGCCCGAGGCTTCGGCGCGTCATGGCCGTCGCCATTGCGGTCGTCTGGGGGGCCGCCGGATTCCCGGCGTCTCCCGCCGAGGCCGCCGACCTCGACGAGGTGCAGCGCCTCTTCCGGACCGGACGGTACGACGAGTGCGCCGCCGAGGCCGCCAGGGAAGTCGCGAAGGGCTGGCGGGGCGACGACTGGTACGTCCTCAAGATCCGGTCGGAGCTGGCGAGGGGCCGCTACGCGGAAGCCGGGGCTTCGCTGACGGAGGCTCGGAAGCGCTACCCCGCGAGCCTGACGCTGGACCTCCTCGGCCGCGAGGTCCGGCGCTACGACGCCCGCGCCGGCGACGGGGCGGAGGCGTCCTCGACGTTGATCGAGCGGATCGTCGTCAACGCGCCCGAGCGTTACGACTCGCCCGACGGCCGGGTCGCCCTGGGGCGTTATTTCCTGCTCCGCGGCGCCGACCCCAAGAAGGTCCTCGACCGCTTCTACGACCCGGTGATGAAGCAGCAGCCCGACTTCGCCGAGGCCTTCTACGCGGCGGCCGAGCTGGCGCTGGACAAGCAGGACTACTCCCTGGCCGCCGACACGTTGCGGGCCGCCCCCAAGGACGCCGCCGAGGACCCGGGATTCCACCTGCTCAAGGCCCGGGCGCTGGCCGAGGGGGACCACGCCGGGTCCGCGGCCGCGCTGGCCGAGGCCCTGCGGATCAATCCCCGATACGTCGACGGCCTGCTGCTGAAGGCCGACGGCCTGGTCGACGGCGAGCGCTACGCCGAGGCGGCGGAGGCGCTCGACCGGATCGACGAGGTCAACCCGCGCGAGCCTCGCGCCTGGGCCTATCGCGCGGTCCTCGCCCACCTGCGGGGCGACCATGACGGCGAGGAGTCGGCCCGGCGCTCGGCCCTGGCCCCCTGGGCCGGCAACCCCGAGGTCGACACGCTGATCGGCCGCAAGCTCGCCCAGAAATATCGGTTCGCCGAGGGCGAGGCCTCGTTGCGGAAGGCCCTGGCGCTCGACCCTCAGTATCCGCCCGCCCGGGTCCAGCTCGCCGAGACCCTGCTGCGGCTCGGCAAGGAGACCGAGGGCTGGAAGCTCGTCGACGAGATTTTCGCCGCCGACGGCTACAACGTGGTCGCCTTCAACCTCACGACGCTCCGCGACCGGCTGTCGAAGTTCCGCACGCTCGAAGCCGACGGGCTCGTCGTCCGCATGGACCCGCGCGAGGCCGACCTCTACGGCGACCGCGTCCTGGCCCTGCTCAAGGAGGCCCGATCGACGCTCGGCGCGCGATACGGGGCCATGCCGCCGACCCCCTTGATCGTCGAGATCTTCCCCCAGAAGCAGCAATTCGCCGTGCGGACGTTCGGGCTCCCGGGGGCCGACGGCCTGCTGGGCGTCTGCTTCGGGCCGGTGATCACCGCCATCAGCCCGGCGTCGCAGGGGGAGCACCCCTCGAACTGGGAGGCCGTCCTCTGGCACGAGCTTTGCCATGCGGTGACGTTGACCAAGACGCGCAACACGATGCCGCGCTGGCTGAGCGAAGGGATCTCGGTGTACGAAGAGGGCCTCAAGAACCGCGCCTGGGCCACCCAGACGACCCCGGCCCTGCGCCAGGCGCTGCTGGGCGAGAAGCTGACGCCGCTCAGCCGGCTCAGCTCGGCGTTCCTGGAGGCCAAGACCGGCCAGGACCTGCAATTCGCGTACTTCGAATCGGCCCTGGCCGTCGAGTTCCTGGTCGAGAAGGCCGGATTCCCCGCCCTGAGCCAGGTCCTGGACGACCTCGGCGCGGGCAAGAATCTGGACGCGGCGCTGCCGTCGCGGACCGGGACGACGCTGGATCAACTAGACGGCGAGTTCGCCGCGTTCGCGAAACGGAAGGCCGAGGCCGTCGCCCCCGGGGCCACCTGGGAGGAAGTCGACCTGCCGGCCGAGGCCGATTCCGCCGCGCTGACCGCCTGGATCGCCAAGCATCCGACGAGCCATCCCGGCTGGCGTCGGCTCGCGACCCGGCTCGTCGCCGAGGGGAAGTGGCCCGAAGCGAAGGCGGCCCTGCTCAAATACCAGGCCCTGTACCCGGACTATGTCGGCGCGGAGAACGCGTATATGCTGCTGGCGGAGGTCGACAAACGCCTCGGCGACGTCCCGGCCGAGCGGGCCGTCCTGGAAGACCTGGCCGCGCGCGACGGCGACGCGACCCCGGCCCAGGCGCGGCTGATCGAGCTGGACGAGGCGGCCGGCGACTGGGAAGGGGTCGCCGCGAACTCGCGACGCCTTCTGGCGGTCAACCCGCTCATCCCCGCCCCCCACCGCGCGCTCGCCCGCGCCGCCGAGAAGTTGGGCCGTCGCGACGAGGCGATCGCCGCCTACCGCTCCGTCGCCCTGCTCGACGACACCGACCCGGCCCAGGTCCACCAGAGCCTCGCCAAACTGCTCCGCGAGGCCGGCCGGCCGGCCGACGCACGGCGCGAGGTCCTCAAGGCGCTGGAGGAGGCCCCGCGGTTCCTCGACGCCCATCGGCTGCTCCTCGAGATCGTCGACGCCGATTCGTCGAAGCCGCCCGAGACGCCCAGGCCCAAGGCCGAGGACGCGCCATGACCCGGATGCGAAGGCTCTCGCTCGTGGCCCTGATCGTCTGCCTGCCGACGCTCGTCGCCGGCGTCGTGCTCGCCCAGCAGTGGGGCCGCCGCCGCCAGTCGCCGATGGACGGCATCCCCGCCGACCGCGCCGGCGTGCCCGACTGGAAGGTGAACGAGCGGTTCGAGGAAGACGTGTTCACCTTCGTGCGCGTGCAATACGGCTCGTACGGACGACGAAGGGGAGGCTGGGGGGGCGGCGGCGACTGGTTGACCGACTGGCCCGACAGCGACCTGAACTTCTCCTACCGCCTGCAGCAGCTCACCTCGCTGAAGGTCGACCCCAAGCCGATCTCGCTCGCGCTCACGGACCCGCGGCTGTTCGACTACCCGTTCCTCTACATGATCGAGCCGGGCTCGCTGGTCTTCGACGAGGAGGAGGTCGTCGCGCTCCGCCGCTACCTGCTCAACGGCGGCTTCCTGATGGTCGACGACTTCTGGGGCGACGACCAGTACGAGAACTTCCACCGCGAGATCAAGCGCGTCTTCCCCGAGCGCGAGCCCGTCGAGCTGCCCCTCGACCACCCCGTCTTCCAGTGCGTCTACAAGCTCAAGGAGCGGCCCCAGGTGCCCAGTATCCACACCTGGATGGCCACGGGGCTGACGTACGAGGACCGCTGGCCCGGTTCGAGCGAGGTCCACTACCGAGGAATCTCCGACGACAAGGGGCGGCTGATGGCGATCATCTGCCACAACACCGACCTGGGCGACGGCTGGGAGCGCGAGGGCGAGGACCCCGCCTACTTCCGGGAGTTCGCCGAGAAGAAGTCGTATCCCATGGGGATCAACATCGTGACCTACGCCATGACTCACTGATCGATCGCGGGAAAGGGGCCGTCGTGACGGGAGAGGTCGAATCGTACGAGGACGAGAAGCGGATCGTCGAGAAGCTCCAGGAGGGCCGCGGCCGGATCGAACGCGAACTCGCCAAGGTGATCGTCGGCCAGGCGGAGGCGACTCACCAGCTGCTGATCGCCCTCTTCGCCGGCGGCCACTGCCTGATCACCGGCGCCCCGGGGCTCGCCAAGACGCTGCTCGTCCGGACCATCGCCCAGGTCTTCCACCTGGACTTCCGGCGCATCCAGTTCACCCCCGACCTGATGCCGGCCGACATCACCGGCACCGAGATCCTCGAAGAGGTCGGCGACGGCCATCGTCGGATGCAGTTCGTCAAGGGGCCGATCTTCGCCAACGTGATCCTCGCCGACGAGATCAACCGCACGCCCCCCAAGACCCAGGCCGCCCTCCTGGAGGCCATGCAGGAGCACCAGGTCACCGCGGCCGGCACGCGCTACCCGCTGGAGGAGCCCTTCTTCGTCCTGGCGACCCAGAACCCGATCGAGATGGAAGGGACGTACCCGCTCCCCGAGGCCCAGCTCGACCGCTTCCTGTTCAACGTGGTCGTCGACTACCTGCCCGAGGACGACGAGGTGGCGGTCGTCCAGCAGACGACCTCGCGGAAGCCCGAGAAGGTCGAGCCCCTGTTCAGCGGCCGGGACGTCCTGGAGTTCCACGAGGTGGTCCGCAAGGTCCCGGTCGCCGAGCCGCTGGTCCGCTATGCTGTGCGACTGGCCTCCGCGAGCCGCCCCGGACCGGACGCCCCCAAATTCGTGAACGACTGGGTGAGCTGGGGCGCGGGGCTCCGCGCGGCGCAGTCGCTGGTGCTGGGGGCCAAGGCCCGGGCCCTGCTGGGGGGCCGCTTCCACGTCGCCACCGAGGACATCCGCGCGCTGGCCCACCCCACGCTGCGGCACCGCGTGCTGCTGGGCTACCGCGCCGAGGCCGACGGCGTGGCCGTCGACTCCGTGATCGACCGGCTCCTCGAACACGTCAAGGAGCCGATCCGGTGACGACGCCGACCGGCCGGCCGCGATCCCCGGAGCCCGACGCCCGCGCCCCCTCGTCGCGCCGCGGGTCGTTCGTCGACCCCCAGACCCTCTTCCGCATCAAGAGCCTGCAACTGCGGGCGAAGGCCGCCGTCGAGGGCTTCATCAAGGGGATCCACCGCAGCCCCTACCACGGGTTCTCGGTCGAGTTCAGCGAGTACCGCCAGTACAGCGTGGGCGACGACCCCCGGTATCTCGACTGGCGCCTCTACGCCCGGTCCGACCGCTACTACGTCAAGCGGTTCGAGGACGAGACGAACCTCCGCTGCCACCTCGTCGTCGATTCGAGCCGGTCGATGGGCTACGGCACGCTCGGCTTCACCAAGGGCGAGTACGCCCGGACCGCGGCGGCCACCATCGCCTATTTCCTGACCCTCCAGCGCGACGCGGTGGGGCTCGCCGCGTTCGAGGACCGGATCGTCGAATACCTGCCCCCTCGACATCGGCCGGGGCACCTCCGCCGGCTCATGGGGATGCTCGACCGCGAGCCCCAGGGCAAGGCGACGGACCTCGTCGGCCCGCTCGACGAGCTGGCGGCGACCGTGAAGAAGCGCGGGCTGATCGTGCTGCTGTCCGACCTCCTCGTCCCCGCCGAGGCGATCCGCGGCCCGCTGGCCCGGCTCCGCGCCCGAGGCCACGAGGTGATCGCCCTGCGCGTCCTCGACCCGGCCGAGGTCGGCTTCACCTTCGCCGGCCCTTCCCAGTTCCGAGACGCCGAATCGGGCCGCGCCCTGTACGTCGACCCCGACGCCGCCCGCGCCGGCTACCTGGAGCGGTTCGCCGCGCACGCCGCCGAGGTCCAGCAGATCTGCACCGGCCTGGGATTCGCGCTCCGGACGATGACGACCGACTCCCCCCTTGAGCTGGCCCTCTTCGACGTGCTGAAGTCGCGGATGATGCGGCTCGCCGGCCCATCCCGTAGGCCCTCCCCGGGCGGAAGGGGAGGCGGGCGGCCATGAGCTTCCTCACCCCCTTCTTCATCCTGGGCGGCCTGGCCGTCGCGGCCCCGATCCTGTTCCACCTGATCCGCCGGACGACCCGCTCCGAGATGCCCTTCAGCTCGCTCATCTTCCTCGCCCCGTCCCCCCCGAGGGTGACGCGGCGCAGCCGGCTGGAGCACTGGCCGCTGCTGCTGCTGCGGGCCGCGGCCCTGGCCATCCTCGCGGCCGCCTTCGCCCGGCCCTTCCTGCGGCAGACGGCCGCGCAGGACCTCGGCGACGTCGGACGCAGCCGGACCGCCCTGCTCATCGACGTCAGCGCCAGCATGCGCCGGGGGACGCTGTGGTCGAAGGCCGTGGCGAAGGCCCTGGAGGTCGTCGCGGGCTGCGGGCCCCAGGACGAGCTGGCGGTCCTCGCGTTCGACGCCTCCTCGCGGCCCGTGCTCGGGTTCGCCGAGTGGGCGAGCCTCGACCCGGCCCAGCGCCAGGCCGCGGCGCGGTCCCGGATCGAGGCCCTCGCGCCGTCGTGGGGCGCGACCCGCCTGGGCCAGGCGCTCATCGACGCCGCCGGCGCGATCGAGGACCTCGGCGACGCCGCCCGCGCCTCCGCCAGGGTCCCGCGCCGGATCGTCCTGGTCTCCGACCTCCAGCAAGGGAGCCGGCTTGACGCCCTGGGCGACTTCGACTGGCCTTCGGACCTCGAGCTGGACGCCCGGCCGGTCGCCGCCGAGGGCTCCAACGCCGCCGCCGAGTGGCTCGCCCCCTCGGACGACGACGCCCGGCCCGACGCCCTGCGCGTCCGCGTCAGCAACGACCCGAACTCGAAGCGCGAGTCGTTCTCCCTCTCCTGGGTCGACGACAAGGAGGCCCGGCCGATCCCCGTCTACGTCCCGCCGGGCGAGAGTCGCGTCGTCCGCGTTCCGCGTCCGACCGCCGGCCCCGCGCGGACCGCGCTGCGGCTCGAAGGGGACGCGCACTCGTTCGACGACGTGCTGTATCTCGCGGCCGACCCCGAGCAACCGGCGACCGTCCTCTTCGTCGGCCCCGACGAGCCCGACGACCCTGAGGGGCTGCTGTACTACCTCGGGCGGGTGTTCGACGCCGCGCCCGGCCGCGCCGTGAAGGTCGAGCGACGGGCCCCGGGCTCGCCCCTGGCGATCGCGGCCGACCCTCCCCCGGCGCTCGTCGTGCTGGCCGCGGAAACCTCGCCCGGCGACGCCGCTTCGCTCGCGGAGTTTGCGAAGCGCGGCGGGACCGTCCTGGCCGTCGTCGCCGCGGGCCGCGCCGCGACCCTCGCGGCGGCGGCCGAGGTGCCGGCGTTCGACGTGGTGGACGCCGAGGTCCGGGGCGATGCGATGCTCGGCGAGATCGCCTTCGACCATCCCCTCTTCGCGTCGGTGTCCGCCCCCCAGTTCAACGACTTCACCAAGATCCGCTTCCGGCGCTACCGGCGGCTCCCCGCCGACGCGCTGGGCGAGGCCCGCGTCGTCGCCCGGTTCGAGAACGGCGACCCGGCGGTGATCGAGAAGCGACTCGGCAAGGGACGGCTCGTGGTCTTCGCCAGCGGCTGGAAGCCGGCCGACGGCTGGCTCGCCCGATCGTCGAAGTTCGTGCCGCTCATGTCGGCCCTGCTCGACGGACCGGGCTCGGGAGAGGCCGCCGGTCCGCTCCTCGTCGGCGGCCCGATCCCGCTCCCCGAAGGCGCCGTCGCCGTCCACAAGCCCGACGGCTCGACGGTCCGGGTCGAGCCCGGGACGGCCGCCTTCCGCGCGGCCGAGGCCCCCGGCGTCTACGGGGTCGATGCTCCCGGAGGCCCCCGGCGCTTCGCGGTGAACCTCGATCCGCTGGAGAGCCGGACCGCGCCCCTGGGCGTCGAGGCGCTGGAGCAGGCGGGCTGTCGGCTCGTCCGGTCCGAGGCGTCGGCCGAGGTCGAGCGCGAGGCCACGAGGCAGTTGCAGAACGCGGAGCTGGAGGGGCGCCAGAAGCTCTGGCGTCCCTTGATCCTGCTGGCGATCGCGGTGCTGATCGTCGAAACCTGGCTGGCGGGGCGGCTCGGCCGCGCCCGGCCCATACAAGCGGGGGCGTCGGCGCCATGAACTACGAGCTGAGATCCGCCCTGGACCGGGTCGCGCTGCGGCTTCGGCGTCGGAGCCTGTGGGCGAACCTGGCCTTCTGCTGGCTCGCCTGGGGCGGCGCGGGCCTCGCTTTGCTGGCGACGGGCCCTTACCCGTCGGGGCTGGTCGCCATCCTCGGCGGCCTGGCCCTGATATCGGGGCTGGGCTGCGCACTGCTCGCGCGGAGGACCGAGAAGGATCCCCTCTGCGTCGCCGGCCGCGTCGAGGCCGCGCATCCCGACCTGGAGGCCGTCCTGCTGACCGCGGTCGAGGACGAGTTCGCCCCCGCGACGCAACCTCGCGGCTTCCTGCGTCAGTCGGTGCTCGACCGGGCGATCGAGCACGGCCGCGGCCACGACTGGCCGAAGGCCGTCGTCTCGCCCTGGCGTCTCGCCGCCGCCCGTTTCGGCCACGCGGCGGCCGGCTGCGGCGTGCTCGCCGTCTTCGGGCTGCTGGCCGTCCAGTCGCGCGAGTTCATCGATCGCTCGCCGCCTCGGTCGAGCGCCGCGGCGTCCTCCGCCGCCGACGCGGGCCTCGAGGTGCTCCCGGGCGATGCCGAGATCGAGCGCGGCACCCCCTTGCTGGTCGTCGCCCGCTTCGGCGGCGTCGCGCCTCCCGAGGCGAAGCTCGTCGTCGAGGGCGGACCCGGGGCCGGCCCGCCGCGGGGGATGACCCGGAGCCTGGAAGACCCCACGTTCGCTGGCCGGGTCGAGTCGGTCGACGCCGACCTGACGTACCACGTCGAGTTCGGGGCCGGCCGCAGCCCGTCGTACCGCGTCCACGTCTTCGAGCACCCCGAGCTGACCCGGATCGACGCCCAGCTCGTCTATCCCGGCTACACCGCGCTCGCTCCCAAGACCGCCGAGGACGTCCGCCACATCTCGGCCGTGGAGGGGACCGAGGCCGCGCTGACGTTCCGGCTCAACAAGGAGGTCGCCTCGGCCGCACTCGTGGACGAGGACGGCGTGGAGACCCCGCTGGAGCCGACGGCCGCGGGGGCCCCGACGCTCCGCGCGGCGCTCAAGCTCGCCGAGTCGCATCGCTACAAGGTCCGGCTCGTCGACCGCGACGGCCGCAAGAACAAGCTGACGGCCGAGCTGGGCGTGAACGTCGGCCGCAACCGGCCGCCGACGATCGCGGTGGCCGCCCCCGGCCGCGACGTCCGGGTCTCGCCCGTCGAGGAGCTGCGGCTCAAGGCGCAGGCCGACGACGACTTCGGGGTCGTCCGCCACGGCCTCAGTTACGTCCACGCCGGCGGCGAGCCCCGCGAGGTCGTCCTCTCCGCGGCGGACGCGGGCGCGAAGCCGGCCAAGAAGGTCGAGTTCGAGTCGATGATCGACTTCGAATCGCTCAAGGCGGCCCCGGACGAGCTGGTCTCGTACTTCGCCTGGGCCGAGGACGTCGGCCCCGACGGCGCGGTCCGCCGCGCCGAGGGGGACATGTTCTTCGCCGAGGTCCGCCACTTCGAGGAGATCTTCCGCCAGGGCGAGCCCCCCCCGGGGACGTCGCAGGAGCAGCAACAGCAGGAAGGCGCCGAGGCGCAGCAGGCCGAACAGCTCGCGGAGCTGCAGAAGCAGGTCGTCAACGGCACCTGGAAGGTCGTCCGTCGCGAGGTCGGCGCGAAGCCTACCGACAAGTTCGCCGCCGACGTCAAGCTCTTGCAGGAGTCGCAGCAGACGGCCGTCGCGCAGGCGGAGGCCCTGGGGGGCAAGCTCCAGGACCCGGCCTCGAAGGCGGATCTCGGTCGGGCCGTGAAGGCGATGGGCGAGGCCGTCGCGGGGCTGGGCGCGGCCCTCGCCGCCAACGACCCGGCGGGGCTCAAGCCGGCCCTGGCCGCCGAGCAGGCCGCGTATCAGGCGCTCCTCAAGCTGCGGGCCCGCGAGTTCCAGGTCGTCCGCGGCGGGGCCCGCAAACGCGGAGGGGGCGGAGGCGGCTCGGCCTCACAGCGTCAGCTCGATCAGCTCGAATTGAAGAACGACGAGGAACGATTCGAGGAGCAGAGCCGGGCCAAGCCAGAAGAGGCCACGCAGAAGGAGCGCGAGCAGCGCGAGACCCGCCAGATCGCCAGCCGCCTGCGCGAGCTGGCCCAGCGCCAGGCCGACCTCAACGCGCGCCTCAAGGAGTTGCAGTCGGCCCTGGAGGCCGCCAAGGACGAGACGGCCAGGCAGGAGGTCGAACGCCAGCTCAAGCGGCTCCGCGACCAGCAGCAGCAGGTCCTCCGCGACGCCGACGAGCTGCAGGAGCGGATGGAGAACGAGCAGAACCGCGACCGCATGGCCGAGGCCCGCCAGCAGGTCGAGCAGGCCCGCGAGCATGCCCGCCAGGCCTCCGACGCCCTGGAGCAGGGCCGGACCTCGCAGGCGCTGACCGAGGGCGCCCGCGCCGGCGAGAAGCTCGACCAGGTCCGCGAGGACCTGCGCAAGCAGTCCTCGAACCGGTTCTCCGAAGAGATGACCGAGATGCGCGACGAGGCCAAGCGGCTCGACGAGGCGCAGGACGGCCTCACCGAGAAGCTCGACGCCTGGAAGGACCGCCCCGAGAAGACGCTCCGCGACTCCGGCGACCGCAAGGACCTGGAGAAGGGGCTCGAACGCCAGCGCGAGGACTTCGAGAAGCTCGTCGACCGGATGAAGGGGACGATCCAGGAGGCCGAGGAGACCGAGCCCCTGCTGGCCAAGACCCTCTTCGACGCTGTCCGCAAGGCCGACGAGCAGGCCGTCCCCGAGGCGCTCCGCGAGGCCGAACGTTTGGCGCAGCTCGGTGTCCCCGAGGAGGCCGCCCGATCGTCGCAACGCGCCGGCCAGGGCGTCGACCAGCTCCGGAAGGGCGTCGAACGCGCCGCCCAGAGCATCCTCGGCGACGAGGTCGCCGCCCTCCGCCGCGCGCAGGGCGAGGTTGACGATCTCGCCGACCAGGTCGACCGCGAGATCGCCCAGGCCGACGGCCAGGGCCGGAAGCCGGGTCGGCCCGAAGGCGAACGCCGACCGGGCGACCCGCGACAAAAAGCCCGGCCCGGCCAGGCCGGCGACTCGGAGCGACCCGACGCCGAAGGCTCTCGCGAGGGTCGACCCGCGGGCCAGGGCGAACCGGCCGAGGCGGGCAAGGCGGGCGACCGACGAGAACGCCAGGGCGAGCCTCAGCCGAAGGGTCAACCCGGTCAGCCGCACGAGAAGGGCCAGCCCGGCGCGCCCCAGGAGAAAGGTCAGCCCGGCGGGGGGCGAGGTCAGCCGGGCGAACTGCAAGAGCCGGGCCAGGGCGACGCCCAGAAAGGGCAGCCCGGTGGTCAGCCGGGCCAGGGGCAGCAAGGTCAGGGCGGTCAAGGCGAGCCTCGCGAGCCGGGCCGGGGTGAAGGTGGGCAGGGCGGCGAGGGGGCGCCGCAAGGCGGAGCGGGTGGCGGCGGCGGTCGGTCGGCAGGCGATCGCCTGCTGGACGGGCTCGCCCGCGGTCCCGGCGCGCCGATCCGGGGCGAAGGCTTCCGCCAGTGGTCGGACCGGATGCGCGACGTGGAGGAGCTGCTGGAGAATCCCGAGCTGCGGGCCGAGGCCGCACGGATCCGCGACCGCGTCCGGGGGGCCCGCGAGGAGTTCAAGAAGCACGCCAAGGAGCCCGACTGGTCGCAGTTGAAGGACATGGTGGCCGAGCCGATCCGCGAGCTTCGCAACCGGATCGCCGAGGAGGTCCGCCGCCGCGAGGAGCCCGACGCCCTGGTGCCGATCGACCGCGACCCCGTCCCGCCCAAATTCGCGGAGGGCGTGCGGCGCTACTACGAGCGCCTCGGGAGCGGACGATGACCTCCCCCTCGATCATCCTCGGCGCACCCGGGTGGTGGCCCTGGGCCGCCTCGCTGGCGGGCCTGGCCCTGGCGCTGATCGTCTGGAGCTACTCCCGGGCCGGCGCGGGCGCCGGGGTCCGCACCGCTTGCGCAATCCTCAAGGCGCTGGCGTTCGCGACGCTCGCGCTGATCCTGCTGGAGCCCTTGCTCTCGGGCCTGCGGCCCCGCCGCGGCGCGAACGCGTTCGCCGTGATGGCCGACGTGAGCGAGAGCCTCTTGATCCGCGACGACGGCTCGGAGCAGACGCGGGGCGATTGGATCCGCGACCGGCTCCGCCGCGAGGCCCCCTGGCGGGCGCGGCTGGGCCAGGACTTCGACGCCCGCGGCTACACCTTCGACACCCACCTCCGCGCCGTCGACGACTTCGACGACCTGGCCTTCGACGGCCCCGGCTCGGCGATCGGCGCCGCGCTGGCGTCGCTCTCCAAGCGGTTCCGGGGCTTGCCCCTGGCCGGCGCGCTCCTCTTCACCGACGGCTGCCGGACGGACGTCGGCGACGTCGACTGGTCGAGTTTGCCGCCGATCTATCCGGTGATCCCCCCCGCGCCGGGGGTCGCCCGCGACGTCGGCGTGCGCGACGTCTCGATCAGCCAGACCAACTTCGAATCCGCCCCGGTCGTGCTCCGGGCCGAGGTCTCGGCCGTCGGCTACGCGGGCCGGCCGATCGTCGCCGTCGTCGTCGACGAGGCGGGCGTCGAGGTCCAGCGTCAGCAGGCGAAGGCCGAGGCCGACGCCAAGCCCCTGAGCTTCCGCTTCCAGTTCCGCCCCGCACGCCGGGGCGTCGGCTTCTACCAGGTCCGCGCCTTCCCGGCCGACGAGGAGCCCAAGCCGGAGGCCGCCGGCGCTTCGCCGGCCTCGACCGAGCAGACGCTCGCCAACAACGGACGGCTGGTCGTCGTCGACCAGGGGGGCGGCGAATACCGGGTGCTCTACGTCGGCGGCCGGCCCAACTGGGAATTCAAGTTCCTCCGCCGGGCGCTCCGGGACGACGAGCAGATCAAGCTCGTCGGCCTGCTGCGGATTGCCCGCAAGCAGCCCAAGTTCGACTTCCAGGCCGCCCGCGACCGCACGAACAAGTTCTTCCAGGGCTTCGACAACCCCGACGCCGAGACCGCGGAGGCCGCCGACCAGCCGGTCCTGGTCCGGCTCGACACGCTCGACGAGGCCGAGCTTCGAGACGGCTTCCCGAAGACGGCCGAGGAACTGTACCGCTTCCACGCGATCGTCGTGGACGACCTGGAGGCCGGCTTCTTCACGCCCGACCAACTCGCCCTGCTGCGGAACTTCGTCGCCGTCCGGGGGGGCGGGCTGCTCATGCTCGGCGGCCCCGACTCGTTCGCCGACGGCGGGTACGACCGGACCGCCGTCGGCGAGCTGCTGCCCGTCTACCTCGGCGGTCGGGCCGAGCCGGCCGACTCCGGCGGGCTGCGGCTGGTCCTGACCCGCGAGGGCTGGCTCCAGCCCTGGGTGCGGACCCGGGCCACCGAGGACGAGGAGCACAAGCGGCTGGCCGCCATGCCGCCGTTCCGGACCCTCAGCCGCGTGGGCCGCATCAAGCCGGGGGCCGTCGTCCTGGCCGAGGTCGCCGACCCCGACGGGGCCGTCGCCCCCGCCCTCGCGGCGCAGAACTTCGGCAAGGGCCGCGTCGCCGCGCTCTTGATCGGCGACCTCTGGCGCTGGGGGATGCGGAAGCAGGACTCCGAGGAGAGCGACCTCGAACGGTCCTGGCGGCAGACCGCGCGCTGGCTGGTCGCCGACGTCCCCCGGCGCGCGGAGGTCGCCGCCCGCCCGAAGCCCGACGCCCCCGCGCCGGCCGTCGAGCTGACGGCCCGGGTGCGCGACCCCGAGTACCGGCCGCTCGACGACGCCAAGGTCGCGTTCAAGGTCGCGCTCCCCGGCGGCGAATCCCTGACGCTCGACGCCGAGCCCGACCCTCGCGAGGCCGGCGCGTACGCGGCGACCTACGTGCCCAAGCGGCCCGGGGCCTATCGCGTCGCGGCGACCGCCGTCGCGGTGGACGGCTCGACCGTCGGCGAGGCCGAGGCCGGCTGGGCGGCCCAGCCCGCCGCCGACGAGTTCGCCCGCCTCGCGCCCGATCGCGCGTTCCTCGCCGAGCTGGCCGCGAAGACGGGGGGCGAGGTGATCGACGGCTCGCGCCTGGACGCCTTCGTCGCCGGCCTCCCCGCGCGCGGGGCGCCGATCTCGGAACCCTGGACGGCCCCGCTGTGGGACCACCCGCTCGCCTTCCTGATCGCGATCGCCTGCCTCACCGCCGAGTGGGGCCTGCGCCGCCTGAACGGACTCGCCTGACGAACCCCACCCCGGTGCACGCCATGCCGACGCTCCTCGCGATGACCCTCTGCCTGGCCCTGGCCGGCCCCGAGTCCGACCGCCCCTCGGTGATCGTGGTCGTGGGCGCGCCCGGGACGCCCGAGTACGCCGCCGACTTCCGCCGCGCGGCCGACGCCTGGAAGGCCGCCGCCGCGAAGGCCCCGGCCGAGTTCCTGGGGATCGGCCTGGATAAGCCCGTCGAGGGCGGCCCGTCCGACCGCGACGCCCTGCAAAAAGCCCTCGCCGAGCGGGCGACGGCCGGGCGCGAGGCCCTCTGGATCGTGATGATCGGCCACGGGACGTTCGACGGCCGCGAGGCCCGGTTCAACCTCCGCGGGCCCGACGTCTCGGCCGCCGAGCTGGCCGCCTGGCTCAAGCCGGCCGCCCGCCCGCTCGCGATCCTCGACGGCTCGTCGGCCAGCGGGCCGTTCCTCAACGCGCTGTCGGCCCCGGGCCGCGTCGTCGCGACCGCGACGCGGAGCGGCGACGAGCAGAACTACGCCCGTTTCGGCCTCCAACTCGCCGAGTCGATCGCCGACCCCCGCGCCGACCTCGACAAGGACGGCCAGGTCTCGCTGCTGGAGGCCTTCCTCACGGCCGGCGGCCGGACCGAGGAGTTCTACCGGTCGAAGTCGCGTCTGGCCACCGAGCACGCCCTGCTCGACGACAACGGCGACCGGATGGGCACGCCGGCCGACTGGTTCCGCGGCGTCCGCGCCACCCGGCGGGTCGCGGGCGGCTCGGCCCTGGACGGCGCCCGCGCGCACCAACTCCACCTCGTCCCCAACGACCGCGACCGGCGGATGTCCCCCGAGGTCCGCGAGCGTCGCGACCGCCTCGAACGCGACGCCGCCGACCTGCTCGCGAAGAAGGATTCGCTGGCCGCCGACGAGTACTACGCCCGCCTCGAACCCATCATGGTCGAGCTCGCCCGCCTCTACCGCGACTCCGAGCCGGGCCGTTGACGGCCGTCGAGGTCGAGGCTCAATCCGGGAACGGCGACGCGTCGATCATCGCGCAGAAGTTGGGGCGGACGTAGCCGAGCAGCAGCCGCTCCAGCACGTCGGCCTTGATGTTGCCGAAGGCGGTCTCGGGCTTGTGGGCGATGCCGTCGGCGAAGGCCCGGACGATGCTCCGCTTGAAGTCCACGCGCGGGAAGGCCGCCAGTACGGCGTCGCGGTCCTGGGCGGAGACGTCGTCGTAGCCGAGCCCGATGACGTCCAGCTCGACGCCCGCGGCGACGAGCGCCACCACGGGCGGCTTCCACTTCGGGATGCCCGGCGTCGTATGCAGGGCGATGGCGTCCCAGACGACGTCGATGGACGCCTCGGGCACCTGGTGCCGCCGGAGGAACTCCCGCGCCGCGTTGGCCCCGTCCACCTCGAAGCGTTCTTTCGGGCTGCGGTACTTCTCCGTCAGCCCCATGTCGTGGAAGAGGGCCCCGATGTAGAGCAGCTCGGGGTCGAATGTCAGGCCGAGCCGACGGCCCTGCAGCGAGCCGAATAAATAGACGCGCAGCGAGTGGTCGAACAGCAGGTCCGACTCGGTGTCGCGCACCAGCTCGGCGGCCTCGACGGCCAGCGCGCCGTCGGGGATGGAGACGCCGGCGATCTCTTTCGGACGGGCCATGGGAGCATGCTCCTTGCCGGGTTCGAGATCGGGGAGATCGTCGGATCGCCCGCCGCGGGCCGAGGTCGGCTCCCCCGACTTGATCGTAGGAGGTGAGGCAAGACGCGGAGCGAGCCCGAAGGCCCGGCGTCCCGCCGCGGTCGCCCGCCGGGACGTCCCCTTTGACACCGCCCCCCGGCGCGTGTCCAATTCATCTCCATGCGGCGCGGCCGCGGTCCGGGACGGAGAGATCGCATTCCTTCGCGAGGGCCGAGTCGATGAAATGGCTCACGATCGGGCTGTTCGCCCTGGGCCCGGCATTCCTGTCGCCGGCCCTCGCCGCCGCGGACGGCCCCGCGACCGGGCCTTTGAAAGTCCATCCGAGCAACCCTCGCTATTTCGCCGACGCGAGCGGCCGGGCGGTCTTCCTGACGGGATCGCACACCTGGGCGAACCTCCAGGATCAGGGCCCCGAAAGCTCGTCGCCGCCGTTCGACTTCGCCCGCTATCTCGATTTCCTGAGCGAGCGCAACCACAACGTCATCCGGCTGTGGGCCTGGGAGCAGGCCCGCTGGGCGCCCTGGTCCGACGGCAAGGGATCCAATCCCGCGGACTGGTTCATCGCGCCCAATCCGTACGCCCGCACGGGCCCGGGGACGGCCCTCGACGGCAAGCCGCGATTCGACCTCTCCCGGTTCGACGAGGCGTATTTCGATCGACTTCGGACGCGGGTGCGGCAGGCGGGCGAGCGGGGGATCTACGTCTCGGTCATGCTCTTCCAGGGCTGGAGCGCGTCCAAGGCCTGGCTGGGCGGGACCCCCTGGCGCGGCCACCCGTACCATCCCGACAACAACGTCCAGCGCTTCAACGGCAACAAGCACGGCGACAGCGGCCCCGCCCTCGACGACCCCCAGGTCCGCGAGCGGCAGGCGGCTTACATCCGCAAGGTCGTCGACACGCTCAACGACCTGGACAACGTGCTCTACGAGGTGACCAACGAGGGCGGCGACAAGAACTGGGACTGGTTCGTCGTCGACGCCGTGCACGCCCATGAGAAGACCCGGCCCAGGCAGCACCCCGTCGGGCTCACAGGCCACGGCTCGGAGAGCAACGACGAGATGACGGCCAGCCCGGCGGACTGGTTCTCGCCGGGATCGAAGGACTGGCCCGACCTCGAAATCGACCCTCGCGCGGTCGACGGTCGGAAGGTCAGCCTGCTCGACACCGACCACGTCTTCGGGGTCGGCGGCGACCCGCAGTGGGTCTGGAAGGCGTTCCTTCGCGGTCACAACATCCTGTTCATGGATCCCTACGACGACCCCGCGTGGACGCCGATCCTCGCCGCCCAGGGGGTGGGCGTGCGGGACGCCGAGGCCTGCCGCCGGGCGATGGGCCATGCGCGCCGGTACGCCTCGCGCATCGACCTCGCGGCCAGCCGTCCCGCCGGCGAACTGGTCTCGACCAGCTTCGCCCTGGCGGTCCCCGGCCGGGAATACCTGGCCTACCTGCCCGACGGCGGCCCCGCGACCATCGACGTCTCGGCGGCGAAGGGGCGATTGGTCGTCGAGTGGATGCACCCGACCACCGGCCGGATCACCCCCGGCGAGCCGGTCGAGGGTGGGGCGATCCGCACGCTGAAGCCACCCTTCGCCGGGGCCGCCGTGGTCTATCTGAAGACCTCGCCCTGAAGTCCCCCGTCCGAGCGGGGTGGGGCGAGACGTCCTTCTCCCCTTCGTGGGAGAAGGCGCCGCGCAGCGGCGGATGATGGGCGCGTCATCCGACGCCGGTCGCCTCGCATCCCGGGCCGACGGCCTCGCGATCCGAGGCGGCGGCGGGCCGCTCGGTCGACGGTGAGGTGACGATCATGGTCCCCTCATCCGGCCCTCCGGGCCCGCGTTCGTCCTACGAGGCGGCCGGCCGGGGCTGTTCCCGGCCCATCGAGCGGACGGTCTCGGCCTTGGAGAGGTGCTTGGTCGTGATGGCGATCGCCAGCATCTCGACCTCCGAGGACGCCCGCAAGATCGAGTCGTCGGGGGCTCCGCGGGTGTAGAGGGGGGCGAGGTTGCCGATGACCGTCAGCATCTGCGTGCAGTAGAGGAGGTACACCTCGTCGATCGCCGGGTTGCCGGTCCCCCCGCCGGAGACGGAGCGGTAGAGGTCGGGCGTGTAGTAGAGCTGGGTCACGTCGATGACGTGGACGAACTCGCGCAGCTCGCCGATGAAGCTCAGCGCCTCCTTGCGCTTGATCCGGGCCTCCAGGGTCACGCAGAACCACAGGGCGCCGGCGAGCAGGACGAGCAGGTTGAACCCGGCGTTCAGGGCCTCGAACACCTCGGTGATCGTGCCGAACGCCCATTTCGTGTGGACGTGGCGGGCGAGGAACCAGAGCCCCAGGAACACCAGCCCGCTGGCCAGGACGGAGAACGCCCGGATGACGAAGATCGGCTCGTTCGCCTTCCGCCCGCGTTCCTCGGTCGCGACGGCGATCTCGGTCAGCTCCTTCGAGAGGGCCGCCAGGGTCGTCCCCGGGAGGCGGCGCTCGACGCGCTCGGCGAGGTGCCTCGCGGCCTCGATGACCAGGCCGGCGGCCAGGCGATGCTTCGGTTTCGCTTCAGGTCGGGCTCGCAACGTGATCCCCCCGGGCCGGCGGCGCCCGCCTTCGGACTTCGATCGTCGGCCTCGCGTCGCCGCGCGGCCTCGCTAGCAGGAGGTCGACGGGTTGGGGAAGGCGTGGGCGTCGTCCGCCTCCTGCCCCGGGGGGCGGTCGAGGCACGCGAAGTCCTTCTCCAGGAGGACGCGGACGACGCCGCCGTCGACGGCCTGCGCGTGGTCGAAGCCGACGCGGCCGCCGAGTCGCCAGGCGCGGGCGTCCTCGGGGTCGATCCGGATCGTGAGGCGGTCGGCGGCGTAGGAGGCCGTCGGCCGCTCGCGGGGGGCGGGGCCCAGCTCCACGGCGTACGAGAAGGCCCGAGCCGGGCCGAACCGCAGGGCGTCCTCGACGCGGCCCTCGTCGAGCAGCGTCTGGAGGTCGCGGCGATCCAGCCGGACGCGGATCGAGTTCCCCTTGAGTCGCAGCTTCATCTAGACCTCCGACCTCGGGGCGGCGAGGCGCGAGGGGACGACCTCGACGACGACGTGCTTCATCAGCGGCTGGTCGCTCTGCGGGCTGTAGTCGCCGATGGGGCACAGGACGTTCAGCTCGGGCATGTAGCCCATGGCCGACCCGCGCGGCAGGTCGTAAGGCAGCGCCCGGTATCCGCGGACGGCCCGCGTGGAGCCGTCCTTCGCGAAGCTCGTCACGTCGATCAGGTCGTATTTCGCCAGCCCGCGCTCGCGCATGTCGTCGGCGTTCATGAAGACGAGGGTCCGCAGGTTCTTCACGCCTCGGTAGCGGTCGTCGTCGGAGTAGATCGTGGTGTTCCACTGGTCGTGCGACCGCATCGTGCCCAGGATCAGCCGGCCGGGCGCGGGGACGGCGTCGGGCAGCGGGACGTCCGAGAACTCGGCGCGGCCGGTCTTCGTCAGGAAGACCAGCTCGCGGGCCGGCTGCTTGAGGCGGAAGCCCAGGGGCTGGCGGACGCGGCGGTTGAAGTCCTCGAAGCCCTCGATCGCCTCGGCCATCGTGTCGCGGATCCGGTCGTAGTCGCCCGCGTAGACGGACCAGGGGGTCTTCGTGCCCGTCAGCGACGCCGCGGCCATGCCGGCGATGATCGCCGGCTCCGGCCGCAGGTGCGGCGAGCGCGGCTCCTTCATGCCGAACGAGAGGTGGACCATGCTCATCGAGTCCTCGACGGTGATCCCCTGCAGGCCGGTCGCGCCGTGGTCCTTCTCGGTCCGCCCCAGGCAGGGCAGGATCAGGGCGTCGCGGCCGTGGACGACGTGGCTGCGGTTGAGCTTGGTGCTCACCTGGACCGTCAGGTCGCAGTTCCGCAGCGCCGGGAACGTGTAGGCCGGGTCGGGGGCGGCTAGCGCGAAGTTGCCGCCCAGCGCGACGAACACCTTCACGTCGCCGCGCGCCATCGCCGGGATCACGCGGACGGTGTCGAGGCCGTGGGCCCGCGGCGAGGTGATGCCGCAGGCCTGATCCAGGCGGGCGAGCCAGGCCTCGCCGGGCCGGTGGTCGATCCCGCACGTGCGGTTCCCCTGCACGTTCGAGTGGCCGCGGATCGGGCAGGGCCCGGCCCCCTCGCGGCCGATGTTGCCCCGTAGGAGCAGGACGTTGACGATCTCGCGGATCGTGTCGCCGGCGTGCTCCTGCTGGGTCACGCCCAGGCACCAGCCGATGATCGCCGCCCGCGCCTTGCGGTAGACCTCGCCCAGCTCGCGGATCCGGGCCGTCGGCACGCCGGACTGCCGCTCCAGCTCCGCCCACGAGGTCGCCTCGACCCGCGAGCGGTAGGCCTCGAAGCCCGAGGTGTGGTTCTCGATGAAGCAGTGGTCGATCGCCTTCGGGTCGGCGGCGACGGCCTCGAACAGGTGCTTGGCGATCCCGCGCATGAGCGCGAGGTCGCCGGCGATCCGGGGCTGGATGTTGAGCGTGCTCGTCTTCGTCGACTGGAAGGTCGCCATCCGCAGGATGTCGTGCGGCACGATCGTCCTGCGGGCGGCCGCCTCGACGAGCGGGTTGATGTGGACGATGCTCGCCCCCCGGCGGTAGGCCTCGGCCAGCGAGGTCAGCATCCGGGGCGCGTTCGAGGCCGCGTTGACGCCCATCACGATCAGGCAGTCGGTCTTCTGCCAATCGACCAGGTCGCACGTCCCCTTGCCGGTGCCGATGGCCGCCTGCATCGCCCGGCCGCTGGCCTCGTGGCACATGTTCGAGCAGTCGGGGAGGTTGTTCGTCCCCAGCTCGCGGGCCCAGAGCTGGAGCAGGAAGGTCGCCTCGTTGCTCAGCCGGCCCGAGGTGTAGAAGGCCGCCCGGTTCGGGTCGCCCAGCCCCCGGACGTGCTTCCCGACCAGGGCGAAGGCCTCGTCCCACGTCACCGCGACGTACTTGTCCGACGCGGCGTCGTACCGCATCGGCTCGGTCAGGCGGCCGGCGTCCTCCAGGGCGAAGTCGGTCCAGGTCGCGAGTTCCGAGACCGTGTGGGCGGCGAAGAACTCGGGGGTCGCCTTCTTCTTGGTCATCTCCCAGGTGGCGTGCTTGATGCCGTTCTCGCAGATGTCCATGGTCAGGCCGTGGCGGTCGTCGGGCCAGGCGCATCCGGGGCAGTCGTAGCCGCCGTTCTCGTGGTTCATGTCGAAGACCACGCGGGCGCCGTCGAGCACCTCGCGCTGCTTGACCAGCACCTTGCCGACGCTGATCGCGGCCCCCCACCCGGCGGCCGGGTGGTGGTAGTCCTCCTGGGAAAAGGCCCCGCCCGCGTTGGGGCCGAATCCGACCGCGGGCGTCGTGGGGGTCTCCTCGGGGCGGCGATCCTCGTCCGACATCGATCGGCTCTCCTTCGGTTCCGGGGCGGGTCTGCCACGCAGCTCAGAGCTGCCTCATGAAGGCGACCAGGTCGGTCTTCTCGCCGGGGGTCAGGTGCAGTTCCAGGATCAGGTTGAAGAACTCCACGGCGTCTTCCAGCGTGAGCAGGCGCCCGTCGTGGAGGTACGGGGGCGATTCCTTGATCCCTCGCAGGGTGAACGTCTTGATCGGTCCCTGGCGGGTCGCGACCAGCCCGTTGATGGTCTGGGTCTGGTAGAAACGCTCGACCTTCAGGTCGTGCATCGAGCCGTCGGTGTAGTAGGGCGCCGGGTGGCAGGCGGCGCACTGGGCTTTGCCCGTGAACAACGCCTGGCCGCGCGCCTCCGGGGTGTCGGGGCCGAACTTCCGGGCGTCGATTCTACCGAAGACGTCAAGGCCCGGGGCGGGGGGGAAATCGATCAGCTCCTGCATTTCCGCCATGAAGTGGACCTGGCTGCCCCGCTCCAGGGGGTTCACCCCCTTGGCCGCGGCCGACACCTGGTCGCCGTCGAAATACGCGCCGCGCTGCTCGAACTCGGTGAAGTCCTCGACCGTCTTGAGCGCCCGTTGCGAGCCGAAGAGACGCTGGACGTTGAGGCCGCGCAGGCTGGTCGTGTCGATCCGGCGGCGATGCGACTGGGGCCGGATGTCGCCCGCCAGGTGGGTCGCCGCCGACGTGTGGCCGTTGACGTGGCAGTCGAAGCAGGCGACCCCCTGCATCCCGAGCGGGTTCTCGGTCTTGCGGTCGGCCGTGGCGTTGAACTGCTGCTGCGGGAACTGGGTGACGAGCAGCCGCATCCCCTCCAGGTCCTTGGAATTGAGGATCCCCGCGAAGATCTGCTGGAAGTTGTCGACCGTGATCACCTTGCCCTGCGAGACGTCGCCGAGGTCCGAGCGGCTGGTCAGGTAGAGGGCCGGCGGGAACTCGGGCAGGAAGTGGTCGGGCAGGTCGAAGTCGAGGTCGAACCGCTCCAGCCTGGGGAAGGCCTTGAGCTGGTTCTGCGGGAAGACCATGCCGCCGACCTCGTGCTTGGGGTGGGGCAGGGGGAGGTAGCCCTTGGGGAAGATCCCCCTGGAGCGGACGTCCTCCGGCGAGGTCGCGGCCAGCGATTCCCAGGTCGTCCCCTCGGCGAGCCGGGCCGTCGGCCCGACCTGCACGGGCTTGCCGCGCGACATCCGCAGCGCGGGGTCGGGCCGGGGGGCGAGGTCGTACCGCGATTCGAGCAGCGCTTTGTGGCGGGCCGCGACGGCGGCCTTCTCGGCCTTGTCCCGGGCCACGACGTCCTGGAACGTCTCCTTGCCCAGCAGGACCGGGGCGAGCTGGTCGTAGCTGGACGCGGCGGGCGGGGCCTGGGCCCTCGCGCCCGCGCCGGCGTTCGAGAGCGACAGGGCCGCCAGGACGATCCAGGCGGCGGGAGCGGCCGTGCGGGCCGGCCGAAGGGAGAACGAACGTCCGCGGAGAGGTCTCATGTGGGGCCGCCCTTTCCTTCTCCAGGATCTTGGTTGACGAGTCGTCGCCGCCGATGAGAGACGCGGAGAATGGGACCGAGCCCCTTCATCAAACGAGGCCCGGCGCGTCGGTCCCCCGTCGAACGTCGAGGGGCCGGGATCTATTCTGATCATTTCGCGGCCGCGCCGCGACCCGTCGGGAGGCTTCGGCCGATTGACGGTCCTCGGCCGCCACCTCGCCCCGGCGAGGGTCCGCGATGACGAAAAGCAACGACCGGCTCCGGGCCCTTGATTCCGACAGAGGTGTACTGTTCAATAGTCCAACATCCGGGTCGGACGGCGGCGTCCGGCCGGGCGTAAGAATCCTCGCAGCGAGGATGGCCATGCTGGAGCGCGCGAGCGTCGTCGAGGGGGTCGTCCCGGCGGGGCGGCGGACGGTGAAGGTCGTGCCGTTCGTGGAACTGGCCGGCGGCCGGGTGCAGGGGGTCGTCTCGAGCGGGTCGGACGTCGACCGCGTCTACGTCTCGTTCGTCGCCGCCGGCGGCGACTATTACTGCTGCACGAACAACAACCGGCCGTGCGGCGGCCTCGGCGGGGGCCCTTGCAAGCACATCCGCGAGATGGTCGACGAGGCCATCCTCCAGTTCGGCGCGGCGCGGGTGGCCGCATACCTCGGGGTGGCGGACGTGGCGACGGCGGACGACGCCCCGGCGCTGTTCGGGGCGCTCCGGGGGGCCGAGCGGAAGGAGTCGCCGGGGGTCGTCTTCAGCCGGTTCCTGAACTACCTGCGCTACTGCGAGTTGACGTCGCGGCCGGGCACCGTGCTGGAGATGGGATGGTTCGTGTCATGAGCGCGCCGACGACGCCGCCGCCGGGGGTGGACGAGGCCCTCGGGCTGGTCGAGCAACTCGACGAGGCGCTGATCCACGGCTTCGCCCGACTGGGCGACGAGCACCGGGACCGGCTGGGGGCCCTCGTCGGCGTCTTCGAGGGCTCGCCGCTGGGAGCGGCGGTGGCGGAGGCCGTCGCGGCCGTCGGCCGCAGCGAGTTCGTCGCGCGGTCGTTCCTCGCGCTGGCGTCGGCGCGGGTCGCCCTCCTCGGCGCCGCTTACGACGCGCTCGTCGCCCAGGCCCGAGAGGCGCTGGGGAGGCCCTCGCCGCCGTCCGAGGAGCCGCCGCCCCCGCCGCCGGGGGGCTCGGCCGCGCTCTTGGCCAGCGTCCAGCAATGGCTCTCCGAGCTGGCGATCGCCGGCCTGAAGCACCTGGAGGAGACCTCGGTGGCCCCTTTCGCGGCGACCCTGGAGAACCTCCAGGCCGACCCCGACCTCACCGGCCTGGCGGCCCTGCTGACGGGCTTCAGCAACGAGCTGATCCGATACGCGCCGACCTCGAAACAGCCGGCCCTGCCCGCCTTCCGCTGGGGCGACCTGTGGTCGGCGGCCATGATCCGGACCCACCAGGCCCCGGGGTCGTCGACCTTCCGCGAGGCGGCCGGCGTCCTCACGCCGCTGGGCTTGGACGTCCAGGCGCACGAGAACTTCCTCTGCGCCGTGCTCTACGGCCTGTTCGACGACGGCGAGCCGCGGACGGTTCGCGTGCCCTTCTCCGGCTACAAGGTGGACGCGCTCGCCGGGGCCGAGGCCTGGGACCTCTTCGGGCCGGTCGCCGGGCCGATCTTGCAGGCGCTCGACGGCCGCAAGACGCTGAAGATCGCGGACGCCGAGCTGCGGGCCGACGGCGACCTGATCCTCCGCTCGCCGCCCGGGGTCGCCGGCGGGGCCGACCCGTTCGCGGCCGCCGACCGGCTGACCGCCCTGCCGCCGCCGCCCGCGCTGTTCCGCCACCCGGTGCACATCGCCGAGCCCGTCCGGCTCGCCGCCGGCCACGGGCTGCCGATCGCCTGGGAACGCCTCCCGGACGGGAGCGAGCTGACCGCGGAAATCGTCGCGGACGCGGCCGAGCTGATCGGGCTGCTGCGCTTCGATCGCGGCGGCTGGCGCGTCCAGCCCCTCTGCGCGGGGACGCGGAAGAAATACGTGATCAGCGGCGAGGACCTCGCGGATCGGCGGAAGAAGCTCAAGAACCCCGCGCTCGACGTCCTGAAGGAGCGGTCCGGCCGGCTGCTCCGGAAAAGTTGAGGTGGTCGATGCCCGACCCGGTCGCGCTCAACCAGCGGCAGATGCTCTACTGGCGGCTCCTCGCGGCGACCAGCGGCCTGGAGGAGGCCGGCGCGGCGTTCGAGGCGACGGCCGTCGAGCTGGCCGACCGGCTCGACCTCCCCCGGGCGATCCTCGACCCCGGGATCGGCGTGGACGTCCTGATCCACCGCCACCCCAAAGTGAAGCCCGATTTCGACGCCGTCCAGGCCTGCATCCAGGAGCTTCCGGAGGGGACGGAGCCGCCGCCGGCCGACGCCGACGCGGACCTCCGCCGCACGTTCGCCTATTCCAAGCTGCTGCTGAACGTCTTCGGCCCGAACACCCGCTCGCCGAACTGCACCGCGGCCCAGTACAACCAGTGGTGCCAGGACGTCGCCGCCCTGGAGCGCTGCATGGGGATGGGCCCGGGGAGCCTGCGCCCGGGCGGCGGCGGGGCGGGGGCTCCCGTGGCCGGCGGCTCCGGCGCGGGCGTCAGCGGCAACGCCCCGCGGGTCGACGACCACCAGCTTCGCGAGGAGCTGGTCGCGATGGAGAGCGACCTCGTCAAGCGCATGGACCTGCGCGAGGTCCTCAAGGACGACCGCCTCGCCGCGCAGCTCAGCCCGACGCTGCCGCTCGTGGAGCAGCTTTTGCGCGACAAGTCGAACCTCACCGGGCCCGCCCTGGCCAACGCCCGGCGGCTCATCAAGAAGTACGTCGACGACCTGGCGGCGGTCCTCAAGCGCCAGGTCTTCAGCGCCAAATCCGGCGAGATCGACGCCTCCGTCCCCCCCAAGCGGGTCTACCGCAACCTGGACCTCAAGCGGACCGTCTGGAAGAACCTGCCGAACTACAACCCGGAAGACGGCCGGCTCTACGTCGACCGGCTCTTCTACCGCCGCACCGCGCAGAAGTCGCTGAACAAGTACCTGATCGTCGTAGTCGACCAGTCGGGCTCGATGGTCGACGCGATGGTCCAGTGCGCGATCCTGGCGTCGATCTTCGCGACCCTGCCGCGGGTGGTCGTCTCGCTCGTGGCGTTCGACACCAACGTCATCGACCTGTCCGCCTGGGCCGCCGACCCGTTCGAGTCGCTGATGCGGACCGACCTGGGGGGGGGCAACGACGGGCCCAAGGCCATGCTCCACGCCCGCGGCCTGATCTTCGACCCCCGGCGCACCACTATGGTCTGGATCTCCGACTTCTACGAGTTCCAGAACGACCGGCCGCTGTTCGAGATGATCAAGGCCGTCAAGCAGTCGGGCGTCCATTTCATCCCGGTCGGCTCGGTGAGCGGCAAGGGGTATTTCAGCGTCAACGAGTGGTTCCGCAAGCAGCTCAAGGGCATCGGCCTGCCGGTGCTCACCGGCAACATCAAGAAGCTCATCGTCGAGCTCAAGAAGCAGCTCAGGTAACCCGACCGGAGTCGAGCCATGTCCAAGGCGAAGTCGGCCGCATCGGAAGCCGAAACCGAGCCCGCGGCCGCAGGCGCGGGCGAGATCCTCCGCGAGCCCGCGGAGGCGAAGTACGCGGAGGAGCTGGCATGGCTCCGCTCCGTCGACGGCGACGCGCGGCCGGCGTCGTGGCGGCTCTCGCCGCGGCTGGTCCGGGTGTTCGTGCTCGGCTCGTCGCCGTCGGACCGGCTGGAGCGCGAGATCCGGCCCAAGTTCTTCGGCGACCCCGGCACGGTCGAGCGCGCGATCGTCACGCTGGCGAGCGACCGGGGCCTGCTCCTGATCGGCGACCCGGGGACGGGCAAGAGCTGGCTCGCCGAGCTGCTCGCCGCGGCCGTCTGCGGCGACAGCACGCGCGTGGTCCAGGGGACCGCCGGCACCACCGAGGACCACGTCAAGTATTCGTGGAACGTGGCGATGGTCATCGCCGCCGGCCAGTCGCGCGAGAGCCTGATCCCCTCGCCGATCATGACGGCCATGCAGGGGGGCCTGATGGGCCGGTTCGAAGAGCTGACCCGGTGCAGCAGCGACGTGCAGGACGCCCTGATCTCGATCCTGTCGGAGAAGTACGTCTCGATCCCCGAGCTGAAGGGAGACGACGTCGTCTTCGCCCGGCCGGGGTTCAACATCATCGCCACGGCCAACGCCCGCGACCGGGGCGTCAACGAGTTGTCGTCGGCCCTCAAGCGGCGGTTCAACTTCGTGCAGATCCCCGTCGTCACCGACAAGAAGACCGAGCGCGAGATCGTGCTCTTCCGGACCAAGGAACTGCTGGCCCGGAACCGGTTCGAGGTCGAGACGCCGCCTGCGCTGTTGGACATCCTGCTCCAGACCTTCGCCGACCTCCGCGAGGCCGCGGCGTCCGCGACGTCCGAGGACGACCGGCTGGAGAGCGCGCTCTCGACGGCCGAGCAGATCGGCGTGCTGGAGGACGCGATCCTCCACGGCCGCTTCTTCGGCGACGGCTCGCTCGCGCCCGGCGTGCTGGCCCGTTCGCTGGTCGGCACGCTGGTGCGGCGCATCCCGGAAGACGTCTCGATCCTCAACAAGTTCTGGCACGCCGGGGTCGCCAAGCGGGCGAAGAAGGAAGGCGGCCCATGGGACCCGTTCGAGGCCGCGGGCAAGGACGCGCTGGAAGGGATGAGGTGACGCCATGACCCGGCCGGCCGACCCCGCCGACGACCTCCCCGTCTCGTTCGCGCCGCTGCGGGACCAGCTCCTCGCCGCCGCCGGCGCGTTCGCCGACGACGCGCGGCCGCTGGGCGCGATCCTCGGCGGCCTCGTCGACGACGTCGAGCGCGCGTTCCGCGAGCCCCTGGAGATCTTCCCGGTCTGCCACCACTCGCCGTCGTCGGCCCTGCACATGGCGCGAAGGCTGGCGGCGCGGCCGCCGCGGACGATCTTCTTGGAGTGCTGCGAGGACCTCCGGCCGGTGATCGAGGGCCTCCGCGACTGCCGCGCGCCGGTCGCCCTCCAGGCGTTCGCCTCGTCGTCCGAGCACTTCCCGGCGGCCTGGGCGCCGCTGAGCCTCGTCTGCCCGCTCACCGAGTTCTCGGCCGAGTACCAGGCGATCGCCTACGCGCTCGAGAACCCGGGGACGGACCTGGTCTTCGTCGACCGCTCGGCCGACCACGTCTTCCAGTGGATGCCCCAGGAGTCCGACGCCCTGGAGAAGGCCGTCCCCGACGAGCCCGGCTCCGACGACGAGGAGGCCGGCATGCACGGCTCGGCCGTCGGCGTCGAGATCGGCTCGCTCGCCCCCACGTTCGACGTCTTCCGCCGGGTCCTGCTGAAGAACGCCCGCGTCCAGCACTTCAGCGAGTGGTACGACCAGTACGTCGAGGAGGCCGTCGTCGACGCCGGCTATCCGGCCTACCGCCAGGTGCTCTTCCTGATCGGCAGCCTCTTCCGCCGCCTGGGGACCACCGACCGCGACCGCCGCTCCGACGAGCTTCGCGAGCGCCACATGTGGACGCGCATCAAGCAGGACCTGCGGGCCTCTTCGGTCGACCCCCGCGACGCCCTCTACGTCTGCGGCGCGGCCCACGCCGCCAGCCGCGTCGCCGAGTTCGGGCTGGCGACCGACGCCGTCTGGGACGTCCCCCCGAGCACGCCGACCACCTGGCTCTACGGCCTGCTCCCCAGCAGCTACAGCGCGATCTGCCACCAGTTCGGCCACCCCCGCGGCGCGGTGACGCTCGCCGAGGCCCGCTGGCGCAAGAGCCTGGCCCGGCACTCGCTCAAGCCGTTCGCCCTCAAGCCGACCGAGAAGAAGCGGGCGCGCAAGGACGGCGACGCCGCCGCGCCCGAGGCGGTGCCCGAGCCCGAGGCCCCGGCGAAGCCGAAGCGGAAGGTCAAGGCCGTCGCGGCCGCGGCCCCGCCCCCCCTGGAGACCGGCGCCGCGCCCGGCCGCCTACTCGACTACCTCCAGGGGCCGCCGGCGCAGGTCGAGTCGGACGAGGAGGAGCTGCTCAAGAACTGCGTGCGGATCGTCGAGCTGGCCCGCAAGGACGGCTACCTCGCGTCGACGGCCGACGGCATCGCGACCTACCAGACGGCCGTCCTGCTGGCGAACCTGCGCAACCGCCGGCACCCGACGCCGTACGACTTCCGCGACGCGGCGATCACCTGCCTCGAGAAGGACGTCGTGCCGGGCAAGCGCGACGTCGGCCGCCTCTGCGACATCCTCCTGGGCGGAGACCGGGTCGGCCGGATCGGCTTCGAGTCGCTGCCGCCGCTCGCCCGCGACGTCTACGACCGGCTCGCGCCGCTGCCGATCGCGCTCGAATCGCGGACGATCCAGCGCGCCCTGCTGGACTTCCGCAAGTCGCCCGAGCTGCTGCCGTGTTCCGACCTGCTCTGGAAGCTCCTGTACCTGATGCCGCCCGGCGTCGTGCGGCCGATCATGGGCCAGCGGCTGCTCGGGCACGTCCCCCGGCAAGAGAGCTGGGACCTGGCGATCGGCAAGAACCAGGGGCAGGTCATCCAGCTCGGATATGAAGGCGTGACGGTCGAGCACGTCCTGGAACGCCGGCTGAAGAAGGCGGCGTTCGGCCCCGACGCGAACGCGGTCGACGCCCTCCGCGCGGCCGAGGACGGCTTGTTGTTCCTCAAGAGCGACCGGCTCGTCGAGGAGCTGGGCGATCGGGCCGTCGACCTGCTGGTGAAGGAGCCCGACGCGCGGCAGGCGCGCGAGATCCACGCGCGGATCGCCCGGCTCGTCCACTACTACCGGACGACCGCGGCCGGGCTCCCCGCCTGGCTCCGGCGGTTCGTCACGACGGGGTATTCCCACTACGCGACGATGCTGCCCAACGCCTTCGCCGACCGGGGCGTGCAGCCGGGCGACCTGGCGGCGATGCTCCAGTTCATCTTCACCCTGGAGAGCCTGGCCCTCTCGCTGGGCTGCGAGCGGAGCCAGCTCGTCATCGCGGTCCGCCAGGCGGGCCCGGTCACGGCCGACCCGCCCAAGCTCGCGCTTTTGTGGGCGGCCGAGTGCGTGCTCCGCCTCCGCGACGTCGCCTCCCTCCGCGCGCGGTTCGACGCCCTGACGGAGAACGAGCTGACCCTCCCCGCGCTCCCGGAGTACCTCGAAGGCCTGCTCCTCGCGCTCGTGTTCACGCCGCTGGTCGGCGGCCTGACGGTCGAGCTGCTGAGCAAGGCGTTCGAACGCCTCCCCGACCGCCTGCTGATGCCCTGGATGCCCAAGCTCCTGAGGATGCTCCGCCCCCACGCCGACGCGGCCCTGCCGGTCCTGGTCAAGGAGGCGGCGGCCGTCTTCCCCAGCGGCCTGGACGCCCTCGCGGCCTGGACGCCCCCCTGGAACCGCAATCGCTCCGAGGCCGAGAAGCCCGACTTCGAGGTCGCTTCGCCCGCGCCGGCCCGCGCCGCGAGTGGCCCCGCCGAACGGGCCGCGGCCGCGTTGCTCGCCGCCCACCCGGCGACGACGGACGCCCTCGCGACCGCCATGGGACTCTCCACAACCTGGTCTGAGGCGGAACCGACGCCCGCGTCGCATTCCGCGTCGCCGCCGAATCCCCCCGAGGTCGAGGCGGCCCGGGCGCTGCTCCGGGCCTTCCCCGCGACGTCGCGGGCGGTCGGCTCCCTCCTCGGTTGACGATCGCCCCGGGCCGCCCTATTCGGGCTGGCGCGGGGCCCGGCATTTGCACAGACGTCGGGAGGGGGTATCGTGGGGGCGTCGTGCTTGGGAAAGCCGGTCCCGGACCGGCGAGAGGATGCGGCCGGCCGCGTCACGGCGTCGACCCGATCCTGCCGGCCGGCTTGAGCGCCTGGGTTCCGTCCCGTCCGCGCCGCCGCTCGCGGCGGCGGACTCGTCGGGCGAGGGAGGCGGGCGATGACGCGCGAAACGTATCGCGATCGAAGGGACGCCGGCCGCGTCCTCGCAACCCGGCTGACGCGATACGCCGGGAGGCTCGACGTGCTGATCCTGGCCCTGCCGCGCGGGGGCGTCCCGGTGGCGTACGAGGTGGCGAGGGCCCTGCACGCGCCCCTCGACGTGTTCCTCGTGCGCAAGCTCGGCGCGCCCGGCCAGCCCGAGCTGGCCTTCGGCGCGATCGCGACCGGGGGCGTCCGCCTGCTCAACGCCAACGTCGTCGAGGGGCTCGGCATCGCGCCCGAGGTCGTCGAAGCGATCACTGCGGAGGAGTCGGAGGAGCTGCGACGGCGGGAGCGGGAGTACCGGGGGAGTCGACCCGCGCCGGACGTCCGGGGCAGGACCGTGATCCTGATCGACGACGGCCTGGCCACCGGGGCCAGCATGCGCGCGGCCGTGGCCGCCCTGCGCCGCGGCGGGCCGGGCCGGGTCGTGGTCGCCGTGCCCGTCGCGGCCCGGTCGACGCGCGACGACTTCGGCCGCGACGTCGACGAGATGGTCTGCGCCCGCACCCCGGAGCCATTCCATGCGGTCGGGCTCTGGTACCGCGACTTCTCGCAGACGACCGACGAGGAGGTGTGCGACCTCCTCCGGCGGGCGGCGGAGGATCCCGGGCCGTCGGATCGCGGACGAAGGGAAGGGGAAGGAGAGGTTCGCCATGAATGAGACGTCGACCCAGGGGCTCATCCCGACCTCCGTGCAGATCGACCTCGGCTCGGTGCGGCTCGAAGGGGACCTCGCCGTCCCCGAGAACGCCCGGGGCGTCGTCCTGTTCGTCCATGGCAGCGGCAGCGGCCGACGCAGCACGCGGAACCGCCGCGTGGCCGAATGCCTGCAGGCCGGCGGGCTGGCGACGCTGCTGTTCGACCTGCTCACCGAGGCCGAGGAGTTCGAAGAACGCCACACCGGCCATCTCCGCTTCGACATCGACCTGCTGATCGGCCGGCTCGTGGCCGCGACGGAGTGGGTCGAGGCTCGCGCCGAGACGCGCGGCCTGAAGGTCGCCTATTTCGGCGCCAGCACGGGCGGGGCCGCCGCGCTCGGGGCGGCGGCCGAACGGCCCGAGGTCGCGGCCGTGGTCTCGCGCGGCGGCCGTCCCGACCTGACTCCCGACGCCTCGCTCGCCTGCGTCCAGGCTCCCACGCTCCTGATCGTCGGCGGCGCCGACGCTCCGGTGCTGTCGATGAACCGGCGGACGATGGCCCGGATGAAGGGGCCCGTCGCACTGGAGGTCGTCCCCGGGGCGAGTCATCTCTTCGAGGAGCCCGGCGCGCTGGAGCAGGTCGCGAAGCTGGCCCGAGCATGGTTCGAGCTACACCTCTGAATCGGACATCGTCCGGACGCCGGATCAGCGTGCCATGGCGCGCGACGTGCAGGTGAATCCTTTTTAGCTGGATCGTCCGACGAGGCCGGTCGGCGCATCGGCGCGGCCGCGTCGGACGCATCCAAACACATCGTTTTCTTCTGCAGACGCCGACCTGGCGGGGGAGCACGCACCGATGATCCACGTAGAGAGGCCGCTCGGCAACGCTGCGGATCCGGCTTGGGCCCAACTGCTGGATGGGGCCGTGATCGACGACCTGGACCTCGACCCGGTCCGGCCGCAGGAGGAGCACCTCCACCTCAGGACCGTCGCCGGGGTCGAGGTCGACATGTCGCTGGACCGCGATACGCACCTGCGCGACGGCGACGTCCTGGCCTGGGACGAGCCGAATTTGACCGCGATCGTCGCCCGCGTGAGCCCCGGCGGGTGATGTTCGTCCGCCGCCGCGACGCGCCCGCGAGCGAGGCTCACCCCGGCCTGTCGCCGCCGACGTGGATCAGCTGCTCGACGTCCATCTCCCCTTCCAGCTCGCCGTCATCGACGTATTCGTAGCCGAAGCCGACGGACCACGCGGGCAGGTTGAGCAGCTCGGCGAGCCGTTCGTGACGCTCGGTCGCGAACACGAAGTTCCCGCGCAGGGCGGCCTCGACGGCCGCCGCATCGGCGCCCGCCCTCAGCAGGCCGCAGAGCCTGGCCGCGTCGCCCGACCCCAGCGGGGGCGTCCCTTCCTCCTCCTTGAAGGCGTCGGGGTCGGAGTTGTACGAGTCCGCCAGCTCGCCCTCCGCGAACAGCCAGTAGAAGAGCACGTCGTCGTCGTGGTTGAGCACGGCCAGGACGGTCCGATCCAGCTCGCGGGAGAGCATCGCCCCCACCTCGACGATCGGCCGCGTCGCCTGGGTGTCGGCCTCCTTCTCGTAGGCGACCACGAAGCCCGATTGCACGGGCGTGACGATCGCCCGCCGGCCCGCCCGACCCAGGGCGTCGGCGACCTTGCGCGGATCGGCGCCCTTGACCGAGAAGTTGACGTAGAAGTTGCCCACGCAGGAAGCCTCCGCCAGACGAGCGTCGAGTGATCGATGGCCGGCCGGGCCGGGGCGACGAGAACGGGCCTGGATCGCCGGCCTTATGATATCCTGGATGGGCCCGGTTGGAACTCACCCCGCGATCATTGCGAGGCCGGGGTCCTCGGGCGGCGGCTTCGAGCGGGGGCGTCCCACGGTCGGTCCTCCTCCTTCCTCCTGCAAACCGCGGCCCGGGCACTCCCGCGAACATGAGGGCGAGTCCGGCCGTCTGGGAGATCGGAGGAATGAGATGATCCCGACCCTGATCCTATCTCCCCGCTATTCCGACGATTCGATCACCCTGCGACGCGCCGCGATCGCCCTCGGCTGGGACGTGATGCGGCTGGCCGGCTGGCGGCCTCCCGAGGACTTCGCGCCCGACGAGCCGGTCCTGCATGCCGAGCCGCTTTTCGCCGAGGCGGTCGCCGAACGACTCGGCCTGTCGGTGGTCGAGCCGCCCGAGGACTTCCTCATCCGGTTGCCCGACCGCTATCTGGGCCGCCGACTCCGCCTGATGACGGCCGCGGAGGCGCGGGGGCTCGCGGGGCCCGCGTTCTTGAAGCCGCCCAATCGCAAGATCTTCTCGCCGCGGGTCTACGCCTCGGGGGCGGATCTGCCCGACATGCCCGACGACGACCCGGTGCTGGCGTCGGAACCGGTCGAGTGGGAGGCCGAGTTCCGTTGCTTCATCCGGGACCGCCGTCTCCGCGCCTGGTCGCCGTACTGGCTCGGCGGCGCCCTGGCGCGCGAGGGCGACGACTGGATCGTCGAGCCCGACGCGTGGGCGGCGACGGGCGCGATGGTCGATCGGCTCCTGGCGGATCCCGCCCTGGACCTCCCGGCCGCGTTCGTGCTTGACGCCGGCGTCGTGAGGGGCGTCGGCCCCGCGGTCGTCGAGGCGAACTCGGCGTCGGGCTCGGGCCTCTACGGCTGCGACCCGTCGGAGGTGCTCGACGTCCTGCGGGCGGCCGTCGTGCCGGCCGCTTGATGATCAGGCCTTCGCCTCGGGCTCCTGCACGCTCCACCAGTGGGCGGCCCTGTCCGCGTCCCAGTCGCCCGCGCAGGCGCACGCGGCCAGGGCGCGTTCGAGGTCGCGGACGTCCGGGAAGCGGTCGTCGGGCTCCTTGGCCAGGCACTTGAGGACGATGCGTTCGAGGTCGTCGGGGACGCCGGGCCTGCGGGTCGAAGGAGGTGCGACCGGGTCGCGGGCGACGGCGATCAGGATCCGGATCGTCCCCCCTTCGGCGAACGGCGGGGCGCCGGTCAGGAGGTAGTAGGCGACGGCCCCGAGCGAGTAGATGTCGCTGCGGGCGTCGACCTCGCGGCCGCCGGTGGCCTGTTCGGGCGACATGAACATCGGCGTGCCCAGGATCCGCCCCTCCTCGCTCAGCTCGGGCGAGCGTTCCGGCGCGACGGCCCGGACCAGGCCGAAGTCGAGCAGCTTGGCCACGTCGTCCGCGCCACCGCGGCGCGAGGCGAAGATGTTCGAGGGCTTGATGTCGCGGTGGACCAGGCCCGCCGCGTGGGCCTCGGCCAGGGCCAGGCAGACCTGACGCAGCAGGTAGACCGCCCGCCCCGGGGGGAGCGGCCCGTGGCGCTTGACCAGGTCCTCCAGGCTCAGGCCCGGCAGGTACTCCATGACGTAGAAATACTCGCCGTCCTCGGTCCGCCCGTAGTCGTAGATCTCGACCGTGTTCGGGTGCGACAGCTCGGCCGTGATCCGGACCTCGCGCTCGAACCGCTCCAGGGCCTTCCCCTCGGCCGCGAAGTCGGGCCGGATCAGCTTCAGGGCGCAGGGCCGCTTGAGGAACTGGTGCTCGGCCAGGTGGACTTCGCCCATGCCGCCCGCGCCCAGCCGTCGCACCAGGCGATACTGGCCGAGCCGTCGCGCCTCGCGGGCCTGGCGTCTCAGCCGGGTGATCGTGTAAGCCCCGTGGCTGGACCAGGCGGCCAGGATCAGCAGGAGCATCGCGTCGAAGCCGAAGTGGGCCAGCGGCGTGCTGCCGCGCTCCCGGCCCAGCCGCGACATCCAGCCCATCGCCTCGGGGTGGAGCACCTGGAGCGCGAGGAGCGTGACGAACGGCAGCAGCGCGATCGAGACGACGACCGAGGCCGCCCGCCGCCAGCTCGACGGCGCGTAGATCCCGTACGACAGGATCAGGACCGTCGACACGAGCACCCGGTGGTTGAACACGAGCTGCGCCCGGGTGGCGTCGCCGCGGAGCGAGAAGTCGAGCATCGTCTGGTACTGCGCGAACGAATAGACGACGGCGACCGTCCCGATCATCCCCAGCTCCATCGCCTCGAACGCGGCCGGCGAGAACGGGCGCATCCCGTAGAGCACGACGTCGAGCGTCCCCAGGGCGACGATCAGCATGACGTAGGGGACGGCCTGCAACGGGTCGGGGTCCCGGACCACCGCGTATTTCCAGGCCAGGATCAGGACCGTGATGACGATGCAGGTCGTCGTCAGCCCGCGCAGGCGGCGCCGCGCCAGGTCGCGGGAGCCGAGCGAGGGGTTCGCCCCCGGCTCGTCCTGGATGGCCTGGTACGGCGTGAATCCCCGCCGGCGGCCGCCGGACGAGGCCGGGGCCGCGGCCGGCGCGGGGTCGGGCTGCGCCGGGGCCGGCCGGCGCACCCAGGTCGCCGTGTCGGCCGCCGACTCGGGCGGGGCCAGGAAGCCGTCGCGCTCCGCGCGCTCGTCCTGGGCGAGGAGGCGGCGGACCTCCTGGAAGAGCGTCTCGTCGCCGCCGGACGAGGCGCGGAGCCAGGCGTCGCGGGCGGCGGGGTCGACCCGGACCGCCTCGTCGAACAGCTCGGCGACGCGGCGCCAGCGCTCGGGGGTCATCCGTCCTCCCCGCGGAGCCGTTCGCCCAGCCAGGCCCGCGCCAGCCGCCAGTCGCGCTCGACCGTGACGACCGCGACGTCGAGCGCGGCGGCGACCTCCGGGACGGTCATGCCGGCGAAGTAGCGGAGGGTCATCACCTGCGCCTGGCGCTCGCTCAGCTCGGCCAGGCGGTCGAGCGACTCGTGGACGGCGACCACGTCCAGGCCCTGCTCTTCGAAGTAGTCGACCACGCCGTCGAGCGGCACGCGCCGCCACTTCTTGCCGCCGCGGCGGCCGGCGCCCCGTCGCCGGGCGTGATCGATGAGGACCTCGCGCATGGCCCTCGCGGCCGCGGCCAGGACGAACCCGCGGTCGTCGGCCTTTTCGAAGACGGCCTCGCCCAGCAGGCGGATCACCGCCTCGTGCACGACCGCGGTCGGCGAGAGCGTGTGGTCGGCGCGCTCGCGGGTCATCATCCGCGAGGCGACGCGCTTCAGCTCCTCGTACAGCATCGCGAGCAGCTCGTCGCGGGCCTGGTCGTCGCCGAGGCGCGCCCGCCCGAGGATCTGCGTCAAATCGCCGGGAGGTTCCATCGTGTGGGTCGCCGGTTGTGGCCCGTCGCTCATGCAAGCCGCCACGGGTATTCTCCTGGAGACGCCGGAAGACGGCAAGACGATGAAGGGGAGCATCGAGAATCCTCGCGTCCCTGGTTGGAGCCGCCCGACGAGGCCGGCTCCGCAAGAAAGAGGTGCTGCCATGACGGGTCGCCGGTTGTTGATCTTCTTCGTCCTCGCGACGTCCGCCGCCGCGGCGGACGACGACGGGCTGCTCCCGCAGGCCCGCGAGCATTTCCGGGCGATGCCCAGGGACATGGCCACGCCGGAGGCCCCGACCCCGCCCGAGCGGGTCCGGCTCGGTCGCGCCCTGTTCTTCGAGCCGCGGATCTCCGCCGACGGCACCACGAGCTGTTCGCGCTGCCACCTCCCCGGGCTCCAGGGGGCCGACGGCCTGCCGAAGTCGATCGGGGCCCGCGACTTCCACCTGAAGCGCAACGCGCCCACGGTCTTCAACGCGGCGATCCACTCGGTCCAGCACTGGGACGGCCGGTTCCCGACCGTCGAGGCCCAGGCGAAGGGGGGCGTGACCGGGCCGGCCTTCGGCAACTCGGGGTTCGCGCCGGTGAAGGCCCGCCTCGCGGCGATCCCCGGCTACCCGCCGCTTTTCCGCGAGGCCTTCCCCGGCCAGGACGACCCGATCACCGCCGACAACCTGGGCGCGGCCGTCGGCGCGTTCGAGCGCACCCTGGTCGCACGATCCCGGTTCGACGCCTTCCTCGAAGGCAAGGCCGACGCCCTCTCGCCGGCCGAGCGGAAGGGCCTGCAGACCTTCGTCGAGACCGGCTGCGTCGAGTGCCACAAGGGGGTCGGCGTGGGCGGCGAGGGCTATCGCAAGTTCGGCGTGAAGTCCGACTACTGGAAGGAGACGGGGAGCGACCCGCCCGACGAGGGCCGATTCGGGGTCACCAGGGAGGCCGCCGACCGCTACAAGTTCAAGGTCCCCGGCCTCCGCGACGTCGCCCTCACGGCCCCCTATTTCCACGACGGTTCCGTCTCGGAACTGCCGAAAGCCGTCCGTATCATGGCGAAGGTCCAGCTCGGCGACGAACTCTCCGACGAGGAGGTCGACGCCATCGTCGCGTTCCTCGGCAGCCTGACGGGGGCCGAGCCCGAGGAGTTCCAGAAGGTCCCGGCGCTCCCGCCCGGCGGCTTCACGGCCGGGCCGCCGGCCAAGCGATGAGCCTGCAGATCCCAGAACAGCGGTGCGCCCCGGACGCTCACATCTCAAGATCCAAGGAGTCTTGCATGTCGACACTACCGAGACGAGAGTTCCTGGCCGGGGCGGGGCTCGCCGCGGCGGCCGCGGCCGCGATGGCGACCTCGCGCGAGGCCGTGGCCGGCGACCCGACCTTCATGAACAACGTGCCCGACGAGGTCCTGGCCGGCAAGGAGCTGCCGACCTTCAAGTTCGAGCTGGAGAAGTCCGAGGGCAAGGTCATCGGCGCCAGCTACGGCAAGGAGGCGACCGTCAAGCAGCTCCCCGTCTCCAAGGGGATCGCCGGCGTCTCCATGAAGCTGGAGCCCGGCGCCATGCGCGAGCTGCACTGGCACGCCACGGCCGCCGAGTGGGCCTTCGTGATCGAGGGCCGCGTTCGCACCACCGTCATCGACCCCGCGGGCGGCTCCGAGACCGACGACTTCGGCCCCGGCGACGTCTGGTACTTCCCCCGCGGCCACGGCCACATGCTCGAATGCCTGGGCGACAAGCCCTGCCACTTCATCCTGATCTTCGACAACGGCTACTTCTCCGAGTTCGGCACGTTCAGCATCTCCGACTGGATCGGCCACGTCCCCAAGGCGCTCCTCGCCAAGAACTTCGGCCTGCCCGAGTCGGCCTTCGAGGGCTTCCCCAAGGAGGAGGTCTACTTCGCCCGCGGCGCGATCCCGCCCGAGACGCCCGTCGCGCCCATCCAGGGCTGGAAGGCCCCGGCGCTGACGCACAAGTACGAGCTGCTGAAGCGGCCCCCGCACCGGACCTTCAAGGGGGGCCGCGAGTGGCGGGTCGACTCGACGGCCTTCCCGATCTCCAAGACCGTCACGGGCGTGATCCTCGACCTGGAGCCGGGCGGCCTGCGCGAGCTGCACTGGCACCCGACGTCGGACGAGTGGCAGTACGTGATCGAGGGCGACGTCAGCGTGACGATGTTCGGCTCGCACGGGCGCTACCGGACCGAGCGGCTGTCGCAGGGGGACGTCGGCTACATCCCCCAGGGCTACGGCCACTCGATCGAGAACGTCGGCGACAAGCCGAGCCGGGTGCTGATCGGCTTCAACACGGGCGTCTATGCGACGATCGACCTGTCGCAGTGGATCGCCGGCAACCCGGTCGACGTGCTGGCCACCAACTTCAGCAAGCCGGCCTCGCTCTTCGAGAAGTTCCCGCGCAAGGACGTGTTCATCGCCCCCAAGGACGGCCGCGCCGAGGGCGATCCGGAGCCCCACTGAGAAACCCGAAAACGGCCCGTTCCGACGCCTTCCCCCGCGAGGGGGGAAGGCCGTCGTCGGGAGGCGGCCGACGCTGTGGAAACGGCCTGGGTGCCAGAGGAAGTCCGCGATCGCGCCCTCCGGCCCGATCCCGCGGCCGGGGGGCGGCTCTTCGTCAGAGGGTGGCGAGATAGCCGCCGTCGACGGGCAGGGCGATCCCGGTGACGTAGTCGCTGGCCGGGCTGGCGAGGAAGACGGCCGCGCCGGCCATGTCGTCGGGGCGGGCCCAGCGGCCGTGGGCGATCCGCGCCAGGACGCGCTCGTGGAGGCCGGGGATCTGCTGGCGGGCGGCGAGGGTCATCTCGGTGTCGAACCAGCCGGGGAGGATCGCGTTGACCTGGATGTGGTCGGCGGCCCAGGCCAGCGCCAGGCTCCTGGTGAGCTGGACGATCGCCCCCTTCGACGTGGCGTAGGCGGCCGCGAACGACGACCCGAAGACCGACGTCATGCTGCCGGTGTTGACGATCTTGCCGCCCCCCTGGCGCTTCATCCAGGGATAGACGGCCTTCGACGTCAGGAAGGCGCTCGTGACGTTCGCGTCCATCACCTGGTTCCACTCGTCGAGCGAGAGGTCCTGGGGCGGCTTGCGGATGTTGATCCCGGCGTTGTTGAACAGGGCGTCGATCCGGCCGAAACGCTCGCCGATCTCGGCGACGGCCCGCTCGACGTCCTCCTCTTTGGAGACGTCGGCGGTGACGGCGATCGCCTTCGCGCCGGCCTGCTCCTCGATCGTCGCGGCGGCGGCGCGGGACTTCTCGGCGTTGCGGCCCACCACGGCGATCGAGGCCCCGGCGGCCGCCAGGCCCAGGGCCATGCCCAGGCCGATGCCGCCGTTGCCGCCGGTCACGACGGCCGTCTTCCCCGTCAGGTCGAAGAGCTTCAAGGGGCCGCTCCCTTTCCGGCCGGGGCGCGGCCTCGGTTCGTCGAGGCGCCCCGGCCGCCGCGCGTCTTGCCGTCGCGGTGCGAAGGTTGGATCATGGAGGCGAGACTCGGGGCCGGGGACGCCCTGGCCCCGGCTCGCTCGTCCGTAAGGCTAATCGACGCCCCCGCCGCTGGCAAGCGGGCCGCAGCCCGCCCGCCGGCCTGCCGGGAGGCGACCGGGAGATGCGCAACGATGCCCGACCCGCGCTGGGAAACCCTGGCCGACATCCTCATCGACCATTCCGTCCGCCTGCAGGCCGGCGAGACGCTCTTGATCGAGTGCTTCGACCTCGTCGACTCGACCCTGCCCCGCCTGCTGATCCAGAAGGCCGCCGAGCGGGGCGGGACCGCGCTGGTGGAGACCCGCGACGCCCGGATCGTCCGCGAGCTGGTGTTGCGGGGCTCGGCCGAGGCCATCGAGCGCTGGGGCCGGATCGACCGGGCGAGAATGGACCAGGTCCAGGCGTATCTCGGCCTCCGCGGGGCCTGGAACATCAGCGAGATGGGCGACGTCCCGGCCGGCAAGCTCGACGCCTACAACGCGCTCTACCAGAAGCCCGTCCACTTCGAGCGGCGGGTGACGCACACCAAGTGGTGCGTCCTGCGGCTGCCCAACGCGAGCATGGCCCAGCAGGCCGGCATGAGCACCGGGGCGTTCGAGGACTTCTACTTCGACGTCTGCACGCTCGACTACGCGAAGATGGCCGCGGCCCTCGAACCGCTCGTCCGGCGCATGGACGCGGCGAGCGAGGTCCGAATCACGGGGCCGGAGACCGACCTGGCGTTCTCGATCGCCGGCATCCCGGTCATCCCCTGCGCGGGAAATATGAACATCCCCGACGGCGAGGTCTTCACCGCCCCGGTCCGCGACTCGATCGAGGGCCACATCCGGTTCAACACGCCGACGATCTACCAGGGGGCCTCGTTCGACGGCGTCCGGCTCGAGTTCCAGAAGGGTAAAGTCGTCCGGGCCGAGTGCGCCGGCGGCGACGCCGAGAAGCTGCAGCGGATCTTCGACGCCGACGACGGGGCCCGCTACACCGGCGAGTGGTCGATCGGCTGCAACCCCCGGATCCTCTCGCCGATGCGCGACATCCTGTTCGACGAGAAGATCGCCGGCAGCTTCCACCTGACGCCCGGCAACGCCTACGACGAGGCCGACAACGGCAACCGCTCGAAGATCCACTGGGACCTCGTGCAGATCCAGCGCCCCGAGTACGGCGGCGGCGTCATCGCCTTCGACGGCGTCCCCATCCGCGTCGACGGCAAGTTCGTCGTCGACGACCTCAAGGCGCTGGACCTCGCCTGAAAATCGGCTTCGTCCGCGGCGGCGACCAAGGAAGCCAGCTCGACGTAAGGTCTTTACTGGATGGTACATGTACGCGAAAAACGGGCGAAAAATTTGGCTCCGTTCGTCGTTTTTCGCATGTTTTTTCGAGTCCTTCGCGGGCGTCGACCGTGGGCGGCGGAATGCGGGGCGAGACGGCCCTCATTCTCCTAGGATGGTCCCGATTCGCGGAGTGGGGACGTCGATCCTGGCGAATTGACCGGCCGGTCGATGGGCTATGGCTCCATCCGGAAATCCGGCCGCATGGGAGGTCCCCAGATGCCGTCTCTCCTGCGTCTGTTTGCGGCCGTCGCGGCGATCCTCCTGGCGATCTCCGTCTGGACGCTGGGCTGGAGACTTTATCACGGGCTCGGCGCCGCCTGGTCGGCCCCGGTGCCATTCGCGGCTTCGAGCCCGAGTCCGGCCTTGCGCGACGTGGTCGAGCCGATCACGATCGTCGAAGGCACGTCTTTCGACGACGGCGGCAGCAAGGGCCTCCGTTTCACCGATGCGCGGGGCGTCCTGAGGGAGGTCTGCCTGGAGGACACGCGCGTCTGGGAGGATGATCCGCGCGTCCTGGAAGGCCGTCACAACGTCATCCTGGACAGCTTCTATCCCGGCGGCGAGCGGGCGCGGCGGGTCCCCATCTCGGGACTCGAGGAGCGAGAGCTGCTGGGGCTCCTTGAGCGTTGGGCACGTCAGGATCCCGACGCCGGGGAACTGGAACGACGTCAGCGGCTCCTCGAACGAGGGGAACTCAAGATCGACGCCTTCTGGGAGGGAATGCCAGGCCGAGTTCACTCGAAGGGGACGGCGGTCGACATCCTGCTTGAGCTACGCTCCAGGAATGGAGCGGTCGACCCGCCGCCTTGAGCCTCGCTGCAGCGACGGAGCACGCAACCGATGCGTCCTCCTCGTCCAGGGGCCGACCGCTCCGAGAACGAGGTTCGGTCGACGAACTCGATTGGGAGGGCCGGCCCCATGGCCGGGCGTTCGAGCAAAGCGGCGGATGAGGGCGAGGGCCTCTCGCCGCGTCGCCCGGGTTCGAGATCCCCGGCCCCGAGGGTCCTGGAGTTCGACGTCCATCGGCTCACGTCCGAGGGGGTCGACGTCGTCTCCAGGAAGGCCTCGGCGCCGGGCTGCGCCTCCATTTCGCCGGCGACCCGGGGCGATCGCCCCGCTGCACGGTCGGGTCACCCCCGCCGGTCGGCCGCCGGCCCGCTCGCGGCGACGCGCACCCAACCTCGGCCGGGGACCCACAGCGACGCCTCGGGACCGGCCGGGTCCAGGGCCAGGAGCCTCACCCAACCGTTCTCGACCAGGTCCCCGACGCCGGGCTGGGCCGACATCACCGCCCGGACCTTGTCGGGAGGCGCCTCCACGATCACCTGCAGCCGCAGCGGTTCGTGATACCAGCCGCCGTCGGCCCCGTGGACCGACTGGGCCGGCAGGCCGGTTCGCAAGTCGCCCCCGTTGCCGAGCACGACTCCGAGCGATCCGACGCGGTTGTGCAGCGTCTTGCTGCCGCAGCCGAAGGCGTCGTTGTCCACCGTCGAGGCCAGATACTGGAGGTTGATCCACGAGGCCACCACCATCGGCGCCGCGAGGATCAGGGCGAGCACCGAGCCGTCGGGATCGGCGGCGCTGTCGTACTCGTGCAGGAACGCCCGGCCGTCCAGGTCCACCCCGCGCGTCCGGACGCGCCGCGCCGCGATGAACGCCGCGTTGCGGGCCAGGCCCCATTCGGGCCGGACCTCGGACCAATCGCGGGCGCGACGGTCCAGCCGCCGGCCCAGGGCCCGGGCCGGTCGCCCGGCCAGGCCCAGCTTGGCCGCCCGCTCGGCCCGCACCTCGGCCCCCGCCTGCTCAAGCCAGCGGCCGAGCCGCTCGACGTCGGCCTCGTGTCCCGGGGGAACCTCGTCGAGGTCGAGCAAGGCGACCTCGTCGACCGACGTGTCATGGACGCCCGGGAGGAAATGCATGTCGGCCGGGAGGTCCCAGCCCCGTCCCCGCAGGCCGACGCGCACTTCGGGGTCGTTGAGCACCGCCGCCGCCACCCGCGCGTTGAGCGCGCCGCCGTGCCCCCCGCAGGCGCCGCAATCGAGCCCGGCGGCATGCGGGTTGTTGGCGCTCCGACCGGCATGGCCGCAGAGCAGCGCCAGGCGTGCAAAAGGGGGACGCAACCCCATGTTCTTGAGGATGCCGGCGGCGAGGTCGATCCGGTCCGACGTCGATACGCCGCGCCCCCGCCCGTCGGGCGTCAGCTCGATCGCGACGGCGTTTTCCGCGGGGGCCACGCGCGGCGTCGCGGCCAGCGCGTCGCGGGCGAGGCCGACCCCGTAGGCCAGGCCGAGCAGCTCCACGAACGAGAAGGCCGCCGCGGGGGCGGCCTGGACCTGCTTGAGGACGCCCCGCACGCCCCCGACGCCCGCGGGCGCGGTCGGCCGGAGCCGGACGCTCGGCTTGAGCAGCACGGGGCAGCGGGCGCCGCCGCCCCCGGCCTGCCATTCCAGGGCCACTCCGAAGAATCCCGCGAAGCCGAGCGTGACGATCTCGCCCGCCTGCGCCTCCAGGCGCCGCCGCAACGGCTCGGACCGGACGTCGATGCAGAACACGGCCTGCACCGCAGGGCGCGAGGCGATCGCCGGCTCGGGCGGCGTCGCGAGCCTGCCGAGGAGGGCGCGGTCGAACCCGTCTTCCCAGGCCTCCTGGAACACGAGCGACACCGACTCGTCAGCGGTCGCGATCGTGGCCGTTGCCGCAGCCGCGTCCGGCGGCCGGGCCCCCGGCATGATCGCGGCGAAGACCGCGTCCCCGGCGATCCGGACGGCCATCAGGTCCAGCAAGCCTCCCAGGTCGGCCCCGCCCTCTCGCCAGGATCGACGCCGCAGGTACGACGCCCAGCCGTAGAGGCCGCCGAGCAGGTGATACAGGTAGGGTTCGCGGCCTTCGGCGGGCACGTCCAGCCAGGTCAGGGCCGCCGCGATCGCCTCCTCGGGCCGATCGGGCAGCCGCCCGACCCGGTCGCGCCAACCCTGGAGGCCGGCGATCTCCAACGACCGGTCCACCCGCTCCGCCTCGCGCCACGAAGCATAGAGGCCCGCTCCGGCCGGCGGCCGCCGCCAGTACGAGCCGCCTTCCGTCGCGTAGACGGCGCACCAGCGGGCGGCGGAGCGGATCAGCCGATCGTCCCAGTCGCTGCCGTGCGCGCGGTCGTATCGCTCGGCGAAGCCCAGCGCGGGGCGCTCCGGCCGCCGGGGCTCGTCGCGGCGGCCGTCGAGGATCTCCTCCAGCGCGGCGGCGTCCCGGCCGTGACGGCTCGCGGCGGCGGCGAGGTCGAGCGGGCCGAAGGCGCCCCGCCTCCATCTCTCCCTGTAGTAATCGACGCCCGGAAAGACCCGGGCGCCCAGCCCGTCGCCGATCTCGCGGGCGGCCTCGTCGATCGGGCGGGCGGAGAATCCGAGGAACGGGTTCACCGCGACGTAATCGTCGAGGTCCCAGAGGGGCGGTATCCGCCGGGCGACGCGCGCCGCCAGGTCGGCGACCGGGCCGGCGCTCAGTTCTTCCTCGACGATCGCGGGACTCTCAAGCATGTTCGGCTCCCTTCGGAATTCGACGGCCCCAGGCGCGGTCGACGAGGCGGTCGGCGACCGCGCCGAGATAGAATCCGTGCAAGGCGTGGACGTGGAAGGCCCGGCCCGAGGCCCGACGCCCGAGGGCCGGCAGCAACGCATGGACGACGACCAGCCCGGTGAAGGCGACCGCCGGAATGGTGGCCGCAAGCCACGCGAGCGCCCCTTCCGGGGCGGGCGGGTCGCCCAGCACCGGCGCCAGAAATCTCTCGGCGCCCCGATAGAGGGCGAAGATCGCCACGGACGCAGCCAGGCTCGCCGCCGCCGCCCACGGAAGGCGGATGAACGTCGACCGGCCGGGCCGCGACGGGCCGAGCAGGACCACCCAGAGCTGCCCGATCGACAGGGCCGCGACCGCCGCGAGCGCCAGCTCGCCGGGGGCGTGGTCGGGCCGGAAGCCCGTCAGGGCCGACGCCGCCGCCACGGTCAGGATCCCCCAGCCCGTGCCCAGGGCGGCCAGCCCCAGCGTCCGGGCGGGCGGGACGACCTCGACGGACGGGGCCGACGCGGGCAGCCCCCCCGACCGCAAGAAGCTCCAGGCCTTGTAGCAGCCGTGCCCGAGGATGTGCAGCAAGGCCGCCGGGAAGGCGGCCAGGCCGCACTGGACCATCATGAATCCCATCTGGGCGACCGTCGACCAGGCCAGGGTCCGCTTGACCTTGACCTGCGCCCACATCGCCAGCATCCCCAGCACGGCCGTGATCGTGCCGACGAGCGAGAGCAGCAGCAGCGCCTCGGGCACCCGCACGACCAGCGGTGCGAACCGCAGCAGCAACGCCCCGCCGGCGTTGATGACCCCGGCGTGCATCAGCGCCGAGACCGGCGTCGGCGCCTCCATCGTCTCCGGCAGCCAGCTGTGGAACGGGAACTGCGCCGACTTGGTCAGCGCGGCCGCCGCCACCAGCAGGCAGATCGCCGTGGCCGACGGCCCGACGACGGGGCCGGCGGTCGCCGCCCTCAGGAAGGCGCCGAGGTCGAACGTGCCCCAATCGCGCCAGACCAGCGCGGCGGCGGCGACCAGGGCCGCGTCGCCCAGCCGGCTGATCAGGAATTTCTTGCGGGCCGGACGCCACGCCTCGGCGCGGTCGGGATAGGAGAGCAGGAGCCCGTGCAGGCCGAGGCTGGTCGTCGCCCAGGCGGCGATCAGCAGCCGCAAGTCGGTGGCCAGCATCAAGACATATGCGGAACTGATCGTGAAGGCGAGCCGGCGCAGGAACCGCCGGCGTATGGGCTCGCCGTCGAGGTAGCGCATCGAGAATCGGAAGGTCACGGCCCCGACCCCCCCCACGAGGAGCGTCAGCGCCGCGCCGAGGCGATCCAGCGTGATCCCCGCGAGGCCGATCGCCCGCGGCGTCGCGACCTGCCAGGCCAGCAGGACGGCCGACGACGCCGCCAGGGCCAGCACGCCGCCCAGCATCGCCCACGCCTCTCCGTCGTCCCCGTTTCTCTCATGGCTCTTGACTCCAGCATCATCGACCTGCGACATCGACATCGACGAGGTCTCCTCCCATGGATCCGTCGGCCCGGCCCGAAAACAGATCGGCGAGCCCCAAATCGGCTTGATATGCGACACTGATTTCGTGTAATCTGTATCGTGTCTTTCCGAGGAGTCAAGCGATGCCTTCGAGAAAAGCCGACGAGACGGCCCCGACGTGGACCTTCCTGAGCAACCACGCCCACGTCCTGCTGCTGATCGCGCAGGACCCCGACGTCACCCTGCGCGAGGTCGCCGACCGGGTCGGCATCACCGAGCGGGCGGTGCAACGCCTCGTGGCCGACCTGGAGGAGGCGCGTTATCTGGAACGGCAGCGCGCCGGCCGCCGGAACCGCTACAAGGTGCATCCCGAGCTGCCGCTGCGCCACCCCGTCGAGGCGCACCGCGAGGTCGGCGCCCTGATCGCGTTGGTCATGCCGTCGCACGGCGGAGGTCGGGCGGATCCGCCCCTTCGGTCGGGCGGCCCCGGCGGGGGGGACCCCGCCCGTCCCCCGTCGCGAGCCAGGGCCGGGAAGCCGGCCGACCCCGCCGGCCCGAAGGCCGGCGCCAGGCCGACCTCGCGGGCCTGCGCCGCGCCGCAGTCCCTCCGCGCGACGTCGCCGGCGAGCGTGGTCGGGGGTCGCGCCCGGCCCGCGACCGCGGGCGGCGTTTCCCCTCGGTGAGAGGCGGGAACCCGCGTGGGTGGTGACGAGAAGATCGCCGCCGAAGATTCTCCGGGACGAGGGGCGTTCGCCTCGTCGGGGCGAATCGAGCGGCCGTCCGTCGCGCAAGATGGGCTGGAGCCAGGGCGCGGCCGATCGCCGATCAGCGATCGTAGCGCATATTCTTAATCAGCGGTCGTCGCTCGGATCCGGCCGCTCTGGACGGCGGGATTTGATTCGGGGCGAGCACCGGCGATTGGGGGGGCGGCTTCGCAGGAATCGGGCTTAAATCGAAAACATGAATGGTTTGCGGCCGATGGGTTCGTCCGTCGGTCGGCCGGACGAACCCGAACCGAATCCGATCGTCGGCCGGAACGGGGGAGACGGCTCGGCGGTCGCTCGTCTCCCGCTCGTCGGGCCTTCGATCGCGGGTCGCGAACTTCAATCGCACTAGAGGATCGCGCCGGTGGCGGACTTCTGGTGGCAGGCGAGCCAACCGGTCCGGAACTGGGAAGGGTGAGGCCCTCAGGCTTCGCGGCCGGCGGCGAGTTCCTCGTTGGAGAGACGGACGGACAGGTTGCCGGCGGGGGATGTCGTCGCGTGCGATTCAGCCATGAACCACTGAAGTCGAGGACCGAGGTCGGAATCGGCCCGGTTATCGCGGCCGATCGATGCGAGATCAGATCCCGGGCAGGGGAGAATCGGCCGGACGCGTAGCGCTTTCCCCCAAGGCCGAGCCATGGCCTTCGTACGAAGTGCCGAGCGCGCGGGCGTGCCGGGTCACGGTGTCCGCGGTGCGGCTTGGCGTGTGGAAGTTTCGGGCCGCGGGGCCGGGTCGCCGCCCGCTCGCTCTTGCTCCTTGATGACCGATTTGAGTTGTTTCTCCAGAGCCTCGACCCGCCGCTTGAGGGCGTCGACCTCCCCGGAGTCTCGATCTCGGCGGGCTTCCCGCAATGAGAAGTCTGCGAGCTTGGATGCGGCCCAAGCTTCCACGAAGTCGGTGGCCGATCCCGCTCCCGCCTTCAGGCGATTTTCCTCGGTGCCCGCGAGCTCTCCCATGCGTTCCCGGTGCGCCTCGGCCGCCGCCTCGCGTTGGTCCTGGTTCGGGCTCGCGGCCATTTCGCAGTCCATCAACTGCTCGGATGCGTCGATGAAACGGTCGATCGTGATTCGCCCTTCCTGGAAGAAGTAGCGTTGGGCGTCCAGCCGGATCCGCGCGGCCCTGGCCAACCTTTCGCGTGCCGCCTGTTCCCCGGACTTCTCCGGTGGAGCAAGCACAGGCGGCGCCTTGGTGGTCGTGGTGAAATGGGGACGACGATCCGAGGGGGCGGCCTCCTGCCATGCGCGACCGGTCGCGGAGAAACATAGCGCACCCGCGGCCGTCATCCCGACGGCGAGCGTCCATACCGCAGCCGTCTTGCACCCGTCGAGGATCATCGTCTGAATCATCCCTTGGTAAGAGGAGAGAACCGAACTCGGAACCGCCTCGGCCAACGTCGTCCGGTCCCATCGCAGAGAGCGAACCGCCTTGACGGTCGCTTCGAGCCAGGCCGACCCGTCCAGGAATGAGGCCGATGACGGGGAGAGGGCCGCACTCTGGTCGGGCAGGGACGAAATGATCGCTGCGAGACGTCCCGGGCCGAAGCCGCGACGAGTCAAGCGGACGCGCAGCTGTTCGCGGGCGCGGGAGAGCCGCACGCGGACCGTGCCGACCGGGCAACCGATCGACCTGGCCGCGTCTTCATAGGTCCGTCCCTGGAGATAGCAGAGGACGACCGGCGTCCGGTACTTCTCCGACAGCCGGGCCACCTCATCGTGAAGGGTTCCCCAGTCGTCGGCGGGAGGAGGTTCCAGCTCGCTGCCGCGCTCTCGGGCCGCGTCCCGTTCGGTCCGCCTGAGGGATATGAGCCGTCCTCGCGCTTTCGACGCGACGCGTCGGGCCACGCCGTGGAGCCATGGGGCGAGCGACCCGTCGACCCGGATCGAGGCCGCCTTGCAGGCGAGCACGAGGAAGACGGCCTGCGCGGCGTCCTCGGCGTCCTGCCGATCGCCGAGCACCTGTCGGCACACTCGAAAGACCATCGGGCCATGCCGCTCGACGAGAATCCGGAAGGCCTCTTCCGCCGATTCGTCCCGATCGAAAACGTAGCGGGAGAGCAAGGTCCGATCGTCGACGTCCACGACCGCTCCGAGGGTCCAGAGCGTGCGAACTCGGCCTTCGATCGACGAACGACGTCCTCCGGCCATGGAACTCCCCCTCGCGACACCTGCTGGGCGTTTTCCCATGGTATGCCCGCGAGGGGGCGGTCGGTTCCACTTTTCCCGAGCGGCGACCTGAAAGTCGCTGGTCGAGCCGCTTACGCCCGCATCAGTCGCACTTGAGGATCGCGCCGGTGTCGGCGCTGGTGGCGAGCTTCTGGTAGCGGGCGAGCCAGCCGGTCCGGAACGGGGAGGGGCGGGGCTGCCAGGCTTCGCGGCGGGCTTTCAGTTCCTCGTCGGAGAGGCGGACGGAGAGGTTGCCGGCGGGGACGTCGATGTCGACGACGTCGCCGTCGCGGATCAGGCCGATGGGGCCGCCGACGGCGGCCTCGGGGCTGACGTGGCCGATCGACGCGCCGGCGGTCCCGCCCGAGAAGCGGCCGTCGGTGATGAGCGCGCACTTGTCGTCGAGGCCGACGCCCTTGACGGCCGTGGTGGGGGCGAGCATCTCCTGCATGCCGGGGCCGCCGCGGGGGCCTTCGTAGCGGATGACGATGACGTCGCCGGGCTTGACCTTGCCGAACACGATGCCGTTGTAGGCGTCGATCTCGCTCTCGAAGATGACCGCCGGGCCGGTGTGCCGGAGCATCTTGGGGTTCACGCCGGCCGTCTTGATCACGGCGCCGTCGGGGGCGAGGTTCCCCTTCAGCATCGTCAGCCCGCCGGTCTGCGAGTAGGCCTTGTCGACGGTCCGGATGACGTCGTAGGCGTCGAAGCCGTCGTCCGAGGGGACGTGGCCGTCGCCGCCGCCGGCGTCGGGGACCTCGGACTCGCCCTCGGATTCGAGGACGGCCAGGCCGGCGGCCTGCGACCGGGGGTCGCCGGCCACGCTGGGGACGGTCCAGGCCTGCGACGACCGCTCGCCGCCGGCCCGCACCCGGGTCATCGTCTGGGCGGTCTGGACGGCCGCGGCGCTCCGGACGTCGTAGGCCTCGATGTTCTCGCCCAGCGACTTGCCGGTGACGGTCCGGGCCGTCAGGTCGAGCAGGCCGGGGCAGCCGCGGGCGACCTCGCCGAGGATGGTGTGGATGCCGCCGGCCCGGGCCACGTCCTCGACGTGGTACTTGCTCGACGGGCTGACCTTGCAGATGTTGGGCGTCTTCTTGCTCAGCTCGTCGATCCGGTCGAGCGTGAACGGCACGCCGGCCTCGTGGGCGATGGCCAGGATGTGGAGCACGGTGTTGGTGCTGCCGCCCATGGCCATGTCGAGGACCATCGAGTTGTCGAACGCCGCCGCGGTGGCGATCTCGCGCGGCAGCAGGCCGTGGCCCTCGCCGACGCGGTTGAACTCCATGGCCATCTCGACGATCCGCCTGGCCGCCTTCTCGAAGAGGACCTTGCGGTCGGCCGCGGTGGCCAGGATCGTGCCGTTGCCGGGGAGGGCCATGCCCAGGGCCTCGGCCAGGCAGTTCATGCTGTTGGCCGTGAACATGCCCGAGCAGCTGCCGCAGGTGGGGCAGGCGGCCTTCTCGATCTCGTCCAACTCCTCGGCCGTCATCAGGCCGCGGGCCTTCTGCACGCCGCCGACGAAGGCGTCGATCAGGTCGACCGTCTTGCCGTCGGCCGTCTTGCCGGCCTCCATCGGCCCGCCCGAGACGAAGATCGTCGGCACGTTGACCCGCATGGCCCCCATGAACATGCCGGGCACGATCTTGTCGCAGTTGGGGATGCAGATCATGCCGTCGAACATGTGGGCGTTGATCATCGTCTCGACCGAGTCGGCGATCAGCTCGCGCGAGGGGAGCGAGTACTTCATCCCGCCGTGGCCCATCGCGATGCCGTCGTCGACGCCGATCGTGTTGAAGATGAACGGCACGCCCCCCGCCGCGCGCACGCATTCCTTGACGTAGTTGCCGACCTCTTGCAGGTGGACGTGGCCCGGGATGATGTCGACGTGGCTGTTGCAGATGGCGATGAACGGCTTCTTCCAGTCGTCCTCGCGGACGCCGGTGGCGCGCAACAGGCTGCGGTGCGCGGCGCGCGCGTCGCCTTGCTTGATCGTGTCGGAACGCATGGCATCGTCCTCGGTCGGCGGACCGTCTGGGGGCAGGGGGACCCTCGCTGCGATCCCCCGATCGTAGCAGAAGGCCCGGCCGCCCTCCAAGCCGGCTCGGGCGGGAACGGGGCCGGCGTCTCGCCTTGACGGTCGCGGCGGGTCGGCTATCCTGACGCGCCCGCGATCCGTCTCGGCGGGCGTGGGGGAGGGCTGCGCGATGTCGGACGAGGCCGGCCCGCCGGGGGGACGACCCGCGGGCGCGATCGGCGGGCACTGGTTGTCGACCCTGGGCTTCGCGGCGACGCACGAGCCGGGGATCTCGCGCGCCTGGCGGCTGGACCTCGAGGACGGCTACCTGCTGATCACCGACCTCGGCGGCTACGACCTGCCCGACGTCGGCGCCCCCGCCTCGGCCTACGCCTTCACGAAGTCCGACGACCTGCTGGACTTCGCGGAGTTCCTCGTCGACTCGCGGGCCCTCCACGGCTGGATCCGCAGCGCCCGACGGCGCAGCCGGTGGCGGTCGCGGGGCGGGCGAAGCCCGGATTGAGGCGGCTCAGCGGCTGCGGGCCTTGCGTTTGGGACGAGGCGAGTCGGCGGGCTGGTCGGTGACCGAGGCGAGGAGCGCGGCGAGGCGGCGGCCGGCGTCGCACTCGCAGCGGGCGAGCTCGGCCATCTCGGCGAAATTGAGCTGGGGGTCGGGGAAGGGGAGGCGGCCCTCGGCCCGGCCGGCGGCGGCGGCGAGGACGTAGACCTTCTCCTTGTGCTGGACCTTGAGGCCGCAGCGCTTGAGCAGGTCCAGCTCGCGGTAGAAGGTCCGCAGGCCGATCGTCAGGCCCTTGAGGACCTCGTCGCGGCTGCGCGGCCGCTCGTCGAGGAGCCGGACCAGGCGGTAGAGGCGGGAGGCCCGCTGGCGCGTGATGTGGATCGAGGCCCGCCGTCGGCCGCCCGGAGAGTCGCTCATCGCGAGGCTATCCTTCCCGTCAGCTTCGCGCCCGTCCCTGGGCCTCCGTCGAGCCTCTCGTCCCCCTCGGATCCGGGAAGGCTCGACTTCCGAAGGGCCGAAGGCTCGGCCCCGCACGAATCCCCCGGCCGCCGCTCACGAAACTTGAGCCCCGGGCCGATAAAAGGGATGCCCTTGTTCGTCCTGCGCCGGATGCGCCGATTTTGACGAATTTCTCAAGGACGCCGGTTGGCGAACCGATTATCGAACAAGGTGTGCCGAATCTCCAGGGTCATCCCCCCGCGAGGGATGACTGCATACATCCAGCCGCCCGTTCGGGGACTCATGTCTCTTCCGCCTCGGCGGGGCCGGAGTCTGGATGGAGTCGACGCTTCGGGCCGTCGTTCGGGGGGCTCCCGCGAATCCGACGCCCGGGCGAGCCTCCTGAGCTAAGGGGAATTGATCCATGTCGACGCGAAAGCGAACGCCCTCGAGACGATCCCTCCGGCCCCAGGCCGAGGGCCTGGAAACCCGACAAGTGCTTTCCGCGTACTCGACGATCCCGACGGCCGTGGTCAACGGGACCGACGCCGACGGCGACAAGTGGACCTTGACCCTGTACGGGCCGGGCACCATGAACGTCGTGGACCAGCAGGGGGACGCCTTCACCAAGGCGACCGCGAGCACGCCGGACCTGATCAACACGATCACCGTGGCCGGCACGGTCACCCACTCCAGCCGGCTGGTGGGCACGGTGCAGAAGGGGGACTCGGGAGACGGCAAGGTCTTCTTCCAGAACCTGAACGTCCAGAACAACGGGGCCTTCAGCCAGATCGACGCCAACAACGTCCAGCGCCGGGGGACCCTGGCGCAGAACGGCATCGGCCTGGTCGACATGCCCGACTTCTGGCTGGGCCGCACCAGCACCGCGAAGTCGACGACCTCGTCCAGCATCCATTCGGGCTACTTCCTCGCCGGCGGCATCACCGCCCCCGAGGGGATCAACGTCCTGCGGTTCGGCGGCGTCGACGTCAACTACACGCCGGCCGGGGCCGCGTCGTCGCTGGTCGCCTCGGGCCAGAAGAACGAGTTCGTGGTCAACCTGGGCCTGCCGATCGAGACCGGGACGAGCATCATCCTCGACCGCGTGACGACCAACGCCGCCAGCTCGACCTCGGGCTCCACGACGACGGTCAACCAGCAGAGCGTCACGTTCCTGGTGACGGGCCGGATCAACCTGTTCCAGGCCAACCAGATCGACGGCAACACCGCGAGCGGCCTGGCGCCGACGCAGTTCGACCCGACGGTCGCGAGCGCCAACGCGGCGGCCGGCGGGACGTACCTCGTCTCGCAGGGGGGCGACGTCACGGGCCAGATCGGCTACGTGCGGGTCGGCGGGAACGCCACCAACTTCACCACGTTCGCCCTGGCGTCCAGCATCTTCGCCTCGAGCGCCGGCGACACCCTCGACCCCAAGATCACCAACTTCTTGATCGGCGGCGAGACCAACAACGTCATGCTGATCTCGGCGGGGGGCACCCGCGACGTGTCCTTCGGGCGGGGGATGGACAACGTGGTGATCAACAGCCAGTTCATCCAGCACCTGCACGCCAACCGGGGCGCGGTGAACTCGAAGGTGACGGTGTCGCGGGAGTTGAACGACCTGAAGCTCGGCGGCGACCTGGTGAATTCGTTCATCCAGTCGGGCTACACGCAGTCGCTGTCGGCCGCGGCCAACTCGTTCTCGTCGCTCTCGGGCGGCTCGGGCGCCTTCAACGGCGAGGCCCCGCCGGCGATCGACAGTCGCACGTTCAACGACTTCGCGGGGGCCTCGCTCCCCTCGGCGCACGGCGGCGGCGGGATCAACGCGCAGATCGCCGGCAGCGTCGTGAACTCGGTGGTCTCGGTGTCGGTCGACCCCGACCCCTCGGGGATCAACGACCCCGGCGAGTTCCAGAGCGTCAGCACGATCCGGTTCCCGTTCGGGGCCCCGCAGAACATCGTGCTGCCCCGCGGCACGATCAGCGCCAAGATCGAGGGCGAGGTCGACAACTCGGGCCTGCAGGGGACCATCGTGTCGCCCGACATCCCGTCGAACACGGCGTTCTTCGCCAAGCACGTCAGCGTCGTCAAGGGCGCGGTCTTCCCGCCCAAGGTCGACACCGCGCCGTTCAACCGCAAGCTGCAGTACGGCCAGGCCCAGAAGGCCCTGAAGGGGCTGTACAACCTCAAGAAGTGACGGCCGGGCCCGGTCGGCCGCCGCCGCCCTCGCCGACGTTCTCGGCGATGTCGCGGCGGTAGAAGCCGCCCGGGAACCGGATGGTCCGCACCGCCTCGTACGCGCGTTCGCGGGCCTGGGCCAGGTCGTCGCCCAGGGCGGTGACGTTGAGAACCCGGCCGCCGTCGCTGACGATCCGGGGCTCGCGGCCCGCCTCGGGGTCGGGCCTGAGCTTGGTGCCGGCGTGGAAGACCTTCACGTCGGGGAGCCTGTCGGCGGCGGCGACGTGCTGGATCCAGCGGTTGTGCTCGTAGTGCCCGGGGTAGCCCTCGGACGCCATCACGACCGTGACGGCGGGGCGGGGGTCCCACTCCAGGGCCACCGTGTCGAGCCGCTCGTCGACCACCGCCTCGAGCACGTCGAGCAGGTCGGACTTCAGCCGCATGAGGATCACCTGGGTCTCGGGGTCGCCGAACCGGACGTTGAACTCCAGGACCTTGGGCCCCTGGTTGGTCAGCATCAGGCCGGCGTAGAGGATCCCCCGGAACGGCCGCCGCGCCCGCTTCAGGGCGTGGACGATCGGCACCAGGACCTCGCGCTCGACCTCCTGCATCAGCTCGGGGGTGACCATGGGCGTGGGCGAGAAGGCCCCCATGCCGCCGGTGTTGGGCCCCTCGTCGCCGTCGAGGGCCCGTTTGTAGTCCTGGCTGGAGGCCAGGGGGACGATGGTGCGGCCGTCGGTGAAGGCCAGCACGCTGGTCTCGCGGCCGTCGAGCCGCTCCTCGATCAGCACGCGGTCGCCGGCCTGGCCGTAGATCCGCCGGACCATGATCTGGTCGAGCGCGTCGATCGCCTGGCGGAGCGTGCTGCAGACGTAGACCCCCTTGCCGGCCGCCAGGCCGTCGGCCTTGACCACGATGCCGAGCGGGCAGTTGAGGACGTACTCGCGGGCCTCGGCGAGGGTGCCGAAGACCTTGCGGACCCCGCGGTCCTCGATCTCGACCTGCACGCCGGGGCCGAGCATCTCGCGCGGGTCGAGGATCCGCTCGACGGCCTCGAGGGTCTCGGCGGCGGTGCGGCAGTGGATCGTGTTGCGGATCATCGACCGGCCGCGCGAGCGGACGATCAGGGCGACCTCGCGCGACAGGATGTAGTGCTCGGCGTCGGGCGCGCTGCGGAAGATCCGGTAGTCGGCCGTGGGGATGCCGGCCTGGCGCATCAGGTCCTTGGCGAAGACCTTGCTCCCCTCGAGCTCGGCCGAGTCGCGGCGGGGGCCGAAGACCCGCAGGCCCTCGCGCTGGAAGAGGTCGACCAGGCCCTTCGCCAGCGGCTCCTCGGGGCCGACCACGGTCAGGCCGATCCCCTCGCGCTTGGCGAACTGGGCCAGCCCGCGCTGGTCGTTCGGCTCGATGGCGACGTTCTGGGCGTCGAGGGCGGTGCCCGCGTTCCCCGGGGCGCAATAGACCGCGGTGACCCGCGGCGACTGCTTGAGCTTCCAGCACAGGGCGTGCTCGCGGCCCCCCTTGCCGATGACCAGGACTTTCACGACGTCGACTCCCCGGAGAAAAGCACGAACCTCTCGGGCGACGATCGCGTCGAAGCAGCCAAGGGTCGTCGCGCGCCCCGGGCCGGGCGGCCCGCCCGAGGGGGCCGGCGTCCGACCCGCGGCCAGGCCGAAGGTATTCCGTTTCCGAGCTTCCATTTTAGGATCGTCCCCGCCCGGCGCACAGGACCGACCCCCCCGAGACCGCGCCGCCGGGCCGCTTCGCGTGGCGTCGCCGGCCCCGGGATCGTAAGATGGGGGAGGACCGGCCCGCGCCGGGGGCGGCCCGCAAGCCCGCCCCGCGGGGCCGTCTCCAAGACGCGTCCCGCCTTTCCCGACGTCCGGAGATCCCGACCGTGAAGAACGTAGCCGTCGTCGGTGCCAGCGGCGCCGTGGGCGAGAGGATGATCCGCCTCCTGGAGGAGCGGGCGTTCCCCGTCGCCTCGATCCGGTTCCTGGCCTCCGAGCGGAGCGCGGGCAAGACGGTGACGTTCCGGGGCGAGACGCACACGGTCCGGCCGATCGCGCGGGACGAGTTTCGGGGCGTCGACATCGTCCTCTCCAGCACCCCCGCCGGCGTCTCCCGCGAGTGGAGCCCGATCGCCGCGGCGGCCGGCGCCGTCGTCGTCGACAACTCGAGCGCCTTCCGGATGGACCCCGACGTCCCGCTCGTCGTCCCCGAGGTCAACCCCCAGGACGTCGCCCGCAACAAGGGGATCATCGCCAACCCGAACTGCTCGACGATCCAGATGGTCGTCGCGCTCAAGCCCCTGCACGACGCCTTCCGGATCCGCCGCGTGGTCGTCAGCACCTACCAGTCGGCCTCGGGCGCCGGCCAGCAGGGGATCGACGAGTTCGAGGCCCAGACCCGCGCCTGGGGCCGGGGCGAGGCCATGCCCGCGCCCGCCAAGTTCGCCCACCCGATCTTCAACAACTGCCTGCCCCAGATCGACGTCTTCCTCCCGAACGGCTACACGAAGGAGGAGATGAAGATGGTGCTGGAGACCCGGAAGATCATGGGCGACGAGTCCATCGACGTCTGCCCGACGTGCGTCCGGGTCCCCGTGGCCTACTCGCACAGCGAGTCGATCCTGGTCGAGACCGAGCGGCCGATCACCGCCGCCGAGGCGATCGCCCTCTGGAACACGGCCCCCGGCCTGACCGTCGTCGACGACCCCGGGGCGCAGCAGTACCCGCTGGCGGCGTCGGCCGAGGGCCGCGACGACGTCTTCGTCGGCCGGATCCGCAACGACCTGACGAACCCCAACGCCCTGCTGTTCTGGTGCGTCAGCGACAACCTCCGCAAGGGGGCCGCCACCAACGCCGTCCAGATCGCCGAGGAGCTGCTGAAGCTCGAACCCGCCCGGGCGTGAGGCGGGCGGGGGCGCCTTCGACGTCGAAGTCCGCCCCGACATCGCCTTCTCCCGCCGGGAGAAGGCGGCCCGGAGGGCCGGATGAGGGTCGCGGCGCTTCGAGAACGCCTCCGTGTTCCGTCACGCCCTCCGAACTCCGACGACCCTCATCCGCCTCTTCGAGGCACCTTCTCCCGGGGGGAGAGGGGGGCTGGGCCTCGCCTCCTGGTAAACCTTTGCGCAACATCAAGCTCACGATCGCCTACGACGGCACGGACTTCCACGGCTGGCAGCGCCAGCCCGAGCTGCGCACCGTGCAGTCCGTGCTGGACGAGGCGATCGAGCGGCTGACCGGCGCGCGGCCGAACACCAACGCCAGCGGCCGGACCGACGCCGGCGTGCACGCGATGGGGCAGGTCGTCCACTTCCTCTCCGCGTCCCGCCACGGCCCCGAGGTCTACCTGAAGGCGCTCAACGCGATGCTCCCCCGCGACGTCCGCGTGCTCGACGCCGCCGAGGTCCCCCAGGCCTTCCACGCCACGCTCGACGCGCGGTCGAAGCGCTACCGCTACCGGATCGACAACGCCCCGTACGCCAGCCCGTTCGAGCTGCGGCACGCCTGGCACGTCTTCCACCGGCTCGACGTCGACGCCATGAACCGGGCGGCGGCCGCGCTGCTGGGCCGGCACGACTTCCGCAGCTTCGAGACCGACTGGCCCAACCGCCTCAGCTCCGTCCGGACGATCTTCGACGTCGAGGCGACCCGCGAAGGCGACCTGGTCCGGGTCGAGGTCGAGGCCGACGGGTTCCTCTACAACATGGTCCGGACGATCGCCGGCACGCTCACGCTCGTCGGGACCGGCCGGCGTCCCGAGGGCTGGGTCGGCGAGGTCCTCCGCGCCGAGGCCCGCGTCGAGGCCGGCCCGACCGCCCCCGCGCGCGGGCTGTTTCTGCTCCGCGTCAATTACGACCGAACGCCCGAGAAGGCCGCGCGCCCATGAAGATCGTGCACGTCATCACCCGCCTGATCCTCGGCGGCGCCCAGGAGAACACGCTGCTGACCGTCGAGGGCCTGCACCACCGCTACGGCGACGACGTCACCCTGATCACCGGCCCAGCCGAGGGCCCCGAGGGCGACCTCTTCCGCCGCGCGGAGGAGCAGGGGCTGAAGGTCGAGCTGACCCCCAACCTGATCCGCGCCGTGCGGCCCGCGACCGACTGGAAGGCGTATCGCGAGCTGCGGCGGTCGTTCCGTCGCCTGAGGCCGGACGTCGTCCACACCCACAGCTCGAAGGCCGGGATCGTCGGCCGCGCCGCGGCGTGGAAGGAGGGCGTCCCGGCCGTCGTGCACACGATCCACGGCCTGCCGTTCGGGCCCTTCGAGTCGACCCGGCGCAACGCGCTCTACATCGCCCTGGAGCGTTGGGCGGCGAGGCGCTGCCACGCGATCGTCAGCGTCTGCGACGCCATGACGCAGCAGGCGCTCGCGGCGGGCGTGGGCCGGCCCGAGCAGTTCTCGACGGTTTACAGCGGCATGGACGCCGACGCCTTCCTGCACCCGCGCCGCTCTCGCGAGGACGTCCGCCGCGAGCTGGGGCTGGCCCCGGAGCACGTCGCCTTCGCGACGGTCGCCCGCCTGTTCGAGCTGAAGGGGCACGACGACATCATCGCGGTCGCCCCGGCGATCCTCCGCGCCGACCCGAACGTCCGGTTCGTCTGGATCGGCGACGGAATCCTCCGCGACCGGCTCGTCGCCGAGCTGGAGGCGAAGGGGATCCGCGACGCCTTCATCCTCACCGGCCTGGTCGCGCCCGATCGGATCCCCGAGCTGCTCGCGGGCGTCGACGCCGTGATCCACCCGAGCCTCCGCGAGGGCCTGGCGCGGGTGCTGCCGCAGTCGCTGCTCGTCGGCCGGCCCGCCGTCAGCTACGACGTCGACGGCGCGCGCGAGGTCGTCACGCCCGAGACCGGCGTGCTGCTCAGGCCCCGCGATCTGGACGGCCTGGCCGACGCGGTGCTCCGGCTCGCGGCCGACCCGGCGCTCCGCGAGCGGCTCGGTGCGGAGGGCCGGCGGCGGTTCGCCGACCAGTTCCGGCACGAGACGATGACGGCCCAGCTTCGCTCACTTTACGAGCGCCTGCTCGCCGGCCGTCCCGAGCGCCGTTGAGGGCGGCGAGCCGGCCTTCCGGACGACGACGAGGTGCAGCGTGGGGCTCGTCCCCTTCGCCGGGTTGAAGCCGACGACGTCCTCGATGGTCGTGAAGGTCACGCCGAACTTCTCGGCGAAGATCGGCCGCTCCTCGGGCGTGACGGCGGTGATCATGGCCCCCTGGCGGTCCAGCCGCTCGCGGAGGGCGGCCGGATCGCGGGTCAGGGCGATCGGCGAGCCGTAGGCGTAGACCACGCCCGGCTCCTGGTAGTTCATGAGCAGGGGGTCGAGACCGGTCTTCGCCCTGAGCGCGGCCATCCGCTCGCCGACGACGCGTGAGACCCGCAGGGGCTCGGCGCTGGGGAGAAGCCAGCCGCCGACGAGGAGCATCATCAGGCCGGCGGCGGCGGCCAGCCCGTACGCGCCTCGCCAGGCCCGGCCGCGGTGGAGTTGCAGCAGCCCGGCGGCGGTCCCCAGGCCGAGGACCAGGCCGCAGGCGACCAGCGGCAGGCCCACGCCCGCCGGGGCGGTCACGGACGAGGCCGCCATGCCCACGCCGGCCGCCACGCCGATGCCGGCGATCATCCCCTGCGCCAGCTTGCCCAGCGGCCAGCGCCGGAGCGTCACCTCCTGGCGATCGACCGACTTGATCACCCACGCGGCCAGCAGGGCGCACGCGGGATAGGCGGGCAGGTAGTAGTGGATCAGCTTCGTCCGGACGCATTCGAGCAGGATCATCGGCCCCACGACCCAGGCCATCAGGTAGGCCAGGTTCGCGTCGACCTTCCGCCGCCGCCAGGCCGCGAGCAGCGCCATCGGCGCCAGGCACGACCACGGGAAGAAGAGGGCCGTCGACATCAGGGCGTAGTACCCCGGGATCGAGCCGTGCTCCTCCATCCCCGTCGAGATCCGCTGGACGAACTGCTGCTTGACGGCCACCTCCACGAACTCGCCGCGGGTGGCCGCGAGCATGAGCACGTACCACGGGGCGCTCAGGAGCGTGAAGGCGAGCAGCCCGCGACGCCACTCCAGCCGCCGCCAGACCAGGGCGACGGGGCAGCCCCACCACCAGGCCAGGACGGCCGTCGCCGCCAGCAGCGCCGGGCCGACCGGGCCCTTGGTCAGCATCGCCAGCGCGAGCAGGATCCAGAACGTCGCGGCGATCCGCCGGGAAGGACGCCGGGCCAGCTCCCAGAGGCAGAGCTGGCAGCCGGTCAGCCAGAGCGTGAGGGTCGCGTCGGTCGTCGCCATCTTGGACTCGGCGACCATGATCGGCGAGACGGCCAGCATTAGCGCCGCCAGGAAGCCGGCCCGCGCGCCGAACATCCGACGGCCCAGCAGCCAGACCAGCAGGCACGTCCCCGTCCCCGCCAGCGCCGAGTGCAGCCGCATGCCGGCGGGGCCCTCGCCCGCGACCGCCGTGGCGGCCCCCATCAGCCAGTAGCTGAGGATCGGCTTGTGGTAGCGGGGCTCGCCGTTGAACGTCGGGAAGAGCCAGTCGCCGCGGGCCCGCATCTCGCGGACGGCGACCGCGTTGCGGGGTTCGTCGCGGTCCCACAGGCCGGTCCGCGCGTTCCCCGCGAGGAAGAGGGCCAGGCAGACGGCCGTCAGCGCGAGCGACTCGACCCAGGTGGGGAGCGGCCGGCGTTTCGGGGTCGGATCCGAGGATTCGTCGACGGCGAGAGTGGGGGCGTCCGGCCCCATGAGCGTCATCCTCCATGCGGGCGAGGAGTCGGGGGCGGTCGTCTCGTGCGAACTTCCCGGCGCGAGTCGGCCGACGCCCCATTCCTTGCCGCGCGTAGTATAATCGGGTTTCGGATTCCGGCGAGAGCGCTTCGCCCGAAGGGGCCGGGGGTCGAGTTTCGACGCCCCGGTCGCCGCGGGGCCGTTCGACGCCCGAGGACGCGAGAGGGACGACGCACGATGACCGCGCAGCCGAACGAGGCGGCCTGCCTCCTGGAAAAGGGGGCCCTGTACACCCGTCGCGAGGGGCTCCAGTGGGATGGCCGCGACCTGGTCTTCGCCGGCTTCAAGCAGGGGGCGTTCTCGCTCTACTTCGGCGACGAGCCCATCTATCACTTCGACCTCGAAGGCCGCTGGCAGCGCGCCTACCTCCGCGGACGCCACTACATCAAGCGACTCGACGGCGCCGTCCACGAGGTCGAGCGGCTTCGCGAGGGCGGGGGCCTGGTCATCCATCGCCGGACGCTCGACGGGGCCGAGGCCCGCCGCCTCGACGAGCAGATCCGGGGCGTCGCCGCCGACCTGCTCGCCGACCTGGGCATGGAGCGCGGACGCCGCCTCGACCCGCCCGACGACAAGGCGCGGCCGATCGGCGACGTCGAGCTTCGCGAATTCCTCGGCCGCATCGCCGCCTGGGACGCCGACGCCTGGGACGCGTTCGAGGCCCGCTGCCGCCGGGCCTACGGCCCGCTCCCGCCGCTCCCGCCCGACTGCCCGAATGCGGTGGTGGTGCAGGCGACCCTGGGCGACCGCGACGGCCGCAGCTTCGCCGCCGGGGCGGTCCGCGACCACGCCGTCCGCGCGCCCGAGGAGTTCGAGGGGCACGTCCGCGACGTCGCCGGGCTGCTCGGCCGCCGCCTGCTCCAGACCCGGAGCGTCTTCCTGGCCGGCCCCGACGTCCTCCGCCTCCCGGGCCCGGACGTCCTGGCGTACCTCGACGTCGTCGCCCGCGTCCTCAAGCCCGAGCGCGACGGCGAGGCCGAGGCCCCCGCCTTCGACGACGTCCACGCCTTCCTCGACGACTTCCAGAAGCCGGTCGTCGACGCCGCGACGCTGCGGGCCGCCTACGACCGCCGCCTGACGCGGATCGCGCTCGGCGTCGAGTCGGGCGCGCCCGAGCTGCGGCGGCTCTACGGCAAGGACTGGAGCGACGCCGACCTGCAGGCGTTCGCGGCCGACGCCAAGGCCGCCGGCATCGAGCTGAGCGTCATGACCCTGGTGGGCGCGGGCGGCCGCGGCCGCCGCGCCGAGCACGTCTCGCGGACCACCCGCCTGATCGAGTCGCTGCTGCTGACCCGCGGCGACCTCGTCTTCCTGATGGACGAGCGCGAGCTGGCCGGCCCGTCCGCGTCCCGAACCTTCGAGCCGCTCGACGAGGCCGAATGGCGCGAGCAGCTCGAGTTGCTCCGCCAGGGCCTGTCGAGCCTCCGCGAGCGCGGGGTGAAGGTCGTGCCCTACAGCATGGTCAAGCAGCTCGCCTGACCGACCGACTTCGGGTCAGGCGTGGTAGCGCCGGGTGTGGCGGCCGCCGAGGAAGCTCTCGAAGACGAACTTGCCGAGGTCCTCGGTCGAGCAGTAGGCCGCGACGCCGTTGGAGACGCGGGCCATCTCCTGCACGAAGTTGACCAGGCCCAGGTAGAAGTAGTCCTCGATCAGGGCGTAGCTGGAGACGCGGATGCCGGCCGCGGCGCAGCGGCGGACCTCGGCCAGCGTGTGGGCCGCGGTCTTCTCGGCCGGCGGGTAGATCAACACGACCTCGCGGCCCTCGATGTGGGCCGTGGGCTCGCCGTCGGTGATGACGATGATCTGCTTGTTCCCCGCACCCTGGCGGAGCAGGTGGCTGCGCGCCAGCCGGAGCCCCGCCTGGATGTTCGTGAAGTGCTGGGGGACGCGGCCCTTGGGCTGGTCCATGTCGAACCGCAGGTGGATGCGGCTGTCGTACATGCTCACCGGCTTGGGGGCCGAGTTCAGCAGCTCGCGCTCGTTCATCTTGTTGGCGAACGTGTAGAACCCGATCATCTGGATCGAGTCCTGCGGGTACTGGGACCGCACCATCCCCTGCAGCGCGATGGCGACCTTCTTGGTGGTGTAGTACTTGCCGTATCGCCCCATCGAGCCGCTCATGTCGATCAGCACCACGGTCGCGCAGCGCGACTGGTACTCGGTCTCGTGGACGACGTAGTCGTCCGAGGTGAGCCGGATCGGCACGCCGCCCCCCTGGCGGGTGTAGGCGTTCTTGAGGGTCTCGTGCATGTCGATGTTGGTGAGCGGGTCGCCGAAGACGTAGGGGCGGGTGTCTTCCAGCGAGACCGTCCCCTCGCCCTTCTGCTGGGTCTCGTGGCGGCCCAGGGCGTCGCGGTTGAAGGTCAGGAACAGGTCGTGGAGCGACTTGTCCTGGATCTTCCGCATCCCCTTGGGCGTGACGGTCCAGCGGCCCTCCTCGTCGCGCTCGATCAGGCCGTCCTTCTGGATCATCTCGACGACCTCGGGCAGGTCGTCGTCGTCCACGTCGTCGAGGTTGCGCAGGACGTCCTCGCCGTACTGCATCAGGTACTCGGCGATCTGCTCGAACAGCTTGTCCGCCGACTGCGGCGAGAACTCCTGCGAGCCGTCCCACTTCGAGTATTCGTAGTTCGCCATGGGGGGGTCGAGCCTCGGGGAAGGGGACGCTGGGGTCGTCGGCTTGCTCTCAACGGCCTTCCCCCCTCGCGGGGGAAGGTGGCCCGAAGGGCCGGATGAGGGGGAAGACACGCGAGTATGCCGAGGGATTTTCAGGCCGGATGAGGGTCGTTGGATTTCGGGGTCGCCCGCTCGATCCGAAGCGTCTCTCGAATTCCGACGACCCTCATCCGCCGCTGCGCGGCACCTTCTCCCGGCGGGAGAAGGAGGTTGGTCGTCGGCCTCGCGTCACCTCTGATACGACGTCCCGCCCCCCTTGGAGGCCTTGTTGAGCTTGTTGTGGACGTGCAGGCCTTCGAGGATGAACTCGGCGGCGCTGGCGGCCGCGGCGAGCTTGGCGTCGGGGGACTTCGCGTGGGGGGCCAGCTCGGCGGCGGCCTCCTCGGCGCGCTTGCGGAGGCCGGGGGCCTTGGCGACGCGGTCGAGGATCGCCTTCGACGGCAGCATGTCGCCGGTCTCGACGGTCTGGCCCGACTCGAAGTACTGCACGATCGGCCGGAACTCGCGGGCGTCGAAGTGGAGCGTGAAGACGTTCTTGACGGCCTCGTCGAAGATCCGCTGGATCAGCTTGTCCTCGTGGCCGTCCTCCTCGTTCATCGTCAGCTCCAGCTTGCCGCGCGAGCTGGCCAGGGCCGAGGCCAGGTCGCCCACCCGGGGGACGATCGCCGGCTCGCGATTCAAGAGGGCCCGGCGCTCGGCGTTGGAGACGACGTTCTCCAGGTTGGCGATCGACATCCGGACCGAGACGCCCGACTGCTGGTTCACGTGCGGCGAGCTGCGGGCCAGCCGCGAGACCTCCTCGACGACCTCCTTGACGTAGGCCGGCACGACCAGCTCGGTGCCGTCCTCGGCCTCGCCGTCGGCCCGGTCGAGCCAGGCGTTCTGGTCGTTGACCGCCATGCCGATCTCGCGCGTCAGCGGGTAGTGCGTCCGCACGACCGATCCGATGCGGTCCTTCAGCGGGGTGACGATCCGGCCGCGGTTGGTGTAGTCCTCGGGGTTGGCCGAGAAGACCAGGCAGAGGTCCAGCTCCAGCCGGATCGGGTAGCCGCGGATCTGGATGTCGCGTTCTTCCAAAACGTTGAACAGGCCGACCTGGATCTTGGGGGCGAGGTCGGGCAGCTCGTTGATGCAGAAGATCCCGCGGTTGGTGCGCGGGATCAGGCCGTAGTGCATCGTGGCCTCGCTCGACAGGTAGCGGCCCTCGGCGTGCTTGATCATGTCGACCTCGCCGATCAGGTCGGCGATGGTGACGTCGGGCGTGGCGAGCTTCTCGTTGTACCGCTGGTCGGGGCCGATCCAGGCCACGGGCGTTTCGTCGCCCTTCTCGGCGACGAGCTGGCGGGCGTAGGCCGAGATCGGGTGATAGGGGTGGTCGTGGATCTCCGAGCCCTCGACGATCGGCGTCGCGTCATCCAGCAGGTGGACGAGCTGGCGGAGCATCCGCGTCTTCGCCTGGCCGCGCAGGCCCAGGAAGAGTATGTCGTGCCGCGAGAGGATCGCGTTCTGGATCTGGGGGACGACCGTGTCTTCATATCCCAGGATGTCCGGGAACAGGGGCTCGCCGGACTGCAGCTTGCGGACGAGGTTGCGCCTCATCTCGTCCTTGACCGATTCCAGCCGATGCCCGCTCCGCCGCAGCTCGCCGAGCGTCCGGGGCCGATCCGTCGCCATCAATCGCCTGCCTCTCAGAGTTTCACGCCGGGATGTCGAATCACGAAGGGGAGGGAGCGAGAGGGTCCCGAGTCATGCTAGGGCGGAGCGGCGATCAAGTCAACGAACGCCTTGATGGGCCCATGTTTGCAGGTGCGAGCCCGCGTTGATTCGGCCGGGCGGCTTGCCGTAAGATGCTGGGGTCGTGCGGGTCTGCGGTGGCGGGGCGTCGGCTCGAGGTGCGGGACATGGCGACGGACGCGAACGGGAAACTGCGGGAGACGCTCCCCGACCTCACGGGCCGGATCGTGGCGACCTACCAGGGCTGCGACTCGATCAACCACCTGGGCCACTCGTCGCTGCCGAGCTACCGCGAGGTGGTCGAGATCCTGGGCGACCTCCGCGAGATCCTCTTCCCCGGCTACGGCCGCCGCCAGAACCTGCACATGGGGAACGTCGCCTACCACGTCGGCGACCTCGTCGAGAGCCTGTACGACCGGCTCTGCCAGCAGCTCACCCGCGCCTTCCAGCACGACTGCCGGGCTCGCGAGCCCCTGGTCGACTCCGAGGCCAAGGCCGAGGTCTTCGCGCTCCAGTTCCTGGAGAAGATCCCCGACCTGCGCGACCAGGTCGCGGGCGACGTCAAGGCGGCCTACGAGGGGGACCCGGCGGCGTCGTCCCAGGACGAGATCGTCTTCTGCTATCCGGGCCTCTCGGCCGTCACCGTCTACCGCCTGGCCCACGAGCTGTACAACCTGGGCGTGCCGCTCATCCCCCGCATGATGACCGAGTACGCCCACGGCAAGACCGGGATCGACATCCACCCCGGGGCCCGGATCGGCCGCGAGTTCTTCATCGACCACGGCACCGGCGTCGTCGTCGGCCAGACGACCGAGATCGGCGACCGCGTGAAGATCTACCAGGGCGTCACCCTGGGCGCCCTCAGCTTCCCCCGCGACGAGTCGACGGGCGAGGTCGTGCGCGGCCGCAAGCGGCACCCGACGATCGAGGACGACGTCGTCATCTACGCCAACGCCACCATCCTCGGCGGCGAGACCGTCATCGGCCACCACTCCGTCATCGGCTCCTCCGCCTGGATCACCCGCAGCGTCGCGCCCTTCACGACCGTCACCATCGAGAACCCCAAGCTCCGCTACCGCGAGAGCCCCGACGTCCGCGCCGACGACGCCTACCCCCAGCGGCTCAACTACCAGATCTGAACTGACGACGTCCGGCGTTCAGGTCCCCATCCGGCTGGCGAAGACGAGCCAGCCGCCGGCGCGGAGGCTGGGGAATCGGCCGGGATTCGGGATCGGGGCGGCGGTGACCTCGTCGAGCGGGATCGCCTCGTCGACGCGGAAGCCGGCGCGGGCCAGCTCGCGCCTCAGCTCGCCCCAGCGGTAGAGGTGGACCTCCATCCCGGGGATCCCCCGGTAGATCATCCGCCGGTCGCCGAACTCGTCGCCGCCGCCGAAGAGGCGGAGGGCCTGGCGGAGCAGCCACTTGCGGCCCTGCGAGTCGCGCAGGTTGAGCCAGACGTTGTGTGCGTGGAGCGCCAGCCGCCCCCTGGGCCGGAGCACGCGGGCGGCCTCGCCGAGGGCCCGTCGGCGGGCGTCGCGGCCCCGGATCATGCCCAGGGTGCTGAACATGGAGAGGGCGTAGTCGAAGCTCCCGGACGGCAGGCAGCCCAGGTCGCAGAGGTTGGCCTGGATGGTCAGCAACCGCGTCCCGGCCTCCTCGGCCTTGCGGCCGACCACCTCGAGCATCGGCCGCGCCAGGTCGATCGCGACGACGTCGAAGCCCCGGCTCGCGAACTGGATCGCATGCCTCCCCGCGCCGCAGCCGAGGTCGACGAGCCGGCCGGGCGTGCGGAAGCGGCCGTGGAGCGCCTCGGCGTCGGCGTCGAACAGGGGGTGGTCGGCGAAGTAGGCGTCCTCCTCGGCGGCGAGCCGGGGCGTGTTCAGGTACTCCCACAAGGGCGCATTGACGCCCTGGGGGAGCCGCCAGGCCGGGGGAGGGCGTCGCGTGGCCATGTCGGGGATGCTCCAAACGTTCAAGTCGAGGTGAGCAATCAGGCCGCCGCAATCGTCCCTTCCCCCCCCGGGGGAGGGTGGCCCGGATGGCCGGATGAGGGTCAAGGGATTTCGGGGGCGCCCTCGCGATTCAAACCGCTCGCGAACTCCGACGACCCTCATCCGCCGCTGCGCGGCACCTTCTCCCGGGGGGAGAAGGGGATTTATCTTACGCGCCCAGCGACGTGGCCAGGACCTTGCCCGAGCGGGGGGGGATGTCCAGGCCGCGGACCGAGCCGGCTTCGACCCGTACGCCCTGGTGCGACCAGGGGTCGGCGAGTTCGACGCCGTCGGCGATCCACGCGCCGACGGGCAGGTCGAGACGTTGGGTCGACGCGCCGACGTTGAAGGCGACGACGACGGCCTCGTCGCCGAGCTTGCGGGCGTGGGCGAAGACGTCGCCGGCGGCGTGCAGGACGTGGAACGAGCCCCGGCGGAGGGCCGGGCGCGTCCGCCGCAGGGCCGTCAGGCGCTGGAACTCGTGCAAAAGGTCCTTGTCCCAGGAGTCGCGGTCGTGCCAGGGGAAGGCCCCCCGGTTGGCCGGGTCGTGGGACCCTTGCAGGCCGATCTCGTCGCCGTAGTAAATCGAGGGGGCGCCGAGGTACGTCATCTGGAAGAGGGTCGCCAGCCGCAGGGCCGCGACGTCCCCCCTCGCCAGCGTGACGAACCGCGCCGTGTCGTGGCTCCCCAGCAGGTTGAGCATGACGGCGGTGATCTCGGGGGCGTAGATCCCGTGCAGGCGCTCGATCGAGCGGGCGAACGCCTCGGCTCCCGGCTCGGGGGTCGGGTGCAGGCTCGTCTTCTGGAGCTCGCCCTGGTCGACCTCGCCGCGGGCGAAGAAGGCGAGGCAGGCGCGGGTGAAGTGGTAGTTCATCACCGCGTCCCACATGTCGCCCTGGAGCCAGCGCTGGGAGTCGGTCCAGACCTCGCCGACGATGTAGGCCTCGGGGTTCGCCCGGCGGACGCGGCGGCGGAACTCGCGCCAGAAGTCGTCGTCGTCGATCTCGTTGGCGACGTCCAGCCGCCAGCCGTCGATGCCGAAGTCGACCCAGCGCACGGCGACGTTCAGCAGGTACTCGCGCACGTCCGGGTTGCGGACGTTGAACTTGGGGAGGGCCGGCAGGTTCCACCAGGCCTCGTAGTTGGGGGCGACGTCGAGGTGGTAGGCGTTGACGGGGAAGCCGCTGACCTTGAACCAGTCGAGGTAGGCCGAGTCCGGGCCGTTCTCGAGGATGTCGTGGAACTGGAAGAACCCCCGGCTGGCGTGGTTGAACACGCCGTCGAGGACCACCCGCATGCCCCGGTCGTGGGCCGCGTCGAGCAGCCGCCGGAGCGCGGCGTCGCCCCCCAGCATGGGGTCGACCTTCTCGTAGTCGTGGGTGTGGTAGCGGTGGTTCGAGGCCGACTGGAAGACGGGCGTGAAGTAGACGGCGTTGACGCCCAGGTCCTGGAGGTAGTCGAGGTGCTCGGCCACGCCCGCCAGGTCGCCCCCCTGGTAGCCGTGGTACGTGGGCGGCGAGCCCCACTCGTCGAGGTTCTTCGACTTTGGCACGGTCAGGCTGCGGGCGAAGCGGTCGGGGAAGATCTGGTAGAAGACGGCGTCTCGGACCCAATCCGGCGTGTCTGGTCTCTCCATCGTCACGAAGCGCTCCCGGGCTCGGCTATCGGATCGTGGGCTGCAAAGCAGAGAAGGTCTATTCGAGGTCATATTGTCAAGACATTGCTGCCTTGACAATGCGGTAGTTAGCGTGTGACGCGTCACTAGTTACAGCTTAGTTCAAAATACGCTTGTCTCTAATTTGCATTTAATAGTCTGACATTGTTATGCACGTGTCGGACGTCGTAGTTCCATGGCGAACGTCTGACTTCCTCGGTGAGCCATTTGTCTGCAAGTTCGAGGTAGCTTTTAGAGATATCATCGGAATACACATTATGGAACTCGACCGCCTGTTTGCCAAACACTATAGCGTGGTATAGCTTGCGCCTGTCCTGAGTATGGCACTCGTTGAGTATTTCCATGCTTCGGCAGAGGGTGGCGCGCACTGTCTTGTCATCGTGATCCTGCAAGATGTTGGCTTGAAACAAGAGCATCGCATGCGTGTTTCGAATCGAGAAAATCCTGCCCCTGCTCATTGAGATGGCTTCGTCAATCAAGCGGAATGCTTCGGGGAAGCGTTTCTTTTTGGAGAGGTAAAGCGCGCCTTGCTGCTTGGTGAAGTACGATCCGTCTCGTTTATATGCCAGCTCATAAAATTCGATGCCTTCTTCCCAGTTTGAGAAGGCTCGGTAAGCGATATCGGCATCAAACGCCTTTCTTCGAAAAATATCGTATCTGCATATCTTGACAATCGAGACATTTCTGTGGAACTTGAGGAGAACTCGTTTGAGCGACTTGGGGGGTAGCTGTTGAAAAATCGCTTCGGATACCAAGCTCGACCGGGGAGTAAAGTAATCCTGAGGTGGGTCCAACAGTGGCCCGACATCTTCTGAAATAAGAGTGCCGAGTTGCTCGAGCCATGTATAGGCCTCCATGTAATCGGACAACACATCGCGGAGAAAGGCCGCTATCGTCTCCATGGAGACGGGACATCGGCAATAGTGCACATAGCAGCACATGCCAAGCAAGTCGAGGTGGTTTGGGCTGCTCCCTTCGAGCTTTCGGAGCATTTCTGCAAATCGCTTTCGAAGTGATGGCTTAGTTATGTTCGATTCGATAATCTCGTAAAGAGATGGATGAAGCCCTCTCGCCACTTTTGGTCTATTTAGATGAGAGGTTCGAATGTCGAGGGGGACGTTTTCGAATATCTTTTGGATATCAGGTTCGCTTAAATCGGTAATATTGATAACGCTTATGTCGTTGAGTGGCAAGAGGTGTGACGTTACTTCGAAATTAAAGTCGCGATCAACTCCTACTGCGACTACGTTTGCGGCGCCAGTGAGTGCTACGAATGCGTCCACGCTGTCCGTGTAATTGTCGACGAAAATCAATGCAGGATCTGGCCCCAGTCGACGCAGTAGAAGTTGCACTTTTTCAGGAGTCAGTGAATTGCAGACAAGTTTATGTCCGGTGAATTTGACGTGCGCCGCCGCTTGCATTAATAGAGTTGTCTTGCCTGAGGCCGGCATTCCCACGATTATTGTGTCTCGGTGTGCATTGATTGAATCGACGACCTTTGCGTAGTGTGAAGTTCGTTGCAGTCGCTGTGAGTATATATCGCTCCACGACGGTGGGGCGCCGAAGAAAAATTCCTGAAGCGGTCGAACTGGAACAGAGCCGATTGCAGGAATTGCCTCCTCGGGAAAGAGTTCCTCGGTCGACTTGGAGACTGGGGAAGCCGCTGGATGCACGGCTAAACCTAGGCCTCGTATATAGTCGAGCATTTCATTCGTCTCGGCAATAAGGATTTGAAATCCTAACGCCGTGAAATACCTGATCTCTGCATCGTCTCTTGTTCTAAGTACGATCCATTTGTCCTCGTGCTGACGCATGTTGATAGAACTAGGGTTTAATGCTTGCAGAACCCCGGCGTCGCTGAGGCTGTATCCCCAGAAGAGTGTGGGGAACAATTGGATGCTTCTCATGAAGAAGCTCCAGAGATCTTGGTCAGATGCGAACGCCGTGGCTAGATCGAGGGTCCCGAAAGTCAACTGGCGTGTTTCGTCAGTGACCGATCCATGTAGGGGTGCGAAATCGATCGCCCTTTTCTCGTTGAAGGACGCACCTCTTAGTGTGATATTGTTCAGGTAGTGGGTTTTGCTGGCGGCGTACATAGACTGTATTAGGTCGTCTATATTGGTGGTGAATATATTCTTGATATTCAGTGTTTGTACAGCCGAATATCTCGGGTCGAACGACTTCACTCTATAGCGGCGTCGCAGATAGTCGTCCAACTCCTGACGTCTTTCCGACTGGATGATCGTGCAGAGTTGGGCGAGAGTCAAATGATCCACTCCGTCTACTTTGAAAAGGGTGCCGAGCTCCTCGTTAAGTGTCCGACCTACTGGAAGCGCCCGTCCCTCGGCATTCTTGGCCAGCACTGAGAAGCCGGCACCGAGAAACAGATTGATTCCGCCGGCAAACGCCTTTCTTAGAGTATTCTCGTTCGTGACTTGCATGGATTCCTAGCCCTTTCTCTTTTGCGAGCTCTTTTAGATGTCCTTGATCAACTTTGACGTATTCGAGCGAGACTTGCAACATCGTGTCAAACCGAATGGTCGTCGATCATCGTTTAGCAAGGTGATGCGGCCGCAGGAATGGTTAGGATGCTTGATTTCTCATTTGGTGCATGCAAAGCCGGTGAGTCATTAGGGCAGATCAGCCGACCTCGATCTTCACCCAGTACATCTGGCCGCGGTCGCCCCGCAGGCGGAGGTCCTCGAGCATCGGCCGCAGGTCGAGCTTCGGCTGGCCCTTGTAGAGGGCCTTGCGGTTGACCCGGACCTCCAGCTTGCGCTTGAAGTCGACGAGCTTCGGGTTGAGCCAGACGTCAAGCTTGTCGACGCCGCTCACGGTCAGGTCGACGAGGTTGCTGAGGCTGCTCGTCCGCATCTTGAGCGTCGCCGGGTTGAGGTTCCGGCCCAGCGGCTCGACGGCCTCGGCGGCGGTCGTGCGGCCCTCGGTGAAGCCCTTGACGACGATCCCGTGGCGGCGGTCGTCGCAGGTCCGCGCCGTCGACGCCTCGAACGACTTGGGGAAGGGTTCGCGGCGGCGGGGCTCCATCCAGTCGAAGTACGTCGGGACGTCCTCGGGGAACTCCTCAAGGCCGCGGCGGTAGACCTCCATGTAGGTGACGTCCCAGACCTTGAGGATCATCGGCTTCAGGTAGCTGCCGAAGACGACCTCGTTCGCGGCCGGCGCCAGGTCGCCCAGGACGCAGAGCAGGGGGAGCCGCTCGTGCTGGGCCAGGCTGCGGGGGACGTACTTGGCCGGGAAGCCGGAGACGACCACGACCCCCGCGAACAGGTCGGGATGGCCCAGGCCGAGGTCCCAGGCCATGTTGCCGCCGGCGAGCTGGCCCGCCACGAAGACCCGGTCGGGGTCGATCGCGTACCGCCGCCGCGCGTCGCGGAGCGCCAGCTCGACGGCGGCGTGCTCGCCCGGGGTGTAGTGGTAGTCGGTCGCGCCCTCGGCCGCCCCGTACTCGGGCGCGATCAGGACGTATCCCCGCCGCGCCGCCTCGGCCTGCCACTCGTCCACGGCCGCCTGCGGGCCCGTCCCCGAGTGCAGGACCACGACCGCCGGGTACGACCGCGAGTGGTGGTATTCGGGCGGCAGCTTCGCCAGGTAGGTCGTCGGGATCGAGTCGTCGGCCTCGACCACGTTCTTGATGACGCCCTTTTCGGCCTCGTCGGCCGCACGTCGCAGCGGGGGCGGCATGAGCCGGCAGATGCGCTCGGCCAGCTCCATCTTGCGGAAGCCGGGCGCCTCGGGGGTCCCCTCGGGCCATTCCAGGTCGTCGAGCCGGGCCGCGATCTCCTCGCGCGAGGTGTCGTCGGCGCTGGTGAGGTAGGCGGCGATCTCGTCGCGGGCCTGCCAGAGCACGCCGGCCGCGGCGAGGTCGGGGACGGCCGAATCCTGGCCCGCCACGTAGCCCGACATCGCCAGGGCGAACTCGGCCTCGTCGCTCGCGGTCGCCTCGGCCTTCGCCTTTCGCCAGGCGGCCAGGCGGTCGCGGACGGCGTCGGGGGCCTCGGCCAGGGCCCTGTGGACCTCGGCCAGGCGGCCCTTCCAGGCCGCGTGCACCTGGGGGGCCAGCTTCAACTCGACCCGCCGCAGCTCGTTGCCGACGGCCAGGTCCGCCTGCCGCTGATCCTCGTCGCGACGCGCCAGGTCGCGGGCCTCGATCTGCAGCTCGGTGCCGATCTCCTTGTCGTCGAACGTCTTCAGCAGGGCCGCCGCGGCCTTGAACTGCTGGGCGCGGCGCATCGCGTCGACGTCCGACCGGCGCTGGGTCGCCTCGGCCTGGACGATGAACTGGCGGGCGTTCGAGGCGCGCTCGCTCAGGTCGCTGTTCGGGAAGTCCTTGATGAGCCGATCCAGTTCGGACCTGGCCTCGGGATACCAGCCGGCCCCCATCAGGAAGCGGACGACCCGCTCGCGCTCCCCCTGGTTCTGCTGCTCGACGCGGCGGAGCAGGCCCATCAAGACCTCGCGGGGGACGCCCCGGGTCGCGATCTGGCCTTGCCAGAAGCCGTCGACGCCGCGGTAGCGGATTACGTTCGGGCTGATCTCGTTGATCGCTTGTTCCATGACGATGGGCTTGCTCGACCGCCCGAGGTACTGGAACCGCCGCCGGCCCTTCTCGTTCCAGGGCTCGGCCGTCACGCTCACGACCTCTTTCGGCATGAGCCCGGCGTGGACCGTCATCGGCTGCACCAGCGAGAACTTCTCGCCGGTGCGCAGGACGTTGTCGGCGACCACGCGCTCGATCTTGGAGTCGCGGACCACGATCTTCTTGAGGCCGTCCCACAAAAACACGAGCGTGTTGTCGCGGTCCGGGGCCGCCACCGTCCGGTAGGTCACGCCGTTCTTCATCACCACGGTGTCGCCGCGGACGGCGAGGCCCGCCGCGATCGCCAGGGCGAGGGCCGCCGCCAGGGCCGGCCGCGCCGGGATCCCGCCGGCCCGCGCTCTCGTCGATGAGTCGTGCATCAAGGCCGCCGCCTCCCTGAGCTGAGCGAGTCCAGGACCTCCGCCGTCGCCGCCGGGCGGCGCGCTCCATCGACTGTAATCATAGCCGACGGAGTCCCGGCGCGTCCCGGCGTCCGGGCGCGGAATCCACCGATCCTGCCCGACTTCGCGGTCGTGGTCGTTCTAGAGACGCTCGCGGGCCCCCGGTTATTCTGATCGCCCGACCTCGTCCGCCTTGCACGCCCCGCCCCGGGAGTGGCGTCGCCCGCGCGGGGGCGGTAACCTGGGACGACGACCCCCACCGAATACGCCCTCCGACGCGACGAGGCGTGCGATGTCCGACGAGCCCATCAAGTTCCGGTGCTACCGCTGCGGCAAGCTGCTCGGCGCCCCCACGCGACGCGCGGGGGCCGTCGTGACCTGCCCCCAGTGCCGGGCCGAGATCCAGGTCCCCGAGCCCTCGGCCGGCGACCCCACGCCCCCCGACCTGGCCTTCCTCGGCTCCGAGGAAGTGGCCGTCGAGCCCGAATTCGCCGCGACCGCCATCGCGAGCCCGGAACGCGCCGGCGATCCGGTCATCCCCGCCATCCGCTACGACGCCACGCCCTTCCCGACGAACTCCCCCTCGACGCCCCGCGCGCCCGACGTCGTGCTCGCGCCGGCCGTGGTCCTGGCCTGGTCGCTCCTGGTGCTCGCCGCGATCCCCATGACCTTCACGGCCGGGCTCCTGGTCGGCCACTTCCTCTGGAAGTGACGAGGCTCGCGCCCCGGCTCGCTCGGCCCTCCTGGAATTCGGCGCCGTAAACCGGCGGCGGGCCGCCGCTCGGCTTGCATCTTGCATGAAGCGGATGACCGGGATATCCCGTCGCGGTTCGACGACGCGAGTCCCGACGAGCAACCAGGGCGCACCATGTCACAGATCCTCGACCCCCGGCCCCAGGCCGATCGGGACCCCGGCCCGCTCGCCCGCTGGCTTCTGGAGGGGCACACGAAGGGCATCGAGGGGCCCGACGCCAAGGCCGACGGCCGCCACGAGCACACCTGGTGGCAGGTGATGTGCCTCACCGGCGTCGACTACTTCTCGACCCTGGGCTACCAGCCCGGCATCGCCGCGCTGGCCGCCGGAGCCCTCGCGCCCGTCGCCACCCTGATCCTCGTCCTGCTGACGATCCTGGGCGCCCTGCCGATCTACGGCCGCGTGGCGCGCGAGAGTCCGAACGGCGAAGGGTCGATCGCCATGCTCGAACACCTGCTCACCTGGTGGAAGGGCAAGCTGTTCGTGCTGGCCTTGCTCGGGTTCGTCGCCACCGACTTCATCATCACCATCACGCTCTCGGCCGCCGACGCCACCGCCCACATCGTCGAGAACCCCTTCACGCCCCGCTCCCTCCACGGCCACGAGATCGCCGTCACGCTGGTCCTCGTCGCCGCGCTCGGGGCGGTCTTCCTGAAGGGGTTCAAGGAGGCGATGGGCATCGCCGTGGCCCTCGTCGCGGTCTACCTGACCCTGAACGCCGTGGTGGTCGGCCACGCGCTCTACCACGTCGCGACCCATCCCCACCTCCTGGGCGCGTGGAAGGGTCGCCTGTTCCACGAGCACGGCAACCCCCTGGCGATGCTGGGGATCGCACTCTTGCTCTTCCCGAAACTGGCCCTGGGCCTCTCGGGCTTCGAAACCGGCGTGGCCGTCATGCCCCTGGTGCAGGGCGACCCCTCCGACACCCCCGATCGTCCCGACGGGCGGATCCGCAACACCCGCAAATTGCTGGTGGCCGCCGCGCTCATCATGAGCGTCTTCCTGCTCAGCAGCAGCCTGGTCACGACCCTGCTGATCCCGCCCGAGGAGTTCCTGGCCGCGGCCGGCGACCGGCCGGCGGGCAAGGCCAACGGCCGAGCGCTGGCCTACCTGGCGCACGCGACCTTCGGCGAGGCCTTCGGGACGGCCTACGACCTGGCCACGATCCTGATCCTCTGGTTCGCCGGGGCCTCGGCGATGGCCGGCCTGCTGAACATCGTGCCGCGCTACCTGCCCCGGTTCGGCATGGCCCCGGAATGGACCCGCGCCGCGAGGCCGCTGGTCTTGATCTACACGGCGGTCGCGTTCGCCGTCACGGTCATCTTCCGGGCCGGCGTCGACGCCCAGGGCGGGGCGTACGCCACGGGCGTACTGGTGCTGATGACCTCGGCCGCGGTCGCCGTCACGCTCTCCGCCCGGCGGCGAGGCGCCCGGGGCGCCGCGGTCGGCTTCGCGGCCATCGCGGTCGTGTTCGCCTACACCACGGTCGTCAACGTCATCGAACGGCCCGAGGGCGTGAAGATCGCCGGCTTCTTCATCGCCGCGATCGTGGCCGTCTCGCTCGTCTCGCGGCTCTGGCGGACGATGGAGCTGCGCGTGGGCCGGATCGAGCTGGACGCCGAGGCCCGGCGGTTCATCCAGGAGGTCGGCGACGAGGAACTCCACCTCATCGCCAACCACCCGGACAACCAGGACTTCGCCGAGTACGAGGCGAAGGAGCGCGAGACGCGGGAGGACTTCGTCATCCCGTCCGACTGCCCCGTGCTCTTCCTGGAAATCTACGTCCGCGACCCGTCGGACTTCGCCGAGGCCCTGGAGGTCAGGGGGGTGGCCGTGGGCGACCACAGCGTCCTGCGGGCCGAGGCGACGGCGATCCCCAATGCGATCGCCGCGCTCCTGCTGCACCTCCGCGACGAGACCGGCCGCCGGCCGCACGCCTACTTCAACTGGACCGAGGGCAACCCGCTGCTCTACCTGATCCGCTACGTGCTCTCCGGCCGGGGCGACGTGGCCCCCGTGACCCGCGAGGTCCTCCGCCAGGCCGAGCCCGACCCCGCCCGACGCCCCGCGATCCACGCGGGCGTCTGAGCGGTCCGGGCCGATCGACGGGGGCGACGGCGGGTCAAGACCGCCGGCGACGCTTCAGGGCGCGGCCGAGGAGCCCCAGGCCGCCGACGCCCGCGAGGGCCAGCGACGAGGGCTCGGGGACGGCCTGCGCGTCCGTCATCCGGATCCCGACGTGGAAGCCGTTGACCGTCGCGGGGTCCATCCCTCCCGAGCTGATGAAGCTGTAGGGCGATGAGAACGCGAACGCGTCGAACGAGCTGAGGGGGCCGTAGGGCGGGAAACCGACGACGACGTAGGCCGATCCGGCCCCCGGGTCGGTGGGGATCGGCGCGATGCCGCCGAACGAGCCGAAGGGGAAGATCGGCGTGACCGGGGCCCCATTCATCGTCCAGTAGAAGTAGAAGCCGCTCCCCAGGGCGGGCGTGGTCACGTCGACGCCGGTGACGTCGATCCGCCAGGTGCCGTTGAGGTTCGACGCGAGCGGGCCGCCGTCGATCGTCTCGAAGTTGAAGTCGATCCACTGCGATGACGGGCCGTCCTGGAAGATCTGCTCGGTGACGGTCAGGTTGGTGTTGACCGTCTTGGTGGTGAGGTCGAGGGTCGCGGTGGTCGAGCCGTCCACCGGGAAGTTGGTGAAGTCGAGTTGATACGAGCTGCCGACCATCCAGCCCGCACGCGCCTCGTGGGCCGCGGCCGAGAGGAGCAACATCGTCAGCAGGGCCAATCCCCGTCGCGTTTTCGTCATGGAAACCGCTCCTTCAGCGTGTCGAGAAGGGTGCATTTCGGAATCAGCGGATTCGTGATTCCCATGGTGGAAGTGCGCGAGCGGGATGATCCTTTCATCGAAAGGGGTCGAATGTGCGAAAAAGTCCGCGGCGCGAGCGGCGCCGGCGATCCGCCACCGCTCGCGACGGGTCTCCCCGGCCCGGAACACCGGTGCCAAGGGGTCGACATCCGTGCCCCCGGCGGCGTGAGGCGGTATGCTGGCGGTCCCCTGAACTTGAGGAGCCGATGATGAGAAGACTCCGCCGAGCGGTCGTGGTCGGGATCTTGATGCTGGTCGCCGGGTTTACGGCGGTCGGGAGTTCCGATGGCGGCGAACCGCCCTGGAAGGCCGGAACGGCCACGGTCATGATCACGCCCGATCGGCCCCTGACCCTGCTCGGCTACACCACCCGCAAGGGGCCGTTCGAAGCGGTGTCCGACGACTTGTCGGCCCGCGCGCTGGCCCTGGAGGACGCGCAGGGACGCCGCGCCGTGCTCGTCGCGGCCGACCTGGTCGCGTTCCAGTCCGTCGTCGTCACCGACGCCGTGACGCGCCGGATCGCCGAGCGGACGGGGCTGGGCCGCGAGAGGCTGATCTTCAACGCGTCGCACACCCACACCGGGCCGGTCGTCAGCCTCGACCCGAACCTGAAGCTCAACGTCGCCCACCCGGACATGACGCCCGAGCAGGCCGAGGCGACGATCGCCTACACCCGCCGGCTGCAGGACCAGCTCGTCGACCTGGTGGAGCGGGCGCTCGCCGACTTGAAGCCGGCGCGGCTCTCCTGGGCGACGGGCCGCACGACCGTCCCCACCAGCCGCCGGCTCCCGAGGCCTGAAGGGGTCGTCATGTCGCCCAACCCGGCCGCGCCGGTGGACGACGCGGTCCCCGTCCTGCGGGTCGACTCGACGGAAGGCAAGCCCATGGCCGTGGTCTTCGGATGCTCCTGCCACGCCGTGGCGGCCGGCTTCCAGAACGCCATCAGCGCCGACTACCCCGGCTACGCCCGCGCGGTCGTCGAGGCGCGTCACCCGGGCGCCACGGCCCTGTTCCTGGCCGGTTGCGGCGGCGACGCCAACCCGGAGCCTCGCGGCTCGATCGACCAGGCCCGGACGCACGGCGAGGCGCTGGGCCGCGAAGTCTGCCGGGTGCTCGACGGGCCGCTCGCCCCGGTCGTCGGGCCGCTCCAGGTCGCTTCTGCGCAGGTCGACCTGCCGCTGCAGCAACTGTCCCGCGAGCAGATCAAAAGCTACCTGGATCGGCCCAATTTCCAGGCGTGGCAGGCCCGGCACATGCTTGAGGTGCTGGACGCGGGCGAGCGGCTGCCGACCCGCTACACGGCGCCCGTGACCGTCTGGCGCCTCGGAAAGGGCCTGACGCTGGCGGCGCTGCCGGGCGAGCCGGTCGCCGAGTATGCGACGCTGTTGCGCCAGGCTCTCGGCCCGGACGGGCTCTGGATCTCCGGATACAACAACGACTGTTTCGGCTACCTGCCGTCGGCTAAGGTCGTCGCCGAGGGAGGGCACGAGGCGATCGGCGTGACGCTCTGGGCGTGGAGTCGAAGCCTGGGCCCCATGGTCGGCTTCTTCGAGCCTCGCGTCCAGGACGTCGTCGTCGACGCCGTGCGTCGATTGGCGAACGAAGCCCAAACCGAAGTGAAGTAGCGTAGCGCCGCCCGCGATCCTGCGGCGTCGGAGGGTCCGAGGCGTTCGTCTCGATCGTCGACCGCCTCGACACCCTGCTCCCGCAGCCGCTCCAGACGACCCTTCATCGCCTTGAGCCGTTCGGGGGAGCGTTTTCAACCCTTGAATGATCGGATCACGACCCTAACCGCTACCTCCGCCCCTCAGGCGAGATTCCCGATCCACCACTCTGCTACAATCTTCTCCTTCCTCGCACGAATCCTCTCCGTGTCGAAGAGCTCACCCATTCCCACGGAGACGATTGATGAGCACTGCCGCCATCGTGGCGATCGCAAGGAAGAAGGAACGCCGGATCGTCGAGCATCTCCGCGAAGCCGGGGCGGTCGACGCAGCTTCGGCCACTCCGGTCCCCGTCCAGAACTGGCTGGGGAAACGGGTGCTTCGCCACCTGCTCGCCGGCGGAGCGGTGCACGAGGCCGAAGGCGGCTACTACCTCGACGCCGCCGCCTACGCCGCATATCGCTCTCGCCGCGCCCGGACGGCGGGCCTGATCGTCGTGCCTCTGGCGATCGCCGCGGCCTTCGTGATCTGGTGGGCGAGCATCAGGGGAGCCGGTTGAGCCCGAGGCGACGGGAGGCCGTCATGAAGAAGCAACCCACCTGCCCCCTGTGCGCCACGCTCATGGAGCGGCGCAAAGACGTGGTGGTTTCCTATGGGGCCGCCGGCATTACATACGACTTCGCCTGGGTCTGCCCCGGATGCTCCGCCGCATACCCCATCGCGGTCGACGTCAGCGGCTTCTTCGGCAAGGCCGAGCCGATGTACGAGCCGTCGAAGGAGGAAGAGTGAGGCAGGGGTCGGCTACGGCCTGCGACTCGACTCCGTGGCCGTCTTGGCCGCAGGCCGGATCGACACCGGCCTGCGGCCGATCCCGCTCGGGTCACAAACTCCTGAAGGCTTCTTTGTCCCCGGCCTTGTACGCATCGAAACGCTTCTCAGCGAATCCTTCGAAGTCCTGGGTCAAGTCCGTGTACACGCCGTGCTCGACCTTCGCCGCATCACGAAGGGCGATCAACGACTTCCTTCGACCGTCCTGATTGATCAGGATCCCGCCGAAGTAGTAGGCGGGGTGTTCGAACGGGGTCGCCTCCACCTGGAGGACGAAGGCCTCTTTCGACTTTCGGTAGATGATCTCGGACATGGCGATGAACCGCCCTGCGCTTGCTTCGTCGCCGGCCGCCTTGATCTCCTCCTGATGCTCCAGGACCGTCTGCCGGATCCGCTCCTGCTGGTAGTCGTTCACCGGGTAGCAGTGCGGCTCCAGGGGCGCGATCGTCCCTTCCTCCAGGGCTTTCAGGGCGGCCGCCGCCGCCCCGCAGCACGTCGTGGCCTTTCCCTGGCCGGGACGGACGACCATGCCTACTTGCTGGTCGTCCGTGATCCCCACGTGCGGACCGAAGAGCATCAACGCCACGCCACAGTCGGGAATGTGGTGGGAGAATGCACCGAGGCCGGTGATCCCCGAAAACGGATAGCCATCCAGGCCGCCCTGGTTGAACGGGCCGATCATATCCGTCTTCGGCATGCTCACGCTGTTGAGGTCGTCGCTGCAGATGCTGGCCAGGAAGGCGACCTGTTCCTCTTTCGCGCCGTGAAGGACCTTGGCATAGAGGAGGAACAGCTCGATGTAGAACGACGACCACCTGGCTTTGGGGTAATAGGGACGTACGTGATCGGGAGGTCCGATGTCTTCCATGGCCAGCCTTTCTGGAGGCGGTTTCAGTACTTGTTCGCACCGATGCGAATCTCGGCCTCATTCTCGCCGGCCGAGAGAGTGCGGGCAATGACGTAGTCCGCTCTTCGAGGCCGGGGGGTCGCCGATCACGCCACCGACTCCATCTCACGGAAACGTCTCGTGCACATGATTCTCAAGAGTGGATGAGCACATCTTCGCCTGAGACGATCCCATGCCGCTTCAGAAGCCTGCCCGTCTGATCCCCGGCCTCGCCGGCGCGGCCGGAGCTTGCTTCGTGGCCGCCGAGCTCAGCCGCCGCGGATACATCGCGCGCCTGACCATGAGGAATGCCCGCGGCGTCGACCTGCTTGTCGCCCACGCGGCGGCGACTCGGTCGGTGGGCATCCAGGTCAAGACGAACCAGGATTCGGCTAAAGCGTGGATTTTAAACTCGGGCGCCGAGACTCTGGTCGCCGAGACGCTCGACGACGCATTCGTGAACCTGAATGGTCGATCAGCACCGGCGTTGCACGTCGTTGAGTCTTCGACCGTGGCGGAAGATTGCATCCGGACGCAACGCGAAGGGCTGGATCGTCCAGGGCGAGACTCGACCTCTCCACCTACCTCCTCGACGACGTCGCAGTCCCGTTCACCGTTCACCCCGCCGGATCTCAGTGCGGCGGGCCCCGGTCAGCCTGTTTGGGATGGCGCCGATCCTCGTCGACACGCGGACGGGGGCGTTCCTGAACGGCGACGTCACGGTCGTTCAGACCGCAATCCGCCGTGCCTGAACCCTCGTCCCACGCCCTCGCCGGGGTCGCGTCGTCATGGATCGGCCGCCGGGCCTTGCGGAGGCGTTCCAGACGACGGGAGGGCCGCGACTCACTCGTCGTGCGAAACGTGCTTCAGACCGGTGAGCTTCGGCAACTCGATGATGTCCTGGCCGCCCCTGGCGGCGACCTGGCCACGGCACTTCCCGCCATTCGCAGTCCTGGGTCCGAGCGGACCTGACTCGCCGCCGAGTGGACGCAGCGATCCGCCGCGGCGCCGACCGGGATAACTTCCCGAGGTACCTGGCCGAGCACGAGTTCCGGTACAATCAACGTGACGAGCATCCTCTTCGCCGGGTTCTACAGACCGAGACCCACCTCGGGCCTCTCGCCCTGCTACATCCCCGGTCACCGGAATAAAAAGGCAGGATTCGCATGGGACGGATCTTCGAGAAGCGCAAGGCGTCGATCTTCAAAACCTCCGCTCAGAAATCCAAGCTCTTTTCCAAGTATGGAAGACAGTTGTACATGGCCGCCAAGAATGGAGTGCCCGACCCGGAAGCCAATCCGGCCTTGCGCGCACTCGTCGAGAAGGCCAAGCGCGACAACGTGGCCAGTCATGTGATTGACAAGGCGATCCAGAAAGCGGCCGGCGCGGGGGGCGAAGACTTCCAGCCCGCGCGTTATGAGGGGTTTGGTCCCGGCGGCTCCCTGGTCATCGTCGATTGCTTGACCGACAACAATACACGCACCATCTCCGATATTCGCAACTGCTTCAGCAAGACGGGGTCCAAATTGGCCGCCAATGGATCCGTGGTCATGTCGTTCGACCACCTGGCGGTGCTTTCTTTCAGCGGCGACGACGAGGAAAAGGTCATCGAGGCCCTGTTCGCCGCGGATGTCGCCGTCGAAGAGGTCGAATGCAAGGATGGCGGCATCACGATTTTCGCTCCTCCCGCCGAGTTCTACAAAGCGAAAATGGCCCTGCTCGAGGCGTTCCCCGGTCTGGAGCTGGAGGTTCAGGAGATCACTTTCCTCCCGCAGGTCGGCAAGATTCTCAGCGGGGACGATTTGGCCGTGTTCGAGAAATTGCTAGGCATGCTCAACGATTGCGACGACGTGCAGGAGATCTACCACAACGTCGACCTTCCCGGCGAATCGACGTCCGGATAGACCCATCATCAACGATCTTCGATTGGATGGGACGAAAGCAGCCCCATGACGGGACTGACCATCGACCGTGGGGATGCATCCTTCGCCGCGGCGCCTGCCGCACAGTCCCGTCCTCGGCCCCTCGGGCTGGACGGCGATCCCGCCATGCCCCTCGCATGCGGGTCAGGTCGCCTCAAGGAAGACCGGCTCCAACGGTCGCTCCTCGGTATGGCTGGAGCGGTTCGCACGCGCCTGGCGCACGCCTCACGGCTTGATTGACAATTGTCATTGAAGAACCGTCACTCATGCCACTACAATTGTCGTTAACGGCGATGCGGCGTCGCCGGGCGGGGAGTCGAATGAGCGGGTAAACGCCATGAGTGCGACGATTCTGATCTGTCCTTGCGGACGGCGGTTGAATGCGGCGGGGATGGCGCCCGGCAAGAGCGGGCGCTGTCCAGGCTGCGGTCGCACGTTCCGAATGCCCACAGGCGCCAAGGCCCCTCCGCCCGAGGCGGTGTCGGACGACGAGGTGCTAGAGATGCTCCGGCAGGGCCCCGAAGTCGCTCCGGCCGAGCCCGCGACGGCCCTGGCGATCGAGGAGGACGAATGGGACTGGCAGGGGGCGTACGACCTCGCCCCGGCCGAACCGCCTCGCGCCACGTCTAGTGCGCTCGACCGGGCGACTGTGCGCGGGCCTCTGGGGCCGTGGCCCGACGAGCCCGAAGTCCCGAACGAGCCTGCGCCGCCCGCCGAAACGGCCGAGGCGACCGACGGCGAGTGGACCTGGCAGGGCCACTATGAACTGGGCGCGCACCCGCCCGCGTCGACGTCGGTGCAGCTCCCAGAGGAGCCTCGAGGGACGGTCGAGGACGCCGAGTCCCACCCGCCTCTCGCCCCGCGGGCTGCCGGCGCGAAGAGGGAGCCGGAGGAAGCCGAGCCGCAGCGCCTGGATCCGTGGTGGCCTCCGCAACTCCTCTACCCGTCGCGGGGGGTCGAGGGCCTGGCGATGGTCGCGGCGATCGGGGGCGCGGCCTGGGTGATGGGCACCCTGGTTCCGGAGTATTGCCTGGCCATCCTCGCCGACGGCGAACTGATGGGGACGCCCTCGATGGGCCGCCTGATCGCCCTGATCTCGGCGTTGCCCGTCCTGATCCTGTCGCCCCTGGTCATGGTCTACGATCTCCAGTACCTGGCGCGGGTGCTTGTGGCCTCGAGCGAGGGGGAGCCCCTGCCGCCTCGCCCGCCCGACCGCAACGCCGACGGCCTCCTGGACGGCATGGGCACCTGGCTCCTCTGGATCGTGCTCGGGGCGGGCGTCGGCCTGCTGCCGCTGGCGACCTACCGAATGACGCTGACCTCGTCGGGCGGGACGTGGAGTCCCGGCGTGGCCGCGGCCCTCGGGCTGGCCGGGCTCCCTTACGCCCTGATGGCTCTCATGTTGACCTTCCTGCACGACGACGACCTGGCGGCCCGGCCGGGGGCGGTCTTCGGCGCGATCGCGCGGCTCGGCCCGTCGTTCCTCGGGCTCAACCTGACCATCGCGGCCCTCTTCGCCCTCGTCGGGATCGCCTTCGCGGCCGCGCTGGCCCTGCGCGACCGGGCGTTCTGGGCCTACATCCCGGCGAGCCTGGCCTGCTGGCTGCTCGCGGTCTGGCTCTCGATCGTCGCCATGCAGACCCTGGGGTCGTACTACGCCCCACGGAAGAGTCGTCTCAAGTGGAGGCGGAAGCGGCGGCGCTGGGGCGCGGGTTGAGCGTCCGGCCTGTTCCCGGATCCTCGCGGGATGCCGTGAGACGGGCGAGCGTGATCCGCTCCGGGGTGGAATACGGGACGAATCGAGCCCGGAGCGCCCAGGCGGAAGGCACCGAGGCGAGGCCCCCCCGAAAGCTCTCGTCCAACTGCGAACCTGGTGAGCACCCTCTGCGTCAGACCTGCAACTGGCCTCTCGTTCTCAAGCCATGATGCGGTTCGATTATGAACACCCATCCCGAACAACTCGCCACCTCTCTCGTGCTCCCGGCGCGATCCGTGAGTTCGCGTTCGCGGTATCCCGGTCGGGGCCGCCTGTCCTCATATTGACGCACGGCCCGTGCTCGCCGGTTCGACGTTGCTCGCCCTGTCGAGCGCCTCGATCCTCGCCGTCATCGTGATGCACGGCTCCGATTCGCCGGTGGGACGCCGGCCCCGATCCCAGACGTCCGTTCGGGATCCGAGACGATCCGATCGTCCTCCTTATCGCAGGTGGACGCTCGGCCGGTCTCGTCCACGCCAGACGGAGGGATAGCCTAACTGGTAAGGCAGTAGTCTCGAAAACTACCGTCCGCAAGGACTTGGGGGTTCGATTCCCTCTCCCTCCGCATCTTGGAAGCGCGTCAGAGAGGCTTATCGTGCCTGGTTGCTGTCCAGGTGCGGGCAACCACCGCAGGTTCGAATCCTGCCGCTTCCGCTCTTCGGGTGTGCGCCGGAGTTGGAGAGCCGGGCCGCGCTCTAAACGCGGTGTCCCTGACTGAGGGGGTTCAAATCCCTCCACACCCATCAGTCCACGAGGAGGCGGCTGGGCGGCATCCCGACCCTCCCGCACCGAACCTCCCCAGGGCTCTGCGCAGGAACGATCAGAGCGGCGTCCCGCGAACGGGCGTGAACGGGGTGAAGGAGCCGACTCCGTGGACCGTGAGTCTGCGGCGATAGATCCGGTCGCCGCAGAAGGCGTAGAGGACATCGTGGTCGCGGCCGCCGAAGCAGAGCCCCAGCGGCCTCGAGCGGCCGGGGAGCGGCATGATGGCCTGGCTCGGCCCGTCGTCGGCGCAGGACTGGACGCCGAAGCGAGTCGCGATCAGGAGTTGTCCTTCCCTCGCGTAACAGACGCCCTCGGCCTCCGCGTCGTCCTCCCAGTCGGGGACATGTAACCAGAAGTACCGCTCGCGGTCGGCGAGCGAGCCGTCGGGGTTGATCCGGTAGCTGTACGCCCACTTCGACCCAGCGTCGGCGACGGCCAGGAGCCAGCGGTCGGGGGCGCCGACGACCTCGAGGGTCAGGTTGGTCGAGCTGGCCGGCACGATCGCGTAGGCGCCCCAGTCCTCGGCGTCGGCGTGACCGGCGGTGATCGCCACCAGGAGGATCAGCGCGGCGACCTGGCGTTCGAGTCGATCGGGCATCATGAGATTTCTTCCGCACCGCTTGTTCGTGGAGGTGCCCCGAGCGGAGTGCATCACATCGAGCCCGGCGGGTCAAGCGGCCCACCGCCGATCCTCCCGGAGCGGATCGACGGGAAGTCGACCTTCCCGCCCACTTTGAGAGAGGCATCATGCGAGGATCGGCGTCGCTTCATCATTCCCCCCCCGGCCACCAGAATCGCCGCGGTCGCCCACGTCGAAGCGAGCGGAGGCGACGATGGACCCGGCGAGGGCGCCGTGATCGCTCTTCTCGCGGGTCTCGTCGAGGAGGACCGGGTTTCGTGCGGGCGCGTCGGCGGTCACACTGGAGGGGGCCTCGCGTGAGAGGCCGACCCGGGGCTCGGCGTCCGATCCGGATCTCCCGGGCGTTTCGCATGGGCGGGCTCGATTCCAACCCATGCGAGAGAGTCTCGACGGAGTTCCTGACGACCAGCCCGGGAGATTGCGGCCGATGCCGTTGGAGATTCCGACTCGCGACGAGCTCTACGTGCGGTATGTGGACCAGCTGCCCTACCAGCCCTACCCCGTCCAGGACGCGGCGCTGGCGGCCTGGTTCGAGTCCGAGCAAGGGGTCCTCGTCTGCGCGCCGACGGGCACGGGCAAGACCCTGATCGCCGAGGCGGCCCTCTTCGAGGCGCTCCATACGGGGAAGGTCGCCTACTACACGACGCCCCTGATCGCGCTGACCGAGCAGAAGTTCCAGGAGATGCAGGACCGCGCGGTCGAGTGGGGCTTCCGCCGCGAGGACGTGGGGCTGGTGACCGGCAGCCGGAAGGTGAACCCCGACGCCCCGGTGCTCGTCGTCGTCGCCGAGATCCTGCTGAACCGGCTGCTCAACCGGGACGACTTCTCCGACGTGACGGCCTGCGTCATGGACGAGTTCCACAACTTCGCCGAGATCGACCGCGGGATCGTCTGGGAGCTGTCGCTCGGCATGCTCCCCAAGCACGTCCGGCTGCTCCTGCTCTCGGCGACGGTCGGGAACTCGGCCGAGTTCGTCGGCTGGCTGGCGAGGCAGCACGACCGCAGGATCGCCCTGGTGGAGGGCAAGGAACGCCGGGTGCCGCTGACCTACGAATGGGTGCCCGACAAATTCCTCGACGAACAGCTCGTCGCGATGGCGGCCGGCGACGAGGAAGGCCCCCGGACGCCCGCCCTGGTCTTCTGCTTCGACCGCGAGGAGTGCTGGAGCGTCGCCGAGAACGTCATGGGCAAGGACCTCAACCTGTCCGACGAGAAGAAGAAGGACCTCCACGACAGGGTCAACGGGCTGGACCTGCGCCAGGGGGCCGGCCCCAAGCTCAAGCGACTGCTCCACCGGGGGGTCGGCGTCCACCACGCCGGGCTCTTGCCGAAGTATCGGCTGGTCGTCGAGGACCTCTTCCAGCGCAAGCTCCTCCCCGTCGTCGCCTGCACCGAGACCCTGGCGGCCGGCATCAACCTCCCGGCTCGCTCGGTGGTCCTCTCGTCGCTGGTGAAGGGGCCTTTCGGCGCGAAGAAGCTGATCGGCGCCAGCATCGCCCACCAGATCTTCGGCCGGGCCGGCCGACCTCAGTTCGACGACCGAGGCTTCGTCTACGCCCTCGCCCATCCCGACGACGTCGACCTCGCGAGATGGAAGGCGAAGTATGACGCCATCCCCGAGGACACCCGGGATCCGGGCCTGATGAAGGCGAAGAAGGCCCTCAAGAAGAAGCGTCCGAAGCGCCGCGAGACCGAGCAGTACTGGGTCGAGGGGCACTTCAACCAACTCCAGGCGGCGCCGCCCGGCAAGCTCTACAGCAAGGGGCCGCTCCCCTGGCGGCTGCTGGCCTATCTGCTCGAGGTCTCGCCGGAAGTCGAGCGCATCCGCGCCGTGGTCCGCAAGCGGCTGACGGACGACCCGCGGATCGCCGCGGGCGAGAAGGCGCTCGACCGGATGCTCCTGGCCCTGCAGGACGGCGGTTTCGTGACCCTGAGCCCCGAGCCGCCGGGCCCGCCCGAGGACGGCCGGCCCCCGACGCCCTACGCGCCGACCCTCGCCCGGCCGACGCATGCGCTGGGGAGGCTGCTGGCCTTCCGGAGCATCCATCCCCTCTACGGCGCCTTCCTGACCGAGCTCCTGGCCGAGGCCGACGCCGACGAGCGCCTGCAGGCGATGGAGAGCTCCCTGGAGGTGCCCGGGCCGGTCCGCAAGCGTCTCCGGGTCCCGCTCAAGCTGCTGGAGTCGGGCGCCCTCGCCGCCTCGAAGATCGACGCCGAGCTGATCCGCCGCGGGCTCATGATCGCCAAGGTCGAGGAAGATGAGGAGGACGACGACGACGAGGACGATTGGGAGAAGCGGCCCCCCAGCTTCGCGGAGAAGCTCCGGTCCTACTTCGACCACCGCTATCCCGAGGTGGCCGACGTCCGCACGCACCCGCTCTGGTGCGTCGGCGAGATGGTCGAGTTCGGCGGCGACTTCAACAAGTTCGTGACGACCCTGGACCTGACGAAACAGGAGGGGATCATCTTCCGCCACGTCCAGCGCATGGTCATGCTCTGCGGCGAGTTCGAGCGGGCCTGCTCCCTCGACGTCGAGGCCGACGCCGACCCTTCCAACCTCGCCTGGCGGGCCGACCTGCGCGAGCTGGCCGCGAAGCTGACCGAGTGCTGCCGGGCCGTCGACCCCGCCAGCACCGACCAACTCATCGCGAAGATCGCCGAGCCCGACGTGATCGACGCCGAGGCGGCGAAGCTCGCCGGCGGGGCGACCTGAGGGCGGACGGGCCCGATCGCCTCCCTCCCGGCCCTTTCGCACCGGCCGTGAACCGGAACCCCTCGGGCGTGCTGTGCGCGAGGTGCGCGACGGCCGCCGTGGCGGACCTCGCCCCAGCCGTCTTCCAGGGTCGTGACGACGCCCGTCGCCGCGCAGAGGTCGCGCGCCTGGCGCGTCTTCGTCGGGCCTCCGAGCTTGGAGATCTTCAGGTCCACCACGTCCATGGCCCCCTCGGCGCGGCCCCTCGGCAGCATGCCGAGGCCGTCCGCCGGCTCGTCGAGGGCGAACGGGCGGCCGGTCCGGCGGCGGGTCGACGGGCGCTCCTCGTAGCCCGGGCAGGACTGCACGACGTGGACGTCGACGTCGCCCGCGCCGGGCGCGACGCGGGCGGCCTCGCGCATGAGCCGGCCGGTGTTGGCGTCCGCCGCGAGCACCTCGCCCGGCCCGCCGGCTCGACGAAGGACACGGCTTTCGGGGGATCCGTGGCGTCCCAGGTGGCGGGAATCGAGGCCCAAGAGGGTGACGACGGCCTGGCCCGACGGCCGGTGATGGCGGTAGGCGGTCGTTCGGCCGCGGGCGATGGGCACGGCGAGACCTCCGGAATCCGGTGACGACCGGCTTCCGGATCAGTCAGGCCGCACCGCCCAGGTTGGGCGGGTGTCCGTAAGTACGGATTCAGCAGGTACCCGAGCGAGTGACCGGGGTGGGGCTCGAACCCACGACCAACGGATCGACCTACATCAACTCGATTCCGGTGACACTAAACCGACCAGCGGTTTACGGCGATCGTCGACCAGCGTCGCCCACCTTCTGCCCACCGAAACGCGTCGAAGTGCTCCCGACGTCGATCTTGCAGAAGTGACGGCAGCCTGGCCGCAGCTGCCCGAGGCGATTCGCTCCGTCGTCGTGGCGATGGTCGGAACTTCTGTCGGATCGACAGGTGGTTCGGCCTGAGACGCCGCCCTTTGGGGGATGTGGGGAAAGCTTGGTCGAGCAGACTGTCCGGGAATCGTGGGCGACGTCAGGAAGTCCGCCCAAACCGACGGCATGAGGGCCTATCCCGATGCGTAAACTTCATCCTTCCGACCTGGCCGGCGATCGGGACTGAACGCTTTCGCCAACCAGGTCCGTTAGGCCTGTCGGCGAGAAACGAACCCGCACGAGTTCTCGCCTCCCCCGCTCGCCGGTCGACTGTTCTCCGGACGGCTTATTCGGGCGGCTCTCTCAAAGACCGGATGGCGTTGGGCAAGTTCAGGTTCGAGTCCCGCCGGTCGGCGGGGGATTCCGTAGTCGCGGCTTCCGCAGGCTCGCCGCCCGGCAAGGCTTTTCCCAGGTGAAGATACAAGATGCGCCGTAGCTCCCGGAGCGTCTCCGCCTCATCCTGACAACCGTGGTCGCCCTCGACCACCAGTTCGGACGAGGCCCAGTCGAGGTGCGAACTCGAATAGGGGACCACGCCGTCGCTGCCGTATTCGATCGGCAGATTCGGATCGATCTGGCCGATGATCGAGTGCGCGGGGACGGGCTTGCGCGGCAGCCCCGCCAGGGTCAGGAGCAGCCGGTTGTCGGTCCGGAGCTCGTCGATGCTCGAGGGGAGTCCGCCTTCGCGGATCTCGGACGTGAAGAAATCGGCGCCGTTCTGGGCGAGCAGGCTCTTGTAGAGCAGTCGCATCGAGATCGGCAGGCGGATCAACCTGTCGGCGAGCCGCCCGATGAACTGGTCGCCCAGGTCGCTGCCCCGGTGGGGAGTGGCGATGAAGACGACCCTGGCGATCGAGGGGTGCGGCTCGAAGAAGAACACCCGCCGCAGCATCGCCTTGTGCTCCTCCTCGGCCTTAAGCTCGTCGAAGGGCCGTCGACCGACGAGCTTCCAGAGCTCGTCGCCGCTCCGCTCGATCATCATCTTGGAGATCAGGCCGCCCATGCTGTGCCCGATCAGCACGGCCCGGTCGAACGCGGCGTCCGCATGGGCGGGGTCGACGACTTCGCGGAGTTCGTCCAGCCCCTTGCGGAGCTTGGCCGCGGAGGCGGGGAACGGCGTCCCGGTGGGATACATGAAGAGCCAGACCTGGTATCGCTCCCGGAGGACCGGGTCGCCCCGCAGGTCGTTGATCACGTGCATCCACGCCGCGGGGCTGGAGCGCAGCCCGTGCACGAGCACGACCGGGATCTTGCCCGGCTCGTAGGGGTGCAGCATGTAGAGGCCGGCCACCTTCTCCAGCCATTGCGGGTCGAGCAGTCCGATCTCCTGGAGGATCGGCAGCGGGCTCTGGACGAAGTGATAGACCAGCGGCGTGGTGAGATCGGCGGCCAGCGGTTCCGCCCGGTCGCCGAGGTCGACGTCGCTCTCGACGAGCGGATCATGCAGTTCCAGCCGGAGGTTGTACGCCCCGCCCGGAGCGGTCGGCTCGGGCTTCAGGACGGCGGTCATCGGGTAGACCTGCCGGGGCATGAGGAATTTCTCCTCTCCCTCCCGCGATTCGAGCTTCTTCAGATCGAACCTGCGCAGCGCGATCAGCGGCACGCCGATGCCTTCGGTCTTGTGCTGGTCCTCGAGGTTCTTGACGGCGAAATCGTCGTCGAAATAGAAGCGATCGAACGATTCGGGCGAGAGGAAATGCGAATCACGCGCGATCGTCAGGCGGATTCCCTTCTCCTCCAGCCCCGCACGCCAGTCCTCGTCGAGCCGGACCGAGCGGCCGCTCGTGACCCGCAGGAATTCCTCTTGCGCGGAGCTGTGCAAGGCTCGAGCCCTGGCGAGCCTCGGGTCCGCCTCCCGACCGCCGGGTCCTGGGAGCATGCCCCGGATGGCGGACGTGACGTCCCGGAGGGCGTCGACCTGGTAGCGGGCGTCGATCTCGCTCGCGCCGCGTCCGGCCTGGAAGCCGGCCCGATAACTACGCTCGGCGCGGGCGAGCAGGAGGTCGGGGTCGGAGAGGTCCTCGGCGCCGGGCCCGAGCGCGGCTCCTCGCAGCGGGGGCGGCGTACCGGCTTCGGTCTTCTGGCGGGCCGCCCATCGGCCGATCCGCTCCATGCGGCCCGCCGAGGAGAGGGCGGGTGCCCCCCCCACCTTCCTGATCGAGACGTCCTGGCATCCGCCGGCCAGGAGCGGCGACGAGGCGACCAGGAGCAGGCAGCCGGCACGCCATTCCATGGCGCTCCTTCGTCTAAGACTCGGACGGTCCCGGGACGGAAGAGCCGTCAGGACGCGAATGGGGGCCTCGGCCGGATGCGAGGGTTATCGAAATCCGCCTGCGCTTTCGTTCAGCCTTTTAAGAATGCGTCGATGCGACGGCGGTCGAAACCAGCCGCAACTCATGCCGGCATAAGCAAAAGAGCGCCGAGGAGACCACGTGAAGTCGAGGGTCGGATCAATCCTACGACATCCGCGGCACGGTGTAGACCTTCAGCACCTCGTCGCCGAAGTGGTTGATGACCTTCACGGCGATCTTGCTGGTGCTCGGCGGGTCGAACGGCTGGCTCGTGGCGCTGTAGAGCTTGGACCATTCGCCCTCGTCGATCTCGGCGCGGAGGGCCTTCTTGAGCTTGTCGTAGGGGCCCTCGGTCGTGTCCTTTCCGCCGTACAGGAGGTAGGCGTGGCGGACGAAGAAGCTCTGGCCGTCGTAGTCGGTGTCGATGAACCAGCAGGCGATGTCGTCGACGTCGCCGGTGCGTACCGCGCCGGTGCTGGGGTCGAAGACGTCGACGCCGCGGATCTCGACCGTCGCCTTGCCGGCCGCGGTGGTCAGCTTGACGTCGGGCTCGCCGAAGACGGTGAACAGGTTGCCGGTCCCGGTCTTCTTCAGCAGCTCGTCGCCCATCGCCAGGTCGGGGTTCATCCGCACGGGCAGGATCGCCAGCTTGCCGAACTTGATCTCCTTGGTCAGCTCGGCGGTCTGCTCGTGGACGCTCGCCTCGAACGCGAAGGCGCAGACGAGGAGCAGGTCGCAGCGGCTCCCCTGGATCGCCTCCAGCGCGGCCTTCTTGACGTCGGCGTCGCCGAGGGTGCCGAACTCGGGGCCGACGCACACGCGGACGGCCGCGCCGGCGTCGGTCTCGCCCTCGGCGTGGATGAACTCGCCGGGGAACGGGTCGAGCCGGACGAGCGTGATCCGCTGGGCCCTGTCCGTCCCCTTCACGCCGGCCGCGCGGAGGTTGTCGAGGTGTCGCTGGACATCGGCGGCATCTTCGAGCCCACGCCGTTCTGCGACCTCGCGAGCACGACGCTCGCCGGGGGCCGCGGGGAGTACAAGGCCGCGTTCCTGAGCTTCCTCGGCGTCATTCCGTACCTCGGCGACGCCGCGAATGCCGGCAAGTTCGGGACGTATATCCAGAGCGTCTACAAGGCCATGGACTTGGCCGTCAAGAATTCGCGGTTCATGGCGTTGATCCGGCCGATCTTCACGAGCCTGTGCAAGATGCTCGACACGGTCCCGATCAACAAGCTCCTCGAGTCGATCGCCCGCCCGCTCGAGTTCATTCGCGGCCGGCTGAAGGCGATCCTGGGCGGCTGCTTCGCCGCCGGGACGCCGCTGCTGACTCCTGAGGGCGAGAAGCGGGTCGAGGACTTCCGCCCCGGGGACTGGGTCCTGTCGGCCCCCGAAGACGATCCCGACGGGACGCCCCAGCCTCGTCTTGTCCAGGAGGTCTTCGAGGATTATCTCCCGCTGTTGGAGCTGCGGATCGGCTCGGCATCGATCAAGACCACGGCAGAGCACCCGTTCTGGGTCGAGGGGCGCGGGTGGACCCCGGCCAACATGCTGCTGGAAGGCGATCGCCTACGGACCCACGACGGGTCGACGGTGATCCTCTCCGGCGTGGGGGATCTGGCCGAGTCGGGGGCGGTCTACAACCTGCGGGTCGCCGACTACCACACGTACTTCGTCGGCTCCTCGGAGTGGGGCTGCTCGGTCTGGGCGCACAACTCCTGTACCGGCCCGTCCGCCCTCAAGGCGGGCGACGTCAGCGAGGAGTTCATCAAGAAATACGACTTTGGGGCCCACCTCAAGCGAATCATCGGCGACCCCCGAAGGACATGCCCAATCCGCACGCCCACCACATCCTCTTCAAGAAGGGCCTGGGGGCGGACCAGCAAGCCCTGGTCCAGGCAGGAAGGCCAGGAGATCCTGAGGAAGCATGGCATCGATCCGATATTCGGCAAGGAAAACCTGGTCTGGGCGCCGAACAAGATCGAGGGCCAGCACGCCTATCCGACGCTGGAAAAGGTCGTCAACAAACTGAAGGAAGTCGATGCCGGGGGAGGGGGATACGACGATATGGTCGACGCCCTCAAGGAACTCGGAAAATCGCCGCGGGAAGAAGGTGATCGATGAGCGACCAGCAGACCGGCAATGACATTCGCGCCGCCATACGCAAAGGGGATGCGGAGAAGGTCGCCGCCCTGATCGGGGGCGATAAGGCGATCCTTGACATGATGACGCCGTTCGGGACCTTCCTGCATTTCGCCGCGAACAAGGGGCAGCTCGAGATCGTCAAGCTGCTGGTGAGCATGGGGGCCGCTGCCGACGTCGACGGCGGGATCTCCGGCGGCACGGCCCTCGACCAGGCCGCGTCCGAGGGGCATCTAGAGATCGTGAGGTTCCTCCTGGACAGCGGTGCGAGGATGGACACGAGCGTCCCCGAGAAGAATCCCCTATTCGCCTCCATCGTCGGCGGGCACACGGACGTGGCGAGGCTGCTCATCGAGCGCGGCATCAACACAAAGCCCGGCGCGGACGACCCCGAAGAGACTAAGCCGCTGAGCGTCGCCCGCAAAGGGAACCGGGAGGAGATCATCGCCCTACTGACCTCGGCCGAGAGGAACTGAGAGGGGCGCGGAAGCGGCCCCGCACAAGATGGATCGACCGATCGGCGGACGACCTTTGTCCCTAGGCGGTCGACCCAAGCCCGCACCGCCGATCGTTCCAAGCTCGCCGACAGATGGTGCCGCCCCGAGGGCTTTCCCATGGCTGAAGTCGATTTCGAACTCCTGCGTCGGCTGCTCGCCGAATCCGCCCGTCGCGCATTCTCCAAGTTGCGAGAGATGCGACCCAACGAGACGTTCTACGCCTTCGCCCTGTACACGGTGGACGACGCGGTCGTGTTATCTCCGTCGGCCAACACGGAAGAGGCCTACGCCCGGGTGCGGTCAAAGTACGCCTCGAGCGGCAAGTTCACCGAGGCGGGCCTCCTGGGCAATTTCCGCTGGTCGCCCTACGACTGGGAGTGCGACTGCGTGGGGGTCGAGGCTTTCGATCCCGTGATCGCCCTGATCAATGATCGGGGGGTGCGGCCGATATGACGAGTCGGACGACGGCGCATTCGTCGAATACAAGGCGAACGTGTTCGCTGCGATGGTTCTGGCCCTCTCCGACTTAGAGGCGGAAGGATTCTTCGGATCGGGCCGCGACCGTCGATCGGTCGCGGTCTTCTGCTCCGTGGCCGACTCGATCTGCACGGCGTGGCTCGAGGCCGACTCGGCACGCCGACTGAACCCGCCTGAGGTGTTCGAGGCGTTTCAAGCCGAGCGCATTGAGTACATCTCCGAGGGGGCCGACGACCTGGCACCCCATGACGACGAGGTTTTCGAGGAGTATCTAGTCCTCGTCAGGGGGGGGAGGGGTCGATTGACCCAGACCGGCGGCGTCTGCTCCTGAGGAGACCGCCGTTCAACGGGCCATATACACACCGCTCAGCACCTCCAACCAGGCCTCGGACGCGGCGATAGTCGGAGGGTTCATCGGGGGCGAGGGAGCCGGCGGTGCAGAGGAGGTTGGCGATGGCGCGTAGCCCGACGGCCAGGATCGCGGCGGCGAGGGGGGCCAGGACACCCGGGAAGTGGTCCGGGTGAAGACCGGGCGAAGTCGTGCCACAAGGCACGAGGCGAATCGGGTAGGATGGCCATTGAGTCCGTCCTCGGCCGGTGTCGGTGAGAAGGTCGTCCCTCCCTCATCATAGCAACCGGGGGGGCAAAAACGGCACGAGTCGGGCTCAGACCTTGTCCAGAAGAGGGGGCCGATAGTCTGGATGGCATGAGCCGGACACCCTACCCGACCGACCTGACGGACCGCCAATGGCGGCTTATCGAGCCCTACGTCCCCCGCCCCAAGCCGGGCGGCCGGCCCGCGCGGTATGAGCGGCGGGATTTAATCGACGCGATCCTGTACCAGACGCGGAACGGCTGAACCTGGCGGGCCCTGCCGCACGACCTGCCGCCGTATCGAATCGTCTTCCATTACTTCCGGGCCTGGCAGGCCGACGGTACCTGGGACCGCGTCCACGACGCCCTCCGCGCCAAGGTGCGACGGGCCGTCGGCAAGAAGCCCAAGCCGTCGGTCGCCATCGTCGACGGCCAGACGGTCAAGGGGACCGAGTACAGCTCCCCCAACGGCTACGACGGGGGGGAAAAGACGGCGGGCCGCAAGCGATTCGTGGCCGTCGACACTCGCGGGCTGATCTGGGCGTTGATGGTCGTACCGGCCGACGTCCAGGATCGCGCCGGCGGGCCGCCGCTGATGGACCGGCTGCGTGAGGCGGTCAAGAGACTGAAGGTCGTCTGGGGCGACTCGCATTTCGACACGGCCCTGACGCACGGCCGGATCATGTGGGCCTGGGTCGGCGTGGCGGTGCGGAAGTTGGCCGGCCAGGTCGGGTTCGTGGTCCAGCCGAAACGCTGGATCGTGGAGCGGACGTTCGGATGGCTGGGCCGCTCCCGCCGGCTCTCCAAGGAGTACGAGCGGACGATCGAGAGCAGCGAGGCCTTCATCAAGATCGCCATGATCCACCTGATGATCCGACGCCTTCGCCGGTGAAATCAGCCCTTATTGGACAGGATCGAGATATCAGCACGTCTAACCGAAATACTAGCCAGCCAGTCGGTATCGAGCCCATGCCGAGTTCCCAGGTGTCGCGGAAGGCCTTGATCTGCTCGGGCTGGCGGGTGAGGTCTTCGGCCTTGGCGTCCTTGACGTCGCGCTTGCGGGTGCTGACCTGCCAGTTGCTGCCGAACTTGATGCCGTAGGGCGGGTCGAAGTAGATGCACTGGACCTGGCCGCGGAGCCGCTCCTTCTCGGCGAGGCTGGCCATGACGAGCAGGCTGTCGCCGAGGATGAGGCGGTTGGTCCAGTGCTGGTCGTGCTGGTAGAACTCCAGCTTCTTGGCGAAGTCGTCCAGGCCGTTGAAGTCGGCGAACAGGTCGAGCTGGGTGTTCGCGGCGGGCCTGGCGCCGGCCGCCCGACGCTTCACATCCTCGACGATCGCCTGCGGGTGGATCTTCTCCTGGACGTGCAGCGGCACCGCGGGGACCTCGAACGGCCGCGCGTCCTGCTCGTCCTTCCCCTTCCAGACGAGCTGCGGGTCGAGCGAGCGGTCGCGCTGATACACGGCCCGGCCGATCCCGTCGTCGGCGAACGCCGCCGTCTCCCGCGTCGGGATGTTCGGCCGCGTGTCGGCGACGTGCTTGTGCGAGTCGACGGGGACGGAGGCGGCTGCGGGCTTCTTCTTCGCCATCGTGGCACCTTCAGGGCGTGGGAGAGTCGTCGGTCAGCGGCTGGTCGAGCAGCCCGAGTATCTGGTCGGCACGGTCGATCCGTTTGCGCCGCGGACAGGGGTTTCACGAGGCGTCCCGGCTCCTTCGGGCGTATTGACCGATGTGAGCGGGAGGCGGTGCAAAGTCTTCTGCAAGTCGCGGATGCAGGCTATTCACGCGAACGCCGATGGCCGAAAGCGTGTTTACCCAAAGGGCCTGTTTGGGTAAACAGCCCCGTGGATCTACCCGTCGAGGAGCTTGCGGATCTCCTGCTTCGTCTTGTGGAGGTTCGAGCCGTCGATCTCCAGGAACGCCCATCGGCCGAAGGCTCCGAGGTTGTTCACGCCCGGCACCCACATGGTCTTCGTCGTCTGCACCTTCGCGTCCTTCTCCTTCTTCCGCTGCCCGGACACTTCCAGGACCAAATTGAGGAGGTCCGTCGTCCCGCGGCCGTCGTCGAGCTTGACGATCAGGTCCGGGTAGTAGTTGCCGGGCCGGCCGTCGCAGGTGTAGGGGATGCGGAAACCGATCCCCTGGTTCTTGGCGTAGGCTCGCACCTCGTCGATCTCTTCGAGCTTCTGGCAGACGATGGTCTCCCAATCGCTGTCCTGCGGGACGAGGTTGATGTGGCATTTCGTCGGCTCGGTCGTCCAGCAGGTCTTCACGGTGTCGAAGGAGACGCCGGCCGTGGTCCCGAGGGCGTCGTCGCGCTGCGTCTCGGCCCGGAGCCGCTGGGCCCCGCCCGACGCCGCGATGATCGCCCGGCTGATCTTCTCGCAGACCGCGTGCTTCTTCTCGCCGAAGAGGAGCAGGCCCGGGAACGTGTCGTCGCCGTAGTCGACGTTCGGCGAGTCGCCGTCGGGGTCGCCGAGCCAGTCCCGGACGATGCCGACCAGTTGCGGGAACAGCCAGGACTTGTCGGGGAAGTGGCGCTGTTGCAGGTGGGTGGCGAGCCGGAAGGCGACCGCCTGGGGCCGCATCCCCCGCGCGTCGCCCAGCGTCAGCTCGGCGTTCTCGCCCATGATCGGGGCGTTCAGGGTGGTCGTCGGCATGTCCTGGGTGGTCAGGACCTCGCGGTGCGAGGCGTCGAACCGCGCCGAGAGGCGATCGGCCGGGACGTCGAACCGGTAGCCGACGACGCGGGGGAAGGTCACTTCGAGCCAGGGCGCGCCAACCAGGCGTTCGGGGACCGCCCGCACGGCTTTGCCGGGCTTCGGCGTGGCCGGCGCGCGTTCCTCGGGCAGCCCGGCGACCGGGAAGCCGCTGAACGGCACGCCGAAGATGTCGGCGTACTCCGGGACCATCATCCCGTCCTCGCCGACGGCGTAGCTCCGCCGTCGCAGCCCGCGGCCCATCACCTGCTCGCACAACAGCCGGGTGCCGAACGCCCGGACGCCGAGGATGTGCGTGACCGTGTTGCAGTCCCATCCCTCGGTGAGCATCGACACCGACACGACGCAGCGGATCTGCTCGCCGAGCTTGCCGGGCTTGCCGACGGTGTTCAGCACCTCGCGCATCAGGTCTTCGTCGGTCAGGTTCTCGGCGTCCCGCCCGGGGAACCGCCGCCGGTACTCGGCCTTGAAGTCCTCGATCTGGTGCTTCGCGAGCTTCTTGAAGTCGTCGGACATGCTCTCGCCGGATTCGAGCTGTCGGCTGTCCACGAGGATCGTATTGGGCCGGTGCATCCAGCGCTGATTCTTCACGTTGCCGAACAGCGGCAAGACGTCGCCCCCGGCGACGACGGGCTCGCCGTCGGGGTGGTGGCGCCCCGATTCGTATCCCGAGACGTAGTCGAACACGGCCTTGCTGACGTTCGTGTTGTTGCACACGACGATGAACACGGGCGGGGTGCCGCCGTTGGATCGCGACTCCTCGTCGGCCTCCCATTCCTCGAACTTCCGCGCGTAGTGGCCGTACAGGCTCCGGAGCGCGCCTTCGAGCAGGCCGGGCAGGAGGGGGGGCGTCCCGGCATCCTCCGGCCCCCGGCGCACGTCCTTCAGGCCGTCGCGGATGTGGACCCAGAGGTCGCGATATTTCGGGTAGTCGCCGGTCATCGCGTTGTCGGCGACGGGGACGCGCGGGATCTTGACGATGCCCGACTCGATCGCGTCCATCAGGGAGAAGTCGCTGACCACCCAGGGGAACAACGTCCCCTCCGGGTAGCCGGACCCCTTGAGGTAGAACGGCGTGGCGGACAGGTCGAAGACGGTCTTCACGCCGATCTTCCGATGGACCGGCTCCAGGCCGGTGATCCACAGGCGGGCCTGCTTCTCGGGATCGCCTCGCAGGAAGCGGTAGGTCGGCCGATACGGCCGGATGTCGTGCTTGCGGCAGAAGGCCTGCATCGCCGACTTGCCGACCCGGATGCCATGGGTGCGGAACAGGTGAGCGGCCAACTCGGCGTGGGTCCAGTTGGCCCGATCCAGCCCCTAGGCCTGCGGCCCCTCGATGACCCAACTCTGGAGCACTGGGGCGAGTCATGTGGTCAGCTTGGGTCGGGGCTTGCCCGGCTTGCGGGGCCGGAGGGCGTCGAGGCCCCGCTCCGGGTAGGCGTTGAGCCAGCGTTGGACGGTGCTGCGGGAGGTGGCGGTGTCGCAGGCGATCTGGCCGTGGGGGCGGCCCCGGTGGGCCATCAGGACGATCTGCACCCGGGTGCGGAGCTTCGGGTCGGTGGTCCCCCGCAGGTCCGACTCCAGGTCCTCGACCTCCTTGGCTGGCAATTGGATGCGGATCATCGGTGCCCCCTCGGCAGACCGCCTGGCGACCTCCCTTCGGGTAGATTAATCAGTGACGGGTGGATTGTGAATCAGACCCCAGGCTCCACCACCTTGCCGCTACGGTTCGGCCAGGCCGCTTCGAGCGCCTCGCCCGCAGTCGTCAGGGCCACGCCCAGCAGCACGATGTCTTTCAGGACGAACTGGCCCGGCATGGCGGAGAGGGCCGGGAAGCCGCCCAGGCTCGGCTCCCAGCCAGGCGTGGTGATCAGGAAGGTGAGCGTGGTCGCGAACATGCCCACGGCCAGCCCGCTGCCGACGGCTGAGCCGAGGGGCCAAACGCGGCGCGCGGCGATGAGCAGGCCGACGGCGATCTCCACGACGCCGAGGAATGCGGAGAACCCGCCGACGGACGCGAGCCGGTACGCCCAGCCCATCAAGGGGCTGTTCCTCACCATCGGCTCGATACCCTGGGCCTCATAGGCGGTGAACTTCATCCCCCCGATCCAGAGGAGGACGATCACCAAGCCATAACGCGAGACATGCAGCCCGATGGCTTTCAGCCGGTCGCTCATCGATCCCCATCTCCTGCGGCGGCCCCTTCGTCGATTCAGGGGAAGTCCCTGCAATCCGCCGACCGCCGGGGCGAATCATCCAGCGAAGAGGGTATCACCCGGGCGGCCGGCGATCTGTCATCTGGATGACAGCCTCGGGAAACAGGCCCGGGCGATCGGATCGAGGTCAACCATCGGCGATGCGATTCAGTCCCTCCAGATCGTCCACGCAGAAATAGCACCGGGTGTACTCGAGCAAACCCTCCTTCCGCAACCGGACCAGCTCGGCGCCGACCACCGGGCGGGCCGCCCCGACGAGTTCCGCCAGCTCCTGGTGGCTGAGCCGGACGTCGATCGTGTGGCCGTGGGTGCAGCGATCCCCCTCGTAGCAGATCAGGTCTCTCAACGTAGCCGCCACACGCACCCGCATCGGCGTCGTGCATTGCCAGAGCAGGCGTCGCTCGATGAATTCCGACCGCACGGCCGCCGATTCGAGCAGCCGTCTCGTCAGGACGGGGTCCGCGAGCGCGGCGTTCTCCATGGCGGTCCTTTCGAATTCGAGCACTTCGGCCGGACCATGGGCCACCGCTTGTTCGAGCTGGACGGTCTTGAAGCCATGAAACGCCTTCGACGCGAACGGTCTGGCGCCGATCAAGCCGCCGCGGCCATGGATCAAGCGGATGACGCTGTTCCCGTCAGGACGCGGGTCGATCAGTTTGACGTATCCGGAGGTCACGACCCAGCAGCGGCCCCCAGGCGTGCCCGAGTAGATGAATTTCCCTGACGGGAGCGAGCTTCGCAGCGATGACGGGATATTCGCGCAGGCCCCGGCGAACTGCTCGGCCCATTCCTTGTCGAGTTGCATCGAGGCCCCTTCGGTCAAGGCTCCGCGTGAGATGCTAAACGGACTTCGGCCTGGGGGAAGCCGGGCCCATCTCGTGGTCGATCCGCTGCGGAAATCCTGGCGATGGTACCCGCTTGCCTCGGGCTTTCGCAAATCGCTCCTGCTGAACCTGAAATCACGGGCCTTCGCTCGATCGAATCGAAAGGCTCAACATCAAAATTTGAACAATTTGTCATCCAAATGACAGCAGCCCCATGAGGGCATCTGTATACTCCGAAAAATCCTGTGCGACGACCGGCCGGACCTGCAACGCGGAACCCGCGTCGCGGCACGGACGAATCGTCGCCAAACTTCGTCGACGGACAAGGATAATGGGAGCGAGCCATGAACAGACGATGGTTGATGTGGGCCGCGTTGATCGGCGGGGCTTTCATCGCATCCGCCTGGACGGCCGGGGAGTCGGAGTCGCTGGCCCGGCAGCCCGCCGCGAAGGGTTCGCTCGTGGAGTTCAACGAGGACGGCTCGATCAAGCAGCCGGCCGGCTTTCGCAAGTGGGTCTTTCTCGGGGCCCCCGTCACCCCGAACGACATGAACGAGGGCGAAGCCAGCTTCCCTGAGTTCCACAACACATACATGGACCCGGAGAGCTTCGCCTACGTCGAGCAGCATGGCGAATACCGCGACGGAACCGTCATCGTCAAGGAGCTGACCTCCGTCGGCTCGAAGGTTCAGCCGAGCGGAAATGGCTACTTCCAGGGGGGTTTCACCGGCCTGGAAGTGTCGATCAAGGACGGCAAACGCTTCGCGGAGGAGCCCGGCAACTGGGCCTACTTCAGCTTCGGCCACAAATACCCCCTGAAGACGGGGGCATCCAGGAACAAGGTCGCGTCATGCAACAGCTGTCACGACCAGAATGCAACGAACTTCGTGTTCTCCGACGTGTACCCCGTCCTCAAGGACGTCCTGACCAAGGCCAGGACGGAGCAGCGATGATCGGCAAGCCGGTCGTCTCCGCGAAGGCGAGGATTCCCCAGGCTGGGGTGATTCAGTCGGGCCTCGTCGCCGAGCGATATCGCACCGGCTGCCGCACGCCGGCGGGGCCGTTCACCCCGGCTTACGACCCGCAACGTCAAAATGCGGCGTCAGCTCCTTCATACTCATTCCTATCTCCGAGGCGTTCAGCATGAAACACCGTAGGATGCAGGCCGTTACTTTCGGGCTGTGGGCGGCCCTTCTGTCCAGCAGCCCAGTCATCGCTCAGGAGGGTCGATATCTGTTCCTGCAGACCAACGACATCCGAGAGGGTCAAAACGCCGTCCTCGGCTATTCCCGCCATGACGACGGCTCCATGTCTCCTCACCCTGGGAATCCGTTCCACACCGGCGGCACCGGCATCAACAACGATACGCATGGCAAGCTAGGACCAAATGACAACGACACGCCGCTGGTGATCAGCGCCGACGGACGGCGGCTCTTCACGGTCAATGGCCACAGCAACACGGTCGCGGTCTTTGACATTACTCGCGACGGCTCGCTGAAGCATGTCCCCGGATCGCCGTTCCCGTCCCACGGCATAGCCCCCAACAGCCTCTCCGTAAGCGGCGGCACGTTGCTCGTGTCGAATCGCAACGGCGACTATCACCAGGCCGAGGATCTGAAGGGCAGGTCGAAAGCGAGCTACTGCTCCTTCCGGATCGAGGCGACCGGGTCGCTACGGTTCGTCTCCAAGGTCGAGGTCGAAGACGGGCACAAGCCGACGCAAGTTCACGTATCTCAGACGAACCCGGCAATCGCCTTCGGCAATGACTTCGAGGTCGATGCGGATTTCGACGGCGAAGGCAAGCGGTCGTTCCTGGCGGGCGACGAGGCGAGCGTCAAGGGACAGATGCACGTATTCAAGATCGGACCCGACAGCGTCCTCTCCGAACTCGCACTTGTCCAATTGTCGGAAACGGATGCGAGCTACAAATACAAAGGTATGCCCGGCGTTCCTTCCATGCCGCTGGGGCTCTGGACGCATCCCAAGTTGCCGCTACTGTATGTCGGATTCGTTACGCGAAACAACCTCGGGGTCTTTCGGTATACGGCAGACGGCGGCATTCAGTTCCGCGGCTCGGTGCCCAACAGCGGCCAAGACATTTGCTGGGTGCTTCCGAACAAAGCAGGGACACGCCTGTATACAGTCAACAACTTGCCTCGTCCCGACCTGAAGCAGGGGGCGGCCACGGTGTCGACCTACGACATTTCGGGCGATCACGCGGAAAGACCCGTCGAGATCGGTGCGATTGAAGTGCCTCAGCCCGGCGGCCGGTTCATCAACAACCGAAACTTCGAACAACCCGACAGCACCGCGTTCCAATGCACGCTCTCCCCGGACGAGCGCTTCCTGTATGTCATCAGCCAGCGAGTCAACCAGACCGAGGAGAATAAAAGCGAGGCGGGCAACATCCTCCATAGCTTCAGGCTGAACAACGATGGCCTGCCCCAATTGGCCCATTCTCGCCCGCTGGGACCGGATGGCGTTGACTTCCGCTCTCGTCCTCAGGGGGTAGGTGCGGTCGATCGCTAGTGGTCCGCCACACCTGAGTTTACGGTTTCCAGGGCCGGGTACAGCCGCTTGAGCTTGACCCGGGCGTCCGCCGTCGTGAACTGCCAGTCGACCTTCACGGCGGCCGCGTTCCGGTCGGCCTCCCAGGCCGCCACCTCCCGCCTGAGAGCCCCCATGTCGGGGATGCGGCGGTCGAGACGCTGCCGGGCCAGGACCGACAGCTCGCACTCCGCCACGTTCAGCCAGCTGCCGTGCTTGGGCGTGTAGACGAACTCCAGGCGGCCCAGGATCCGCCGCGCCTCGGCCGGCTCGAACGCCTCGTACAGGACGGCCGGCCTGTGCGTGCTCAGGTTGTCCATCACCAGCGCGACCCGCTCTGCCTCCGGGTGCCACTCGTCGGCGACCCGCTTCAGCAGCCGGGCGAAGTCGGCCTTGGTCTTCCTCTCGGTCACCTCGACCCGCCGCCTGCCGGCCAGCGGCTCGAAGGCCATGAAGAGGTCGGCCATGCCGTGGCGGACGTACTCGTAGTCCTCCTTGGCGGTGCTGCCCGGTCGGGTGGGCGGCGGCGGCCGGGCTTCGCCGATCAGCCGCTTGCCGCCCTCGTCGACGCAGACCACCGGCCGCCTCGGGCCGTGCGGGCGGGCGTAGACCTCCAGCACGCCCTCCATCGCGCGGACGAACTCGGCGTCCGCCTTGGGCGGGATCACCCACTGCTGCTTCAGCCAGGGCTTCGGCGCGTTTTTTTGAGGACCCGGCGTACCGTCTCGTCGCTGACGGCGTCCACCGCTTCGACTTCGACGAGCCGGTCGGCCAGCATCTTCAGCGTCCAGCGGGCCTTGCCGTCGGGCGGTGCCGAGCAGGCCAGGGCGACGAGCCGCGCCTCCTGGGCCCCGTCGAGCTTGCGGTATTGTCGGCCGGTCGGCTTCCTGCGGTGGACGGCCGCTTCGAACCCGCCCTCGGCGAACCGCTTGCGGACGCGGGCGACCGTGCCCTCCGAGCACTCGACGGCCTCGGCGATCGCGGCGTCGCCCCATCCGGGACCGCCGGGGCCGACGTCGGCCTTGAGCAGGATGCGGGCGTGGACGAGGGCGGCCGCGGCGTGGCGGCCCCCGGCGGTCATCTTCTCCAGCTGCGCCCGCTGAGCGTCGGTCAACCGGACGAGGCGCTTGTCCTTCAGGGCCATGGCGGATCTCCTCCTTATTGGGGGAGATCCTACCACAACCACAAACTCAGGTGTGGCGGAACACTAGCTCCGAGGTGGAAACTTCAGGGGTTCGACCTGGAGGATGGACGTTCGGAACGCAAGCATGGCCGAAGTTCGTGGGATGTTGATCGGCCATATGATGGCGATGGGCATGGCGACATTCGGCTCGATCATCGGGATCACCTCGATCCCCTCGATGGCTAGGACGGCCTGACGAGGCATGATCGTCGCGTAAGCTCCTCGACGGACGGTTTCGAGGATGGTGTTCGTGTCGTTGATCTCGAGCATGATCTTCGGACTGATCTCACGCTCCTCCATGACCTCGTCGAGCCGGAGGCGACTCGTGCAGTCGATGTCGGTGAGGATCAGCGGCTCGCCGTGGAGTTCGGCGAAGCGGATCGATCCCCGGCCGGCGAGCGGATGGCCCGTCGGGCAGACCAGCACGAGCTCGTCGTCCAACCAGGGCTCTAGGTCGACTTCCTTGGCATCCGTCATCGTGTAGGAGATGCCGAGGTCGAAGCGACCCGAGGCGACCCCGTTGCGGATGGCTGGCCCGCTTGTATTGGTGATCAGCAGGCTCACACCAGGATGCCGGCGAATGAAATCGGCGACGATTTCGGGCATCAGGCGCGTGCCGAAGCAATGCGTTACCCCGACGCGCAGATGGCCGATGTCGGCGGCAAGTATCGCCTTGACCGCGTCGCGGCCCGCCTCGGCGTCGCGGAGCGTCCGGTAGGCGTGCTCCAGGAACGCCTTGCCCGCCTCGGAAAAGCGGACCGCTCTCCCGGTCCGATCGAACAGGGGGGTTCCCAGGTCGCGTTCCAGCTCCTTGACCTGGGCCGAGAGGGTCGACTGCGAGATGCCCAGCGCCTGGGCCGCCTTGGTGAAGTGTTTCGCCTCGGCGACGGCGAGGAAGTAGCGGATCTGGCGCAGTTCCAAGGGACGAACTCCTCGATCGCCTTGCGCGATCCGACAATCGTTTTCGGCTGTTGGACGCCGTTGTGTGCTCCATGGTAACCATAAACGTCTCCGATCGTCCTCGACAACGAGGCGGAGTCGCGCTTCATCCCGTCGTGAAGTGCCGGTCCGCCTCCGACCAGTTAAAGGAAGCCCATGAGCGACAACACAGGCGAGAACTATCCTGGCGACGGAATGAGCCTCCCCCCGTTTCCAAACCCCAGTCCGGACTGGTCGCAGGACGACCCGTCCCACCCGGGCTTCGTCGTCATCGGCCTCAACGACACGCCCGGACAGAAGGCCTACTACATCCACATGGAGGCCAAGCCGGGCAAGGAGGAGCTGCTCCTGGCCTTCCTTCAGGACATCCACGATGGGATCGACAAAGAGCCGCTGACCGGACCTTGGTTCGCCCTGCGCTATTCGAAGACGACGTTCGGCATCTTCGAAGCCTTCCCGAACTCCCAGGCCAGGCACGACCATGATAATGGCCCGGGCGGCCAGAACTTCTTCACTCGCCCCGAACTCCTCCATGATCTGTTGGCCTACCCGGCGCAGCTTCACCGGCTCGACATCCTTCATGGAAAGTTCGGGGTCATGCTGGGCCAGCCAGTCAAGCCCGCCTGATAAGGATTATCCTTGGTCGTGTTGCACCGCCAACACGATGAAGCCTCGATAATAAGCTCCGACCTTCGACACCACCGGCGTCAACCTGACGAAGCTGGGGATGAATCGGAGAAGGTCACGAGCCTCATGTCCGCTCACTGCCGCCCTTGCCGTGCAAGTTGTTCAGCCGATGAGGTCGATCCGCCTCTTGAACTTCTCCATGCAAAGGCCGTCCACCGGCGGCTTGAGAGCCTCCGGCGACTCGAGCAGGTCGACATCGCCGCCGTTTGGTTATCACTTGTGCGGCGGTGCAACTTGCAGGCACACGGGAAGCGGGCCATGGTCCTGGGCCCAGGTGGTTTTCCATCCAGAGAACATCAATGAGGGTATCGATGAAAACCGCGCTGATCACGGGAGCGGGGTCCGGGTTCGGGCTTGAGGTCGCGATGCGGCTCGCGGAGAAGGGCTTCGACGTCATCGCCTCGGTCGAGATCTACGCTCAGGTGCAGACCCTGAAACGCGAAGCCGCGGCGCGCGGGGTCGGCCTTCGGGTCGAGAAGCTCGACGTCACCGACGAAGGCGATCGCAGGAAGGCATTGGGGTGGGACGTGGAGATCCTCGTGAACAACGCCGGGGTCCTGGAAGGTGGATCCGTCGTCGACATCCCGGCCGCCAACATGCGTCGTGAATTCGAGGTGAATGTCATCGGGCCGCTCCTGTTGACCCAGGGCATCGCCAGGCAGATGGTCAAGCGAGGCCGGGGGAGGATCGTGTGGGTGTCGTCCCGGGAGGGCATCAATGTCAACCCATTCACCGGGATCTACTCGGCGTCCAAGCACGCCGTCGAGGCCATCGCGGAGACCATGAGCCTGGAACTCCGGGAATTCGGGATCGAGGTGGCGACCATCAACCCGGGCCCGTTCCTGACCGGCTTCAACGATCGCGGGTTCGAGACTTGGAAGAGCTGGGAGGATGAACCCTCCGAAAGGCTCTTCGACTACTCGAAACTCGCATTCCCCCGGGCGCAGTTCGATCCCGAGCCGGTGTACGCCACCATGACCGCCGTCGCGGCGGGCGAGGTCGACACCTACCGCAATCTCGAGCCCAAGTCGATGATCCCCGAGACGAAGGCCAACATCGAAGCCGTCTGGGACAAGAAGATCAAGGACGGCCTCGGCACCAGGCCGCCGAGCCTCCAGAAGTCTTACGAGATGAAGCCGGAGACCCCCGCCGCTGTTGATCCCGGGCCTTGAACGTTCATGCCAACCGGAGGTCCTGGGCAACCAATCGCCGACGGATCGGCAGATCACACAAAGGGCATCATGAATTCATCCACATTTTCTACCATAAATCCGGCCACGGGTCGGCAAGTCGAAACATTCTCGTTTTTCACACCAACGGAGACGGAAGCCGCGCTCATGCGCGCCGAGCGGGGCTACCGGACGTATCGGAAACTATCCGTGCACCAGCGTGCGCGGTCCCTCTCGGATCTCGCCGCGACACTGAGGGAGAACAAGGCCCCGCTCGCGAGATTGATCACGACCGAGATGGGCAAGATCCTCGCGGAAGCGGAAGCCGAGGTGGAGAAGTGCGCGCGGGAAGCGGATTGGTATGCCGAGCACGGGCCGCAGATGCTCGCGGATGCACCCGCGCCGACGGGCAGCGTCGACGCCTACGTCTCGTATCTGCCGCTCGGGCCGATCCTGGCCATCATGCCGTGGAATTTCCCGATATGGCAGCTGACTCGGATGGCCCTCCCGACGCTGCTGGCGGGCAACGTGGTCCTGGTGAAGCACTCGCCCAACACGCAGGGCAGTTCGCTCGAGTTCGAACGACTGATGCGTGAGGCCGGCTTCCCTGAAGGGGTGTTCCAGAATCTGATCCTTAAGACGGAAGATGTCGTCGACGTCATCAATGATCCGCGAGTCCGGGGGGCGTCCGTCACGGGGAGCGTTCGGGCCGGTTCCGCGGTCGCCTCCGAGGCCGGGAGGGTGATCAAGAAGACGGTCATGGAGTTGGGCGGCTCCGATGCATTCATCGTCTGCGAAGATGCGGACATTCCCGGGGCCGTCGCGGCGGGCATCAAGGGGCGCTTCAGCAACGCCGGTCAGGTTTGCCTCGCCGCGAAACGGTTCATCCTGGTGGGGAATATCGCCGACGAGTTCGAGGAGTTGTTCGTCGAGGCGGCGAGGGCGATCCGAGTCGGCGACCCGATGGATCCCGCGATGCGGATGGGACCGATGGCACGGATCGACCTGCGTGACTCCCTGCATCGGCAGGTCGAAGGCAGCGTCGCGAAGGGCGCGAGCGTGCTGTGCGGGGGCAAGCCGATGGAAGGGGATGGGGCATTCTACATGCCCACGGTGCTGGGCGGGGTGGCCGAGGGGATGCCTGCCTTCGACGAAGAGACATTCGGCCCAGTCGCGGCGATGACCCGCGTCCCGGACGTCGATGCGGCCATCGTCGCGGCCAATGCGAGCCAGTTCGGCCTGAGCGGCAATCTCTGGACCAGTGACGTCGCCTTGGCCCGCAAGATCGCCCGTGACCTCGATACCGGGGGAGTCTTCATCAATGGCGTCACGGCGTCGGATCCTCGGGTCCCGGTCGGCGGCGTCAAGAACAGCGGCTATGGCCGGGAGCTCTCTCATTTCGGCGCCCACGCCTTCGTGAATGCGCAAACCGTCTGGATCGAAAACTCTTGACAGAGCCTCCATCCGGAAATCGGGACGGATGTTTCAATCGACGCTCTTTCCAGGGTGCGAGTCAAGCCGGGGGTAAACATGAGCAAAGTCGCAGTTCTCGGGCTGGGCGCGATGGGCTCGCGCATGGCGGCCAACCTGCTGAAGGCGGGTCACGAACTCACGGTCTGGAACCTGGTGCCGGAGGCCGCCAAGGACCTGGCCTCCTCGGGCGCGAAGACGGCGGCTTCCCCCCGCGAAGCGGCGGCAGGCAACGAGTTCGTCCTGACGATGGTCCGCGATGATGAGGCCTCGCGACAGGTCTGGCTGGATCCGGCGAACGGTGCCCTGGCGGGAATGGAGCCGGGGGCCGTCGCCATCGAGAGTTCCACGCTGACCCCCGCGTGGGTCCGCGAACTCGGCGATGCCTTCAGCAAGGCCGGGATCGCACTGTTGGAAGCACCGGTGGCCGGCAGCACTCCGCAGGCGGAGGACGCCCGGCTGATATTCCTGATCGGGGGCGATCCGGAGACGATGAAGCGGGCGGAGCCGCTGCTCAAGGCCCTCGGTTCCGGCATCCACCATGCGGGGCCGCTGGGCGCCGGGGCGCTGGCGAAGCTGGTCACGAATACGCTCATGGGCGTCCAGTCGGCGACCATCGCGGAGATGATCGGCATGCTGAAGCGGCAGCGTGTCGACCCGAAGCGGGTCCTGGACGCCGTGGCGGGCACGGCGATGTGGAACCCGCACCTGACGAGCGACACGGAATCGATGCTGAGCGGCAACTTCGAAGCGCATTTCCCGATCAAGCTCCTCGAGAAGGACCTCGGCTACACGGTGACGACCGCGGGCGGGAGTGCGTCGGCGCCGATCGCGAGCGCGGCGAGCGGCGTCTTCCAGAGGGCGATCGACGAGAAGCTGGGTGATCTCAACATGACCGCCGTCGTGAAGCTGTTCGACAAGGCGCCTTGAGCCCACCGCCGCTCGAAGTGGTCTTACCAAGATGCACTCGGGCGGCGGTTCGAGAGGGATTATCGATGAATATCGGCCTGTTCGTCCCATGCTACGTGGACGCCCTGTTCCCGGAAGTCGCAATTGCCACCCTCGAGCTGCTCGAAGGGCTGGGCATCGACGTGGGCTACCCGGCCGATCAGACCTGCTGCGGCCAGCCGATGGCCAACAGCGGCTGCCAGCCCGAGTCGGCGGCGACCGAAGCCCATTTCGCCGCCTGTTTCCGCGACTTCGAAACGGTCGTCGGCCCGTCGGGGAGCTGCGTCCATCACGTCCGGTTCCACCTCGACGCGACCGAGCAGACGTCCGAGGTCGTCCGGGTCCGGAGGGCCGTCCGCGAGCTGGTCGAGTTCCTCCACGACGACCTGAAGGTCGGCGCATTTCCCCGTGCGAGGTTCCCCCACAAGGTCGGCCTGCACGACAGTTGCACGGCGATCCGGGGGCTCGGACATTGCCGGTCCTCGGAACACCCGACACGGCCGGCCTTCTCCAAGACGCGGGACCTGCTGGCGAAGGTCGAGGGCCTGGCGCTCGTCGAGATCGACCGGCCCGACGAGTGCTGCGGGTTCGGCGGCAGCTTCTGCGTGACCGACGAGGCGGTCTCGTCGAAGATGGGCGAGGACCGCGTCCGCGACTTCCACCGCCACGGGGCCGAGTACATCGCCTCGGCCGACATGTCGTGCCTGCTGCACATGAAGGGGATCATCGACCGGCTCGGCCTCCCCTTGAAGGTGATCCACGTCGCCCAGATCCTCAACGGAGGCCCCGCATGAGTCGGCCCGTCGACGCCGCCGCGAACGCCGCCTTGTTCATCGCCGACCCGGCGCACCAGGAGACGCACGACAGGCTGGTCTGGGGGATGCGCCAGCACCGGGATAAGGCCGTGGCCGCCATCCCCGAGTGGGAACGCCTCCGCGACCTCGCCTCGAAGCTCAAGGAGCATACGCTCACCCACCTCGACCGCTATCTGGAGCAGTTCGAGGCCAACGCCACGAAGCGAGGCGCCCAGGTCCACTGGGCCCGCGACGCCGCCGAGCACAACGAGATCGTCGCGCAGATTTTCCTGGATCGCGGGGCCAGGCGGATCGTCAAGAGCAAGTCGATGCTCCAGGAGGAATGCGGCATGATGCCGTACCTCGCCGGGCGCGGCCTCGAAGTCGTGGAGTCGGACCTCGGCGAGCGCATCCAGCAGCTCGACCATGAGGGGCCGAGCCACATCTTCGTGCCGGCGATCCACAAGCTGCGGACCGACGTGGCGGCCCTCTTCGCCAAGAACCTGGGGACCGACCCGGACGACTCCGAGCCGCACCACCTCGCCGAGGCGATGCGGCAGAACGCCCGGCCGAAGTTCCTCAGGGCGGATGCCGGGATGACCGGCGCCAACTTCGCGGTGGCCGAGACCGGCGGGTTCGTCGTCTGCACCAACGAGGGGAACGCCGACATCGGGGCGACCCTGCCCAAGCTCCACGTCGCCAGCGTCGGGATCGAGAAGCTGGTCCCCCGGGCCCGCGACCTCGGCGTCTTCGTCCGCCTGCTGGCGCGGAGCGGCCTCGGCTCGGCGATGACCCAGTACACGTCGCATTTCCACGGGCCCAAGCCGGGCGGCGAGCTCCATATCGTCCTGGTCGACAACACGAGGAGCGCCCGCCTGGGGTCGCCCGAGTTCTGGGAGGTCCTCAAGTGCATCCGCTGCGGGGCCTGCATGAACACCTGCCCGGTCTATCGGCGCAGCGGCGGCCTGGCCTACGGGGCGACCTACTCGGGGCCGATCGGCGTGATCCTCGACCCGGGGTTCGACCACCGCAAGTACGGCGAGCTCCCCTTCCACTCGACGCTCTGCGGGTCGTGCACCGAGGTCTGCCCGGTAAAGATCGACGTGTCGGGCCAGATCGCCAAGTGGCGTCGGGTGATCGCCTCGGAAGGCCTGATGGCGCCGGGCGAGTCGATCGGGATGAAGGCCCTGGGGGCGACCCTGGCCCATCCGGCGACGTTCCACGCCGCCGAGGCGATCGGCCTGGCGGCCATCGCGCACCTGCCGAGGGCTGTGGTCGACAACCCGCTCAACCCCTGGACCAAGCACCGCGAGATGCCCACGCCGCCGGCCGAGACGTTCCGATCGTGGCACGAGCGGAATCGAGGTGGCGCATGACCGCCCGCGAGACGATCCTGGCCACGGTCCGCGCCAACCTGCCCAAGCCGGCGGTCTCCATGCCCGAGGTGCCGACGTCCACGGATCACTCCGGGACCGAAGGGGGCGTCGGCTGGCGCCGGAGCCTGGACGACCTCGGCGAGGTGCATGACTTCCCCGACGAGGGGGAGTCGCCCGTCCCCTACTTCCGACGTCACCTGGACGCGATGGGGGGCCGGTCGTTCGAGGTGGCCGACGCCGCCGCCGCCCGGGCGAAGGTCGCCGAACTCTTCCCCGACGCCAAGGTCGTCTGCTCGGCCGCGGATGAGGTCCCCGGGACCCGGCGGATCGCCGACGTCGTTGATCCTCACGACCTGGCCGACGTCGACGTTGGCATCGTCCGGAGCCGGCTCGGCGTGGCCGAGGCGGGGGCGGTTTGGCTCTCCGGTACCGACCTGGTCGTCGACGCGCTGGGCGTCCTCGCGCAGCACCTGGTCGTCCTGCTCGACCCGTCGGCGGTCGTGCCGACGCTCCACGACGCCTACGGCGCGCGCCTCGACCTGGCGAGCAGCCCCTACGGCGTGTTCATGGCAGGGCCGTCGGCCACCGCCGACATCGAGGGGGTGGTCATCTACGGCGCGCAGGGTGCGCGAACCATGACCATCCTGCTCCTGGCCGCCGACGCAACCGGAGAAATCTGATGCCGACCGTGACCGATCGCTGCTTCGAGGTCTTCCGGTCCGCCGGGATGACGACCATGTTCGGCAACCCGGGCTCGACCGAGGAGCCGTTCCTGATGAACTTCCCGGACGATTGCCGGTACGTCCTCGGGCTTCACGAGGCGAGCGTGGTCAACATGGCCGTCGGCTACGCCCTGGCGGGCGACCGCGCGGCCCTGGTGAACCTTCACACGGCGGCCGGGATGGGCAACGCGATGGGGGCGATCATCAATGCCCACCACGCCAAGGCCCCGCTGGTCATCACCGCCGGCCAGCAGCACCGGGCGATGGAGCTCATCGAGCCGTTCCTCTGGGGCCGCCAGGTGGAGATGGTGCGCCCGTACGTCAAGTGGTCCTACGAGCCGCACCGCGCCGTCGACGTGCCCGCCGCGCTGGCCCGGGCCTACCACACCGCGATGAGCGCCCCGCGCGGGCCGGTCTTCGTCTCGATCTGCATGGACGACCTGGAGCAGGAATGCCCGGCCCTCACCGGCCGAGCCGTCGCGGGAGGGCCGGTGCCCGGTCCGGCGGCCATCCAGTCCATCGCCGCGGCCCTGGGCGAAGGCCGACGCATCGCCATCGTCGCGGGCGAAGAGCTGGACGACCCCGACACGTGGCCCCGGACGATCGCCCTGGCCGAACGGCTGAATGCGGCGGTCTTCGGGCCCCCGGAGAACTTCCGCGGCGGATTCCCGACCGGCCACCGGCTCTTCCACGGCTTCCTCCCTCCCGCGATCAAGCCGCTGGCCGACCGCCTCGAAGGCTTCGACACGCTCTTGATCCTGGGGACGCGGGTGTTCGCCTATTATCCTTACGCCCCCGGCTCCTATCTGCCCCCGGGCCTTCGCGCCTTCCACGTCACGAGCGACCCGTCCGAGGCGGCGCGGGCCCCGTTCGGCGACGCCGCCATCGGCTGCGCCCGTGCGGCCGTGAGGCAGCTCCTGGACCTGGTGGCCGAAGCCGGTCGGCCCGATCCGCCGCCCGCCCCGACGCCGCCGCCGGCCGATCCGTCCGTGCCGATCACCGCGGCTTTCGTCTACAAGACCCTGGCGGACGCGATGCCTCCCCACGCCGTGCTCGTCGAGGAGAGCCTCTCCAGCCTGGCGACCAACCAGAAGCTCATCCCCCGCGACGAGCCGGGCGGCTTCTATTGCTCGGGCAACGGCATCCTCGGCTCGGCCTTGCCCATGGCCGTAGGGGTCAAGCTGGCCCGCCCCGATCGTCCGGTCGTCTGCGTCCTCGGCGACGGCGCGACCCAGTATTCCGTCCAGGGTTTCTGGACGGCCGCCCGGGAGAAGCTGCCCATCGTCTTCCTGGTGATTGACAATGCGGAGTACGCGATCCTCAAGGCGTTCGCCAACTACCTGCACACGCCCGGAGTGCCCGGCCTGGACCTCGGAGCGATCGACTTCGCCGGCCTCGCGGCGGGGTATGGCCTGGCGTATCGCCCGGTCGACCGGCCCGATCGCCTCGCTCCGACCCTGCAAGAAGCATTCGGCCTGGAAGGCCCGAGCCTCGTGCACGTCCGGATCGATCCCGCCGTACCACCGCTGATCGGCTGAAGGGACCAAGTGGTCCCGGACCCTCCCAGATCACCCATGAATCTGGCGGCCCGATCTGCCCTGGAATCTGGTCCAGGCGAGCCCCCTCCGACAGCCCCCGGATCTTTGGAAGGATGACGATGGCCGACGCGATGACCTCCGGTCCTGTGCTGCTCAACGACCCGCTCCGCAACAAGGGGACCGCGTTCACCACGGAGGAGCGGCGCGACTCCCGGCTGGAAGGCCTGCTCCCCGCCGCCGTCGAGACGCTCGGGCGTCAGGTCGAGCGGGTGCTCGGCCACCTCGAAGCCAAGCCGAATGACCTGGAGCGGTACATCTACCTCCAGAATCTCTGCGACATCAACGAGACGCTCTTCTATGCCACGGTGATGTCGGACCCGGCGCGGTTCGTGCCCATCGTCTACGACCCGACGATCGCCGACGCCTGCTTGCAATACGGCCACATCTTCCGCAGGCCGCGCGGGATGTACCTGACCAGGCACATGAAAGGGCGGTTCGCCGCCATCCTGGGCAACTGGCCGATCCGGGACGTCCGCTTCATCTGCATCTCGTCGGGGGGCCGGATCCTGGGGCTGGGCGACATCGGCGTCAACGGTGCGCCGATCCCGATCGGCAAGCTCCAGCTCTACACCGCCTGCGCCGCGGTTCCGCCCGATTGCCTGTTGCCGATCCACCTCGATATCGGCACCACCAACGCCACGCTCCGGGCCGATCCGCTCTACCCGGGCCTGCGCGAGGAGCCTCCGACTCCCGACGAGGTCGATGCGCTGGTCGACGAGTTCGTCGCCGCGGCGAACTCGGTGTTCCCCGGCGTCTGCATCCACTTCGAAGATTGGAAGGGCTCGGACGCCATCCGGCTGCTCGCCCGCTACAAGGACGAGCACCTCGTCTACAACGACGACATCCAGGGCACGGCGAGCGTCACGATCGCGGGGCTGACCACGGCGCTCCAGATCAAGGGCGAGAAGCTCGTCGACCAGAGGATCCTGTTCGCCGGCGCCGGCTCGGCGGGGATCGGGATCGCCGACATGATCGTCGAGGCCATGATCGACGAAGGACTCGGCAAGGACGACGCCCGCGCCCGGATCTCCCTCTTCGACGTCAACGGCCTGATCGAGCAGGGCCGCAAGGACCTCAACCCCTCGCAGCAGGCCTACGCGCGCGATCTCAAGCCGACCAAGTCGCTGGCCGACTCGGTCGAACTGCTCAAACCCACCATCCTGATAGGAGTCAGCACCGTCGGCGGACTCTTCACCGAGGAGGTGGTCCGGAACATGGCCAAGCATGCGGATCGGCCGATTATTTTCGCTTTGTCGAACCCGACCGACAAGGCGGAATGCACGCCGGAGCAGGCCTACGGGTGGACCGACGGCAAGGCGCTGGTCGCGACGGGCGTGCAGTTCCCCGACGTCGAGATCGGCGGCAAGACCTTCCACCCGGGCCAGGCCAACAACTTCTACGTCTTCCCGGCGGTCGGCCTGGCCGTCTACGCGACCCGGCCCGAACGCATCGACGACAAGCTGTTCATCCAGGCCGCTCGGGGGAGCGCCGACCAGGTCGGCCGGTCCGATCGCGACAAGGGGATGTTGTTCCCCCGGCAGGAAAACATCCTCGAAACCGAATTGACCACGGCCACGAGGATCGCCGAATACCTCTTCGATCAAGGCCGGGCGACCGTCGAGCGGCCCCCCGACGTCCGGGCCTGGATCGAGGGCATGATCTACAAACCGGCCTACGGCGCCAGTCGCACGTGAACGACCTCCAGGCGGCACGCATTCCCCCTCGGAAACCCGGATCAGACACCATGGCAAACCATCCCGCCATCAGCGACGTGCCCATCGGGATCGCCGCGACGGGCCAACGGCATGAGTTCGACAGCATGGGGACCGTCGAGGTGCCCGCGGACAAGTACTGGGGAGCACAGACCCAGCGTTCGTTGCGTCACTTCTCGATCGGCCGCGACAAGATGCCGATCGAGGTCTACCATGCTTATGGGATCGTCAAGAAGGCCTGCGCGCTGGTCAATCAGGCCGGCGGCCGCCTGCCCGGGTGGAAGGCCGAGGCCATCATCCGGGCGGCCGACGAGGCGATCGCCGGCCAGCTCGACGACCACTTCCCGCTCTTCGTCTGGCAAACGGGCTCGGGCACGCAGTCGAACATGAACGTCAACGAGGTCCTGTCGAATCGGGCGATCCAACTCCTCGGCGGCCGACTCGGCAGCCAGGAGCCGGTCGGGCCGAACGACGACGTCAACATGGGGCAGTCGTCGAACGACAGCTTCCCGACGGCGATGCACATCGCCGCGGTCCAGCTGATCGACGATCGACTCCTCCCCGAGCTCGACCGACTGGCCTCGGCGATCGAGGCCAAATCCCGGGGCTGGATGGACGTGGTGAAGATCGGCCGGACCCACCTCGAGGACGCCGTACCCCTGTCGGTAGGCCAGGAATGGTCGGGCTGGGCCTCGCAGCTGCGCGCCGGGATCGCCGAGGTCGAGCGGAGTCGCACGGGGGCCTACGAGCTGGCCCTGGGCGGCACGGCGGTCGGCACGGGACTCAACGCCCCCCGGGGTTTCTCGCGGGAGGTCGCCGCCCGGATCGCCGAGTTGACCGGCAGGCCCTTCGTCACGGCGGCCAACAAATTCATGGCCCAGGGGTCGCTGGACGCGATGGTCCGCGTCTCGGCGGCCTTGCGAGGGCTCGCCGTGGCCTTGATGAAGATCGCCAACGACATGCGCTGGCTGGCGTCGGGTCCCCGCTGCGGCCTGGGCGAGCTGAAACTGCCACAGAACGAACCGGGGTCGTCGATCATGCCGGGCAAGGTGAACCCGACCCAGTGCGAGGCGATCGTGATGATCGCCATCCAGGTCCTCGGCGACGACACCGCCGTGGCGTTCGCCGGGAGCCAGGGCAACTTCGAGCTGAACGCGATGCGCCCGATCATCATCAACAACGTCCTGCACTCGGCGACGATCCTCGCCGATGGCTGCGCGAGGTTTCGCGAGTTCTCGGTGGAGGGGACCGACCTGGATCGGGCCAAGATCGCCGGCTACGTCGACGACTCGCTGATGTTGGTCACGGCCCTTTCGCCGGTCATCGGATATCAGGCCGCCGCTCACATCGCCGAGAAGGCCGCCGCCGACGGCTCCAAGCTCAAGGAGGTGGCCATCGCTTCCGGGAAGGTCAAGGAGGACGAGTACGACCGGATCATGGATCCCGGGAAGATGATCGGCGAGGGCCTTGCCGGCGCCTGAACGGGATCAAGACATGACTACTCCCACGAACTCCACGAATCTACCAAGGTAAGGTTCGGGACACCCTCATCAGCCCATCCTGGCAGGGTGCGAATCGGCCGACTTTCGTCATCGTCCTCTCGACGCCAGGGCCTGCGGAATCGAGATCGAACGGATCTTTCGAAACAATCTGCCAAGGCTGTTTCCATGACCGCACCACCCGGCTTGGCGCCCACCATTCGTGAGGAAAGCCATTGCGGACCGCTCATTGCAAGCCGGCGCGTCGTCCCTATTATCGGAGCTGACTGGCGTGGTGCGCGCTTCGGTCCGCGATACGAATGGCACTTAGATTTTCACAAACGGTTCCCCCGCCGCAGGATAGGAAGCCACGGGCATTCTGGCTCTGATGAGGGCGTACAACCCTCACCGGCTCGGAGCCAGATTGATGTTCAACTACGCGCAGGGACGTCTTCGGCATCAGATCGACCTCCTCCGCCAACAGTTCGTCCAGGAAGGCGGACTCCCCTTCGCCGACGTCCTATCCGCCAGCGGCCTCGAGGAGGCCCTCCGTGAGATCGAGGCGACCTGGAATGACCGCATCTACGCCCCGTTGGTAACCCTCTGGGTGTTCATCGGACAGGTGCTCAACGCCGACCAGTCCTGCCGCGCCGCCGTCGCGCGGCTGATCGCCCACCGGGTCTCACAGGGGCTCGAGCCGTGCAGCTCCGAGACGGGGGCGTATTGCCAGGCGCGGAAGCGCCTGCCCGAGCGGTTCTTCGCCGCCGTGGCCCGCCTCGTGGGGCGGAACCTGGACGCGCGAGTCGACCCGCAGTGGCTTTGGAAGGGCCGCCGCGTCTGCCTGTTCGACGGCTCGACGGTCTCCATGCCCGACACCCCGGAGAACCGCCGGGAATACCCTCTGGCCTACAACCAAGTGCCCGGGACGAGCTTCGCCCCCGCCCGGATCGGGGCGATCATCTCGCTGTCCTGCGGCGCGATCCTCGACCTGGGCGTCTGCCGCTACGCCGGCAAGGGCCAGGGCGAGGTCAGCCTGCTGCGCCAGCTGTGGGACGTGCTCCGCCCCGGCGACGTGCTGCTGGGCGACCGCCTGATGTCGGGCTGGGTCGGAATGTACCTGCTCAAGCAACGCGGGGTCGACACCGTCAGCCGCCTGTCGGCGCACCGCCGGGCCGACTTCCGCAAGGGGACCCGCCTGGGCAAGGACGATCACGTGGTCGTGTGGAAGAAGCCGTCGTCGATCCGCTCGGTGGACCGGGCGACGTACAACGCGCTGCCCGAGGCGATCACCGTCCGCGAGGTTCGCTTCCGCGTAGTGCAGCCCGGGTTCCGGACGCGGTCGGTCGTCGTCGTGACGACCATCCTGGACCCCGGGCTGGCGAGTGCGGAGGAGCTGGCTTCGCTCTACCGGGCCAGGTGGAACAACGAGTTGGATTTGCGTTCGATCAAAATCACCTTGCAGATGGATGTTTTGCGGTGCAAGACGCCGGAGCTGGTGCGCAAGGAGATCTGGGCCCACGTCCTGGCGTACAACCTGATCCGCACGGTGATGGCACAGGCGGCGACCATCGAAAATGTGGAACCTCGCTCGATCAGCTTCAAAGCGACGCTCCAGGTTCTCGAAGCGTTCCGGCCGCTGATCGCCTACCGGGCGCACAGCGGTGCGGACGACCAAGAGGAACTCTACGAGCAACTGCTCGGGGCCATCGCCGTGCATCGCGTGGCCGACCGGCCCGACCGGTTCGAGCCCCGCATGACCAGGAAGGGGCCGAGAGGGTATGAGGAATTGAAGCGGCCGCGAAGGGAGATCAAACTCCATATGCTCAAACGAGCTAGCAAAATCTAAGTGCCATTCGTCCGCCAGACCGGCGCATTCTCTTTCTCAGCCAAGCCCGATCGGAAATCCCGCCTGGGCTGCCGCGTGACAGGGCCCCAGTCGCGCACGGTTTTCGATCCAGGAAGTCGAGGTTCAACTGGTCGGCCGTCGTCACGCCGACCCTGCCCCATACCCTAAAGACGGCTACCTGTCGGTCCAATCCGAGTGTCGCACTTCACAGTCTCCTGGCACGATCCTGCCCGGTTTCCCCATGCAAGAGGAGGGACGTCGAATCCACGCTCTTTGAGACAAGCACCATGGACGCCGAGGCGGCCAATCGGGTCGAGCCCGGCGATCCCGTCGTCGCCAAGTCCACGACCAGCAGGACCATCCGGCTCGTCATCCGCCTCTCGATCCTCGCCGGGGCGGCCCTGGCGTCCCATTTCCTGATCTTCCAGGGTGGATTCCTGCTGGCGTTCGGCGTCCTGTTCGAGCTGCTCGCCTTGCTCGCGGTGCCGATGGGAGACGAGGAGAGCATCGGTTCGATGGTCATGATCACCGCGGCCATGATCGTCTCCGGCGTGTGCCTGGCCTTCGGGCTGCTGGACGTCGCCTTCCGGGGGATCATGCGACATCCCCTTCCCGGGCGTGGCACCCTGCTGCGGTTCGGCCCGGTCACCGTGACGCTCGTCGTCGCCGTCACGCTGGCGGTCGGCATCCTGGCGCGTGGGTGGGGGGTCTTACGTGGGACCTGGCGATCCCCCAGCCTCACAGCCGGCGGCAGTCACCCTGCACCGGGACGTGAAGGACGAACGCCGAGCGGGCCGAATCGCGCGGCGGCCGGTCCGTATTGCCGGTCGGCGGATCGAGGGAGCGTGCGGCGGATTTCGCTCCCCGGCCAACGAGACGGACGAAGGCGGCCGGCGGAAGATCGCAGGTCAGGCAGACCAGCAGCATGCCCGGGAGACCGTTCACGCCCCGGGTAGGAGGAGCGAAGGCGGCTTCAACGAGGAAGTCGAGCAGGTCGCGGGACTGGCGGCGGGATTCGATCGTCGTCAGGATGCGTTCGAAGAAGCGCGAGCCACTCGACGAATCGGTCCCGAAGCTGATCGTCCTCCAGCAGACCGCATGAAACAACATCCGCTCCGCCGCGTTGTTCGTCGGCTCGACGCCCGACACCTGCAGCCCGATGCACGGCCGAGGTGCGGCACGCCACGCCGGCGGCGTGAGCCCACTGCTGCAGCGTGGCGTCGTCGTCGGCCTGGACCGCCTCGTGGATCCGCGAGGCGGCCTCGGCGTCGAAGGCCGGCGCCCGCCCGCCGTCGCGAGGCCTGGGCCGATCGAGCCGGTCTCGCGCCGCCGGCGGGTCAGCTTGCGGATCCATGCGAGAGACCCACCGAGAAGTGGGCGGCGACCTGCTCGCGGGTGGCGTCGCCTGCGTCGCAGGCCGCCACTTGCTGGCGGAGGTCGGTCGAGCAGGCTGTCATCCCTGGGGCCCTCCATGGCCACCCAGGGATGACCGCGTCAATCGACATGATCGACAGGCGCCCACGCTGGTCGACGGCGTGCCTGGCCGGGTGTCGCCGTCAGCCGATTCGTTCCATCGCGGCGACGGCCTCGTGCGGGTCGATCTCGGCATAGATTTCGGTCTCTGCGGTGGAGCCGTGACCGAGGACCGCCCTGGCCGTCTCCAGGCCGAACTCCTTCCGGAGCAGCGTGGCCGCGTTGTGCCTGAGTTGGTGAGGGTGCCATTTGGGCAGGCCGGCCTTGCGACAGGCGTAATCGATCGCTCGATTGTAAGCGGACACGTCATAACGGTCGCGCGGGCTGCGGGCCGGGTCGGCCTTCGATCGATCGAGCTGCGACGGCTGGACGGGCGACTTGCGGCGCGCCCGCATGGCGGCCAGCCGCTCGGCCACCGCTTCGGCCGGAGAGAACAGGAACGCCGTCGAGTCTCGCAGCAGCCAGGGCAGGAGGACCTCGCGGGCTCGGGGGCCGAAATAGATCCTCCGGACCTTGCCGTGATGCTCGGTATTGTGGCTGTCCGGGGTGTAGGTCCAGGTACGCTCGCCCCGATCGACGTCGCACGGTCGAATCTGGCAAACCTCGCCGGGCCGCATGCCGGTCAAGCGTTGGAGCTCGATCATCGCCCACACCTGGCGCGAGGCGTATGGACGTATGGCGTCCACCGCGGCGTCGGGGACGGGCCTCACGGGGCGGACTCCCGGGCCTCGGTCCCCTCCCCCTGGAGAGCCCCCCCGGACGGCCTTCAGCGCCGCGTGGACCGTCGGCGCGACCAGCTCGTTCTCCACCGCCCACCGGAACATGCGGACGATGTGGCGGATCCGCTTGTTGACCTCCTTGCGGCAGATCCCCAGCTCGATCGTCGCCTGACGGACCGCCTTCAGCGCGAGCGGCCCGAAGTCGGCTGGGGCCGTAGAGCCATCGAAGCGGGCGGAGGGCGAGCTTGATGTTCCGGACTTCGGAGGCGGGCGAACCATTCTTCGTCTAGTAGCCGTCGGCGAAGTGGATGTAGGCGAGGATGACCTCGGCGACGGATCGACCGGCGGGGTCGTCCCCCGATGGGACTCCGAGACCGGGGACCCTCCGGCCTCTGGACAACCATTCGGCCACGAGCCGATCGTACTCGCCGCGGCTCTCGGGGGAGCCGTGGCGTCCCAGGTAGAAATCGCGGCCCGATAGGGTGACGACGGCCTGGCCGGACGGCCGGTGATGGCGGTAGGCGGGCGTTCTGACGCGGGCGGTGGGCACGACGAGACCTCCAGAATCCGGTAATTACCGGCTTACGGATCAGTCAGGCCGCACCGCCCAGGTTGGGCGGGTATCCGTAAGTACGGATTCAGCAGGTACTTGAGCGAGTGACCGGGGTGGGGCTCGAACCCACGACCAACGGATTAACCTACCTCATCGGCTTTCACCGACCACCGTTCCCCGGGGGGATCGGCTTGATGGTCTGGACTATCTCTTCGCCGTCGCAGGCGTGCCGCGTGTAGTCTCTGAGGCTGAAGCCGGGGATCCCCCGGTTCCTTGCCTGCTGATGACCCAATCCCCCCGCTTCTCGAGCCGTCACGTTCGCCGTCGCCGGCCGCGTTGTGGCGCGAGGGGCTCTCAGGGCGTCCCAGCATATAGCGGCATCCACTCGCGCGGTTCGGTTTCTTCCCGCGCGAGGCTCCTATTCCGCGGCCGAGGCCGCGCTTGAAGTCCGTTGCTCTACCGACTGAGCTACCCGGTCGCTGGTTGTCAAAGATTCCACCAAGGTACGGTCCGCGGGCCGGTTCGTCCAGCCCGCGGGTCAGGAAGCGGGGGCGGCGGCGGGCTTCGAGGTCCGCACCAGGCGGGCGAGGAAGCGGGACTCGCAGTCGTGGACCTGGGGCCACAGTTGGACCATCCCCGTCGTCGGGGTCTCTTCCAGGGGGTGCGGGAACGGGTCGAGGCGGAACTCGGGATGCTCCTGGAGGAACTCGTTGATGAGCCCCTGGGTCTCGCGGAGCGTGGCCGTGCCGACGGTGTAGACGAGCGTCCCGCCGGGCCGGACGGCCGTGGCGGCCAGCTCCAGGAGCTGCTTCTGACGCGCGGCCAGCTCGGCGAGCTGCTCCTTCTTGACGATCCAGCGGACCTCGGGGTGGCGTCGCCACGAGCCGACGCCCGAGCTGGGGGGGGCGACCAGGACGCCGTCGAAGGTCCCCGGCTTGCCGGGCGGCCGGCGGCCGTCCCAGGCCTTGGCGGCGACGTTGCGGAACGGGCTGGTGCGCAGCCGCAGGGCCGCGGCGCGGCGGGCCGGCTCGTGCTCGAACGTCGAGACGATCGTCCCCTTGCCGTTCATGGCGTCGGCCAGGCCCAGGGTGAGCAGGCTGGAGCCGTCGCCCAGGTCCCACCAGCGCTCGCCGGGGTCGGGGTCGCAGACGTGGGCCACGGCCTGTGACCCCAGGTCCTGGGCGACCAGGGCCCCGGCCTGGAAGGACTCTAGCGGACGCAGGTCGACGTCGCCTTCGAGCCGGGCGGCCGAGTCGATGTGGCGCTGCACCCAGGGCTCGTGGCCGGCCTCGACCAGCTCGTCCCAGACCTCCTTCGGCGGCCGGCCGCGGACGGCCACCCACAGCGAGGGCGGGGCCTGGACGGCGTGCAGGAACGTCAGGCGGCGGGCCTTGGCCGACTCCTCGCCCGGGGGCAGGGGCAGCTCGTCGCGGAGCCAGGCCGGGAAGAGCATCCAGGGGTCGGCCGTCACGGCGCGGCCGGCCACGAACCGCTTCAGCGTCTCGGCGCGGGCCGTCCAGCCGGGGGCGTCGCCGCCGGTGGAGAGCCGGGAATACTCGCGGGCCGTCTTGCTCGCCCAGATCCGGGGGACGGCCGGCAGCTCGGTCGAGTCGAGCAGCCAGGCCAGCAAGAGCTGGTCCTCGACCTGCACGAGCTTGAGGGGCTCGATCCAGCCCCACCAGCGGACGAGCGACGCCAGCGACTTGTTGATGAGCTTGCGGTCGGACCGGGTCGAGCGCTTCTTGGCGTCGGCCCCCTGGGCGTCGACGATCGCCGATTCCAGCCGCTTGCCGCGGTCCAGGACGTCGCGGAGGACCTTCGGGGCCAGCGTCGCGATCAACGACGCCAGCGCCGGCATCGACTTGCCGCGCGGGGCGGTCTGGGGCGTGGGCCGGGGCCGTTCCCCCTTCGGCTTCGCGCCGGACGGTTTCGGTCCGGACGACTTCGGGCCCGTCGACGAGGGGCCGCGACGGGGGGTGTGGGCGTACTTGCGGGCCATGGTCGGGACGATCTCGGAAAGGAAGGGGCGCGGGATCCGGGCCTGTTCGAGCTGACGTGCCTCAGCGCGGCTTGCGCTTCTGGGCGGTGCGGCGGTGAGGCCGATAGCCGGGGCCGGGCTTGGCGGCGGGCCTCGTGTCGGGAGCGGGCTGGGCCCGGGGGGCGGCCGGCGGCTTCGCCGGGCCCTCGGCGTCGACCTGGTGGACGTAGCGGCCTTCGCCGAGGCTGCGGCGGGCTTCGGCCTGGCGGGCCTGCACGGCGGCTCGCGGGGGCTGGTCGGGGATGAGGGCGTCGCACCCGCCGCCGATCAGGTCGGCCCGGCCGGCCTGCAGCAGGGCCTTGCGGACCTCGAAGTAGTTCTCCGGGCGGAAGTACTGGAGCAAGGCGCGCTGGAGCTTGCGGTCGCGGAGGTGCTGGGCGACGTAGACTTCCTCGCCCGTGAACGGGTCCAGGCCCGTGTAGTACATGCAGGTGGCGATGTCGAAGGGGGCGGGGATGAAGTCCTGCACCTGGTCGGGGCGGTAGCCGTTGCGCTTGAGGAAGACGGCCAGGTCGATCATGGCGTTCAGGTCGCTGCCGGGGTGCGAGGCGATGTAGTAGGGGACCAGGAACTGCTTCTTGCCGGCCTTGCGGCTGGCCTCCTGGAAGGCCTCGGCGAAGCCCTCGTAGTCTTCAGAGTTGGGCTTCTTCATGAGCTTGAGCACGTTGGGGTCGGTGTGCTCGGGGGCGACCTTCAGGAGGCCGCCGACGTGGTGCATCGCCAGCTCCTCCAGGTACTCGGGCGACTTCTGGGCGAGGTCCATGCGGATGCCCGAGGCGACGTGGACCTTCTTGACGCCGGGCGTCTCGCGGCTCTTCTTCATCAGCTCGATGAGCGGGCCGTGGTCGGTCCCCAGGAGCTTGCAGACCTTGGGGTGGACGCACGAGAGCCGCTTGCACTTGGCCTCGACCTCGGGCTTGGTGCAGCGCATCTCGTACATGTTGGCGGTCGGGCCGCCGATGTCGGAGACGACGCCCGAGAACTTGGGGTCTTGGCCCATCTGCCGCAGCTCGCCGAGGATCGACTCCTGCGACCGCGACTGGATGATCCGGCCCTGGTGGGCGGTGATCGAGCAGAAGGTGCAGCCGCCGAAGCAGCCCCGCATGATCGTCACCGAGTCCTTGACCACCTCGTAGGCCGGGATCCGCTCGCCCTTGTACATGGGGTGCGGCCGGCGGGTGTACGAGAGGCCGTAGACGCGGTCCATGTCCTCCTGGCTGATCGGCAGGGCGGGCGGGTTGACGACGACGGCCTGGCGGTCGTGGTACTGCACCAGCCGCTTGGCGTTGAGCGGGTTGGTCTCCAGGTGGATCCGCTTGGTGGCCTCGACGAACCTGAGCTTGTCGGTCTTCACGTCGTCGTAGGTCGGCAGGACGAGGGCGTCCTGCGGCGGGGTCTCGCTGGCGCCCATCGCATAGGCGACCCCGCGCATGTCGCGGAGGTCCTTCGCCGACTCGCCGGCCTTCAGCCGCCGGGCGATCTCGACGATCTGCTGCTCGCCCATGCCGAAGACGACCAGGTCGGCCTTCGAGTCCAGCAGGATCGACCGCTTGACCGTGTCGCTCCAGTAGTCGTAGTGCGCCAGCCGGCGGAGCGAGGCCTCGACGCCTCCGGCGATGATCGGCACGCCGGGGAAGGCCTCGCGGGCGCGGTGGCAGTAGGGGATCGTGGCGCGGTCGGGACGGAGGTTGATGCGGCCGCCGGGGCTGTAGGCGTCGTCGTTGCGGACCTTCTTGTTGGCCGTGTAGTGGTTGATCATGCTGTCCATGTTCCCGGCGCTCACGCCGAAGAACAGGCGAGGCCGGCCGAACTGCCGCCAGGCGTCGGCGCTCTTCCAGTCGGGCTGGCTGAGGATCGCCACCCGGAAGCCGGCCGCCTCCAGAACGCGTCCCAGGATCCCCATCGCGAAGGCCGGGTGGTCGACGTAGGCGTCGCCGGTGACGAACACCACGTCGACGGCGTCCCATCCCCGCGCGTCCATCTCGGCGCGGGAGGCCGGCAGGTGCGGCAGCGTGATGGGGACGAGCGGCAGCACCGGCAGTTGCGTCGGCGCCTCGTTCCGCGAAGAGCAGGGGGGTGGGGCGATCGCCTCAGGCGTCATGGTGGTCGATCAAAGCCTCGGATGGGCGTGGGGCGCGGGCTCACTCGTGGGGAATCCTATCATTATGCCCCGGACGTCAATCCCCCGACAAGGCGACGCGACGATCGCCCCCGGCTTCGGTTGGGTTCGAAATCGGCTTCGTTACTGCGCAGGTTTTGCGACGCGTTAGGATCGCATTGCATTGATGTTAAATGGCTTAAGTCAGATTCGACGGCCTCGGAAATTGGGTTCGCTCGTCCATTTCGCACTCCTGAATCTGGGCCGGATCCTGTCGTCGCGAGGCCAAGGGGTGAGACTTCGAGGAGATCCCCATTATGGACAGTGGATCCGAAATGCGCGATCCCAAATGGCGATGCTCCGGAAATGCGAGCCGGCCCTCGGCCGTCCGTCTCCTAGAGAGAGGACGCGGCCGCCGGGCCGGAGGCGTGCGAGGACGTCGAGAATCCGTCGGTCAGACCCCGCCGCAGGGCTGACGCATCTTAAGTTTTGACCGCAGAGGGGGGTGATCTCTATCGCTGTGAGATAAGGTGGGATCACCGCCCCGCTTCTATGTCCTCGATATGGAGCGTTTTCAGGGCCTCCCGAAGCTCGTCCACGGTGTCTCCATCCTCGGGGCCGACGAATTGCCCGACGACCACGAAACGGGAGCCGAGTGCCCTTAGTCGCACCGGAATCAACTCGGTTGGGACGTCCCACTCCCCGCCGTCGGCCATGCCATTACCCTCGAATCGCTCCAGCACGATTCGGGAGTGCGTATTGAGATGGAAGAGCAGCCGGGCCGGCTCTCGGAACGGCGTCACCCGCATACCTGACCTCCGACCAATCCGCCACCTCGCCGGGCCTCCGACGGTGGACGTTGTGGTGTAGCATGCCGGTCGTGACGCCCCCGAGCAAGAGCCCGGCTCATACCAGGAGGAGGCCCGTCCGCGGCGGTCGATCGCTCGGGCGAGGTGCTAGCCGGCGGGGGATGAGGACGACCCGTCATGCCGAGTCCGGAGATATCGCTCGCTCGTTACTTCGCCGAGTTGCCGGACCCCCGGGTCGACCGGACGAAGAGGCACGGCCTCACCGACATCCTGGTCATCGCCCTGTGTGTGGTCATCGCCGGGGCCGACTCGTGGGAGGAGGTCGAGCGGTTCGGGAAGGCCAAGGAGGGATGGCTGAGGCGGTTCCTTGCCCTTCCCAACGGCATCCCGAGCCACGACACCTTCTACCGCCTCTTCGCCCGGCTCGACCCCAAGAAGTTCGGGGCGTGCGTCGCCGGGTGGTTGGGGTCGGTATGTCAGGCCACCGGCCTGCGACACATCGCCATCGACGGCAAGGCGGTCCGGTCGGCCCCCGGCGACACGTTCAGCGAGTGCCTCCACCTGGTCAACGCCTGGGCGGCGGAGAACCGGGTTATCCTCGGGCAGGAGACGGTTGCCGCCGGGTCACACGAGATCGCCGCCATCCCCGAACTCCTGAAGGTGCTGGCACTGAAAGGGGCATTAGTGACGATCGACGCCGCCGGGTGCCAGAAGGGGATCGCCGGGCACATCCGAGGCGAGGGCGGGGACTACCTGCTGGCCGTGAAGGGGAACCAGCCGAGCCTGCTCGAGGCGGTGCAGGCGGTGTTCGACCGGGCCTGCGAGGCGGACTTCGCCGGGTTCGAGCACGACGGCCACGAGCAGGTCGAGGACGGCCACGGGAGGCATGAGGAGCGGTATGTCACCGTCGTCTACGACCCCGGGGAGATGCCGCCCGAGTGGCCGGACGTGGCGGCGGTGGTGCTGGTCGAGCGGGAGCGGTCGGTCAAGGGGAAGAGCACCAGCACGGCCCATTACTACATCACCAGTCTGCGGGGGACGGCGGAGGAACTCGGGCGGCTGGTCCGGTCGCACTGGACGATCGAGAACGAACTGCACTGGGTGCTCGACGTGGCCTTCGGCGAGGACTCGAACAGGACGGCGGCGGGCCATGCCGGGGCGAACCTGGGCCTGATCCGAAGGGTCGCCGCATCGCTGCTCCAGCAGGACCCGGGAAGGGGCAGCATCAAGGCCAAGAGGCTCAGTGCAGCCCTCGACGAGAGCTATCTCATACGTGCATTACAAGGTTTTCCGGCGAATTAGATGCGTAGGCCCTGGGCCGGGACGAGGGCGGCGGCGAGGATCTCCTGGCGGGGGCCGAAGAACTCGAAGCGGATGCGGTCGTCGTCGACGCTCAGCTCCTTGAGGATCGCGTAGACCGACTGCATGAACGGCTTCGGGCCGCAGAAGCAGAAGCTCGCGTCGTCGATCGGGGCCCAGCGCCGGAGGAAGTCGGCGTCGATGAAGCCGGTGGAATCGCAGCGGCCGGTCGTCAGGTCGTCGGCGAGCGGGGCGTCGAACATGACGTGGGTCGTCACGGCGTCGGACGAGATCTCCAGGGCCCGGATCTCGTCGTTGAACGCCTGGACGCGGCCGTTGCGGGCGGCCTGGAGGAAGTAGAGCGGGGCGTGGCCGCCGCGATGGACGAGGTCCTTGGCCATCGCCAGCAGGGGCGTGACGCCGATGCCGCCGGCGAGCAGGACGATCGGCCGATCGGCGGCCGTAGCGGTCGGGATCGTGAACTCGCCGCAGGGGGGGCCGATTTGAAGCTCCTCGCCGGCGAGGACGACGTCGTGCAGGTGGTTGGAGATCAGGCCGTCGGGCGCGCCGGCGGCGAGGCCCGGCTCGCGCTTGACGCTGATCCGGTAGTGGTCGAGGCCGGGCCGGTCGGACAGGCTGTAGTTGCGCGGCGACGTCGGCGTCTCGGGGAGGTCGACCTTCACCGTGACGTACTGGCCCGCCTCGAACGCCGGCAGCGGGCCGCCGTCGGCCGGGCGGAGGTAGAACGAGGTCACGAGGTCGCTCTCGGGGACCTTGCGGTCGACGATGAACGAACGGTAGCCGTTCCAGCCGCCGACGGCCTCGCGCTGCTGTCGGTAGATCTCCTCCTCGCGACGGATGCAGACGTCGGCGAGGAACCCGTAGGCCTCGGCGACGGCCCCGAGGATCTCGTCGGTCGCCGCGTCGCCCATCACGTCCTGGATCGCCCCCAGCAGGTGCTTGCCGACGATCGGATACTGGTCCGGGCGGATCCCCAGCGAGCAGTGCTTCTGGGCGATCAGCTCCACCGCCGGGCCCAGGACCGCCGGGTCGTCGATGTGCGAGAAGTAGGCGCAGATCGCCCCGGCGAGAGCCCGTTGCTGGCCGCCCGAATGCTGGTGGGCCTGGTTGAAGAACGCCTTCACCTCGGGGTCGCCGGCGAACATCCGCGGGTAGAACCGCCGCGTGATCGCCTCGGCGTTCGCGGCCACGACGGGCGTGATGCGCTTGATGATCTCGATCGTTTCGGGACTGAGCATCGCGGGCTCTCCAAGGGGGCCGGGGACGCCTCACGCCGCCGACCCTCGGCGACGGCGGCAAATCTACACCTGAATATACAGATTTAAATCTGGACGTCAAGGTGTAGGATTGAGCAGAGGTTTTGGTGAGGGCGTATGTTAGGCTGGAAGAGGCGGGCGGCCGGGGTTTGGAAGAGTCGCGGGCCGAGCCGAAGCCGTGATCGATCCGCGGAGGTTCCATGCTGCCGAAGACGGCCGAGTATGCGTTGAGGGCGGCGGTCTGCCTGGCCGGCCTGCCGCCGGGGCCGGCGTCGGCCGACGTGCTGGCGAAGCGGACGAAGACCCCTCGCTCGTACCTGAACCGGGTCTTGCAGGACCTGGCGGCGGCGGGCCTGGTGCAGTCGCGTCCGGGGCCCGGGGGCGGCTATGAGCTGGCGAAGCCCGCCGCCGCGGTGACGATCCTCGACGTGGTCAACGCGGTGGCCCCGATCGAGCGGATCCGCCACTGCCCGCTCGGCCTGCCCTCGCACACGTCGCTCTGCCCGCTGCATCGCGAGCTGGACCAGGCCTATGCGACGTTCGAGGACGCCTTCCGGAACGTGACGTTGCAGGACCTGCTGGACTCGACGAACCCAGTCGTCCCGCTTTGCGACGTCGGCCTGCCGTCCTAGGAAGTTGATTGCCGATGTGCTGTCAGTTCAATCGTTCGCTTGCGACGCCGCGCGTAACTGGCTTGGCTTGACGCCCAACCAGACCTGCTTTCGATGGTCGTCGGTGTGCCCCAGGACGACGCCTTCGATCGACTCGCCGAGCCGAGGGTATTGCTCGGGGGTCATACGCCCGCTGTCCACGAAGTCCGTGATCTGGACCAGGCCGGTCGCGATCGGGTCGCCTAGATCGACGAAGATCCCGAAGGGGTGATGGGCGATCACCACTCCCCGGACGAGGCGGCCGGTCGGGAATCGGAGCTTGGCCGCTTCCCACATCGCCGTGATGCTCCACTTCGGGCCCCGGGCCGTTTCACCGAGGATCGTGTCCCGGCCCCGGGAAGACGGGGCCCGGCATGGGCGGGATGATGGCGGTCCCCACACCTGCCGGTCTTACGGAGCCGGCCGCCATGGCATCGTCGCACTCAGCTCCGGCATCCGACAAGTGGCTTGCCCGGGAGCGATTCGCACCCCGGCCGTTATCGAGCGAACCAGCGGCGGGCCAGGCTGGGCGCGAAGGTCAGGGCGGTCATCTGGGCGGCCAGGCGGGGGTCGGCTAGGATCGTGGTCAGGATGGCGGGGGAGAGGTGGACCGAGCGGCCCAGGGCGGTGCGGGCGAGGTCGGCCCGGCCGGCGCGGAGGGCGTCGTGGGCGCGGTTGAGGTAGGCGCGGGCGAGGCGGCGGCCGGGGCGCTGGTCGCGGCGGGTGAGGAGCCGCTCGGTCTCTTCCAGGTCGTCCAGGCCGAGCTTGAAGCGGTGGGTCTCGCTGGCGGCGTGCCAGCGGACGGAGACTTTCGGCTCGCCGGCGATCCAGGCGACGCCGAAACGGTCGGCGACGCGGAGCCAGAAGTCCCAGTCGACGACGTAGCGGTACGTGGGGTCGAAGCCGCCGACCTCCTCATGGGCCCGCTTGCTCGTGGTCACGGCCGAGCAGCGCAGGATGTTCGAACCCTCCAGCCGGGGCGAGAAGCCGCCCGGGGGGAAGTCGAGGAAGCGGCCCGGGACGGGGTCGGACAGGCCGCCGGGCTTGACGACCGTCGGCGGGACGGGCCGGCCCTCCTGGTCGACGACGTCGGCCGGGCCGGCGATCAGGCCGAGGTCGTCCCCGCCGGGACGCTCGATGGCTTCGAGGCGCCCGGCCAGGTCGCCGGGGCGCATCAGGTCGTCCTGGTGGAAGACGGCGACCCAGGGGGTCCGGCTGAGCGCAACGCAGCGGTTCCAGTTGCCGGCCAGGCCCAGGCGCTCGGAATTGACCTCGATCCGCGCGCGATCTCCCGCCAGCGCGCGAACGATTTCGAGCGTCCGGTCGTCTGAGCGTTCGTCGCAGACGAGCAGGTCGAACGCGGCGCGTTCCTGGGCGAGGATCCCCGCGAGGGCTTCGGCCAGGTGGGCCTCGCCGTTGTACGTGGGGATCGCGACGGTCAGCCTGGGCGCGGGGCGGTCCAACGGCGGGTCATCCCGGCTTCGGGAGGCTGCGGGCGGCCTCCCGGAGCAGGTCCCAGGTGAGGATGCCGCTGGAGTGGCCGTCGCTCCAGGAGGGCTTGAGGGCGTAGTTGCCGACCATCTCCAGGCCGTCGAGCTTGATGTCCTCGGCGACGTGCTCGATCTGGATGATCCGCGCCCCGGACCACTCGTCGCGGCAGCTGGCGCAGGGGCATTCGGCCCGCAGGCGGCGGTAGGGGAGGCGGTCGACCGAGCCGTCGGGCCAGGCGACTTCCAGGACCTGATCCGCTTGATGGGCCCTGATGTTGCTGGGAGGATCGATCATGGGACGGTCGACTCGGGGGACCGGGATCGGGCGCGAAGGCTTCGACGGGGGCGCGATCATGGACATCCAGATTACCACGGGACGGCCCGGGGACGTAGGGGGGGCGGAGGCCGCGATCGCCGAGGACGCGGCGACGGCGATGCGTTTCTACGTCGCCGCGCCCAGCGTCAGCGCCGTGCGGAGGGCCCTCTTCCGCGCCCCGGGGGGCGCCCGCGTGGTGGGCCGGCACGACCGCGAGACCATCGCCTGCTCGCACACGATGGACGGGCACAGCTTCGGCCGCCACTGGCCGGTTTTGCTCAGCCGGCTCGACAAGGCGGGCCTCCGCGTCGTCGGCCGGCCCGCGGCGTCGTGATCGAGGGGGGCGGTCAGGGCTGCGAGGGACGTCGGGGCTGGGGGTCGTACTCGCGCAGGTTGATCATCCGGACCAGGATCGGGCCGACCTCTCCGGCCGCGACCTGCGGCGGCCGCGGCGACGCCAAGTTCATCATCTGGAAGCTGCCCAATCGAACGGGGCCGTCGGGCAGGACGCTGAAGCGGAACCGGCCGTCGCCGTCGGTGGCGGCCTCGGCCCGGATCCACGCGCCGTCGTGGGCCGCGGCCAGGAGGCTGACGCCCGGGATCGGCCAGCCGGTGACGGCCTCGACCACGCGCCCTTCGAGCGTCCGCCCGCGTTCGACGCGGAGGACCAGGGCGGGCGCGCCGGGCTGAAGGGGGGCGGAGCCCGTCCGATAGTCCTTGTCGAAGGTCGCCCTGACGCTGTAGCCCGTCTCCCCCTCCGCCAGGTCGTCGAGCGCGACCCGGCCGTCGGCGTCGGTGCGGCCCCCGTCCCAGGCTTGCCGATCCGTCTCCGCCCGTCGCAGCTCGACGACGACCTGCGCCCCGGGGATGGGGCGGTCGTCGGGGCCGACGACGCGGACCTCGGCCTTCGCCCGCCTGGGGAGCCGGATCTCGACCTCGCGCTTCGGCTCGCGGGCGTCGGGGCGGACGGGGTCGACGAGCATCCCGAACCGCCCGCTCTCGACGGCCAGTCGGCATCCCACGTTCAGGGGCCAGGCGGGGATGACGAACCGGCCGTCGGCGTCGGTCGTCGCGACCTCGGGCGAGCGCGGCGGGGCCGTGGGTCGGACCGGATCGGCCACCTGAGGGTTGATCCCGCCCATTCGCGGCGGCGGCCCGGCCAGGCGGGCCGGGGGGCTCTCGGCGGCCCATGCGGGGTCGAAATCGGCCCGGATCTTCGCCCCGGCGACGGGCTCGCCGTCGGCGTCGAGCACCCGGCCGCGGATCGTCCCGGCGGCGAAGACGCGGACGTCGATCACGCGGTCGCCGCCCCCCACCACCGAGGAGATCGTCCCCGGCGAGGTCCAGTAGCCGGGGATCGCCGACGACTCGAACCGGAAGGCGTCGGCGTTCAGGCAGCGGAAGGTCCCCCGGTCGTCCTGCAGCTCGACCAGCCGCGGGACCGTCTGGAGGGCGCGCTCGGGAGGGCCGTTCGCGAGGAAGAGCGTCATCGAGCCCCGGATCGGCCGGATCGAGGCGTCGGCCGCGATCCGGATCTGCACCGAACTCTCGGCGGTCGGAGCGGGAGGGTCGATCGCGATCGGCTCCTCCGGCGGCGGCCAGGGGACCGGCACGGTGCGGCCCTGGACCAGCAGCTCGCTGTCGATCGAGCCCCAGGACGGATATTCGAACCGGCCCTCCTCATCGCAGAGGACGGAGTCGGTCCGACTCGTCACGGCCCATTCGTCCCCCTGCTGGCCGCGGCCCTCGAACCCCGTCGCCACCGAGCTTCGGACCGACAGGAAGACTCCCGTCGCGTAGCCCCGGACCCCCTTCACGAATCCGCGCACCATGCGTCGGGGCCTCAGCGTGACCCGGACCTCCGGATCCTTCAGGCGGACCCCCGGGGCGAATCCGAGGGAGCCGTCGGCCCCTTCGGCGCGGATCAGGTGGACGGAGTCCTTGTGGAGGTGCGGCAGGGGGAATCGGCCCTCGGCGTCGGACCGGGCCACGATGATCCTCTTGGATATGTGCTTGTCTTCGCGTTCGACGCGCTCGTCGAGTTCGGCCGCGACGAGGATCAGGGCGTCGGCCGCCGGCCGCCCCTGCTCGTCGACCGCGACCCCCTTCGTCGAGCCGCGGTCGAGCGTGATCGTGGTGTCGACGCCGGGGTGGAGGCTGGCGAAGACCGTGTCGTCGGGGAGGACGAAGTCGTGGACCTTGACGTCGAACTCGTAGTCGGCCTCCCTGACGTGGGGGATCTCGGCCCAGCCGTCGTCGTCGGTGAACCAGGTCGCCCCGAGGGGGACGGGGCGGTGCTCCAGGGTCAGGCTGGGGTGGACCTCGGCCCCGGCGATCGGCGCGCCCTCGGCGTCGACGACGCGGACGCGGTGCGGAAAGCCCTCCTCCAGCTTGACGACGATCGGCTCGTCGCCGGGCCTGACGGCCCCGGCCTCGATCGGCCCGGCCAGCGCCGGGGCGTAGTCGTCGGAGTCGACCACGATCCAGGTCCGCTCCCCGCGCGGCGTCACGACGAAGTCGGGGGTCGAGTGGTCGCCGACGAGCCCCGACGAGTGCGAGAACCGGGAGATCTCGAACGTCCCGAGGCGGTAGGGCCGGTCGAGCGGCGAGCCGTCGGGCTTGCGGATCGTCCCCCGGATCTCGGGCTGCGCGATCGGCGCGGTCGCCGGCGACATCTTGGGCGTCGCCATCATGAGCGAGCCCGGGCGAGGTCGCTGGGTCGGGATCGGATCCCAGAGCCGGGCGACGCCGTCCATCAGGCCCACGACCTGCTGGGGCCACATGCTGATGGCCCCCGCGACCCCCATCACCAGGATCGGCGGCGCCAGCAGGCCCGCCCACAGGTACCGCGAACCCGTCGCACCGCTCATCGTCCACGCTCCTGGGCCTCGCGGCCGTCCCCGGCCCGCGCGGTCGTCACCGACGCTCGTCCCGACTTCACGATCCCGATCCGCGGCGAGGATCGCAAGGGGATCGGTTCGATTCTTGCATGATCCTCGGCGGGCTCGTCAAGGGAGCGCCGGCCCGCTACGATGCACCGGGGCCCGCGCCGACCGCCGCCGGATCCGGGCCGCCGGGTGGACATGAACCAACTATCTTTGTTCGACTCCCAGGACGACACGCCGCCCCAGGCCGCCGCGCTGGCCCCGAAGCTCCGCGCGCTGGCCGAGAAGGGCCTCTTCTTCGGCACCTCGTCGTGGAAGTACGAGGGCTGGCTGGGGACGATCTACAACCCCGAGCTCTACCAGACCCGCGGCAAGCTCTCGCTCAAGAAGTTCGAGTCCGAGTGCCTCCGCGAGTACGCGCGCGTCTTCCCGATCGTCGGCGGCGACTTCAGCTTCTACCAGTTCCCCTCGGCCGGCTACTGGAAGACCCTGTTCGAGGGGACGCCCGAGGGCCTGCGGTTCGGCCTCAAGGTCCCCGAGGAGGTCACGGTCCCGCGCTGGCCCAAGCACGCCCGCTACGGGACGCGCGCCGGGAAGGACAATGCGGGCTTCCTCGACCCCAAGCTGTTCAAGGAGCTGTTCGCCCGCCCCCTGTGGAAGCACCGCGACCGGGTGGCCGTGCTGATGTTCGAGTTCGGCACGATGGCGAAGTCGACCATGCCCGACCTCGACGCCTTCCGCGACCGCCTGGGCGCGTTCCTCGACGACATGCCCCCGGGCTTCCGCTACGGCGTCGAGATCCGCAACCCCGAGTATCTGGGCGAGCCCTATTTCGAGACCCTGCGCGCCCGCAACGTCGCGCACGTCTTCAACTCGTGGACCCGCATGCCCGAGCTGATCGAGCAAATCGACATGCCGGGCTCCCGCACGGCCGACTTCACCGTCGTCCGCGCCCTACTGCGGCGCGGCCAGCCGTACGAGGACGCGGTCAAGCGGTACAGCCCCTACCGGAGCGTCCAGGAGCCCAACCCGGCCGTGCGCGAGGCGCTGCGGGCGCTCGCCGAGCGGGCCTGGCGCGAGGCCCAGCCGGCGTTCACGTTCGTGAACAACCGGCTGGAAGGGAACGCGCCGGGGACCATCGAGTCGGTCGCCGACGCGCTGATCGTCTGACGGGGCGGGAGGCTTACTTGGTCTCGTCCGCCGAGATGGTCTCGCCGCCGTTTCGGGTCATGAGCTTGTTCAGGACGGGCTTGGCGATCGTCGCGCTGACGGTGCGGACGCTGCCGTCGCAGTTGACGAAGTTGACCAGGCCCGGGTGCTTGCTCGACCAGTACGTGTAGTAGTTCTGGCCGTTGGAGACGATCGGCCGGTTGATGGTCCGGTCGTTGTTGGTCCGCACGCAGCAGCTCGTGGCGGGGGCCCAGACGCCGTTGGGGGCGATGGTCTCGCCCATCAGGCAGGTGTTGGTGGAGCCGTCGGTGATGTCGGCCATGCCCACGCTGGAGTTCTGATAGGTCATGCCGTTGTCGAAGTTCAGGCAGTAGACGTTGGTCGGGTCCTGCGTGGGGCAGTTGCCGGCGGAGTCGGGCAGGATCATCCCGGCCGCCATGTTGCCGCGGTAGTCCGACGGGCCCATCTTCTGGGCGGATCCGGTCTGCGTCGTCGTCTCGGGGCGGCGGTTCGAGGGGCAGACGAAGTTGGTGAGGGTCCGGCGGACGGCCGTGGTGTTGACGACGTGGTTGGGGGCGTAGCTGAAGTTGATCTCGTTGAACAGGTTGCCCTGCTCCATCTTGTTGAACACGCCGACCAGGCCGCTCCACTGGTAGGGCTGGTACGGGGTGCCCGTCGTGGCGCAGCCGGTGACGTCGCCGCCGATCACCGTGTTGGGGTTGGCCGTGTCGTAGACCGGCGGCATGCAGTACCAGCCGGCGGGGAAGGCGTTGAACGAGTCGTGGTATTGCTGCGCCGCGAGGCCGAACTGCTTCAGGTTGTTCTGGCACTGCGAGCGGTTGGCCGCCTCGCGGGCCGACTGGACGGCGGGCAGGAGCAGGGCGACCAGCACGCCGATGATGGCGATGACGACGAGCAGCTCGATCAGGGTGAAGCCCGATTTCCGGTGCCGTCCGAGAGGATTGCGGCGCATCGAGATTACCTCGGCCAGGGGAAAGGCGACTGCGGTCCGGGCCGTCCGTTCAGCCGGACAAACGTCCTATCGTCAAATTACACGATTCCCGCGCAACCCGCCACGCGATTGAGCGACGACTGATAAATCATCGTTCGATTGCATGCTTGATTCAATTGTCGATGCGGGCCGGGCGGGAGTCAAGGGCCTTTCCCGAGGCGAGACGTCCGCTCAGTCCAGTGCGTCGCGGACGGCGTTCCCCACCTCGACGGTCGAGGCCTTGCCCCCCAGGTCGGGGGTCTTGGGGGCCCCGGCGGCCAGCACCCTCGCCACGGCGCGGCGGATCCGGTCGGCGGAGGGGGTCGCGCCGACGTGGTCGAGCATCATGGCGGTCGAGAGGATCGCGGCCAGGGGGTTGGCGATCCCCTTGCCGGCGATGTCCGGGGCAGAGCCGTGCACCGGCTCGAACATGCTGGGGGCGGTCTTCGTCGGGTTCAGGTTGCCCGACGCGGCCAGGCCCATGCCCCCCTGGAGCACGGCGCCCAGGTCGGTGATGATGTCGCCGAACATGTTGGTCGTCACGATCACGTCGAACCACTCGGGGTTCGTCACCATCCGCATGCAGCAGGCGTCGACGTGCATGTAGCCCGGCTTGACGTCCGGGTAGTCGGCGGCGACCTCGTTGAAGGCGCGCATCCAGAGGTCGTGGGCGAACGTCAGGACGTTCGTCTTGGCCACGAGCGTCACCTGGCGCGTGTAGCCCCCGGCCTTGTCGGCCTCGGACAGGCCCTTGAACGCGCCCCGCGCGGCACGGCCGCGGGCCGCATCGAAGGCGTAGCGGATGCAGCGCTCGACGCCCGGCCGGGTGTTGATGGAGGTCTGGATCGCGACCTCTTCGGGCGTCCCCTTGTAGGTGAAGCCCCCCGCGCCGACGTACAGGTCCTCGTTGTTCTCGCGGACGACGACCATGTCGATGTCGTCGGGTCCCTTGCCCGTGACGGGGCAGGGGGCCCCGGGGAAGAGGCGGACCGGGCGGAGGTTGATGTACTGGTGGAAGTCGAACCGGAGCTTGAGCAGGATCCCCTTCTCGAGGACGCCCGGCGGCACGCCCGGGTGGCCGACGGCCCCCAGCAGGATCACGTCGCAGGCGCGGAGGCGGTCCTGGTCGGCCTGCGGCAGGACCTCGCCGGTCCGCAGGAAGCGCTCGCCGCCCAGGTCGAAGGGGTGCAGCTCGTAGACGAGGCCGTCCCGCTTGGCGACCTTCTCCAGGATCCCCAGGCCGACCTCGGTCACTTCCGGCCCGACGCCGTCGCCGGGGATCACGCCGATCTTCAACAGGGACATCGCGGCTCCAGACGAATCGAGAGGTTCGAAACGAAAATCCGGGCCGGGCCCGGAGGATTCGCCCCCGACGGCCGGCCCGTCTCTTCGTCGATGATAACCGGCCCTCGGAGGGCTCACAAGGAACCCCGGGGCTGCGGCCCGGTGCGGCGGTCAGTCGCCCTTGCGGTCGGCGGCGGGTTCCTTGGCGAGCAGCTCGGGGATCATCTTGTCGAGCTTGCCCCGGCCCTCGGTGGAGACGAGGAGGCCGTCGGGGCCGACGACGAAGAGCTGCGGGATGCCGGTGATCCCCCAAGACTTCGAGAAGTCGCTCTCCCAGCCCTTGCCCTGGTAGTACTGCGGCCAGGCGATCTCGTTCTTGGCGACGTACTCCTTGAGCTTCGTCAGGCCGTGGCCCTGCTCCTCGGGGTAGTCGAGCGAGACGCCGATGAACTCCACGCCCCTGTCCTTGAACTGGGCGTAAAGCTCCTTCATGCGGGGCATCTCGGCGACGCAGGGGCCGCACCAGGTCGCCCAGAAGTCGACGACGACCACCTTCCCCTTGAGGTCGGCCATGCGGATCGACCGGCCGGTGACGGCGTCGGCGAACTCCAGCTCGAACGGCTTGCCCACCGCCTCGCGGAGGCGGCGGGATCCCCGCACGCGCTCGGCGCACTTGGGATAGTCCTTCAGGACGCGCTCCTCGATCGCCAGCCGCTGCGCGGCGTCGGGCGTGCGCTCGGCGATCGTGCAGAGGAACCCGCCGGCCCGCACATCGTCCTTGGGGGCGAGGGCGGCGTAGGCCTCGACGGCCTTGAGCCGCCGGGCCTCGGGCTCGCCGGGCCGCGAGAAGGCGTGGATGACCTTGACGTAGGCCCCTTCGGCCCGCAACGTCGCGTCGCCCGTGCCGACGGCCGACTCCTCGATCTCGCGGTCCAGTTCCTCCGGCTTGTCGCCCATGTCGCGCCAGCGCTCGAGCAGGAGCTTCGGCAGGCGAGGGTTCTTGGGCTCGATCTGGAAGAGTTCCCGCGTCAGCGCCCCGCGCTTCTCGCGGACCTTCCCCATCTCGGCGAGGAAGGTCTCGACGTAGCCCTTGTCCTCCTGCCGCGTGGGGTCGAAGGCCGGGGGGCGGGCGGAGTCGAGGTCCTTCAGAACGGCCTCGGCCGTGCGGGGGGCGGCGGCCTCCTGGGCGGCGGCGGTCGTCGCGAACGCGACGAGGGCGAGCGCCAGGAGACGGGGTGCGGGTCGGGGGATCACGTGGGCTCCTTTTCGTCCTTGGAACGCCGGCCGGGCGGGCGCGAGGCCGTAATGTTTCGGAGAGGCCGCATCCAGGTTAAGATCGTCGGACCTCGGCCGTCAATCGGCTCGCGCGGGGCGGTCGCCGAGGCGGCCGGGGTGGGGGCGACACAAACCGCTTCGGCTCTGGTATCTTGATGGGGGCGTCGTCGGGCGGGCGCGTCGTCGTGCCGTCCGCCGGCCCCGGCGCGATCCTTGCATCTCTCGTCTCGTCCCGAATCGCGTCGCCGACGAAAATCGCCAGAAGTCCCGTGGTATCCAGACAAAGCCCCCTCCCGCCGGATCGCTCCGATCCGACGCGGTCGCGGGCGCGGAGACGTCCGCATGGCCGCCCCTGCCGACGCCGAGAAGCCCAGCACGTCGACCAGCGCCTCGAACACGGCCTCGAACCCGAAGGACGAGCGCGGGCTGTCGTCGCTCGACGAGTCGAACCTCGAACGCTCGATCATCCGCCGGGGGCTCGCCACCCCCGCCGAGGTCGACGCCTGCAAGGCCTATCGCGCCAAGCTCGCCGCGCAGGGGGACGGGACGCCGGCCCACGGCCTGCTCGACGTCATGGTCGGCGCCAAGGTCCTGACCAAGAGCCAGATGTCCCGCCTCTTGCAGGAGCGCGGCGAGGCGACGCGGAAGCTGGAGATCCCCGGCTATACGATCATCGAGAAGCTGGGGAAGGGCTCGATGGGGGTCGTCTTCAAGGCCCGCCAGAACAGCGTCAACCGCACCGTCGCCGTCAAGATCCTGCTCGACACCCTGGCGCAGAACAAGGAGTTCATCCGCCGCTTCGAGCGCGAGGCCCAGATCGCCGCCAAGCTCTCGCACAACAACATCGTCAACGCCATCGACGCGGGCGAGGCCGGCGGCCGCTACTTCTTCGTCATGGAGTACGTCGAGGGGCCGACGATCAAGGACTTCCTCGACAAGAACAAGATCTTCGAGGAGAAGGACGCCGTCCGCATCGCCATGGCCGTCGCCGAGGCCCTCAAGCACGCCAACCAGCGCGGGCTGATCCACCGCGACGTCAAGCCCGAGAACGTGATCCTCACGAAGGACGGCAGCGTCAAGCTCGCCGACCTCGGCCTGGCGCGGCTGACCGGCGACGAGACCTGGGGCCTCTCCGAGGCCGGCATGGCGATCGGCACGCCGTATTACATCAGCCCCGAGCAGGTCCGGGGCCAGACCGACGTCGACATCCGGGCCGACATCTACAGCCTCGGCGCCACGCTTTACCACATGGTGACCGGCAAGGTCCCCTACGGCGGCGACACGCCGGCCGAGGTCATGCGCAAGCACGTCGACCCCCGCGTGGAGCTGGTGCCGCCCGACCACCTCAACAGCAACATTTCGAGCGGCTTGGGCATGGTCATCGAGACCATGCTGTCCAAGAACCGCGAGAACCGCTACTCCACGCCCGACGACCTGATCCTCGACTTCAAGTGCCTGCTCCAGGGCGACAGCCCCATGATCGCCGCCCAGAAGCCCGACAGCCTGGAGGCCCTCGCCGAGGGCGAGGCCGACGCCTTCGCCCCCTCGGCCGTCGACGAGGCCCAGATGAGCGAGATGGCCGGCTACGTGAACGCCCGCAACCAGATCATCGCCGCCCTCGCCGTCATTCTGGCGGTCTCGATGGTGACGAACGTCATCATGCTCGTGGCGAAGTAAGCCAGGTCGACGGATCCTCCTCCCTCCGGGAGACGGCGCCGCCCAGTGGCGGGCGAGGGCCGTCGGAGCTCGGAGGAGAGAGTGCACGGGGTCGTCCGCGAACCGCCGCGACCCTCATCCGGCCGTGCCGGCCACCTTCTCCCGGGGGGAGAAGGGACGGGCGGCGGCTGCCTGAGTCGTCACCCCTCATGCCCCGCGAGGAGGGAACTCCCTATAGGATCGGATTTTTCGGTCCCGGTTCCGGGCGTCCGCGCGGATAAAGGGCATGGGGACCCTCGATGGATAGGACGCTCGGCGACTCGACCGACCCGATCGTCCGGCTTCGCGGCGGCGACCGCGGGGCCCTGGCGGAGCTTTTCGACCGGCACCGCGACCGGCTCCGGCGGATGGTCGAGCTGCGCCTCGATCCGCGCCTGCGGGCCCGGCTCGACCCGTCGGACGTCGTCCAGGAGGCCTTCCTCGACGTCGACCGCGACCTCGACGCCTACCTCGCCGAGCCGGTTTTGCCCCCGCTGCTCTGGCTGCGGCTGCACGTCGGCCGGCGGCTGACGACCTTGCATCGCCAGCACCTGGGGACGCGGATGCGGGACGCGAGGCTGGAGATCTCGCTGTACCAGGGAGCCCTTCCCGAGGCCAGCTCCGCTGCGTTAGCCTCGATGCTCCTGGGCCGGCAAACCTCGCCGACCCAGGCGGCCTTGCGCGCCGAGCGGCTGCTGCGGGTCCAGGAGGCGCTGAACGGCCTCGACCCCATCGACCGCGAGGTGCTCGCGCTGCGACACTTCGAGCAACTCGGCCGCGCCGAGACGGCCCAGGTCCTGGGGATCACGCTGGCGGCCGCGGCGAAGCGGTACTTCCGCGCCTTGCAAAGGCTGAAGGACGCCCTGGCGACGCCGCCGGGCGGCTGGGAGGGCCTCTGATCATGGACACCTCATCCGATTCCCGCGACTACGCCCGCTTCGACGAGCTCGCCGAGGGCGACGCCCGCGGCGACGAGCCTTCGCCGCCCCCGACCCTCCCGCGGCTGCGCCAGGTGGGGGACTACCGGATTCTCCGCGAGGTCGGCCGCGGGGGCATGGGGATCGTGTACGAGGCCGAGCAGGTCTCGCTGGGCCGCCGCGTGGCGCTGAAGGTGCTGCCCGCCCGCGTGGCCGGCGACCGCTTGGCCCTGCTGCGGTTCCGGCGGGAGGCGAAGGCCGCGGCGCGGCTGCACCACACGAACATCGTGCCGGTCTACGAGGTCGGCCGCGACGGCGAGGTCGCGTTCTACGCCATGCAGTTCATCCACGGCCAGGGGCTCGACCAGGTCGTCGACGAGCTGCGACGGCTCCGCGACCACGATCGCAAGTCCGGCCCAGACCACCAGGGTCGGCCCTCGTGCCGGGCGGGGATCGTCGCCGGCCGATACAGCCCCGCCACGTCGACGATCGAATCGAACCGGTTGCAGCTCGACCGGGTGGCCGGATCACTCCTGACCGGGCTGCTCTCGACCGACGCGCTCGCTTCGCCCGAGGGCCGGGCGGCCCCCGCGTCCGATCCAGCTCCGACCGAGCGGTTCGACCCCGATCCGGACGCGGGCTCCCAGCCGCGCGATCCGCCCCCGGACCTGGACGAGACGGAGCCCTCGCTCCCGGGATCAAGCTCGGCCGTACTGCCGGGGGGCACGCTGGTCTCGGCGGTCGAGTCGTCCGGGCGTCGCCAGCCGTATTTCCGCAGCGTGGCGCAGATCGGCCGGCAGGCGGCGCAGGGGCTGGCCTACGCCCACGCCCGCGGCATCGTGCACCGCGACGTCAAGCCGTCGAACCTGCTGCTGGACACCGCCGGGATCGTCTGGATCACCGACTTCGGCCTGGCGAAGACCGACGACGACGGCCTGACGGCCACGGGCGACGTCCTGGGGACGATCCGCTACATGGCTCCGGAGCGGTTCCGGGGCGAGGGCGACGCCCGCGCGGACGTCTACGCCCTGGGCCTGACCCTCTACGAATTGCTGACGCTCCGGCCGGCCTACGACTCGCCGGACCGGCTGAAGCAGATCGAGCGGATCAAGGCCGAGGAGCCGCCCCGGCCCCGGCTGGTCGACCGCCGCATCCCCCGCGACCTGGAGACGATCGTCCTGAGGGCGATCGCCAAGGACCCGGAGCGACGCTATCCGACGGCCCGGGCGATGGCCGAGGACCTGCGGCGGTTCCTGGCCGACGAGCCCATCCTGGCGCGGCAGGCCTCGGCGGCCGAGCGCTACTGGCGATGGGCGCACCGCAACCCCGTCGTCGCCGTGATGGGCGGCGTGCTCACGGGGGTCCTGGTGCTCGCCACGATCGGCTCGCTGCTGGCGGCCCGGCGGTTCCACGCCCAGGCCGAGACCGAGCACAAGCTCGCCGACGACCGCGAGACGCGGCGACGCGAGGCCGACCAGGCCAACGTCAGCCTCCGCGCCACCCAGGAGGAGCTGCGGCGGACCGTGTACGCCACGAGATCCAACCTCGCCCTGTCGGCCTGGGACGCCGCCGACGTCGGCCGGCTCCGCAATCTCCTCGACCTGTTGCGCCCGGCCCCGGGCGAGGCCGACCTCCGCGGCTGGGAGTGGCGTTACCTCTGGCGGCTCGCCCACGAGGATCGGCTCACCCTGCGGGCGAAGGACGACTTCTTCGCCGACGTGGCGTTCAGCCCCGACGGGCGGGCCCTCGCCAGCCTCCAGTCGAAGGGACTCATCCAGCTCTGGGACCGCTGGACCGGAAGTCTGATCCGCTCGATGGGCGTCGCGTCGGGGGGCCGGCGGGCGGACCTGGGCGGCGGCGTCGGGGCCCTCGCCTTCAGCCCCGACGGCCGGACCCTCGCGGGGCCCGGCCCCGGGCCGGACGACGGCCTCGCGCTCTACACGGTCGACACGGGACAGGTCGCGCTCCGCTTCGAGGGCCCCTCCGGCCCGGTCCAGGGTCTGGCCTGGAGTCCCGACGGGGGCACGCTGGTCGCGGCCCTCTCGGTCCACCACATGCGTATGTGGGACGCCCGCGACGGCCGTCGGATTCACAGGGTCTTCGGCGGCCACAAGGCCCCGGTCGCCGCCGTCGCCTACAGCCCCGACGGCCGCACCATCGCCTCCGCCAGCTATGACCGCACGGTGAAGCTCTGGGACCCGCGGGACCCGGTCCACCCGCGGGCCGTCCTCGAGGGGCACGCCGACGAGGTCCGCGCCGTGGCCTTCAGCCCCGACGGCCGGCGGGTCGCCTCGGGCGGGCTCGACCGGACCCTGCGGATCTGGGACGCCGCCTCGGGGACCCCGATCGCCGTGTACTGGGGCCACCCGAGCGCGGTGGTGAGTCTGGCCTACGGTCCCGACGGCGCGCGGATCGTGACGGGTTCCGCCGACGAGACGGTCCGCGTCTGGGACGCCGCCACGGGCGAGGAGCTGCACGTCTTCAAGGGCCACGCCGACGAGGTCGTCGCCGTCGCCTTGAGCCCCGACGGTCGCGACCTCGCCTCGGCGGGCGCCGACGCGACGGTGCGGCTCTGGGATTCCGCCAGCCCGCCGCAACCCCGCGCGCTCCAGAGCCCCTCGGTGCTGACCTACGGCGGCGACGTGGAATGCCTGGCGTACAGCCCCGACGGCAGCCGGCTGGTCTCGGGCCACGACGACCACGCCCTGCGCCTCTGGGAGCTTCCGTCGGGACGGCTGCTCCGGGTGATCAAGGGGCACGCCCGGGACGTCATGTGCGTCGCATTCAGCCCCGACGGCCGCACCCTCGCTTCCGGCTCGCTCGACAATACGGTGCGGCTCTGGGACGCCGCGACCGGCGAGCCCCGCATCACCTTCACGGGGCACACGGCCGATCTCCGGGCCGTGGTTTTCGCGCCCGACGGCCGGACCGTCTTCTCGGGCGGCGCCGACCATGCGATCCAGGCCTGGGACCCCGCGACCGGGGCCGTGCGCTACGTCCTGCGAGGCCACGACGACATGGTCCACGACCTGGCGTTCAGCCCCGACGGCCGCACCCTCGCCTCGGCCGGCTACGACCGGACGTGCATCCTCTGGGACCTCGCCGCCGGGCGGCCGCGCGCGACGCTCCGAGGGCATGCCGACCGGGTCAACGCCGTCGCCTTCAGCCCCGACGGCCGGAGCCTCGCGACGGCTTCCTCCGACCACACGGTGCGGCTGTGGGACGCCTCGGACGGCGCGCCGCGAGGACGGCTGGAGGGACACGTCGCCGCCGTCGACGGCGTCGCCTTCGGCCTCGACGGGCGACTCGCCTCGTCGGCCGAGGACAAGACCATCCGGCTCTGGGAGCCCGCCGGCGGCCAGACCTTGCTGGTCCTCAAGGGGCACGCCGGGCGCATCCGCTGCATCAAGTTCAGCCCCGACGGCCGGACCCTGGCCTCGGCCAGCTACGACCGCACCGTGAAGCTCTGGGAGGCCGCCCCCGCGGACGTCCTCCAGCCGGCCGGCGGGGCCGGCGTCGGTCGCGAATAGGGCCGCTCCCGAGGGGCGGGGCGGCCCGGTCGCGGGCCTCGGATCAGTTCTTGCTGAAGTCGAACACGTTGGCGTGCGACTTGCCGAGCGGGTCGCGCAGGAACTTGCCGTGGCAGGAGGGGCAGAGGTCGAATCGGAAGCCCTTGCGGCGGCAGGCGTCGTCGGCCGATTCGTGGTCGAGGGGCCCGAAGGCCTCGTCGCGCTGGATCATGTCGGAGACGGCCTCCATGGGGTCGTCTTCGAGGTCTTCTTCCTTGATCTCGTTGGGGTCGAAGCCGGGGAAGGCTTCCATCTTGACCACGAAACGGTCTTCCCCGGAGGAGGTGATGTCCTTGCCGCAGAGATCGCACGTGAAGTGGACCATCAGCGTTTCATCCTCAATAGCGACGTGCCGGTCGACTGCCCCGGCCGAGATCGATCTGGCTCGATCTTAACCGGCGGGCTCGGGTCCGTCCAAGCCCCCTCTCGGCCTTTCCATCAATCCCCAACGGGGGCGTCCTGTCAAGCCGAGTAGCGCCGCCGCGAGCGCCGCGGCCGAGGCGAAAAGGCCCAGGCGCACCGACATCGGCTGATATGCAAGCTCGACGACGTGCGAATCCGAGACCCCGGATTTCGAAACGACGGATACCGTCATGAACACGTCGTCGTATTTCTGGACGTCGACGGCCGCGCCGTCGACGCGCGCCGTCCAGCCCTCGTCCCATGTCTCGCGGACGACGAGGCGGCCGGGGCCGTGGGCGTGGACCTCGACGCGGATCGCGGCGGCCGTCGAGCGGCGGTCGAGCGTCGCGCGGCCGGGGCCCTCGAAGGCGATCCGCTCGGGGGCCGCGGTCCAGGCGATCCAGGCGTCGCCGACGCGTTCGACCTTCGGGAAGAGCCCCGGGTCGGGGGGCGGCGCGGCGGCGACGACGGCCCCGACGGCGGCCGCTTCGAGCTTCGGCAGGGCGCGGCTTACGGTCCGCCACGAGACCGTCCGCCGGCTGCTGCGGGCCTCGTCGGTCTCCTCGTACAGCGGCTCGAACCAGTCGAGGCTGCGCGACAACTCGACCGAGTCGTAGTTGCGGGCGTCGGCCAATCCGAAGCGCATCAGCACGTTCGGCGGCAGCTCTCCGCCCACGCCGATCGCGCGTCGGCCCGACCCCAAGCCTTCTCGAAGGCGGACGATCAGGGGGGGCTCGTACGCCTGCACGGCGCGGTCGATCGCCGGGTTCAGGCCCATGCCGAACGCGAAGAGGTCGGCGAGCGTCGCGACGAGCAGCAGCCCCGGGACGGCGCGGAGGATTTCCGGCCGGCGCCGCGCGGCCTCGGCCGTCGCGGCGAGCGCGATGAGGGCCGCCGCGGCGATCCCGAGGTATCGCGGCGTGAAATCGAGAGTCGTCCCGACCTGCAGGTCGACGCGGCGGGCGATCTCGGCGGGTTCGAGGGGCTCGGTCGCATTTCGGTAGTGTCGCTCGGCCCGTTGTCGCAAAGGGCCCGCGGCGAACGGCACGGCGATCGCCGCCCCGGCCAGGAGGAGCCCCGCCGCGAGCCAGGCGCGCGACCACCGCCCCGAGAGCAATCCGCCCCGCGCGGCGAGGTCGAGCCCGAGGCCGCCCAGGAACGTCAGCGCGAACGCGACCCACAGCGTCAACCGGCGGTTGTCCGTCACGCCCAGGACCGGCAGCGCCCGCAGGATGTTGTCGACCGGAGGGATCCGGAAGGCCGCCGCCGCGCCGATCGCCAGCATCATCAGGAGGAAGGCCGCCTCGGGCCTGCGCCGGGCCCCGAGCCCGGCCAGGGGCGCGAGCCAGGCCAGGGTGACGAGCCCGGCGAAGCCCCCGGCGGATTCGTTGAGATTGTCGACGCCGAGCCCGCGGGCCAGGTTGGGATGCCCCCGGCGCTGGCTGCCGTAGAGGTAGGGCAGGGCGGTGCACGCGGCCTCCAGAATCCGCGGCCGGGTCGGCTTCCACCACGGCGGATGTTCGCGGCGACGCTCGCCCCAGACCGGACTCTTCGTCAGGTACTCTCCCAGCGGGACGACCTGCGCGGCCGCGATCCCGACCCCCAGCACGATCCCCGCCCCCCAGGCGATCGCCGGCCGCCGTCGCTCGGTCGCCCAGGCCAGCCGCCAGATCGCCAGGATGCCCGCGGCGAGCAGGACGTGGGCGCTCGTCTGGACGTGCCCCGCGACCAGCACGCCCCCCACGGCCAGCGCCAGCAGTCCCGTCGCGCGGGCGGTCGGCGCGGCGAGCGCGCGGTCGGTGGCGAGCAGGATCCAGGGGAGCCAGATCGCGGCCGGCGTGACGGGATACAGCAGCCAGACGACGAGGAACCCGCAGAACGGAAAGGTCAGGCCCGCGAACCAGCGGCCCCAGGGGCCGAACCCCCACGACCTCGCCAGCAGGAACGCCCCCAGGCCGGCGAACCAGAGCCGCGCCGCGGCCGTCCAGGCCAGGGCTCCGGGCCAGGGGCCGAGGACGATGATCAGGTTGAACGGGTCGAACACCGCGCTCTGGCCGTTCGCCAGGTGCGAAACGCCGCAGCCGGCGTAAGGGTTCCAGAGCGGCAGCCGCCCCGCCCGGATCTCCTCGCGATTGAACGCCAGCCAGGGCTGGAACTGGAGGACGGGGTCCATCAAGAGCCGATTTTGCGGCTCGTAGGGCGCCCCGTCCGGCTCGCGGAAACTCGCCTCGACGAGCAGGACGTCGGCCGGGCTGAGGACGCGACCCGGGCGGAGGCCGTCGTGCAGGAAGGCCGCGACGCACGCCGCCAGCACGAGGCCGAAGGCGGCCGATTCGGCGCGTCGCGAAAACATGGGGCGGGCTCCCGGCTCCCTGGGGCGTCGTTCGTGGGACGCGGCAGGATACGCCGACCCGACGACCGCGGGCAAGGCGAAGCCCAGGTCGGGCTTGAAAGTTCCGCCGGCGTCGCGATAATGGGACTCTTTCCCGCGGATCTCCGGTGCGCGCTGCGCCGAGGAGGAAGCCCGCGGGCCTCGCGGCGACGGCTACCGTCGCGGAGGATGCGTCCACACGCTACGGAATCGCAAAAGACACGGCGTCCGCCCCGGGCGTCGGCAGGGCAGGAGTCAGGAACGATGGGCCGCGAGTGTCAAGTCAGCGGGAAGAAGACGTCGTTCGGCAACCACAAGACCGAGCGCGGCAAGGCGAAGTACCTCGGCGGCGTCGGTAAGAAGACGACGGGCATCAGCCGCCGCACCTTCAAGCCCAATCTGCAGTGGATCAAGGTCTGGCTGCCCAACGGCAAGACCTCCTACATCCGCGTGGCCACCTCGGTCATCCGCAGCGGCCAGTTGACCCTCGAGGTCGACGGCAAGATGCAGACCTTCCCCCTGATCAAGGCCTCCAAGGGGAGCGCCGCCGCCCGCGCCAACCTGAAGAACCTCTACCCGATCTGATCGGGTCGAGGAGCCGGCGCCCGACCATCAAGCGGAGCCTCGCGCCCGACGCGCGAGGCTCCGCTTTCGCGCGCGCTTCGCGTGATCGAGCAGGTTGTGGAACCTACGTCCGCCGGGCCCGGCGCGCGCGAAAACGCCGAACCATCCGGGCGTGGCTCGGCGGGATCCGCGTCTTCGGGGAAAAATGCGCCGCGATCGGTCGAGGTCAGAAGGGCATGCGGCCCGGAGCACCGTTCTTGAAGTGCTCGGCCAGGCATTCTTCGTGGACCTTGTGGGTGGGGACCGACAGCTTGCACATCGGGCAGATCGTCAGGTTGATCGGCGTCAGGGCGTCGTGACTCCGTCGATGACCCTTGGCGGATTTGGATTTACGTCTCTTGGGTACGGCCACGTCAGCATCTCCGACTTTCAAAGCGATCAGCGCGGACTTGGGACGAAAGGACTATTATCCGGGATCCTCCGGGAATTGCAACGCGATCCGCGAGATCAAGGTCGCGTCGGAGCCTTCTCCGGCAGCCTGACCCGGGCCAGGTAGATCGCCGTCTTCCCCTCGTGCGAGGCGTAATAGCTCACCCAGAGCGTCCCCTCGTGCAGCGCCAAACCGGGGTAGCTGGTGTCGCCGCCGGAGGGGAGGGCGAGGAACTCCGTGAGCGTATCGGCGTCGGGGTCGAGCCAGCAGAGCGCCGTGTGGACCCTGGGGGCGAGGAGCCGACCGCCGGCCACGATTCGGCCGTCCGGAAGACGGAGTAGGGCGGGGCCGCCGAGGTGGACGCCCAGGTCCTTCCAGGTCCATTCCGTGTACGGCGGCCGGGATCGGCCGAGCTGGTCCGTGTTGGGCCGGCCGTCGCGACGCAGCAGGCAGAGCGCGGTCCCGTCGGGCAGCCAGGCCAGGGCCGACTCGTTGGGCTGGCCCTGATCGAACAACGTGGGGACGAGTGGCGCGAAGGTCGCGCCGTCCTTGCTGGTATAGAGCCGGGTGGAATGCGAGCCGTCGGTCGCGTAGCCCACGGCGTAGGCCGTCCCTTCGTGCCAGGCCGGCCGCCAGATCCAGACGTTCGGGTCGCCGATCGGATGCGGCTCCGACCAGTCGCGGCCGTCGCGCGAGAACCAGGCGAACGACTGATGCTTGTGCGTCGCCGGCGGGCGCTGCGTCAAGGCCGCCGCCAGCATCAGCCGGCCGTCGGGCGTGATCGAGAGCTTGGGGTCGCGCAGGTCCCCCGGCTCGGACGCGATCCGCGCCGCCGACGTCCAGGCCTCGCCGTTCGTCGACGTCAGGACCCGGATCGCCCCGTCCGGCGAGACGTGCCCCGTCCCCTCGCGGAAGGTCAGGAACCATCGGTCCCGGAACCGGACCAGGTCGGTGAACGCGTTGTGATTCGCCCCATCCCAGACGCGTCGCACGTCGACGATCTCGGCCCGGGAGGGCTCCGCCTGGAAGCTCGCGAGGCCCAGCGACAGGAGGACGAAAGGCGTCATGGGGAGGACTCCGGAGGGGCGATCGTCAGGGGCGTCATCTTCAGGATAACGCGTGCAACCGTCGATTCCGACCGGGCATCCCCCGTGGGCGGAGCGGTTCGGGACGGGATAAGCCAGGCCGCCTGGAAAGGCGGTTTCGGCCCGCGGTTTCTCGTAGTCGCCGTTCGTGAACGGCGGGACGCGACGCTGGACTCGGAAGTCGGACGCCGACTCGACCGCAAGGCACGGCGAAGGGTCGTGCGAGACATCGAACCTCGCGATTTCGGCAGCCGTCCCTCATGGCGGCGATCGAAGACTTCTTCGACTTACGCGGCGGTTTCGGACCCGACCGGCATGTCGACCGGATCCCGCGCCGAGCCCGCCGGATCCCTCCCCGACGGGGCGGCCAGGCCGCCCGGCCCCCGAGTCGGAGGGATGGATTGACTGATCCGATTGATGGAAATATGAGTTTTAACGAGTTTGACGGCGAATAGCTGGACTTTTCCTAGAAAGTAGGCCTGGGGGGTTGGCATTCGGGGATTCATCTTATACCCTACGTTTCAGCACCCCTGCGAAGCCACCGTCGTCCTTCCTGGTGGTTTGAACCACGATTCAGAGATTCGACACACACTCGATTTCCATCCCCGTAGGAGATTTGATGATGAAGCGGCACCTGATGGGTCTGGCTCTTGGCGCGCTGGTCGGTTCTTTCGTCCTCGGCGGCAGCGCCCAGGCCTGTCACAAGAAGAAGGCCTGCGCGGCTCCGACCCCGGTCTGCGCCGCCCCGGTCGTCGAGACCTGCGCCCCGGCCCCGGTCGTCGAGACCTGCGCCCCGGCCCCCAAGAAGCATTGCTTCAAGCTGCCCACGATGAAGCTGCCCAAGCTCGGCTGCGGCGGCTTCAAGCTCCACGGCCACAAGGCCGCCCCGGCCACCTGCGCCCCGGCCGCCGAGGTCGCTTACTCGGCCCCCGTCTACGAGGCCGCCCCGGTCTACGCCGCTCCTCAGCAGATCCTGGCCGCCCCCCAGGCGACCGGCCAGAACTGAGCATTGGTCCGCGATCTGCGATCGCAGGCATGAACCCCGGCCGGCTGCGAGCCTCCTCGGCTTCGCTCCCGGCCGTGTTCATTTCGAAGTCGCCGCCGACCCCGCCGGTCTCGACCCGGTGGGCGGTCGCCGGTTGGCCGGCCGCACGGAGTCGGCGATACTCGACCCGGGGCGGGATCGCCGCGATTCCTCCCGGGGCGGATCGCCGCGGGGCGGCGTCATCGGCCCGACTTGCGAGGCATCCATGAAAACGCATCAGTCTCCGCGCTCGTCGTCACGGTCCGCGGCGTTCGCGATGGCGACGGCCGTCGGCCTCGTCTCGGCGGCGGCCCTCGGCGGCGACGAGGCGAAGCTCGCCAGGCCGTTCGCGGCCGAGTACTACTACAAGGCCAAATGGGGGGCCGCCGACGAGTTCCTCGCGCTCTTCCGCAAGAACCACTACCCGGTCCTGAAGAAGCGGATCGAGAAGGGGGACCTGCTGAGCGTGACGATGATCAAGCCCCGATACCACGGCACCGAGGACGGCCGATGGGATTACAAGGTCACCATCGTCTTCAAGGACGTGCAGGCCGCCCACGCGCCGGCCGAGGAGGAAGAGGCCATCAAGGCGCAGCTCTTCCCCGACCAGAAGACCTTCAAGGCCGAAGAACGCCGACGGTTCGAGATCCTCGACGCCCACTGGGACGTCCCGATCGAGGAAGTCAAGCTCGATCCCTGATCCGACGACCGGCCTGTTCAGGCGCGACCGGCGGTCCCCGCCGGTGAGCCGATCGGGGCCCGGTCGCGCCTCGGGCGGGAACGCCTACTCGCCGGAAACGACCGGCACCGCTCCCATCCGCGTCGGGGCGCGGCTGAGGAGGTTCTGGTAGCTCGCGAAGGGGAGCCGGACCGGCACCTGGCCCTCGTCGATCGGCACGAGCGTGATCCCGCCCTGGCCGATCTCGAACTCGCGGGTGACGAAGCCGTGGTTGCTCCCCCGCGCCTTGGCCACCGTCATGGCGCGGTGCATCGTGTCGCCCAGCTCCACGAAGTTCAGCAGGATGATGTTGTCGAGCAGCGGGGCGATGGGGAAATCGGGCGTATAGCTCGATATGCCGAACAGCTCGGGGTTCTCGCAGTTCAGGAACGTCGTCATCAGCCGTTGCTTGCAGTAGCCGACCAGCGCGTGGCAGAAGTCGCGATACATCTGGGGATCCTGCACGGCCATGCTGTAATTGGTCATGCTGTCGATCACCAGGCGGTCGATCTGCTGCTCCTCGATGGCCCGGATGATGCGATCGAAATGGACGTCGATCTCCAGCTCCTGGGGATTCTCGTAGAGGAGCTGAACCATGCCGGAGTCGACGTGCTCCTGGAGGTCCAGGCCGATCAGCCTGGCGTTGCGGAGGATCTGCGCGGGATGCTCGTCCACCGAGACCAGCAGGCCGCTCTTGCCCTGGTTCTTCGCCCCTTCCACGAGCAACTGGGCCCCGAAGACGGACTTGCCGATCCCCGAGACGCCCACCAGCATGGTGACCGATCCGGCCAGGAGGCCGCCGCCCATCAGGACGTCGAGCGGCTCGAAGCCGATGGCCGAGCGCTGGATCAGCGACGTCGGCTGGACGTGCGACTCCATCCGCCGGACGCGGGCCTGGACGCGGCGGAACACGAGCAACCCCCGGCCGTCCTCGATGCGCAAGGTGTGCAGCCCGGTGTCGTAGTTCTGGCCCCGGCTCTTCTTGACCTCGAGGCTGCGGAACATGCCCCGCCGCCGGTACTCGCGCCTCAGGACGATGACGGTGTCGGCCACATACTCGGAAACCTCCAGCGCGACGGAGTGTTCCTGGTTTGCGAGCATCTCGTGCGAGAGCATCACGGTGAGGTTCTCGCGCTGGAACGCTTCGGCCAGCAGTTGCAGCATCTCGCGGTAGTTGGCCAGCCCGCCGACGCCGTTGGGGGCGACGGCGACCGCCTGCAGCAGGGAGACGCCGTCGATGAAGATGCGATGGGCCCCGATCTCGGACACGGCCTCCAGCAGCAGGCTGTCGGGCGAGCGCACTTCCTGGCTGAGGACCTGGGGCGTCGTGAAGACGAACTTCACCCGACCCTCTCGCTGCAGCTCGTCGAAGTCCCAGCCGAAGCAGTCCGTGTCGCGGATCAGCTTCTGGGGGCTCGTCTCGAACAGCACCACCACGCCGGGCTCGTCGAAATCGACGGCGCCCCGGTAGATGAACTCCAGGCCTATCAGGGTCTTGCCGGTGCCGACGGACCCTTCCACCAGGATCAGGTTCCCCTTGGGGATCCCGCCCAGCAAGATCTCGTCGAGGCCCGAGACGCCGGTCTGGATCAAGTCAGCTTGAGCCATGGTCGCCCTCCCCCCCCGCCGGGGCGCGGCCCGGTGATCTGGGGGCGATTTCCATCGCGCCGCAGGATGTCCATCATCTCCAGCCGTCCCTGGCGATGATCCGCCATCTTGAGGAGGTGATCGAGGATCTGATCGCCGCGAGGGTCGCCCGGTCCCCGAAATTCGTACAGCCGGACCCCTTGCGAGGCCCGTGAACGCTTCGCCAGCATCAGGTGTTCCAGCCGGCTCAGGGTCTCCATGACCGCGGCGACGGTGTAGCCCAGGAGGTGGGCGATCTGCTCCGCGCCGGCCAGGCTCGCGTGATGCCGATGCAGGAAGACCAGAACGTCCCACTGGCAAAGCTGGTCGATGCCCAGGGCCTGGAGGCAGTCTTCGGTCCCCAGGTCCACCGCGTCGTCTTGATCGGCCATGTTCGACCCTCCTGGTCGCCAGGCGACCGAGGTCGGCCGGATCGTTCGGACTAAATCACGTATGCTTGATGATATCCAAGAGTGTTGAAGAAAGATAGGGGGGTGGCCTGGGTTTGTCACGCACCGTGCCGAAGGTCGAAACGCCCGGTGCGGCCGGATCGGACCGCGACCAACGTCGCCTTGCCACGGCGCCCTTGAGTCGGCAGGAACCTCGTCCGGTCGTCGATTTCCAGCCGGTCGGCCTGCATGATCGCCCGCCGATCCTTCCCGTCCCCCTCCGATCGCCCGACGCCGAAACGCAGTTCGCTTCGCAGGAAGCCCTCGACCAGGTCTACGACGAGGCGAGCTACGCGCAGTTCCTGAACGGGGCCGTCCCGAGCCGCCGTCATCCCCCAGGGATGAGGCGTGGGCGCGGGAGATCTTGCCGGTCGCGGAGCGAGGGCTCGGTCGGGGTCAGAATTCCCAGACGCGGCGGCCCTTGAGGAACATGGTGACGTAGCCGTCCTCGCTGACCTTGAGGACGGGGCCGTACTGCGAGGCGGCGAGGGCGGCGAGGGTGCGGGCCCCCTGGACGGAGCGGCCCAGGTCGAGGACCTCGGGGTTGATGCGGAGGATCGCGCCGAAGGTCACGAGCATGCCGTCGGGGTCGGCGACGACGGCCCCGTCGAGGCTTGCGATCGCCTCCAGGACCGTGGGCTCGAGCTGGCTGACGGTCATCCCGCGGACCGCGTGGTGGAGCGCCCGCTTGGCCAGCCGGGGCGAGAGGTTTTCGGGGTCCTGCGGGTCGTCGACGGCGATCTCCTCGTTCATGCGGTCGATGGGCGCGATGAGCTGGGGGATCGACTTCTCGGGGTCGCGCACGACGACGAGCAGGGCGCCCACGCGGGCCTCGCTGAGGTTGAGCGCGGCCTGGAAGAGGCGGCGGGCCAGGTCGCCGCCGCTGGAGTGCTCGACGGCCTCCTGCCAGACGGCGAACTTGGTGGGGATGTCGAGCAGCCGCCAGCGGCCGTCGCTGAAGCTGAAGGCCAGCTCGCCCTCGGCGAAGACCTTGATCTCCTGCGAGGGGGTCAGGACCACGCAGACGTGGCCGCCCGAGATCGTGGCGCGGGCGTGGCTCTGGTAGGGGCGGGGGCAGAGGTGGTCCTGGCAGCGCTGGACCTGGGTCCGCTCGGCCCAGCGGGCGATGTCGGCGATCCGGACCAGCTCCCCCTGGGGGTCGACGACGAAGACCGTGCGGACGCCGTCGCAGAGCCGGTGGAAGCCCTTGATGGCCGTCAGCCGGGCGTTGAACTGGGGCGCGCCTTGCAGGTTCTCGCGGCCGGGCGTGGTCGGGTCGTGGGACGTCCCCAGGAGCAGGGCGCCGGTGGTCACCCGCCGATTTTCATACGTCGAGAGCGCGGCGACCCGGAGCGCTTCGAGCGCGGCGGGGATGCGGAAGGGGCCCACGGTCGCCAAAAAATCGGCGATGATCAGGTCTTCGGTGAGGTAGTTGAACCGCTCGACGCGGTCGGCGATGTCCAGGTCGAACAGGGCGCGGAAGCGGTGGTCGAGGGCCCGCACGATGACGTCGATCATCCGCCGTTCGGCGAGGAAGAGCGGGATCGGGCTTCCGGGCTGGAAGGTCAGCCGCGTCCCCCGCCACTCGATGTCGATCGCCAGGCGGTCGGGGTCGTCGGTGATGCGGTAGGGGGCTTCCTGCATCACGACGTCCCAGTCGATGATGCTGCGGTCGCCCTGGATCTCGAGCACGGAGTCCGGGAAGAAATGCTCCAGCGTCCGCCGCATGACCGCCTGATAGAGGCCGACGACCTTCGAGGCGGGTCCGAAATGACGGTCGGGTCGCGCCTGCAAGGTCTGCTCCGCCATCGTCGCGGTCGCCGGCGCGTCGAATCGGACCGCCTTCCGCATCGTTTGTTCCGTCATCGCCGTACGGCCCTCCGTCCACCCGCCGACGTCCACCCAATCCTAGGGTCGGCCACCGAGAATACCAAGGGGCGGAGATTTGACGACGGGAAAAACCGATCCGCCGGGGCCGGGCGGTGATTTTCCTCAACCCGGGGGCGCAGGGGTCCGATGTTCGAGGGAGGCCCGCGTCCGTCTTGTCCCCTTCGGCGGCTCTTGCTAGGATTCGCCGCCCTCGCCCGGCCGACGGCCGCGGCCGAGAAGCCCCAGGGAAGGGCAGGCGCGTTGCGGCGGGCGATCGATCCGTCGGCCGGCTGACAGGGAGTATTCGCCCGATGTCCACTCGTCGTATATGGCTGCGTTCCGCGTCGGCGATCGGCCTCTCGGTCCTGGCGGGGCACCAGCTCTGGCGGCACGGCCACGACTACGTCTTCGCGGAGCAGTTCGCGGAGGTCGTCCCCGGCCGGATCTACCGCGGGGCCTGGCAGAAGGAATGGCCGATGCGGCGGATCGCCCGCGACTGCCGGATCAAGACGATCCTGGCCCTCGCCCACCCTTACGACAGCGCCATCGCCGTCAAGGAGCGGGCTTTGGCGAAGGAGCTGGGCATCCGCTGGGTCCACGTGCCGATCATCGACCAGCGCGACGCCGAGAACCCCAAGACGATCTTCGACCTCCTCGACGAGGCCGCCGGGGTGCTCAACGACTCGGCCAACCACCCGATCTTCTTCCACTGCCACCACGGCCTGAACCGGGTCTCGATGGTGCAGATCGCCTACCGGACGAAATACTGCGGCTGGAGCCTCGATCGGGCCAGCGACGAGGTGGCGTCGAGTTTCGGGCTGATCAAGGTCAACCACGGCCCCGACTACCGCACGATGGTCCAGTACTACGCCCAGAACGTCCTCCCCTACCGCGAGCCCGAGAAGGCCGTCGCCGCCGCGACCGAGGCGGCCCCCAGGGCCGGGACCGCGCCCACGCCGGCCGATTCCGTCCGCCGCTGACCGCCTCGCCGGGAGCCGGCCGGCGGAACTTGTCGAAAGGCCGCTTGATTCCCCGCCCCTGCGCCCTAGAATCAATGTTCATGGCGGGCCCTCGCCTGGGGCCCGCCTGAACGCGCGCTCTCGTCGGTTCGGCGTCGCTTTTGCATCGATACGCAGGTTTCCAAAGACACGGCTCGAAGGCCGATAAGGGAGGTTCCTCGATTGAACATCCGCCCCGCACGCGTCGGCGACGTCGCCGCCATCTACGAGTTGATTCGCAAGTTCGCGGACCGCAAGGTGATGATCCGCAGGTCCCTGGGCGAGTTGTACGAGTCGATCAGAGAGTTCCTCGTCGCGGTCGATGATGAGGAAGGCAGGGTCGTGGGCTGCGTGGCGTTGCACGTGTTCTGGGAGGACCTCGCCGAGTTGAAGTGCCTCGCCGTGGCCGAGGAGGCCCAGCGGGCCGGGGTCGGCCGCATGCTGGTCGACGCCTGCTGGGAGCAGGCCCGCGAGCTGGAGATCAACTCCGTCTTCGCGCTGACCTACGCCGTCGGCTTCTTCGAGCGCTGCGGCTACGGCCAGATGGACAAGGCCGACCTGCCGCACAAGATCTGGAACGAGTGCGTACGCTGCCCGCTCTTCCCGAACTGCACGGAAGTCGCCCTGATCCGCTCCCACAAGCCGGCGTCGAAGGCGGTCGAGGCCGTCGACGCCCTGGCGTTGGCCCCCGTCTGATCCCGGAGGGGGGCGGCTTCTTTGAGCGGCCTGGAATCGACTCGAAACCGCCCGGGCTCCCCGACCGATCCCGTCGGGGCGCCCGGGCTTTCGCCTTCCCAGGGACCTTCGCGCGGGCGATTGCTCGTCGCCTCGCTCCTGGTCGGCCTGGCGACGCTCGCCGTCATGCTGGCGACCGAGCCCCGGCTGGCGATCGTCTGGGACGAGGGCTACAGCCTCGGCCGCGAGGCGCGGCTGCGGACCTGGTTCCGGGCGCTCCGCGATCCTCAGGCGTTCGCGGCCACCTGGACGCCCCCGGTCGAGGAATACGTCCAGCAGCAGGGGGCGGGACCGCCCCGGCCCGACCAGGTCGACACCCGGACGAAACTCCTGTTCGACCCGGCCGTCCTGGCCTGGTTCTGGCCCTTCGCCCGCGAGGAGCCCCACGGCCACCCGCCGTTCTACGCGCTCCTCGGCCTGGTCGGCGACCTCTTCACGCCGGACCGCTCGGAGCTGGCCCGCGGCCGCCTGGGGCCGATCCTGCTGTTCAGCTTCGTCGCGGGCGCGCTGTTCCACTTCGTCGCCCGCCGCTGGGGATGGTGGGCCGCCGCGGCCTCGGCCGGCGCCTGGGTTTTGCAGCCCAACCTGTTCGGCCACGGCCACTATGCGTCGTACGACGGCCCGTTGAGCGCCCTTTGGCTGCTGGCGATCTTCGCCTTCGTCGCGGCCGTCGAGCGAGACGAGGACGGCAAGCGCCGTCGCCTCGTTTGGGCCTGGGCGGTCGTGCTGGGCCTGATCTTCGGCTGCGCGATGGCCGACAAGCTGACGGGCTGGTTCCTGCCGCTCCCCTTCCTGGTCTGGGCCGTCATCTTCCGGAGCCGCCGGGCGTTCGTCGCGCTGGCGGTCGGCCTGGCGGTCGGCCTGCTGGTCACGTACCTGCTCCAGCCCGCCTGGTGGTCGGAGCCGCTGGCGGGTCCCGTCCGCTTCTTCCGGTCGAACCTGACCCGGCAGCAGACGATCATGATCCCGATCCGGTTCCTGGGGCAGATCTACCGGACCCCGAATGAGTCGCTCCCCTGGTACAACACGGTCGTCCTGACCGCGTTCGCCACGCCCGTCGGGTTCCTCGTGCTCGCCCTGGCCGGGGCGTACCGGGCGCTGGCGAGGTGGAAGGCTGAGCCGGTCCTGCTGCTGATCCTCGGCCACTGGGCCTTCCTGCTGGCGCTGCGGGCGATGCCCCACACGCCCGGGCACGACGGCGTCCGGCTCTTCCTGCCGGCGTTCGGCGTCATCGCCCTGCTCGCGGGCCCGGGCGTCGAGCAGGTGCGGGCCTGGGTGGGGAGGGCGTCGCGCTGGCTCGTCTCGGCGAGCCTTCTTGAGGGGGTCGTCAGCGTCCTGGTGATGATGCCCGTGCCGCTGGCTTATTACAGCCCGATCGTGGGCGGGCTCCCGGGGGCGGTGGGGCTCGGCATGGAGCCGACGTACTACTGGGACGGCCTGGGCCCCGAGGCCCTCGCCTGGCTCCGCGCCGAGACGGCGCCCGGCCGGACGATCCGGTTCTCGACCTTCCCGACGTCGTGGATCTACCTTCGCACCACCGGCGAGCTGCCCCGGAAGGTCGCGCCGATCGACCGGGGCGAGCCGCAGTGGTACGTCCTGCAGAACCGGCCCGGGATCCTGAACCCCTGGGACCTCGCCCTGATCGAGCGGGCGAAGCCGGCCTACACCGTCGCCAAGCTGGGCGTCCCCCTGATCTGGATCTTCCCGTTCGAGGCCTACCAGGAGGCCTCGCGCGAGAACGCTCGATGAGCCTCGCGGCGGAGCATCGGGCGGTCTATCTCGCGGGCCCCACGGCCTCGGGCAAGTCGGCGGTCGGCGTCCACCTGGCGCGTCGGCTCGACGCCGAGATCGTCGCCCTCGACTCGATGACCCTCTACCGCGGCATGGACGTCGGCACGGCCAAGCCGACGCTCGCGGAGCGAGGAGGCGTGCCTCACCACCTGATCGACGTCCTCGACCCCTGGGAATCGGCCAGCGTCGCGCAGTTCCGGGAACTGGCTTTGGACGCGATCCGAGACGTCGAATCGCGGGGCCGGCGGGCGCTGTTCGTCGGCGGCACGGCGCTCTACCTGAAGGCCATGCTCCGCGGCCTGTTCGACGGCCCCGGGGCGGATCCCGAGGTTCGCAGCCGTTTGGAAGCCGAGGCCAAGGCCTCGGGCGACGCCGCGCTCCACGGCCGGCTGGCGGCGCTCGACCCGGCGACCGCCGCGCGACTGCACCCCAACGACCGCCGGCGGATCGTGCGGGCGCTCGAGGTCATCGAGCTGACCGGGATCCCCTTCAGCGAACTCCAGCGCCAGCACGGCCGCCCCGCGCCGGCGGCGACGCGGGTCTTCGCTTTGGAGCTTCCCCGACCGGTGCTGTACGACCGGATCAACGGCCGAGTGCTGGCGATGGTCGAGGCCGGCCTGCTGGACGAAGTCCGCCGCCTGCAATCGGCCCCGAAGCCGATGGGCGCGGTGGCGGCTCAGGGGGTCGGCTATCGCGAGACGATCGCCCACCTGGCCGGCGAGACCGACCTGCGGCGGACGATCGAGCTGATCCAGACGCGGACCCGCCAGTTCGCCAAGAGGCAGGGGACGTGGTTCCGGGGGCTCGCCGAGGTGACGCCGTTCGCGGTCGACACGGGAGAGCAGCCCGAGGCCGTCGCGGAGCGTCTCGCCGCGGCGATTGCGGCCGACGTCGAGCCCCCGAATCGCCGCGATTGACCTTCCGGGTCGGGCGGCGTTGTGCTATCTAACCGGCGGCGGCTCGACCGAGGTCCCGGACGCGCGGAGATGCGCGCCGATCGACCGACGACGGGCCTGACCGGAGTGCACTCGCACCCGTCGCGACGCGCGCGGCGTCGACAAGGACGGGCGTCCCAAGGAGGGGATGGATGACCATGGGCCGGCGACTCTTCTTCGTGCTCGGCATGGTGCTGTTGATCGCCTGCGGTCCCGCGCGAGTCCTCGGCGCGCAGGATGGGCTCTCGGACCCGGCGGAGGCGCCCGCCTCGCTGCCTCCCGCGGCCGCCGTCCCCGCCCCGGAAGAGCCCGCGGACCTCCCCCCGGCCCGGGATCCGCTCCCCGGCATGGACGATGCGGCGGCGCCCGCCCCCGCGCCCGCGCCGTCGCGGGCGAAGGCGAAGGCCGCGCGCCCGGATCCGGCGGTCGAACGCACGCAGGCGCCCGCGGCCGCCCCCGCCGCGGCTCCGGCCCCCGCCCCCGCGTCGGCCCCGGCGGGCGACGGCGCGTTCCTCCAGCCGAACGAGCGGCTCCCGCTCGGCAAGCACGAGGTCCTGGTGAGCGTCGAGGTCCAGGCCCCGGCCGAGATGAACCTCAACCGCGAGGCCGCCGCCAAGATCATCGTCGTCAACAGCGGCTCGGCCGACGCCTTCAACGTCGTCGTCCGCGACGAGCTGCCGCCGGGCCTGACCTTCGTCTCCAGCTCGCCCGCCCCCGAGGGCGCGCAGCAGGGGGTGCTCACCTGGCGGCTGGGGACGCTGCCGGCCGGCCAGAGCAAGACGATCCCCATGCGGGTGACGCCGACCCAGGTCGTGCACGTGGACCACGGGGTCACCGTCTCCTTCCAGGCCGGGAGCAAGGCCCGGACCCTGGTCCGCGAACCCAAGCTGAAGGTCGAGGTCGTCCAGTCGCCGAGCATCCCCAAGCAGCTCAAGGGCAAGCCCGTCGAGTTCCGGATCTCCGTCACCAACACCGGCGACGGCCCGGCGCGGAACGTCCTCGTGCTGGCGAAGCTCAGCCCCGGCCTGAGCCACGAGAGCGGCGAGCGTAACGACCAGAACAGCCTCGAACACCCCATCGACCGCCTGGGCGCCGGCGAGCGCGTGGACCTGCCGGCGCTGCGGGTCGACGCCAAGCAGGGGGGGCGGCAGGCCTGCACCGTGAAGGCCACCAGCCCCGACGTCGTCCCCAATCCCGCCGACGCCGAGGTCGAGCGCGTGGTCGACGTGGTCGAGGCCAAGCTCAAGATCCTGCTCACCGCGGTTGAGAAGCGGTTCACCGACACGATCGCCCCGTACGAGGTCTCGATCGAGAACCCCGGCACCGCGCCGGCGCGGAACGTCAAGGTGCAGGTGGCGCTGCCGGTCAGCGGCCGGCTCGTCGCCCAGCCCCCCGACGCCCTCTGGGACCGCAAGACCCAGCGCCTGAACTGGTCGATCGCCGAGCTGGCCCCCGGCGAGCCGCCCCGCACGCTGAAGTTCGACGTCCGCATGGGCGACGTCGGGTTCTACGAGGTCACCGCCGAGGCCAAGGCCGACAATGTCGCCGTCGAGCGCGACAAGCGGTCGACCGACGTCCAGGGCATGGCCGACGTCGACATCGTCGTCCAGGAGCGGCGCAGGGTCGTCGACGTGGGTAACGAGACGACGTTCCTCGTCAAGCTCCACAACTACGGCACCAAGGAGGCGGTCAACGTCGACGTCAACGCCGCGGTTTCGCCCAACCTCCAGATCACCGAGACGTCGGGCGGGCCCGAGGGAGAGAGCAAGGGGCCGGCGGACGGGTCCCAGGTCAGCTTCCCCAAGATCGACCGCCTCGGCCCCAACGCCTCGGTCACGCTCGGCATCAAGGTGAAGGCGAAGAACCTCGGCGACGGGATCGGCGTCTGCACGGTCTCGGTCAAGCACAACGACCTGACGACCGAGCTGAAGGGCATGGCGAACGTCAAGGTGACCGAGGGCCGGCGCACGGCCGACGCGGCGGAGCCCAGGGCGAAGTGACCCCCGCCGCGGCCGCCGGCCGGACCGGCTCGACGCGGGTCGGGTTGGTTCGGGGGGCGGAACCGCGTACAATCGGGTCGCCTCGTCCGCCCGTCGCGCCGGGACTCGCCGCGAGGGCGTCGCAACCTGGGCCGAGATTCGCTGATGCCACGATCGACGTCCGCTCGCACGCCCGGGATCACGGGGTCGCTGCTGGTCGCCCTAGCGGCGTGCCTCTCCCCGGCCGCCGCCCAGGATGCCCCGGCCGGCCGCGGGGCCGGGAACCAACTCGCCCGCGAGACCAGCCCGTACCTCCTCCAGCACGCCGACGACCCCGTCGACTGGCGGCCCTGGGGGCCCGAGGCGTTCGCGAAGGCGAAGGCCGAGGACAAACCGATCTTCCTGTCGATCGGCTACCGCGCCTGCTACTGGTGCCACGTCATGCACCGCGAGTGCTTCCGCGACCCCGAGATCGCGCGGATGCTCAACGCCGGCTTCGTCTGCATCAAGGTCGACCGCGAGGAGCGCCCGGACGTCGACCAGGTCTACATGACGGCCCTCCAGGCGTTCAGCACCGGAGGTTGGCCGATGTCCATGTTCCTGCTCCCCGACGGCCGGCCGTTCTACGGCGGGACGTATCACCCCGCGCACGCGAAAGAAGGCTTCACCGGCTTCGACACGGTGCTCAAGGGGATCGCCAAATCCTGGCGCGAGGAGCGCCCGGAGATGGAGCGCGCCGCCGACGGGCTCACCCAGATCGTCCGTCGCAAGCTGGGCGACGGACGGCCCCGCCGCCGGGCCCCGCTGCCGACGAGCCTCGTCGCCGACGGCCTGGCCGCGCTCGCCGAGCGGTTCGACCCCGAGTACGGCGGCTTCGGCTACAACCGCGACAACCCGCGTCGGCCCAAGTTCCCCGAGCCCGTGAACCTCGCCTTCCTGATCGACCAGCACCGCCGCGGCCCGGCCAAACGCGCCGGCCGTGACGACCCCCTGGCCATGGCCCTGACGACGCTCGACGCCATGGCCCGCGGCGGCATCCGCGACCAGCTCGGCGGCGGCTACCACCGCTACGCCACCGACCGCTACTGGGGCTCGCCGCACTTCGAGAAGATGCTCTACGACAACGCCCAGCTCGCCTCGGCCCTCGTCCGCGCCTTCGAGACGACCGCCGACCCGCGCTGGAAGGCCGAGGCCGAGGCGACCTTCGCGTTCGTCGCCCGCTCGCTGACCGCCGCCGAGGGGGGCTTCTTCTCCTCGATCGACGCCGAGAGCGAGGCCGGCGAGGGGGCGTATTACGTCTGGACCCGCTCCGAGGCCCGCAAGGTCGTCGGCGACGACCCCGACGCCGAGGCGTTCCTGCAGGTCTACGGCCTGAAGCGCGAGCCCAACTTCGAAGGGGGCCGCTACGTCCTGACCGAGCCCCGGGCGCGAGCCGAGCAGGCCGAGGCGCTCGGCCTGTCCGCGGCCGAGCTGGCGAGGCGGCTCGAAGGCCCCCGCGCGAAGCTGCTGGCCGCCCGCGGCCGCCGCCCCGCGCCCGCCTGCGACGACAAGGTCCTGACCGCCTGGAACGGCCTCATGATCGCCGCCTACGCCGAGGGCGGCCGCGTCCTCAAGGACGCCTCGTACCTCCGCGCCGCCGAGAAGGCCGCCGACTTCGCGCTCGAACGCCTCCGCGAACCCTCGGGGCGGCTGCTGCGGACCTACCGCGGCGGCTCGGCGAAGCTGCCGGCCTACCTGGAAGACTACGCGTTCCTCGTGCACGGCCTGCTGCGGCTCCATCAGGCCGGCGGCGACCCCAAACGACTGGAGCAGGCCCGCACGCTGGCCGACCGCATGATCGCGGATTTCGGCGACGACGCCGAAGGCGGCTTCTTCTTCACCGCCGACGACCACGAGACCCTGCTGGCCCGCTCGAAGGGCCCCCTCGACGACGCGCTGCCGTCCGCCAACGCCGTCGCCGCGCTCGACCTGCTCGCCCTCCACCGCGCGACGGGCGAGGCCCGCTACCTGGACCTCGCGGGGCGGACGCTCGACGCCTTCAGCAGCTTCCTCACCCAGGACCCGGCGTCGATGCCGACCATGCTGACGGCCCTGGCGGAATACCAGGACCTTCGGCCAACCCCGCCCGGCGGACAGCCTTGAACCTCCCGCACCCGACCCGATCCCTGAACGAGGACCGTCCCGACGCCCGCCGCGCCCTCCGGCGGGGGCTCCGGATCATCGCGCCGGCGGTCCCGGCCGCCCTCGCCGTGCTGGCGGTGGTCGCCCTGCCCGGGTGGGTCCCGATCCTGTCGCGCGACGCCCGCCGGGCGCTCGCCGAGGGCCTGCTCGGCGGCACGATCCTGCTCCGCGCGATGCTGGCGATCGCCGCCCTGGTCGTCACGCCGCTCGCCGGCCGGGCGTTCCTCCACGCCCGCCGCCAGGGCCGGCCCGCGGCCTGGAGCGGGCGGATGTTCCTGCTCGGCCTCTCGTGCGCCGCGTCGCTGGCCGCGCTGGAACTCGGCGCGGCGACGGTCCTGGCCCGGGTCCACCGATTCCCGACGTTGCGGACCGCTTTCCCGGCCGACGACCCGGGCGTCTACCGGATCCTCGTCCTGGGCGAGTCGAGCGCGCTGGGCGAGCCCTATCGGCCCTGGGTCTCGGTCGGGCAGATCGTGGCCTGGAAGCTCGGCGAGGCGGTCCCCGGCCGTCGCTTCGAGGTCGAGACGCTCGCCTGGCTGGGCGACTCGCTCGAGTTGCAGCACCAGAAGCTCGCCGGGATCGCCCGCCGTCCCGACGCCGTGGTCGTCTATTCCGGGCACAACGAGTTCGCCGCGCGGTTCGAGGAGGATCGCGTCCACGAGGTCGGCCTGGAGTCGACCTCGGCGCTCGCCCGCGCCGCGCACCGGCTCGACGCGGCCTCGCCGCTCGTCCGCCTCGTGCGCGAGCTGATCAGCAAGAACCGGCTCGACGCGCCGCCGTCGCTGAAGGACCGCCATCAGGTCGTCGACCCGCCCCTTTGCGGCCCGGCCGAGGCCGCCGCGGTCCTCGCCGACTTCGCCGCGAGGCTGGAGGCGATCGTCGCCTACTGTGAACAGATCGGCGCCCTGTCGATCCTGGTCGTCCCGCCGGCCGACGAGGCCGACTACGAGCCCGGCCGCTCGACCGTCGAGCCCGGGACCGGCCCCGACGAGCGGCGACGGATCGCCGACGCCTTCCTCGAAGCCCGAGCGATCGAGGCCTCCGAACCCGCCCGCGCCGAGGGCGTCTATCGGGCGATCCTCGATCGTCATCCCGGGTTCGCCGAGGCCCACTACCGGCTCGGCAAGCGGCTGCAGGCCGGCGGGAGGCTCGACGAGGCCCGCGGCGAATTCCTCAAGGCGCTCGACCTCGACGGCCTGCCGATCCGCTGCATGGCGCCCTTTCGCGAGGCCTATCGCCAGGTCGCCGCGGGCCGCGCCGGCTGCATCCTGATCGACGGCCGCCGAGAGCTGACGGCGGCGAGCCCGACGGGGATGCTCGACGAGCACGTGGTCGAGGACACGCACCACCCCAACCTGAAAGGCTACGTCGCCCTGGCCGCCGCCGTGCTCCGCGAGCTGAAGGCCCGCGCCGCGTTCGGCGAGGCCTCGGCCGCGATCGCCGCGCCCGACGTCGCCGGCTGCGCCGCCCGCTTCGGGATCGACGCCGAACGGCTGGCCCTGGCCTGCGACCGCACGAGCATCCACTACCGGCGCGTGGCGGGCTACCGTTACGACCCCACCGAGCGACTCGCCGACTCGCGGCGGTTCGCCGAGGCCGCCCGCAACCTCCGCGCCGGGGCGTCGATCGACGCGGTCGGCCTGCCCGCATTCGAACCCGAGGGAAGCGCCCCGTGAGCCTGGACGACGTCGACGAATTGCCCGTGTGGGAAGGGATCCTGAGCCTCGACAAGCCGCCGGGCGTGACCTCGCGCGACGTCGTCAACCGCGTCGGCCGGCTCCTGCCCAGGAAGGTCAAGGCGGGCCACGCCGGCACGCTCGACCCCCTGGCGACCGGGGTGCTGGTGATCTGCATCGGCCCCGCGACCCGCCTGATCGAGTACGTCCAGCGGATGGGGAAGACGTACCGTTCGACCTTCCGCCTGGGCGCCCGCAGCGACACCCACGACGTCGACGGAACCGTCGTCGCCACCCCCGACCCCCGCGTCGCCGACCGCGACGAGATCGAGGCGGCGCTGGCGTCCCAGACCGGCGAGGTCCTCCAGCAGCCTCCCGAGTTCTCGGCCCTGAAGGTCGCCGGCCGCCGAGCCTACGACCTGGCCCGCGCCGGCGAGGCCGTCGAGCTGGCCCCCAGGCCCGTGCGCATCGACCGGATCCGGGTCCTCGACTACGCCTGGCCGCGGCTGGAGGTCGAGATCGACTGCGGCAGCGGGACCTACATCCGCTCGATCGCCCGCGACCTCGGCGAGGCGCTGGGCTGCGGCGCGGTGATGGAGACGCTCGTGCGGACCCGCATCGGCGTGTTCGCCCAGGCCGACGCCGCCGCGCCCGGCGACCTCGACCGCGAGACCCTCGCCGAGGCGCTCCGGCCGGCGCTCGACGCCGTCCCGGACCTCCCCCGGGTCGCGCTCGACGCCGTCGCCCTCGCCGACGTCCTCCTGGGCCGGAAGATCGCGGGCGACGCCCCCCCCGAGAGCGAGGTCGCCCTGATCGGCCCCGGCGGCCGGCTCGTGGCCCTCGGCCGGGCCGACGCCGACGGCCGCTCGATCCAGCCTCGGAAGGTCCTGGGCTGACATGCCGGGCGACGCGACCGCGCCCCTCCTTGCACGCCTCCAAGCCTTGCCGGCTGCCCGTTTTGGAGACTGTAGGAATTAAGGGGGGTCCCCCCTTGATGTCGGCCGACTCGTCGCCTACCATGTACGTGGTTTCATGAAGGGCATCGATCGTCCTCTCCCCGCCTCGATCGAGACCCTCACCGCCGACGGCCCTCGCGCCTCCCCCTTCGGCCCCCCAAGCCGGAGTTCCGGTGAGAGTCGATCCCCGCCGTGGAGTTGATCAGGCCCCGCAACGCGGGCCGAGCTTCCTCCCTGGTTCCTCGCTGACTCAATCTTTTTCATTAACCTTGCAAGCATTGTTTCGTGGGCTTCGTCGGCCGTCGCGCCGGCGGATTCTTCAAGGCGACTTCGTGTTCTTACGCTGAATCCGGCCGCGCAGCGCGTCTCTCCCCAGACGCTCGCGAGGCCGTCGGCCTGAAACACCGGCTCCCCTGCGCCTCTTGATTTTTCGCAGAGGAAACGCGCCCGGACCCGGGAGCCGGCCGATCGGGGGGCGACGGAGCTTCCCGACGCGGTCCTCCGGCCTTCGCCGCCGCACCCTCTCGCATTCATGGGTCCTTTCTTATGAGGATATCGATGTCTCCAACTTCGGGTCGACGACGCGGCTTCACCTTGATCGAGCTGCTGGTGGTGATCGCCATCATCGCCGTCCTCATCGCGCTCCTGCTGCCGGCCGTGCAGTCGGCCCGCGAGGCCGCTCGGCGGTCGCAGTGCGTCAACAACCTCAAGCAGATCGGCCTGGCGCTGGCGAACTACGAGAGCGCCAACGGCACCTTCCCCCCCGGCTCGATCGGCTACGGCAGCAAGCCCACCGCCGACTGCGCCGTGAAGCGGCGGCACACCTTCCTGACGCTGATCCTGCCGATGATGGAGCAGGGGGCGGTCTACAACGCGGTCAACTTCAGCGTGCCCGCCGTCGCCACCGTCGGCCCCTACGGCACGGCGGTCAGCGGCTCGGTCACCAACAGCACGGCCCTGACCACGACGATCTCGTCGCTCATCTGCCCGTCGGACCTCGTCGTCGCGCCGGGGACCATCGTCCCGCCGGGCGGGACCGGCGTGAAGGGCTACGGCCAGTCGTCCTATTCCGGTTCGGTCGGCCATAAGGACGTCATCCACTGGTGGTACGGCTGCCCGGCCGAGCCCTCGCAGATCGAGTCCGACGGCGTCTTCAACGCCGACTACAACTACCCGGGGGCCGAGATCTCCGACGGCCTGAGCAACACCCTGTTCGTCGGCGAGGTCTCGAAGTTCCGCAAGGATCCGGACCCGGCCCTGTGCAACCAGTGGGGCCACGACTACCTCTCGTACTCGAGCATCGCCGGGGTCACGCGTCCCAACGCCCTGGCGTTCACCCTGGCCAAGCCCAACTCGCCGATGATCGTCCCCGACCTGCCGACCGACAGCTACGGCGGCGACTGGGACCGGAACCCGACGACCCGGACCCAGGACTTCGGCCAGTGGGGCTTCCGGAGCATGCACCCCGGCGGCGTGAACTTCGTGTTCGGCGACGGCAGCGTCCACTTCATCAAGGACTCGATCGAGGTCGTCGGCGCCCCCAACCCCACCAACGGCTGGTCCTCGCCGGGCGTCTATCGCAAGCTGGCCACCCGACAAGGCTCCGAGACGGTCAGCGCCGACGCCTACTGAGCGACGACGTCCTCCCGGTCCCTCGCAAAGAGTTCTTGATTCGAGGCTTGCCGTTCATGATTGCACGACGATCATTCTTGTCGGTCGCGGCGTCCCTGGCCCTGGCCGCGGCCTTCTCGGGCTGCGGCGGCGAGGAGGGGTCCGCCGGGGGCGCGACGGCCACCGCCGCCAGCGGCTCCGCGGCAGGCTCCGCCCCCTCCAAGGCGCCCGCCCCGCCCCCGGTCCGCGCCAAGTTCAAGTCGGCGCCGACGGCCATACCGGACTAACGCCGACCATCCCTCCAAGAGATCTTCCGAGCGTTCAATCCCTATTCCTGGAATTTGCTAAAGGTGTCCCGGACCATGAGCCCTATCGCAAGTCAACGACGCGGCTTCACGCTGATCGAGCTGCTGGTCGTCATCGCCATCATCGCCGTGCTCATCGCCCTGCTGCTGCCGGCCGTACAGTCGGCCCGCGAGGCCGCCCGCCGCGCCCAGTGCACCAACAACCTCAAGCAGATCGGCCTGGGGTTGGCCAACTATGAGAGCGCCAACGGCACTTATCCGCTGGGCTCGGTGCGCGACGGGGTTGGCGCCGTGCAGGATTGCTCGGTCTCCCGCCGGCACACGTTCTTCGCCCTCATCCTGCCGCAGATGGAGCTGTCGACCGTCTACAACGCGATCAACTTCAGCGTCCCGTCGCTGGATAGCGCTCCCCCCTATGGTAAGGGCAACGCCAACGGCGCTGCCATGAACAGCACGGCCTACAACTCGGGCGTGAACTCCTACGTCTGCCCGTCCGACATCAAATCCCGCCCGCACCCGACCAGCGTCGCCGGCCGCTCTCAGTCGTCGTACGGAGGCGTGCTGGGTAACAAGGACGTCATGCACTGGTGGAACGGCTGCCCGGCCGACGGCCCGCCGACGGCCGAATCCGACGGCATGTTCAACGCCGACTACTGCTACAAGGTCTCCTCGGTGAGCGACGGGTTGAGCAACACCCTGTTCGTGGGCGAGACCGCGAAGTTCCGTAACGACGCCGACGGCGACTGGTTTTACCAGTGGAACCAGGACGCCTGGTACGGCTCGTGGATCGCCAACGGCGTCAGCCGGATCTTCGCCTTCGCCACCACCGTGGCCAAGCCCAACGCCGGCGTCCTCATCCCCGAGCCCGACGGCGACAGCACGTATTACACCGACTGGGACCTGAGCCCGACGCTCCAGCTCCAGAACCTGGGCCAGTGGGGCTTCCGCAGCATGCACTCCGGCGGGGTGAACTTCCTGTTCGGCGACGGCAGCGTCCGTTTCATCAAGGATTCGATCGAGGTGGCCGGCGGCCTCAACCCCGCCAACGGCCAGCGTCTGGGGGGCGTCTATCGGAAACTGGCGACCCGCGCCGGCGGCGAGATTATCAGCTCCGACGCGTACTGAGCCTCGATTCGATCCGCGGCCCACAGCCTCGCGGAGTCAGGAGCCCTGAACGAGATGAAACTTCGACACATGGCGGCGGCGAGCGTCGCCTGCGCCTTCATCCTGAGCCTGGTCGGGTGCGATTCCGGCGGCGTGGACGCGATCTCCGCCGGCAGCGTCAACAACTCGCCCGGGGCCACGGCGGGGGGCGGGACGGTGCCCAAGACCCTCCCCAAGCACAAGCGGCGGGGGCCCGTCGAGGCCCCCGGCCCGAAGCCGCCGCCCGACGTGTGATCGCCCCCGCCAGGAACTGATCGACTCGCGACCAAGGCCCGGATGGGATCCATCCGGGCCTTGTTGCGTCTCGGGGGGACGGCCCGTCACTCCGCGCGGCCCGGTGGTGCGTCGCGTCGCTCGGCGGCCATCCTGACGGCGATCAGCTTGCGGAGTTCGGGGGAGGGCCGGTCGGGCTTCGGGCCGCTCAGGCCGGTCAGCCCGCCGAAGTTTCGGAGCAACTGGGCCGGCGTGATCATGATCCCGAACGGGAACCCCCACCAGCCCAGGACGAGCGAGAACGCCCCGTCCTTCGCCTGGTTCCTCCGCGCGCAGGATCGGCAGCAAAGCTCCGACCGGCTTCCGTACCGGCTGAAGAGGACGGCCGAGTAGATCCAGTGCGAGGCGTGGATGTCGACGGGGCCGGGTCCCCCGCATTTCGGGCACGCGCCCTGATGCTCGCGACTCAGCCGCTCGTCGATCTCGGTCTCCGGGATCGCCTGCAGCTTGGGACCCCAATAGGCCTCGTGGGCGCAGTCTTCGCCGCAGAATCGGCGAAATCCCTGCTGGACGCCGCCGAACAGGATGGTGGAGCCGCAGTGGTCGCAAGAAGCCATGTTCGTCCTTCCCCGTTCGCGTCAATCGGCCCCGGCGGTTTCTCGTGGGCCCATGATCCCATGGTAGAAACCGGGCCGACGGGTGGCCGCAAGAATTCGGGCGGCCTGGGGCGAATGGCCGCGAACCCGGCGGCGCGAGTGGTCGTCTAGATGTATGTTGATGGTAGAAGGGGTGGGGGGACGGAATCCCGGCGTTGCGGTCGTCGTTGACGCCTCGCAGCCGGTCCTCTAGAATCCCCGGGCCGCGTCGGGCTTCCTTTCCCGGTCCGAACACCAGTCCTAAGCGAGGTTTCAGCCTATTTTGATCGACACGAGCCGAAACGAGCGTGCGGGGCGCGGCGAGCGCGCCATCCTGGTCGGGGTGATCCTGCCGGGGGCGAGCTACAATATCGACGACCCCCTGGACGAGATCCGGGGGCTGGCCAAGACGGCCGGCCTGGAAACGGTCGGCACCATGCTCCAGAAGCGTCCCCAGGTGGACGTCGCGACCTACATCGGTTCGGGGAAGGTCGAGGAGCTGAAAGAGCAGGTCGAGGCGTTCGAGGCCGACGTCGTCGTCTTCGATTCGGACCTGGGCGCGGGCCAGATGCGGAACCTGGAGAAGGCGCTCGGGGCCAAGGTCGTCGACCGCACCGAGGTCATCCTCGACATCTTCGCGACCCACGCCAGGACCCACGAGGCCCACTTGCAGGTGGAGCTGGCGCAGCTCGAATACGCGATGCCCCGGCTGAAGCGGATGTGGACCCACCTGTCGCGCTACAAGGGCGGCATCGGCGTCCGCGGCCCTGGCGAGAAGCAGCTTGAAGAAGACAAGCGGCTGGTCGTCCATCGGATCCAGGAGTTGAAGGCCAAGCTGTCCAAGATCCAGGCGCGGAAGGAGCGCGAGGTCGCCGGCCGCGGCGACTTCCCCACGGTCTCGCTCGTCGGCTACACCAACGCCGGCAAGAGCACCCTGATGAACGCGCTGACCGACGCCGGCGTGCTGGTGGAGGACAAGCTCTTCGCCACGCTCGACACCCGCACCCGCAAGTGGCGGTTCCGGGGCGGCGGCGCCGCGCTGCTGTCGGACACGGTCGGGTTCATCCGCGACCTGCCGCACTCGCTGGTCGCCTCGTTCAAGGCGACGCTCGAAGAGGCCCGGCAGGCCGACCTGCTGCTGCACGTGGTCGACGCGTCGAGCCCCGACGCCGAGCAGCAGGTGAAGGCCGTCGAGGAGGTCCTCGACGAGCTGGGGCTCAAGGACCACCCGACCCTGCTCGTCCTCAACAAGGCCGACAGGGTCCCCGACCGCTCGTTCCTCGACGTCCTCCGAGCCCGGCATCGCGACTCGGTCGCGATCAGCGCCGCGAAGGGGGAGGGGCTCGAGGCCCTGGAGAACGCCGTCCGCGTGGCCCTGCTCGAATCGGCGGTCGACGCCGAGGTCGAGACCAGCGTCGCCGACGGCCGGGTCCTGTCGTACCTGGCGCAGTTCGCCCAGGTCCACGACCGCACCTACGACGAGGAGCGCGACCGCGTCGTCCTCCAATGCCGGCTGCCGCGCCGCTGCCTGGACTTCCTGTACGAGCACGGCGCGACGGTCCGGATGAAGGAAGCTCGGGCCTACGCCTGAGAGCCGCCCGACGGCCCGTCAGATCAGGTCCCCGACCTCCTGCTTGAGACGGCGGAGGACGCGGGACTTGGCCTGCCGCACGGCGGCCGGCGCGACGCCGGCCTCGCGCGCGACGGCGTCGACGGTCAGGCCGTCGACGGCCACGCGCCAGAAGGTCCGCCAGGTCTTCTCCTCGAACTCGCTCCGGACCAGCTCGAGCGCGCGATGGTAGAGGCCGGAGACCTGTTCGATCGGGTCCTCGTCGGCCTCCGCCTCCGGGCCGGGGGCCTGGGCCAGACGCCACTGGGCCTCGGTGCCCCCCTGCGCGACCGGGTCGCGGTCGCCTCGTCGGAGCGCGTCGAGCCGCTTGTTGCGGGCGATCGTCCGGAGCCAGCCGCGGAAGGTGTCGCCGGCGCGTTCGCGGCGGAAGCCGGGCAGGCCGGCGGCGACCGCCAGGAAGATCTCCTGGACGAGGTCGTCGGCGTCCGCGCCGACGCATCCCCAGCGCGCGCACCAGTGGCGGACGAGCGGGCCGTAGAGATAGACCAGGCGCGCCCAGGCGTCGGCGTCCGAGGCGCGGGCGCGGTCGAGCAGCGTCGCGGAGGTCGGCACGTCGTCGCCCAAGGTCGTCGGGGCCTCCCTTGTCGTCGATGCACGGGGCTGATCATGATATTGACGTCGCCCCGGCCCGTCGACAACCGCCGGGGCCGATTTCGGAGCCCTTTCCGTGTCGATCGCCTTCGACGCCTGCCCCGACGACGATGAACTTGTCGCGCTGGCCGCGGGGTCTGCGGACGAGGCCGACGAAGGGCGGTTGCTCGCCCACGTCGACGCCTGTGGGGCGTGCTCCGCCCGGCTCGCCGAGCTGGAAGGGGCGACTCGGGCCACCCTCCACGCCCTACAACTCGGCGGCCGCGAGACGCCGGTCGGCTACTCCCCTCCCAGTCGCCGCGACGAGGCGGTGCCGGGCTACGAGATCCTGGAGCGGATCGGCGAGGGCGGGATGGGGGTCGTCTACAAGGCCCGCCACCGCCGGCTGGGGCGGCTGGTCGCGCTCAAGCGGCTGCGCAGCTACGCGCCCTCGCCCGAAATCCTGCGGCGGTTCCTCCGCGAGGCCGAGACGTTCGCGGCCCTTCAGCATCCCAACATCGTGCAGATCCACGAGGTGGGCGAGCACGACGGCCGGCCCTTCCTCGCGCTGGAATTCGTGGCCGGCGGCTCGCTCGCCCCGTTCGCGTGGGGCCGCCCCGCGGCGCCGAAGGAGGCCGCGACCCTGGTCGCGGACCTGGCCGACGCGGTCCATCACGCCCACTGCCGGGGGGTCGTCCACCGCGACCTGAAGCCGGCCAACATCCTGCTCCAGGTCCCCGACGACCGTCCCCGGCCGATCGACTCGCTTGAGGGGGTCGCCCCCAAGATCACCGACTTCGGCATCGCCAAGTGGATCGAAGGGTCGGCGGAGTCCGGGGTCGAGGACTGGTCCACCCAGACGGGCCTCCTCCTCGGCACGCCCGCCTACATGGCCCCGGAACAGCTCTCGGGCGGGAGCGTCGGGCCGCTGGTCGACGTCTACGCGCTGGGGGTGATCTTCTACCAGCTCCTGACGGGCGGGCACCCGCTGGGCCTGAGCGGATCGGAGAGCTTCCACCAGGCGATGATGGCCGATCGGGAGCCCGAGCCCCCGTCGCGCGTCCGGCCCGACCTGCCGCGCGACCTCGGCGTCGTCTGCCTGAAGTGCCTGCGGAAGGACCCCTCGCAGCGGTACGCCTCGGCGGCCGAGCTGGCCGCCGACCTGCGACGGTTCCTCGCCGGCCGGCCGATCCTCGCCCGCCCCGCGCCGCTCTGGGAGGTCGCCTGGAAGGGGGCGAAGCGGCGGCCGGCGGTCGCGGCGGCGCTGGTGGTCGCCCAGGGGGCGCTCGTCGTGATGGCCTTCGGAGCCGCCTGGTACAACGGCCGGCTCCGCGACGCGTTGCGGTCGACGCAGGCCGCCGAGCGCCAGGCCGAGGCGAACGCCCGCACGGCCCTCGACGCCCACTCCCAGCTCGTCGAGCAGGTGCGGACCGCGCTGCGGGACGCCCCCGCGACGCGCAATCTCCGGCGGGGCCTGCTGGAGACGGCCGTCGCCGGCCTGCGGAACGTCACCACGGCCGACGCGACGGCTCCCCGGCTGAGCCGGGCCTCGGCCCATCAGTTGCTCGGCGAGGTCCACTGGGAGCTGGGCCGGGCGGGCGAGGCGATCGCCGAGATGGATCGCTGCCGAGCCGTGGCGACGGCCCTGCTCGCCGTCGACCCCGCGCTCGCCGACGCCCGCGACCAGCTCGCCCTGGCCTGTCGGCGACTGGGGATCTTCCACCTTCGCGGCGACCGCCCCGACCTGGCGCGCTCGCTCTTCCGCGAGGCCCTCGACGTCGCCGAGGCCTGGCTCAAGGACTCGCCCGACGACCCGCGCGCCGAGCTGGCGGTGATCGAGGGCCTGGAGCACCTCGGCCACGCCGCCCATTGGGTCGGCGACTTCGCCGGGGCCCGGCCGCTGCTCGAGCGGATGCTGGCGATGACCGAGGTCCGCATCGCCGCCCGCCCCGACGACCCTCGCTCCGAGCCGCTCCTCGGCAAGGCCCTCGACCTGCTCGGCGGCGTCGACGAGAGCCTCGGCGACCTGCGGTCGGCGCGCGACAAATACCGGCGCGCCCTCGACCTGGAGCTGGCCGCCGAGGTCCGTCGCGAGGATCGCGACCGGGCCGCCGGCGTCGATCGCACGCCCGAGGGGGACTCCGCCTTCCGCAACATCATCGTCTCGCTGAACAACCTGGCGCTGATCGACCTCCAACTCGGCGACCTCCCGAAGGCCCTGGCCGGGCTGGACGCCGGCCTGGAGCGGGCGCGGCGGTGGGCGGCCCGCGACCCCGAGGACGTCCAGCGCAAGCTCGACCTGGTCGAAGCCCTGGGCAATCGAGGGGTCGTCGAGATGCGCAACCTCCGGTTCGCCGCCGCCGTCCCGTTCCTGGAGGAGGACTGGAACCTGCTGGAGGGGCTCCGGGCCGCCGGCAAGCTGGCCGGGCTGCCGATCTACGGGCTGGAGCGACGCGACGAGATCGCCGACAATCTGGCGATCTGCCGCCTGGCCGACCGGGCGGCGAAGGACGAGGCCGTCGCCTGGTCGGCTCCCGAACGCATCGCCCCCCGCGTGGCCGACGCGCGGATGGCCCTCTTGCTCGCCGAGGGCCGGAAGGCCGCCGCCGTCGCCACCGCCGAACGCCTGGCCGCCTATCACCCCGAGGGCGCGATCGGCTGGCTCGTCAAGGCGCGGGTGTGCTCGCAGCGGGTCGAGTCGTTCGAGGCCGAGACGGCGGCCGGGCTGCTCGACGCGTCGGTGCAGGCGCTCGGGCGGGTGTACGACCTAAGCGTCGCCCCGCCCAGGCGACGGGAGCTGGAGACCGACGAACGCCTCGCCGCCGCCCGCCGCTCGCCGGCCTTCGCCGCCGTCCTCGCCCGGGCGCCCGCCGACAAGGACGCGCCCGGGCCATGAGGACTGTGCGGCGTCAGGGCTTGCCGGTCGAGGCCAGGGCCGGCACGCCGTCGAAGGGTTTCTCGACGGGCTCGACGAAGCCGTTGTCGTGGGCGATCACGCCCGCCTCGCCGACGCAGTAGTTGTCGCCACCGGAGAGCAGCAGGTTGAACACGGGCTGGACCTTCTCCTTGTCCGCCGAGACGACCTCGACCACGCCGCCGACCGTCCGCAGCCGGTCGCCGGGGCGGACGTCGCGAGCCATGATCCAGCCGTGGCCCGCCTTCCAGAACCGGTGGATGCCCGTGGGGTGGACCGTCTCCGTGCCGAGATCGATCGAGTACGTCCAGTTGGGCGGGTTGTGCATGACCTCGACGACCGGCTGGTAGCCGAGCCTACCGGTGGTCGTGTCCTGCGTGAGCACCTGGTCGCCGGGGCGGATCTGCTCGATCGGCCGCGGCCCCCGCAAGGTGCGGACGGGCGTCCCGCCGGCGAAGCAGGAGGGGCCGATGCGGAAGCCGAGCAGCGCGTAGGAAGGAATGACCAACGCCTGGGGCTGATAGGCGATGGGGACGTCCTCGACGATCGTGGGCGGGGGCTGGGATTCATACCGCAGCGGGAGCCCATAGCCCTGGAGGTCGACCACCCAGTCCGCCCATTTCTCGCGATCGCAGCCGATGTCGAGCCCGCTGACCGCCTTGAGGACGACGACGGACCGCTCGTTCACGTCGCGGATCGGGGCGTTCATCGCCTCGATCTGCCGGACGTCCGACGCGAGCTGATCTCGTGCAACCAGGGCTGAGGCTTTCGCATCGGCCTGGAGGGCTTCAAGCGAGGCCTCGAGCGTCTCAATGTAGATGGGCCTCACGGTCTTCCCGACGTTTGGCGGCCCCTCGTTCAGCCAGGCCACCTGCTTCGGAAGGGATGTCAGGCGTTGAGCGAGGTCGCGGCTCAACGGGGCCGGCACGCCGCCGGCCTGGAACGCCGCGAACGCGTTTGCCGGCGAGGTGTTGAAAACGAACCCCGCCGCGGCCAAGGAACCGGCCGGATCCCTAGCATAAGCCTCGGGGGTGAAGGTTTCGGGCGAGAGGCCAAGGATGGGTTCCCCGCGGATGACGCGGTTGCTCCGCTTCACGACGAGATTCCCGTAATCGTCCACTCCGATCCGATCCTGGAACGTGAAGGCCGGCTGCTGCATGGGTGTGTACCGCCGCTGGACGTTCGCGTCCTTCCCCTCGATGAAGAGGCCCCCCTGCGAGCCGGGGCCTTCCACGGGCTTCACCTTGTACCTGACCTCGTCCCGGATCAGGCCGGCGAGGAGGCCGGCGAACTCGCGGGGGTCGCGTTGCTGGAGGAGTCGAGCGGCGTCGGAGCGGAGGTCGGCGTGGGGGCTGAAGACGGCGATCAGCGCCAGGGCGGCGGAGGCGGAGGGGGCCTCGATCCGGCTCAGGACGTCGACCGCGACGCGCTGACGGCGCTCGTCGCCGCTCTGGACGAAGACCTGCCACAGCATCGGCACGGCGCGGGGGTCCGTGATCGCGGCGAGCCTCTCCTGGGCCTCGATGCGCTTGGCCTTGTCCTTGCTTGAAAGGGCGCTGCGGAGCTTTTCGAGGCGGGGCTTCCAGGCCTTGTCGGCCTGGGCCTGGCCCTCGCGGCCGGCCTTGAGGGCGGCCTCGGCCTCGGGGTTCACCCAGCGGCCCTTGACCTTTTCGAAGCCCAGCCGCCGCCAGGCGCCCTCGCGGCCGGGGTCGAGCTGGACGACCCGGTGCAGGTGGGCGACCATCGGCTGCGTCAGCCCCTTTTCCTCGCACCAGAGGGCGAGACGGTACTGGCCGTCGGCGTCGTCGCGGGCCTTGCTGCGGCGGTCGACGTACTCGCGGAGCAGGGCCTGGCGCTCGGGCGATCCCTCGACGGCGCGGGCGATCTCGTCGGGACGCAGCCACCGGCCCTCGTGCTTGACGTAGCCGAGCAGGCCGCGGGCCCGGGCGTGGTCGGGGTCGAGCAACACGGCCCGAGTGAGGTGGGTCGTCTTCTCGGCGCCCATGCCCCGCGACTCGCACCAGAGGGCGAGGTCGACCTGGGCGTCGGCGTCGCGGCCGGCGCGGCTGCGGGCGTCCTCATAGGCGGCGCGGTCGGCGTCGGGGCCGACTCCTGAGGCGATGCCCACGGCGAGGCTCAAGGCCCATGCGGCGATCATGGCGTCCTCCGGCGGGGTCCGGCCCCGCGTCGTTCGGCTTCCCGACCCATCAGTCGACGTCCCACTCTCTTATACTTCCAGTCGATCGAACGCTCAAGCGAATCCACTAATTCCTTCGAGGTTTCGTGCGGATGGGGGATTCCCGCCAAGACGTTTTCTCATGAGATGAGTTGGATCAATGGTGCGGGGACGACTGGCGACGGCGGAATCGCGATTCCTGGCACGCACGGTATGGATTTCGCCATGCTTCTAACGAGGGCCAGCGAGGTTAAATTCGAACAGGCGCGACTGAAACGCGTAAAATACAACAGCGACGATCGACGACGGGCGGGGCTGCTGGAAGGGGGCGCACCATGATACGGCGACATCGGAGTTTGGCGATCGCGACCGGCCTGGCCACGATCCTCGCCTGCTTCCCTGGCATGGAAGTCCTGGCCCAGCGCGGCGGCGGAGGGCGCGGCGGCGGTGGCGGCGGCATGCGCGGCGGCGGCGGCATGGGTGGCGGTGGTATGCGTGGCGGCGGCATGGGCGGCGGCGGTATGCGCGCGGGATGCCGAGCGGTGGCGGCATGCGCGGCGGGATGCCGAGCGGTGGCGGTATGCGCGGCGGGATGCCGAGCGGTGGCGGTATGCGCGGCGGGATGCCGAGCGGCATGGGAGCCATGCGAGCGCCCGGCGGGATGTCGGGCGGCATGCGCGGCGGGATGCCCGGTGGGATGGGAGCCATGCGATCACCCGGCGGCAACATGGGGGCCATGCGTTCGCCCGGCGGCAATACGGGGGCCATGCGTGCGCCTGGCGGCTCGATCGGCGGGATGCGCGGGGGGATGCCCGGCGGCGTGGCGAACCGCGGCGGGGCCGGGATGGGCGGGATTTCGCGGCCGGGGATGGCGAATCCCGGCGCGATGAACCTCGGCAATCGCGGCGGTATGGCCGGCGGGATGCGGCCCGGCGTCGGCGGCTCGAACTTCGGCGGCACGCGGCCCGGCATGGGCGGCGGCGCGGGATCGATCAACTGGGGCAACCGCGGCCCCGGCGCGGGCGGCGGCATGCGAGCCGGCGGCGGCCCTGGCCTCGGCGGACGCGGGGATGGGCGGGCGGGCTCGGTCGCAGGCATGCGGCCCGGCGGGGCGGGCGGCCCGGCCTCGGAGCCCGGCCCGGCATGGGCGCGCGGGCGGCCCTGGCCTGGGCGGGCGTCCCGGCGGTGGACCGGGCTCGATCAACTGGGGAGGTCGCGGCGGAGGCTCGGTTGCCGGAATGCGGCCCGGTGGAGGCCCCGGCGGCGGCGGGCCCGGCCTCGGCGGACGCCCCGGCGGGGCGGGGGGCCCCGGCTTCGGCGGCCGTAACGGCCTGGGCGGCGGAGGCGCCGGCGTGGGAGGCCGTTCCTCGTTCGCCAACATGCGGGGACCCGGCGGCAACTACACCCGGACCAGCTTCAATCAAAACAACATCAACAACTTCAACAACATGGGCTCGCGCGGCCTCGGCTGGCGCAACAACTACGCGGGCATGCACGGCAACTGGAACCACGGCGGCGGCTGGAACAACGGTTGGGGAGGCGGAGGCTGGAACCGCGGTGGTTGGGGCGGCGGCGGCTGGAATCGCGGCTGGGGCGGTGGTTGGAATAACGGCTGGGGAGGGTACGGCGGCTACGGAGGCTACGGAGGATACGGCGGCTTCGGCAATGGATTCGGCTGGGGCCTCGGTCTCGGGCTGGGCAGCAGCCTGGGCTGGGGCCTCGGCGGCTGGGGGCTCGGCGGCCTCGGCTACGGCGGTTGGGGTTTGGGAGGAATCGGCTGGGGAGGGTACGGCCTGGGCGGCTGGGGCCTGGGAGGTCTCGGCTGGGGCGGGCTCGGCTGGGGCGGCTACGGCATGTCCTCGTGGGCGTACGGGCCGATGCTGTACGACTGGGGGTATTCGAGCTACGTGAATCCGTACTACGTCGTCCCCCAGACGGTCGTCGTCGACCAGCCGGTCGTCTACGACTACAGCCAGCCGATCAACCCGTCGGCGCCCCCGCCGGACGCGACCGTGGTCGACGGTGCGGACGACCTGTTCACCAAGGGTCGCGACGCGTTCAAGGCGGGCCTCTACACGTCGGCCCTGAACTTCGCGAACCAGGCCCTGCGGCAATTGCCGAACGACCCGACGCTCCACGAGTTCCGGGCCCTCTCGCTGTTCGCCCTGGGCCAGTACGACGACGCCGCGGCGTCGCTCTACCCGGTTCTCTCCGTCGGTCCCGGCTGGGACTGGCCGACCCTGATCGGGCTCTACGGCGACGACGCGGGCGTCTACACGAACCAGCTCCGCGCCCTGGAGGCGAAGGTGAAGTCCGAGCCGAACACGGCCTCGGCGCACTTCCTCCTGGGCTACCACTACCTCGGCCAGGGTCACGGCGACGAGGCCCTGAACCAGTTCCGGGCGGCGTCGAAGCTCCAGCCTCGCGACACGCTCTCGGCGCAGGTCGTCCAGCAGCTGGACAAGGCCCGTCGCGAGGCCCTCGGGGCTGCTGCCGATCCCCAGCCGGCCCCCGACGCGGCACCCGCGGGGGCCCCGGCTCCGGCCCCGGAACTCGCGCCTCCCGCGGCTGAACCGCTGCCGACCGTCGTGGTCCGGGAGAATGCGATCGAGGGCGTGTGGATCGCCGCGCCCGACGGCGATACCAAGATCACGCTGGACATGGCCCAGGCCGGCAAGTTCGCCTGGAGCGTCGAGCACGGCGGCTCCACCAAGCGGTTCACGGGCGTGCGGACCGGCAACAGCACCCTGCTGACGCTCGTCCAGGACGCCGACGCAACCCAGCCCCCCATGGTCGGCCGCATCGCCTGGAAGGACGAGGATCACTTCGTCTTCCAGCTCATGGGGACGGCCGCCGGCGACCCTGGTCTTTCCTTCAGTCGTTCCCGATAAGTCGGGAACGACCGATGGGTTCCCCCTGATGATCGCCCGGGGGGATGAGTATGATGAGAGAGTCGGATCGAAACTCTCCTACTCATCCTCCCGGAAGGTCACGATGTCCGTCCGATCATCAGGCGCGTGCGGCGTCGCCTTGCTCATCGCCGCCTGGGGCCTCGCCCCTTTCGCCGCCGCGGCGGGCCCGCCGCGCAGCCGCGAGTCCTTCAACGCCGGCTGGAAGTTCGCCCGCTTCGGGCCCATGCCCGACGGCTCGCGGCTCCCCGAGCCCGGCGCGCCCCGTTGGAAGATCCCGGCTCGGGCGTCGAGCGAGGAGACGGGCAAGAACAACACGGCCGACGCGGCCCTGGACGGCGACCCCAAGACCCGCTGGTGCGCCGCCAGCGGTCGGAAGGACGAGTGGCTGGCGATCGACCTCGGCCCCTCTCCCAAGGTCGCGGCCCTGGCGATCGACTGGGAGTTCCCGGACCTTCGCTACGCGTACGCCGTCGAGGCGAGCGACGACGGCCAGGCCTGGGAGGTCGTGAGATCGGTCGAGGCCGATCACCCGGTCGAGAAGATCGCGATCAACCCTGGCCGACGCCTCGTGCGCATCCGAGTCGCCGCCCCGCCCGCCGGCAAATGGGCGAGCGTCGCCGAGGTCCGCCTCTTCGACGCCGCCGCGAAACCGGTCGTCAACGAGCGGGTCGACCAAGGCGAGACCCCGGCCGCGACCGGCTTCGACGACGCCGGCTGGTGGACGCTCGACGTCCCCCACGACTGGGGGATCGAGGGGCCCTTCCGCGACGACCTGCCGAACGACACCGGCAAGCTCCCCTGGAAGGGGATTGGCTGGTATCGCAAGGCCTTCGCGGTCCCGGCCGCCGACCGCGGCCGGCGCGTCTTCATCGACTTCGACGGGGCCATGGCGAACTCGCAGGTCTGGCTCAACGGCCGGCTCGTCGGCGGCTGGCCCTTCGGCTATCAGGCGTTCCGCCTGGAGTTGACGCCCTACCTGAAGTATGACGCCGAGAACGTGCTGGCCGTCCGGCTGGACGCCGAGAAATGGGGGTCGCGCTGGTATCCCGGCGCGGGGATCTATCGGAACGTCTGGCTGGTGAAATCGTCGCCCCTGCACGTCGCCCACTGGGGCGTCTTCGCGACCATCCCCGCGCTCAACGACGACGCCGGGACGGTCTCGCTGGCCGTGACCGTCGACAACCAGCTCGACGTCGACGCCCTGGCCGTCGTCAGGGCCGTAATCTATGAGCTGGACGAACACGGGGCCGTGTCCGCCGAGGTCGCCGAGGCGAAGGCCGTCGAGCGGTCGATCCTGACGGGCGGCCAGGCGCAGGCGTCGCTCTCGGCGGTGGTCCCGAAGCCGAGGCGATGGGACCTCGAATCGCCTCGTCGCTACGTCGCCCGCGTCGTGGTCGAGCGTAGCGGCGAGGTCGTCGACGTCTACGACCAGCCCTTCGGCTTCCGCACGATCGAGTTCACCGGCCGCGAGGGCTTCAAGCTCAACGGCAAGACGGTCTTCCTCAAGGGGACCTGCAACCACCACGACCTCGGCCCCCTGGGGGCGGCCCTGAACGTGCGGGCGCTGGAGCGTCAGCTCGAGATCCTGAAGGAGATGGGGTGCAACGCCCTGCGGACCTCGCACAACCCCCCCGCGCCCGAGCTGCTGGACCTGGCCGATCGGATGGGGTTCGTGGTGATGGTCGAGGCGTTCGACTGCTGGAAGACGGGCAAGACCGCCGGCGACTACAGCGCCCTGTTCGACGAGTGGCACGCGCGCGACCTGGAGGCGATGGTCCGCCGCGAGCGGAACCACCCCAGCGTCGTCATGTGGAGCATCGGCAACGAGGTCGCCGAGCAGGACGGCCCCGAGCTGGCGAAGGCCCTGGCCGACGTCGTCCGGTCGTACGACGCCACGCGGCCGGTCACCGCGGGCTGCAACAACCCGGAAGCCGGCGTCAACGGCTTCCAGACGGCCGTCGACGCCTTCGGCCTGAACTACCACACCGACGACTACGCCCGGATCCTCGAGCACCCGGGCAACGCGAATAAGCCGATCTACACGAGCGAATCCTCGTCGTGCGTCAGCTCGCGCGGGGAGTACTTCTTCCCGGTGAAACGAGGCCGAGACTCCCAGGCCAATTTCCAGATCTCGTCGTACGACGTCGACGCCCCGCCCTGGGCCCAGCCCCCCGACGAGGTCTTCGCGGCGCTCGACCGCAACCCGCGGTTCTTCGGCGAGTTCGTCTGGACCGGTTTCGATTATCTCGGCGAGCCGACGCCTTATAACAGCGACGCCACCAACCTGCTGAATTTCTCCGACCCCGCGAAGCGCGAGGCCATGAAGGCCGAGCTGGCCCGCCTGGGCTCGCTCAAGGTCCCCTCGGCGTCGAGCTACTTCGGCATCCTCGACCTCTGCGGGTTTAAAAAGGATCGCTTCTATATTTATCAGGCGCGATGGCGTCCCGACCTGGCCATGGCCCACATCCTCCCCCACTGGAACTGGCCCGAGCGCCAGGGGCTGGTCACGCCGGTGCACGTCTACACGTCGGGAGACGAGGCCGAGCTGTTCCTCGACGGGGTCTCGCTGGGGCGGAAAAAGAAGGCCGAGTTCGAGTACCGGCTCCGCTGGGACGACGTGACGTATCGGCCCGGCGTGTTGAAGGTCGTCGCCTACAAGGCCGGTCGCGAGTGGGCGACCGACGTCGTCGCGACCACCGGCCCGGCGACGAAGCTGGCGCTGGCCGCGGACCGGGCCGAGATCGCAGCAGACGGTCGCGACCTGAGTTTCGTCACGGTCACGGTGGCCGACGCCGAGGGACGTCTCGTCCCCCGGAGCGCGAACCTCGTGACGTTCGCGATCGACGGCCCCGGCGAGATCGTCGCGGTCGGCAACGGCGACGCCGCCAGCCACGAGCCCTTCCAGGCGACCCGGCGCGAGGCTTTCAACGGCCTCGTCCAGGCGATCGTCCGCATCAAGCCCGGCCAGGCCGGGCCGGTCATCCTCAGGGCGGAGTCCGAGGGGCTCGACGCGGCCCAGGTGGTCATCAAAGGCCGGTGATCCTCCCTCCTCCCGCCTCCGCCCGGCCGGCCCCCCCCGGCCGGGCGATCCCCGAGTTCCTTCGCACTTCTCGAAACACAACCGATCGTTCTTGATTCGGACGGCGTCTCGGGTAGAATCCCGGCTGGCCTGTCCCCCAACCCGGCTCGCCGAGTGCGTCGACGATCGGCTCCCAGCATCAAGACGACCTCCGCCCCGCACGCGACGATGCGACCGCGGCGGATCCGGCGGAACTCTCGACCCCCGTTCGAACAGGGGATTCGCATGCTCAACTTCACGACCAGCGAGGCGGCCGGCGTCCTGATCGTCTCCTTCGAGGCCGTGGACGAGGAGAACATGGAATGGCAGTTCTCCCAGCGCGACTGGCTCTATAAGGCCATCGAGTCGCGCGAGGACGGGCGGTTCGCGCTGGACCTGACCGACATCGGCTATCTCGCCAGCTCGGAGATCGGCTTCCTCGTCACGGTCAAGCGGCGAGTCGACCGTCGCAAGGGGCAGCTCGTCCTCTTCGGAGTGGCGCCCTACGTCTTCGACATCTTCAAGACGATGAACCTCCAGAAGATCCTCGACGTCGCCGACACCCGCAACGCCGCCCTGGCGAAGCTCAGGAACTGACGCCCCCCCGCTCGCCGCTTTTCCTGGACGCCGGGCCCCCCGAGGCCCGATAGAGAGCATGCTCCGGCGCGCCCGCAGGCAGGACCGCCCCCGCCGCGCGCCGGTCGCCCTCCACCGCCGTTCCAGGATTGGGTGAACATGCTTCATGCGCACTTGGGCGAGCCGCCCGTCGGCTCGGGCGGGGATGCGTCCTGGGCCCCGTTCCGCCGTCGCATCGGGGCGTTGCTGGCGACGCTGGTGGTGGCCCGCGGCCTGATGCTGATGTGCGCCATGCCGCCTTTCGAAGGCTGGGACGAGTACCAGCACGTCGCCTACGTGCAGCACCTCCGCGACGGCGGCAAGACGCCGGTCATCGGCGAGACGAGGGTGCCGCCGGCCGTGCTGGCGCAAGCCGTGTCGTTCCCCCAGCCCGGCTCGGCGGTCCGCGACGGCCTCTCCGGGGTCGGCGCCGTCGGCTACCAGCAGTTCTGGGCCGATCGCCAGGACGGGACCGCCCCGGCCTTCCGCGACGCCAAGGTGATGCTCTATCAGTCGCAGCACGGGCCGTTGAGCTACCGGATGCTCCAGCCCGTCTACGCGGCGTTCGGCGGCCTCGGTTCGGTGCGGTCGTCGGTCGCGGGCATGCGGCTGATGAACCTCTTGCTGACGGCGGGGGCGGTCGCGGCGACCTTCTTCTGCCTCTCGCGGCACCTGGCGGAACGTCGAGCCGCGGCCTGGGTCGGCCTGGCGCTGGCGACGTACCCCCTGTTCCTGATCAACGGCGTCCGGGTGGCGAACGACGCGCTCGCGGTCTTCCTGGCGACGCTCACGATCTGGCTGGGCCTCTCGCTCTCGGCGAAGCCCTGGGCGACCCCGGGCCGGCTGGCGTGGGGCTGCCTGGCCGCCGGCGTGCTGGGCGGGTTCGCGGTGCTGGCCAAGGCGACCAACTACGCGCTCGCCCCCTTCCTGGGCTTCTGCGTCCTCGCCGTGGCGGCGCGGCCCGAGGTCTCGTTCCGGCGTGCGGCGGGTTGCGGGCTGGCCCTGGCCGTGGGCTTCCTGGCGGTCACGCAGGCCGAGATGCGGTTCAACCTGGCCCACTACGGCTCGATCAGCTCGATGCAGGAGGCCGCGGTCAACCACAGTCGCGGGATGGGCCGGGCCGACCTCTTCCGAACGGCCCTGGCGATCCCCTGGGCGAGTTGGGTCGCCGAACTCTGGACGCGCCTGGTCTTCTTCGCGGGCGGCTGGAGCTTCCAGGGGACGCATCCGAAGGCGGTGCTATACCATCGCGACCTCGTCGCGTTCGGCCTGCTGGGCTGGCTCTGGGGCGCCGCGGCCTGGGTCGCGAGCCGCCGGCGCGGCGAGCGGCCGGCCCCGGTCTTCGCGAATCCTCGCCTGCCGATGGCCTGCGTGGTGATCGCCGGCGGCTACACGGCGGCCCTGGGCTACCACATGGTCCAGTCGAAGCTGGCCTGGGGCCAGTGGTCGACGGGCGCCTGGTACGCGAGCGCCGCGATGCCCTGGTTCCTGACTCTCGTCGTCCTCGGCCTGATGCGCTGGCCGCTCGCCGGCCGCCTGCGGGCGCTGCCGCCGCTGGCGCTCGTGGCGACGTCGGTCGCGGCCGAGGCCCTCGCCGTCCACGGGCGGATGATCCCGTACTACACCGGGTTCGCCTCCTGGTCGGACGGCATGAACCGGCTGGCTACGTTGCAGCCCGCCTGGCTCGGCCTGCCGACGATGCTCGCCGCGGCGGGCGTCGAGGTCGTCGCCTTGGCGGCCCTGATCCTCGTCCTGCGGGACGACGCGCGGGCCGAACAGATGCCGAAAGCCGAGGCCGTCCCGATCGGGACGCGGGCGAGGCGGGCCGGCGTTCAGCGGGTCGTCGAACGCGAGTCCCGCGCGGCGGCCTGAACCGCGGCCGGCCAGGCGGCCTCCATCGAGGCGAAGAAGGCTTGCCTGGCCCCGGGGCGGCGGAGATTGTAGACGAAGATCGAGGAGCCGGCGCGATCCTGCGGGGGGATCCGGCGGAGCAACTTGTAGAGGTCGACGTGCGGATCCAGCGGCCCGTCCGGCCGCGGATACACGGAGTTGAGCTGGGTCACCGAGACGGCCAGGGCGTCGTACTCGTAGAGCGGCCGGTGCAGGGCGGTGATCGGATCGGCCTCGATCCCGTAATCGGCCAGCGAGGCGGTCCCGAAGTAATCGACGGCCAGGGTCTTGATCTGCTTGCGATCCACCAACTCTTTGAGCGCAGGGAGATCCTGGCCCCAATCGATGTTGGAGTCGGCGAGGTATTGCCAGGCCGCGTCGGGGCCCCCGAAGAGGGGGTTGAAATAGGAAAGGTAGCCGGGCGCGGCCAGGAGGCTCGTCGCAAGCTGACCCCCGATCAGCACCGCTCCCCACAGCTTCCTCATGCGACCGGCGCGGATGGCCTGGGCCGTGGCGTCGACCGCGAGCAGGATGATGGCCGGGTACAGGGCCAGCGTGTAGCGATGCCCCAGGCAGAGCGGCGAACGCATGAGAGCGACAGCCAGGAGCATGACGAACCAGATCAGGATCGCACGCTCGCGGTCGATCCGCAGGCCGCCGCGAGTCGGGCTCCGCAGACCGCGCAGGGCCGCCCAGAACCCGCCCATCGCCAGGGCCAGCTCGGGGAGCGTGCTCTTCGCGAGCATGGTGAAGGGATAATACGACCACCAGCCCTTGAGCGCCCGCACGCCCGCGTAGAACGTCGGGTGTCCGCCCTTGTTGTGGTTAAGCTGATATTCGAATGATCGCATGAACGCCGGCAAATGCAGGCCGCGCCAGGTCCGTTCGGGGTCGAGCTGGAAACCGTGGCAGGCCCAGGCGGTCAGGACGGCGATCGCCAGGCAGCCCGCGACGTCGACCGCGTAGCGGGCCGCGAGCCGGGTCCGGCCGCCGGAACCCGTCCACCAGGCCCGGACGAAGTCGAACGACCGGGCGAGCACGAAGCAGGGGATCAGCAAGACCCCGGTGTACTTGGCCGCGAACGCCATTCCGATCGCCGCCGCCGCGAGGGCCAGCCGCAGCGGGCTGGGGGCTCGGAGATAGAGGCCGATGGCCAGTGCGGCGAGGGTGGCGAGGAACGCGAAGGCCGCGTCGGTCGTCGCCAGCGACGCGTGGGCCAGCAGGCTCGGCGAGGTCGCGAGCATCCCGGCCCCCAGCGTCGCCGCCAGCAGGCCGCGGCGGTGATGCAACCAGCCGAAGGCCAGCAGGATGAGCGGCACGAGGGTGGTCAGGGTCGTCAGCATGCGGGGGACGTCGATGAGGCGACGGTTGTCGGGTCGCGGGGCCCAGACGTCCTGATGCGGCGAGGCCCCGGCCAGCCAGACCCCGGGGACCATGTTCAGCGCCAGCGGCAGGGGCGCCACCCCGAACTTCGTCAGATCGGCGTCGAGGCCGCCCCCGTGGAGGGTCTTGACCCCGACCCCGATGTAGAACGTCTCGTCATAGGTGATGCTGCTCGACCTGCGGGACAGGCTGGTCTGCGCCGCCACCGCCAGCGTCAGCAAGATCGGCACCCCGATCAGGGCGATGCGGCGCAGCCGCACCTCTCGCGACGATCCGATCGGGTCCCGGCCGGGCTCGGTCATGTCGATCATCGCTACGCATCCCTTCGGAAGAGTGTCTCGGCGGACCGTCCGAGGTAAGGCTTTCAGCGGCGGGCGGGGCGGCCCTCGCCCACGCCTGCGATCGCGGCGGGGACGGCGTCGCGGTCGAAGATGCGGACCTGCACCTGGCCCGGCCGGGGGGCGCCGGGGAGCGTGGCGACGGGGGAGCGATCGCCGATCAGGGCGCGGAGGTGTTCGGAATAGGTCGAGGGCTCGTCGACCTGCGAGCCCGTCGCGACGACCCAGCGGACGTTCGCATTGGCGGCGGCCTCGCGGACCTGGGCGAACGACGAGCCCGAAAGCCGGCTGAAGTAGAGCGACCAGTCGGTCAGGTCGAGGACCTCGCCATCGGTCGCCGAATCCGCGAGCCAGCGGCCGGCGTCCCAGTAGACGTTGAACGGACCGGGAGTCTCGACGACCGGCTCGCGGAAGCGCGGCAGGATCACGCCCAGGGCGACCGCCGCGGCCCAGACGACCGGGCCCGGCCGCAGCCGCTCGCGAGGCAGGCCGAACAGGCGGCCGGGGACGGCGACGCGGCGGATCAGCCAGTCGAGGCCGCTCGCGCCGATCAGCGTCAGGATCATGCCCGGCACCAGGGCGTTTCGCGCCGCGCAGTAGCCGGCCGTCGCGTGCAGGCGGATCAGGGCCAGAGCCGACGCCGCGAGCACGGTCGCCAGGAACAGCCAGGTCCGCGCCGGGACGGACGTGGCGCGGACCGTCGCGACCCCGATCAGGGCCGCCGCCAGCAGCGCAAGTGGGATGTTGGCGAGCACGACCTCGATCATCCGCAGCGTCGCCAGGCGGTAGGTCTCGTAGGTCGTCTGGCCCGCGGCCATCGGTGCCTCGCGCTCCAGCGCCAGGGCCGGCGATCGCGGTTCGAGGCCGAGCACGCGGGCCGGGCCGGGCTTCGCCGTGAGCGTCCCCTTGGCCGCCATGTACGGGCCGGCCAGTGCGATCGCGCCGAGGACCAATAGGGCCGTCGCGCGACGCCAGCGCGGCCAGTGGATCCGGGTCGAGCGGTGGAAGGGGATCAGGAGCAGCGTCGCCAGCAGGCTCGCCGGCAGGAGGAGCCCCTCGGGGCGGGCCAGGTAGGCCAGGGCGCCGAACGCGACGGCACCCAGCAGCCGGCCGAACGCTCCGTCGCGGAGGAACCGCACCGACGCCCACAGCCCCCACGTCCAGGCGAGCAGGAAGGTCGACTCGCTGAGGACGTTGACGACCACCGAACCGGCCAGGGGGTTCGCCAAAAAGAGGACGCAGCCCAGCCACGCCGCGCGGTCGCCGAACAGGTCGCGGCCGGTCAGGTAGAGCGGGATCACCAGCAGGACGACCGCCGCGAAGCTCGCCGCGACCGCCGCGCGCTGCCACCATTCGGGGCCCTCGCCGCCGATCAACCGATGCGCCGCGACGATCGCCAGAGGGTGCAGCGGGTGCTCGACCGCCCGGACGCCGTCGCGCCAGTCGCCGGCGTCGATCTGCCGCGCCACCAGGATCGACCGCAGGCCGTCGCGCAGGCCGGCCTCCGAATGCCTTAGCGTCCAGCCCAGGAAGCCGGCCGTCGCCGCCATGAGCAGGACGATCCGGATCCCATGCCGGAACGGGCCGCCGGCCTCGGGGATGAGGTGGGGCGCGAGGACGAGTCCAGGGGCTGCGGTGTTCACGTCGACACTCCTTCGTCTGATCGTGCCGTCAATGCGTCGCGGCCGGCTCCGAGCGGGCCAGGGCCGGCGTCAGCTCGAAGACGTGGACCTGCGCGACGCCCTTGCGCCGGGTCGGCGGGAACGAGGCGATCGGGGGACGTCCGGCGACGTGGTCGCGGACCGCCTGGCAGTACGGCCATTCGCCGATCAGGAAGGCGTCGTGGGCGACGAGATACCTCAGGTTCGGGTCGCCGTCGGCGGCCGGGAAGTCCGCGAACGAGTACCCGGGGCGCCGGCCGTAGTAGAGCGCCCAGCCCTTGAGGTCGAAGACCTTGGCGTCGGGGGGGGCGTGGGCGGCGAGCCAGTCGCCGGCCGCGCGGTAGCCGTTGTAGTCGGCGTTGATCGGGGCCAGCGTCTGCGGCCCCCACACGCCCGCGACGAGAGCCAGGCACGCCGCGTAGGTCAGGCGCGGGGCGAGCCGACGGGCGTCGGTCGCGGTCGTCGGCAGGCGGTCGGCGATCCGCCCGGCCAGGCGCACCAGACCGTGCGCCGCGGCGGCGATCAGCGGGAAGGCCAGGATGAGCGCGTGCCTCGGCGTGCAGTACCCGCCCGTCGCGTACAGGCGGACGAGGGCCAGCATCCAGAGGCCGCTGTACATCGCGACGAAAAGGCGGCCTCGCGCCTGACCGGGGTCTCGCGCGGGGCCGCGGAAGATCAGCCCGAAGGCGGCGAGCGCCAGCAAGGGGGTCGTGACGGCGGCCTGCACCGCGCGGAACATGCCGCGCCAAGCGACGGCGAACGCCTTGAGGGCCGTCTGGTCGGGGTCGAGGGGCCGTTCCCGCTCGACGGCCGTCGCCGAGGACTTCGGGGCCGTCCCCAGCAATCGGGCCACGGCCGGCTTGGTGCCGACGCCCCCCTTGATCGCGACGTAAGGCCCGACGAGCAGCACCGGCCCGACGATCACCAGGGCCGACGCCCGGATCCAGGCGGGGCGGGGGAGTCGCAAGCGGGCCGCCAGCGGCGTCAGGGCGAGCGTCGCCGCCAGCGCCGCGGGCAGAAGCAGGCCCTCGGGCCGCGTCAGGTAGGCCGCGGCCGCGCAGGCGATCGTCGGCGCGAGCCAGCTCGTCGCCCCTTCGCGGAAGAACCGCAGGGCCGACCAGCAGCCCCAGGTCCAGAAGAGGAGGAAGAGGCTCTCCGAGAGCACGTCGGCCATGACGTGGCCGGTCGTGGGGACCAGGAACGTCAGCAGGCACGCCAGCCAGGCGGAGGTGGGCCCGAACAGCTCCAGGGCGACGAGATACAGCGGGGCGACGAGCGCCGCGCCGGCGAGCACCGAGACGGCCTGCGCGGCGGTCTGCCAGCCCTGGGGGCCGTCGTCGAGGCCGAGGAGCCGGTGCGCGGCGGCGACGGCGATCGGGTAGGCGGGGTGGTCGACGGACCGGACGACCGACGCGGTCCAGTCGCCGCGGACGACGGCCTGGGCGGCGGCGACGTATCGCAGGCCGTCGGCGTACATGACCTCGGTGGTCGCGGCCAGCCGGCCCAGGAGGGCTGCGGCGAAGGCCGTCAGCAGGGCGATCCGCAGGGCGTGTCGCGCGGGTGTCACGTCGGTTCCATCCTTTCGCCCATCCGTCGCGGGCGGATCCTCCGCCCGTCGTCGTCAGCCGCCGGGCGATCGCGAGCCCCGGGGCGAGCGCCGCGGCCTGGGCCGGCTAGGGCCGTCGCCCAGGCGCCGGGGACCGTCGTCGGGGTCGTCCCCGCGTTCGGCCCGCTCGGCCAGCTCGAGGACCTCGCGGCCGAGCGGGCCTCGGCCTCGGCGAAGGCCTCGTGCGATCGCGCCGATCGTCTCCCAGGCCCGGCGTTCGGCGGCCGCCTTCCGGAGCGCCGCCCAGGTCCCCCGCGCCGCCGCCTCCAGCTCGACGATCCCCGTCAACGCCAGGAACTGCCGGCGGGGGGCGTGTTTGCGGAAGTAGAGGAGCTTGCTGTGGCGGATGACGACGCGCATCTTGGGCGAAATCGGCCGATCCTGCAAGGGCGCTCGATGCACCACCGACACGGTCGGGTCGTACTCGACGCCCCAGCCCCGGTCGCTCGCCACGCGGCAGAAGGCGACCTCTTCGTGGTAGAGGAAGAAGTCCTCGTCCATGCCCCCCAGCTCGGCCATCATCCGGGCGTTGACGAGCATGCAGGCCCCGGTCGTCCAGTCGACGGGGCCGGGCCGCAGGCGACGTCTCGGCACGTACTTGCGACGGCTCCGCGGGCTGAGCTGTTCCCGGAACGACCGCGCCAGGCTGGGGAAGACGCCGACCGAGCCCTGCGGCGAGCCGTCGGCGTTGCTCAGGCCGAAGCCGACGACGCCCGGCGGGCCCTCGGGCCGGGCCTCCAGGGCGGCGATGCGATCGAAGATCCGGCCGATCGTTCCGGGCTCGACGGCGACGTCGGGGTTGAGCAGGAGCAGCCAGGGGCTGCGCGACCCGCGCCAACCCGCGTTGACACCGGCGGCGAATCCGCCATTATCGGGCCTCAGCACCAGCCGGAGGCCGGGGCGTCGCAAGGCGTCCGGGGCCGGCGAAGGCGAGGCGTTGTCGACGACGGCGATCCGGCACGCGCCCGAGAGGAACTCGGGCTCGTGCCCGAGCCGATCCACCAGGCCCAGCACGTCCGGCCAGCCGTCGTAGTTGACGACGACGACGGTCAACCGGGCGTCGGGCCGGGTCTGAGGCTCGCGGGGGGATGCGTCCAATCGGTCGACCTCGCCAGGTTTGCCGGGCTTGCTCAGTTCCGGCGGATTTCCGGTTTCACTGGATGATTCCGTCGGCCGGGCCGATGGAAAAGCTTGAACGAAATGCCGCGCGGGGCGGCCTACGCCAAGGATGGTACGGGGAACGGCGGAGATCCGCAAAGGCCAATCGGGCGACCGAGTCGGCCCTGCGATCGTCCGGAGTCCGACCGAGGGATCGGTGGCGCCTCATGAATGATTCCCTGGAAGTCGTGGGACGGGAGCGGATCGGCGAATTGGCCGGGCGGCCGCGCCAGCGGATCGTCATCGTCGGGGCCCCCCGCGACGCGCGGATGCTGCTGCGCGACCTCCACTCGCGCCCGGTCCCGATCATCGGCTTCGTCGACGCCGGCCACCATCGCAAGACGGGCCCGCGCTCGCGGGGCCGCCACCTGGCCGTCAACCCCCGCACCAGCCCGCTCCCCGTCCTGGGCGACATCGACCGCCTGGACGAGATCGTCGACGAGGCCGGCGCCACCCACGTGCTGGTCGCGCACTCCCGCCCCCGCAAGCACCTGCGGCCCCGGCTCGCACGCCTGTCGAGCGCCCGCGTGAGCATCCATTGGGTCGCCGTCGGCGGCGAGGCCCCCGACCTGACCGGACTGGACCTCGACGGCTACGGCCCGCCGAGTCGGCCCGCGCTCGACTGGCGGACCGCGTCGGCCGGCGTCCGCAAATGGCTGCGCACCGACGGCGCCCGGCTCGCCAAGCGCGCCGCCGACGTCCTGGTCTCGGCGGCCCTCCTGACCCTCTTCGCACCCCTGTTCCTGGCGGTCTCGGCGGCGATCCTGCTCAGCTCGGGCCGGCCGATCTTCTACACCCAGGAGCGGATCGGGCAGGGGGGGCGGCGGTTCCGGATCGTCAAGTTCCGGAGCATGAACTGCGGCGCCGAGGACGCGACCGGGCCGATCTGGGCCTCCGACCACGACGCCCGCTGCACCCGCATCGGCGACTGGCTGCGGCACACGAACGTCGACGAATTGCCCCAGCTCTTCAACGTGCTCAGGGGGGACATGAGCCTCGTCGGGCCCCGGCCCGAGCGGCCGGTCTTCGTCGAGCAGTTCTCCGCGGGCATGCCCGACTACAACCTCCGGCACGCCGTCCCCTGCGGCATGACCGGCTGGGCCCAGGTCCACGGCTGGCGGGGCCGCACCTCGCTCCGCAAGCGCATCCAGTACGACCTGGACTACATCAACCGCTGGTCGTTCTGGATCGACTTCCGCATCCTCTTCATGACCTTCCAGCACGTCGCCTGGGGAAAGACCTCGTGGAACATCTCGCGCCCGCCGAGGAAGCCGGAAGCCTGAACGGGGCCGGGCCCCGACCCGCCTGCTCGATCGTGATCCCCACCTATCACGGCCGGTCGCTCTTGGAGCCCTGCCTGGCGAGCGTCTTCCGGCACCTCCCGCGCGATCCCGCGTTCGACTGCGAGGTCGTGGTCGCCGACAACGGCCCGGACGACCAGACCCGCCGCTGGTTGGCGCAGGTGCATCCTTCGGTCCGCGTCGTCCGGCTCGCCCCCGGACAGGGCTTCTGCCGCGCCGCCAACGCCGGCGTCGAGGCCGCCCGCGGCCGGTTCGTGCAGGTCCTGAACGACGACACCGAGGTCACGCAGGGCTGGATCGAGGCGGGCCTCGAACCCTTTCGCGATCCGAGCGTCGCCGCGGTCACCCCCCTGGTCCTGGTCCGCTCGACGCCCGACCGCGTCGACTCGGCGGGCGACAGCTACAGCCTGGCCGGCTGGCCCTCCAAGCGGGGCCACGGCCAGCCCGCCGTGCGATGGGCCTCGCGGCCCGTCGAGGACGTGATGAGCGCCAGCGGCTCGGCCTCGTTCTACCGCGCCGACGTCCTGCGCCGGCTGGGCGGCTTCGACGCGACGCTGGTCTCGTATTACGAGGACGTCGACCTGGGCTTCCGCCTGCGGTGGGCGGGCCTTCGCGTCGTCTTCACGCCCCACTGCCGCATCCTGCACGACATCTCGGCCACCGCCGACCACCGCAGCCCCCGGCTCCAGCGGCTGATGGCCCGCAACGCCGAGCTGGTCTTCTGGTCGAACCTGCCCGCGCGTCGACTGGCGGCGGCCGTCGTGCCGCACGTCGGCCTGCTGTTGGCCCAGTCCGCCTGGCGGTTGGCCCGGCTGCGCTTCATCCCCTTCTTCCTGGGCAAGGTCGACGCCGTTCGCGAGCTGGGCAAGCTCCCGGCCCGACGCAAGGCCCGCGCCGACCTGGGCCGTCGGGCCGTCCGCCCGCCCCACTTCCCCGTCGGCCTGGGCTCGCTCCAGGACGTCGTCAACCACCTCCGCCGCCCCCGCGAAGCCTCGGCCCTCCGCGACGACGCCCGGGGCTGAGACCCGTCCCCTCGGATCGTTCGGCCGATCCCGGCATCGGTGCGCGCAAATCGCGCGGATCCGACGCCTTGACATCCTCTCACCGGTTGGTACTGTGTATCGCATGGTAGCGACGGATGGGCGCGGGGGATAGGTGCGATGAGTCCTTGGGAGACGCAGCTGCGCAAGGGGCTGGTGGAGCTGGCGGTGCTGGCGACGATGGTCGGCGGCGAGGCGTACGGCTATGGGATCGTCGAGCGGCTGCGGAAGATCGAGGGCCTGGAGTTCACCGAGAGCACGGTCTACCCCGTGCTGGCGAGGCTGGCCCGCGAGGGCTTCCTGGCGATCCGCGCCGAGCCGTCGCCGGCCGGGCCGATGCGGCGCTACTACCGCCTGACGTCGGAGGGGGAGCGACGGTTCCGGGAGATGACGCGGAGCTGGCGAACGGTCTCCGCGAGCCTTTCCAACTTACTCGAAGGGGTGCAAGGATGAGCACGGCGGAGATGAGCGCGACCATGAATTCCACGCGGATGCTGATCGACGCGCGGCTGGATGCGATCGACCGGGCGCTGCTCGGCCGGGTGTCGCGGGCCGAGCGGATGGACGTCGTCGGCGAGGTCGAATCGCGGATCGACGAGCTGCTGCGCGAGCGCGTCGGGCCCGGCCGGGAGCCTTCGCGCGACGACGTCCTGGCCGTGCTGGCCCGGATCGACCCGCCAGAAGCCTACCTGGGGGACGAGGGGGTTGAGCCTCGTCGCGATCCGGTCGCCCTGCGGCCGGCGGCAGCGACCGGCCGGCTCGACGCTGCGGGCGACTCGTCGTCGAATACGGCCAAGGCGTCGGCGATCCTGGGGGCGATGGCCGCGGCCTCGTCGGCCCTCTTCCCGATCGGGTACGGCCTGGGAGCCCTGCTCAGCTCCGAGCTTGCTCTATTCCTGCTCTGGGGGTTCGCCGGCCTATTCATGACGTTGGCCGGGACGATGGCCGTGGTTCTGGCGATCACGGGCGGCGTCTGGAGGCCTTCGACGCTTGTAGGCCTCTCCTGCGGGTCGGCGGCCCTGGGATTCGCCCTCGCAGCGGCCGACATCCTGTTCTTTTACTTCCTTTTGAGTTCTTGAACCGAGGGAGCCGCGTGCTCGGGCACGGCCGACGACCGCCGCGCTTCAGTCGTAGAGGATCTCGGCCAGGTCGAGCGTGAAGCCTGGCAGGACGTCCTCTCCCGACAGCTCCCTGGGCGAGACGAGCGTCTCGGGCTCGCGTCCGGGACGGTAAATCTCCACCGTTCGCGACTCCGGGTCGATCAGCCAGCCCAGGCGCACGCCCTGGGCGAGGTAGCCGGCCATCTTGGCGCGGAGGTCGGCGATCGAGTCGCTGGGTGAGCGGATCTCGGCCGCGAAGTCGGGGATGATGCGGGAGAAGCGCCTTCGCTCGCGCGCCTCGACGGCCTCCCAGCGGTCGCGGCGGATCCAGGAGGCGGCCGGGGCGCGGATGGACCCGTCGGGCAGGGTGAACCCCGTCGAGGGGCTGAAGGCCTTGCCCAGCCCTGTCGCCTTGTTCCAGTTCCTGAGCTGTGCGCCCAGCTCAAGCTCCCGGCCTCCTCCATCGGGCGATGCGGGCGTCATGACGATCAGGCCTCCGTCGGCCGCACGTTCGAGCCGCAGGTCGGGGTTGGCGGCGGAAAGGCGTGCGAAGCCTTCGGCGTCGACGGCGAGGTGGACGTCGGCCGGGATCCACAGGGATGTTGAGACGTCGCGGCCGGTCTCGGCCCGGACGTGCTCGATCGTGCTCGTCGCCATTCGGCTGCGCCCGTCACCATCGATAAGATTCGGCGTCCCGCGGCCTTCAATCTGGCCCCGGGATCCGGGGGCGTCAAGTCCTCGTCTCGGGCAGCGTCGTCGGCCTCAGCCGCCCGTCGAGCCGGCGAGCAGGGGGGGCCGCGGCTTCGTCATCTCGTCGAGGATCGTCGGATGGTCGGGGTCGCCGACGAACGTGCCGTGGCATTCCACGACCTGGCTGCCATAGGCGTCGTGCTGCTCCTTGAGCAGCCCGTGCAGCTCGGCGAGCTTGTAGTGCGGGACGGTCGGGAAGAGGTGGTGGGGGATGTGCATGTCCTGGCCGTAGATGAACACCGCCCAGCGCGTGAAGGGATCGACGAAGAAGACCCGCGAGTTGGTCAGCCGCCCGGAGTCCGCGTTCGAGTGCTGGTAGACGTCCCGCAGCAGCATGAAGAACGGGAAGGTCGAGAGCAGGGGGACGATCCAGAGCAGCACCACGTAGGCGGGCGAACGGCCGTCGGTGGCCCATCGGGTCATCGCCAGCGTCGCCAGCACGACCGTGAAGAACCAGAGCCGCGACGAGCCAGCGAAGCGCGTCGAATAGGCCTGGTGGAACGGGGACTGAAATACGGCCCGGTCCGGCAGGGTGTAGGCGACGAGCGTCCCCAGGGCCCCCGCCACCAGCGCCGCGGGGACGATCCAGCCCGGCCGGCCGGTCGTCGTCAGGAACACGAACATCGCGTTGATCGCCATGACGTAGAGCACGCCCAGGCACGTCGAGAGCCGGGGCAGGTAGACGTCGCACCACCGCCCGCCGACCGTGCCGGTGTAGATGCTCCGGCCCTTGCCCAGGGTGTTGACCGTCATGTAGGCGAACTGGTATTCCGCGAACCGGATCGGCGCGACGAACATGCAGAAGTAGATCAGGGCGATGAATCGCTGGCGCGTCATCGGGAACTCGAACGCCCGCTTGCCGCGCCCCAGGTTCAGCAGGTCGGGGTCCTTCTCGGGGTCGTTCGTGTGCTGGTGGTGCGCCATGTGGAAGACGCGGTAGAAGTGCACCGACGTCAGGATCGGGAACATGCAGAACAGGTCGGGGATCAGGTCGTTGAGGAACCGGTTCTTGACGAACGTGTAGTGCGACGACTCGTGCCCCAGCCCCGCCAGCCGATGCTGCAGGGCCCCGACCAGGACCATCGCCGCGGCGAACACCGGGACGTTCCACCACCACGACCATCCCCAGCCCGCACGCGACTCCGCGAAGACGACTGCGCCGCCGATCGCCAGGACGAGGCACGCGTACTCCCGCGCAAGGTACAGCAGGTTCGTCACGTCGTCCGGCCGTCGCAGTTGCATGATCCGCCGCTGCAGGACGACGTCGTCGAACGACGGCCGTGCGGTCTCTGAGACGCTCATTCTGGCTCCCCCCCCGATCTCCGGGCGAAGTCTCGACGTTGAAACCCGCCCAGCCCCTGGGAATCTACTCCTTTAAATCGGGATTCTGTTTTCTCTATTCCATGTATTTTGCCCGAATATCCAATCCTACGTAAAGGTCGCTTAATGCCAGGACGAGTGGGCACAGCCGCTCGACGGCGGCGGACGGACTTCGGCGCGCGACGACTTTACATGGGACGCGAGGGTTTTCTCCTGATCCCTACGTCATTTGGGACGGGGCCGCGTCGGCGGCGCGGGCACGCGGGCGACATGGTCACGGCAAAATCTTCTCGCGAAATACTTTCCGTCAAACGCCCTGAATTCATGCGGGGGAATGAAATGAAGGTGGCGAGGGGGCGGGGAGTGTATTCCATATAAATTCTATAGAAATTATAGAACTAACCTTGATCCCCTACCGATCCCTCGTTATGTTTAGGTCGTCCTGGCCGACGTCGGGTTTCGAGACCTCTTCCCGCTCGCACCTCGTCGGCCTCTCAGGAGTGCAGAGCATGCCGAGCCGAACGAATCGAGGCTGTTGTTGACGCCCATCCAGTAGGGCGTCCGGGAAGGACCTCCGCCTCCCGGCGTTGCAGGCCCCCGTCATTCGCGGGCGATCGACGGACTTCGATCGACTCGCGGTCCGCACCGAACACGAGAACCCGGAGGCTCCGGGACCGCCGCGGCGCGAAGGTCGCGCCCGGGTCCCGTCGGAGCCCCCTCGCTCCCAAAACGTGAAAGCGAAATCGAGACGTCTCATGAGCAAAAAATTCCTGTCGGTCGGCGACACGTTGATCAATCCGGAGCTGCTGGCCTACGCGGTCGTCGACGGCGACGGTCCGGAGGGGCCCGAGCTGCGGCTGGGCTTCTCCTCGCAGGCCGGGGGCCGGAACGACCTGCTGGTGAAGGGCGAGGCGGCCGGCGAGATCCTCCGCTGGCTGCGGCTGAACGCCGACTTCCTGACCAAGCAGGGGACGTTCGGCCCCAACGGCCCGACCCGCCACGCCCATCGCGAGTACCGTCGGCTCGACCCGCCGGCCGCGCTCCACGAACTCCCCCCCGCGCTCGGCCGCTCGCCGGACCTCGTGGGCCGTTATTGACGAATCACCCCGCCCGTTCGGGCTTCGATGCACCCTTTCGCGGGGGCCCCTCTTAGCAAGGGGGAGGGGCTTTCGCCCGACCTGATCCCGCCACGCACAAACGGGGTCCTCCTTTTTGCAAGGGGGGAGGCCTCCGAACCACTTCCCGACATCCCGCCTCCGAGGGCGGACCATCCTCAGCAAGGGGGGAAGGTCCGCCCTTTCTCGTTGCGCCCCGGGCTCGCTCGGGCCCTCGACGGTTGCGACGCGACGCGGCGAGGGGCACGATAGGGGCGCCGGAACCGACCCCGCCCAGGAGCCGCCCCGTGATCCCCCACCCTGCGCCCCGTGCCTTCCGCACACCCAGCCTGATCGCGTTCACCCTACTGACGCTCGCGCTCGGGGGCCCACAGGGGCGGTCCGCCGAGCCTCCCGACGGAGCGGTCGCCAAGGCGGTCGTCCGGATCCGCGAGGGCGGGAGAAACCGGCTGGAAGCCGCGAAGTGGACGCCCTGGGACCAGGGCTACGTCGTCGAGGGCGACGCTTTTGTGTGCGACAACGGCGAGTCCGCCGGGGCGCGGCGGGGGGCGTCGCAGCGGGTCGTCCTGGACCAGAAGCGGGCGATGCCGATCGTCGCGACCGCGTGGAGCAAGGCCGAGGGCGTCTCGGGCGGCCCCGACGCCGATTACTCGCTCTATCTGGACCTGGTCTACGACGACGGCACGGCCGTCTGGGGCCGGTCGTCGCCGTTCAAGGTCGGCTCGCACGATTGGCAAGAGGCCCGCGTGGCGTTCGTCCCCGCCCGGCCGATCAAGGAGCTTTCGGTCAACCTGCTGATGCGGGGCCACGCGGGCAAGGCCTGGTTCCGGGGCGCGCGGCTGGAGGTCGTCGAGGCCGGCGCGGGCGGGGTCGTCTTCGACGGCGTGCCGGTCGTCCCGAAAAGCCCGGCGAAGGAGGGCTTCCAGGTCCGCGACGTCGCGGCCGACGGCGATTTCGTCCATCTCGCCAGGCAGGCCGTCGGCATCGAGCTGACGGGCGGCCGAGACGTGAAGGACGCCGAGTCGTTCGACGTCGTCCTCCGCGACAAGACCGGACGCGACCGCGCGGTCACCCTGGTCTACACGACGCCCGTCGCGGCCTCGGGAGCCCGCTGGCTCGACGACCCGCGGCGGGCCTCGGCCGTCGAGCCGGGCCGGGAGTACCTGAGGTCCGCGCCCTCCCAGTTCCGGGCCGGCGCGAACGGGCGGATGTCGGCCTACCCGTTCGGGGCCGTCGTCCAGGGCGGTCGTGGGACGGCCCTGGGGCTCGACATGGCGCGTCCGGCTTTCTTTCGGGTCGGCTACAACGCCGGGACCGAGGAGCTGTTCATCGCGTTCGACGTCGCCCTGACCGCCGAGAAGAACGAGGCCCGGCTGCGGTTCCGCCGGTTCGGCTTCGATCCCGCGTGGGAGTTCCGCGCCGCGCTCGACGCCTACTACCGGCTGTTCCCGGAGGCCTTCGAGCGGCGAGTGGCCGAGCAGGGGCTCTGGATGCCCTTCACCCCGATCAGCCAGGTCAAGGGCTGGGAGGACTTCGGCTTCCGCTTCAAGGAAGGGAGCGACGAGCCCGAGTGGGACGACGCGCACGGGATCCTGACGTTCCGCTACACCGAGCCGCTGACCTGGTGGATGCCGATGCCCGCCGGCATGCCCCGCACGCTGGCCGCCGCGACGGCCGAGGCCGAGCGGCTCGCGGCCTCCGGCAAGGCCGAGGCTCGCGCCTGGCGATCGAGCGTCTACCACGACCGCGACGGCGGGCCCGTCGCCCTCTTCCGCGACGAGCCCTGGAACAAGGGGGCCGTCTGGAGCATGAATTCGACCCCCGGCCTCGCGTCCGACGACGACTTCGCCGTCAAATGGAACCCGCGGATCCGCGACCGCCTCTACGGGCCCGGCCGCACGAAGGGCGACCTCGACGGCGAGTACGTCGACTCGAGCGAGGGCTACGTCACCGACGAGCTGGACTTCCGCCGCGACCATTTCGCGAGGTCGGAGGCGCCGCTGGTCTTCGCGCTGGAGGACCGCCGCCCGGCCGTCTTTCGTGGGACGATCGCCTTCGAATACGTGCGGGGCATCGCCCGCGACGTCCACGGCATGGGCAAGCTGATGATGGCCAACTCCACTCCCGACCGCCTCTGCTGGCTGGCCCCGCTGCTGGACGTGATGGGCACCGAGTCCGACTGGAACCCGGGCGGCCGCTGGCGGCCGATGCCCGACCCCGAGCTGCTGCTCCGCCGCGCCCTCTGCAAAGGGAAGCCCTTCTGCTTCCTGATGAACAGCGAGTTCGACCGCCTCGGCCCCGACAAGGTCGAGAAGTACATGAAGCGGTCGGTCGCCTACGGGATGTTCCCCGGCTTCTTCAGCCACAACGCCTCCGAGGGCGCCTACTTCACCCGCCCCGAGCTGTACGAGCGGGACCGACCCCTGTTCCGCAAGTACGTCCCGCTGGCCAGGCTCGTCGCCGAGGCCGGCTGGGAGCCGATCACGAGGGCCCGCTCGGGCGACGAGCGGGTCTACGTCGAGCGCTTCGGCGACCGCCGCCTGACCGTCTTCAACGACTCCGCCGAGCGGATCTCGACGACGATCACGCTCGACGCCGCGAAGACGGGCGAGGGTCGTGAGCTGGTCCGGGGGACGGCCGTCTCGTGGCGGGAAGGGAAGGCCGCGCTGGAGCTGGATGCGGAGGACCTCGCGGTCCTGGAAATCCCCTGAGCCGCCCTCGACGGGATGGGGCGATGCGACGAGGACGTTGAAAAGGCCGCGGATTTAATCCAGAATCCAGGGAGATTGATACCGGAGAGGCCGTCCCCGATCGTCTCGCCCGCCCCTCCTCGAAGAAAGGCCCACGCCCCGATGTCTTCGCCCGCCGCCCCCGCCACGACGAGCGCCCGCCCTCGCGTCCTGATCGTCTCCGAGAACATCTCGATGAAGAGCGGCGGCGAGACGGCGATGGGCTACTTCTACGCCAAGCTCTTCCGGGCCCGCGGCGTCGAGGTCTGGCTGGCCTGCCACGAGCGGGTCGGCGCCGAGCTGAAGGCCGGGTTCCCGGACGACCTCGACCGGATCTACCTGGCGAGCGACACGCCCTTGCAAAAGACCCTCTACCGCATCTCGCAGTTCTTCCCCGCCCGGCTCCGGGAGATGATCTTCGACCAGCTCATCCACTACCGCACCCAGATGCGTCTGCGCAAGCACGCGATCGACCTGGGACGCCGCGGCCTGATCGACGTGGTTTTGGAGCCCGCGCCCATCACGCCCCGCGGGCTGAGCTTCATGTACGACCTGGGCGTGCCGGTGGCGATCGGGCCGCTCTGCGGCGGCCTCGACTTCCCGCCGGCATTCCGCCACCTGGACTCCAGGCTGACGCGGGCGACCTTCATGTTCACGCGCAGCCTGTCGAACCTGGCGAACCGGCTGGTGCCGGGCAAGCGCAAGGCCGACGTCCTGATGGTCGCGAACCGGCAGACCGCCTCGGCCTTGCCGAGCGGGTGTCGGGGGCGGGTGATCACCGTGATCGAGAGCGCCGTGGACCTCTCGCTCTGGGGCGCGCCGCAGGACGGCCCAGCCCCGGCGAGCGACGGCGACGAGCGGCCGCGGTTCGTCTTCTCGGGGCGGTTCGCGGACTGGAAGGGGATCGGCTACCTGGTCCGGGCGTTCGAGCTGGTGCTCCAGAAGCGGCCCGACTGCGTCCTCGACCTGATCGGCGCCGGCGACATGTTCGAGGAGATCAAGGGGACCGTCGAGGGCTCGCCGGCGCTGCGGTCGGCCGTGAACCTGCACGGCTGGATCTCGCGGCCCGAGGCCATGAACATCATCCGCCGGGCCGACGTGTTCGTGATGCCCTCGATCCGCGAGTGCGGCGGGGCCGCGATGCTGGAGGCCATGGCGCTGGGGAAGCCGGTCGTCGCGACGAACTGGGCGGGGCCGGGCATCTACGTCAACGACAGTTGCGGCATCCCGGTCGATCCCGGCTCGGAAGAGGGCTTCGTGAGGGGCCTGGCCGACGCCATGCTGCGGCTCGCCGACTCGCCCGAGCTGCGCGAGCGACTCTCCCGCGGGGCGCTAGCGCGGGTCCACGAGATGTACCTCGACTGGGATGGCAAGGCCGACCGCGTCCTGGAGATCCTCACGGCGCTGGTCGAGAAGCGGCCGATCCCCGAGGGCCAGCCGGTCGACGTGTGACCGACTCGTCGGCCGCCGCCGGCTCGCCCGACGGGACGGGGACGTCGACGCCGGTCCCGAGCGGGACGCCGAAAACCGGCGTGCCCTCGGCGTCCCAGGTGAACTTCTGGGCGCGCGTGGATCGGTCCGCGTAGCCCACGGCCTTGCCCGGCTTGGCGTGGTAGGCGATCCAGTCCTCGCGGCCGTCGGGCGACTTGAAGAACGAGTTGTGGCCCGGGCCGTAGACGCCGGAGGCGTCGTTCCGCTCGAAGGCCGGCCGGATCCGCGGCTCCCACGACTTGCTCTTCATCGGGTCGGCGTCGGGGGCGATCGAGGCGATCCCCAGCTTGTAGTCGGGCGTGTCGGCGGAGCAGGTCGAATAGGCCAGGAAGATCCGGCCCTGGTCGCCGCGCCGCAGCGCGACGGGCCCCTCGCGGACGACGTCGCACCCCAGGCCGTCGACGTCCAGGTAGACGCGGGGCCCGACGAGCGTCCACGGGTCCGTCATCCGGCTGATGTAGAGCCCCTGGCCCGAGGGGCTGGGCCGGCCGCACCAGACGAAATAGAGCGCGTCGCCGGGCATCGTCAGGACGGTGCCGTCGATCGCGTAGAACTCGTCTTTCGGGTCGGTCTTGAGCTTCGCCTTGAACGCGTACGGCCCCATCGGGTCGTCGGCCGCCGACTCGGCGACGTACATCCGGTGGCTCGGCTCGCGGCCGTCGCCGGCCGTGAAGTACAGATACCAGCGCGGCCCCGCGCCGGCGTCGAGGCGATGGAACTCGGGGGCCCAGAGGTCGCGGTTGCGGGTCGCATCCTCCTCCCGCCAGACGATCCGATCTTCGGCCGTTTTGAGGTCCTCCAGCCGCCGGGCCCGGCGGAGCCGGACGTCGCGGCCGGTGGTCGTCGCCAGGTGGTACCAGCCGTCATGGACCATCAGCCAGGGGTCGGCCCCCTGGAGCTTGATCGGGTTCCGGAACGTGGCGGGCTTCCCGACCTCGGCCTGCGCCCGCGCCGGGGCCTCCGCGGTCGCGAGCCAGCCGCCGAGGGCCAGGAAGAGGGCCGCGATCCGAGGCGTCCTGAGGGAGAGGACGGTCATGGCATTCGTCCTTCGGGATCGAGGGTTGATCGGGGCCTCGGGATCTCCGAGGCCGGCGCGGCGTTGTGGAAAATCCGGAAGGCCGGCGTCGGACGACGAGCCCCTCATCCGGCCTTCGGCCCCCTTCTCCCACGAGGGGAGAAGGGAGTCTGGCGGCGGCTTACGGGGTCGCATCACGCATAGCGGCGGACGTCGGGGTCGACGTTGATCGACCAGGCGTCGATGCCCCCTTCGAGGTTCAGGACGCCGGCCAGGCCGCGGTCGGCGAGCCAACGCGCGACCATCATCGAGCGGACTCCGTGGTGGCAGTAGGCGACGACCGGGCCGCGGTCGAGCGCCTCGCGGATCGCGTCGAGGCGGGCCGGGACCGTACGCATCGGGATGAACAGGTCGCCGGCCGATGCCGGCGCGGCGATGGCGGCGAAGGCCCGCTCGTGGGTCTCCCGGACGTCCAGCAGGGTGATGGGCTCGCCGGCGTCGAGCCGCTCGCGGAGCGTCCGGGCGGTCAGCTCGACGATCGGCCCGAGGGCTTCGGTCGACATCGGGGGGCGGCCCTCCCTGGGCCGGAGCGGTCAGCTCGCGTCGAACTGGGCCTTGAGGAACGCCAGGTCGAGTTCCGGGTAGACCGGATACGATTCGAGGAGCTTGGCCACGCGGTCGCTGGCCTGCTTCTCGGCGGCCTGATCGAGCGTGTACTTGGCCTTGTCCTTGCCGCCCGACTTGCCCTCGGCGGGGACGATGTGGGTGAGGACCAGGTGGACGACCTCGGCGATCTCGCGCATCTCGGCCCGGCCCATGCCCAGGGTGGTGACGGCGGGGGTGCCGAACCGCAGGCCGCTGGTGTACCAGGGGCCGTTGGGGTCGAACGGGATCGGGTTGCGGTTGAGAGTGATCCCGCAGCGACGGACGGCGTCCTCGGCCTGGCGGCCGGTGACTCCCAGGGCCGAGGCCACGTCGACCAGGACCAGGTGGTTGTCGGTCCCGCCCGAGATCACGTTGAGCCCGACCGACACGAAGGCCTCGGCGAGCGCCCGGGAGTTCTCGACGATCTTGGCGGCGTAGGTCTTGAACTCGGGCCGCAGGGCCTCGGTGAACGCGACCGCCTTGGCCGCCATGACGTGGGGCAGGGGGCCGCCCAGCACGAGCGGGCAGCCGCGGTCGACGTGCTCGGCGAATTCCTTCTTGCAGAGCACGAGCCCGCCGCGGGGGCCGCGGAGCGTCTTGTGGGTGGTGGTCGTCACGACGTCGGCGAAGGCCAGCGGGTCCTCGTCGCCGGTCAGCACCTTGCCGGCGACCAGGCCCGAGAAGTGGGCCATGTCGACCATCAGGACCGCGCCCACCTTGTCGGCGATCTCGCGCATCCGGCGGTAGTTGATGTTGCGGGGATAGGCGCTGAAGCCCGCCAGCAGGATCAGCGGCCTCACTTCGAGGGCCTGGTTCTCGATGGCGTCGTAGTCGAGCAGGAAGGTCTCGCGGTCGACGGTGTAGCCGTGGGCCTCGAACATCTTGCCCGAGACGTTCAGGCGGTAGCCGTGCGTGAGGTGGCCGCCCGAGGCCAGGTCCATCCCCAGGAGCCGCTGGCTCCCCAGGGCGACGCGGACCTTGTTCCACTGCTCCAGGGGCATCTTGTTCCAGTCGGCCGGCGCGAGCGCGGCGGCGTTCTCGAGGCCGAGGATCTCGGCCATCGCGGGCAGCTCGACGCGGGCCCGGAGGATGGCCCAGAACGCGACCATGTTGGCGTCGGCCCCGCTGTGGGGCTGGGCGTAGGCGTGCTCGGCGCCGAACAGCTCGCAGGCCCGGGCGTTGGCCAGGTCCTCGACCGCGTCGACGTTGTCGCAGCCGGCGTAGAAGCGGTGGTGCGGGATCCCCTCGGCGTACTTGTCGGTCAGCAGGTTGCCCATGGCGAGCTGGGTGGCCAGCGACGAGTAGTTCTCGCTGGCGATCAGCTTGATGTTGCCGCGCTGGTCGGCCAGCTCCGCGACGATCGCGCGGGCGACGTCGGGGGCGACCCCCGCGACCGTCTCCAGGCTGGCGAGGTAGGCGAGGAACGCGGGGGAGACGTCGCCGGCGGCCTTGCCGGACAGGTAGCTCTGGATCAGGGAAGGTCGCATGTCGTGCCTTGGACTCGTGCCGAGGGATGGGCCGACGGCCCCGGACTGTCGCGTCGAGACCTTCCGGTTATAATCGACCCGTCGGAAAGCTCAATTGTATCGCCGGGCTCTCCGAAGGCTCAAGACCACGAGGCCCCCGCGGCCGCGAGGACCCGACCCATGGACCTGCGCATCGAACCCGGGAAGACGCGGATCGGCTGGATCGGGACCGGAGTGATGGGGACGTCGATGTGCGGCCGGCTGCTCGCCGCCGGCTACGCGGCGACCGTCTTCAACCGGACGCCGTCGAAGGTCGAGCCCCTGGTCGCGAAGGGGGCGAGGGCGGCGGCGTCGCCGGCCGAGGTCGCCGCGACCTCGGACGTGGTCTTCTCGATCGTCGGCCACCCCCGCGACGTCCGCGAGGTGATCCTGGGGGATCGCGGCGTGCTGTCCGCGGCGGCGGCCGGCTCGGTCCTCGTCGACATGACGACCAGCGAGCCCGCCCTGGCCGTCGAGATCGCCGAGCGGGCCCTCGCGGCGGGCGTGCACGCGCTCGACGCGCCGGTCTCCGGCGGCGACGTGGGCGCCCGCGAGGGCCGGCTGTCGATCATGATCGGCGGCGAGGCCGCGGTCGCCGAGGCCCTCCGGCCCCTGTTCGAGGCCATGGGCAAGACGATCGTCTTCCAGGGCGGGCCGGGCTCGGGCCAGCACGCCAAGATGGTCAACCAGATTCTGATCGCCGGCAACATGGTGGGCGTCTGCGAGGCCCTGCTCTACGCCCGCAAGGCCGGCCTGGACCTGGAGACGGTCCTCCGCAGCGTGGCCACTGGCGCGGCCGGCTCGTGGAGCCTGAGCAACCTCGCCCCCCGCATGATCGCCGGCGATTTCGAGCCCGGCTTCTTCGTCGAGCACTTCCTCAAGGATATGGGGATCGCCCTGGCCGAGGCGCGGCGGATGGGCCTCGCCATGCCCGGCCTGGCGCTCGCCGAACAGCTCTATCGGGCCGTCGCGGCGCAGGGCCGGGGACGCAAGGGGACCCAGGCCTTGGTGCTGGCGCTGGCCGACCTCTCGCGCGTCCCGTGGGAGGACCGCTTGAGCCCGGACGCCTCCTGAGGTATAAAATGGAGTTTTGAATCGGAGCGCGCCCCGCGGCGCCCTCCCGCGTCCGTGTCGATTCCGGAACCCAAGGAGAACGCATGGCCAGTCGTCGTCGAGGCAAAGGTCGCCGCAAGGTCGGTCGCAAGAAGCGCCGGATGCGGAGCAAGATCCGTCATCGCAAGAAATGAGCCGCCGGACTCAGGCCCCGCCGCAGCAGCCGACCGGTCGACGCCACGTCCCCGCCGGCCCGCCGCAGGACTGACTCCCCCCCGCCCAGGCAGAGCATTCGCGGTCAGCCTCGCCCCGAGGATCCCTCGGCGTGAGGCTGTTCGTGTTTTCGAAGCCGGCCGGATCGGGCGAGGGGCCGAAAATCGCCGAGTCGGGTTTCCGGAGGGGCGGGTCGGGCCGTATGATTGAGGCGACTCCCGCGATGCGGACCCGTCGCCAGCTCGCTCTTGCCTTCCCTGGGAGCAAGGCCATGGACAGTGAACCGGCTCATCGCCCTTCGTTGGAACTCCTCGAATCGACGCACCTGTTCCCCGGCAGCTACATCATCAAGGCGATCGGCCGGGCCGAGGACGATTTCGAGGGGCGGGTGGTCCAGGCCGTGTCGTCCCACCTGGCCGCGCCCTCCGACCTGGATTACTCGGTGCGGATCACGCCGGGGGGCCGCCACATCGCCGTGACGCTCGAGCTGACCGTCCAGAACGCCGAGCAGGTCCTCGCCATCTACGAGCAGCTCCGGGACGTCGGCGGCCTGGCCTATCTGATCTGATCCGATCCGACCGTCTCCCCCCGCGATCCTTTCCGCGCCGAAGCGCCGGACTTTTCGAATCTCCATGACGGACAGCCCCGCATCGCCCCAGTGGATCGACCTGTCGCAGTGCGACGACGCCCGCGACGTGGTGCATCGGGCCGTCGCCTGCCTGGCCCAGGGGGGCGTCGTCGGCCTGGCGACCGAGACGGTCTACTGCCTGGCCGCCAGCGCCCTGAATCCCGAGGGGGTCGCCCAGCTCCGTCGGCTCCGGGGCGACGCCGCGCCCCGGCCCCTGACCATCCTGGTGAAGGGCCCCGCGGAGGCGGCCGACTGGGTCCCGGGGATCCCCGCGATCGGCGGCCGATTGGCCCGCCGCTGCTGGCCCGGCCCGGTCGCCTTGATCTTCCCGCGCCCCTCCCGCGACGGCCTTTTCGACCGCCTCCCGGCACCGGTCAAGGCGATGATCTCGCCCGAAGGGGACGTGGCCCTCCGCTGCCCCGAGGATCCGCTGATCCGGCACCTCCTTCGGTTCTGCCCGGCCCCGCTGGTGCTCAGCCTGGTCCGCAACCCCGACCGCTCGCCGGCGACGACCGCCGACCCCCTGCGCGCCATGGCCGGCGTCGACATGGCCATCGACTCCGGGCCGACCCGCTTCGGCCGGGTCGCGACCGCCGTCCGCGTCCAGGACGACCGCTGGTCGATCGTCCGCGAGGGGGCCGTCGACGCCGCGACGCTCTCCCGACGCTCCGGGATCGTCCTGGCCTTCATCTGCACCGGCAACACCTGTCGCAGCCCGATGGCCGAGGCCATCTGCAAGGTCCTGCTCGCCCGCCGCCTGAACTGCGCCGTGGCCGACCTGGAGGAGCGGGGCTACCTCGTCGTCTCGGCGGGCGTCGCGGCCTCTCACGGCGCGCCGGCGGCCCCCCACGCCGTCGAGGTCCTTCGCGCCATGGGGGGCTCGCTCGACCAGCACCGCAGCCGCGCCGTCAGCCTCGACCTGATCCGCCAGGCCGACCGCGTCTTCGCGATGACCCTCGACCACCTGGACACCCTCCTCGACGCCGCCCCGGAGGCCGAAACCTTCGCGACGCTCCTCGACCCCGAGGGCGACGACGTCCCCGACCCGATCGGCTCCGACCATCAGACCTATCGCCGCACCGCCGAGGCCCTGGAGCGCATGCTCGACCGGCGGCTGGACGAACTCGGCGTTCCTCGGCCTGCCGTCGCCTGAGCACGAGGCCGCTGCTCGTCGCGACCGCTTCTTAAGCCCCGACCCGCAACGCGTTACGACGGTCCCGCCCCCCTAACGAATTCATCTCTCGAAAACGCGGAAAAAAATAGCTGTACACCACGCGTGAGGGCGTTATATTAAAGTTCGACCCACACGAGCAAGCATACATTGTTTCGGTTTGATGTATGAACTTCCGCCGAGTGTGGTGCCCGTCCCGGCATGGCCGCCGTCTCGTCGCCTAGCAGTCGCCTCATCCCGCCTCGATCGACTTGTAACAGGTCCTGGATCCGAATCGCCTTCTGAATCCGCCGGAAATGCCGTACCACCCAGGATCGCAGGGGATCCGCCGGTCACGGTGCACCAAGAGAGTTTGCCCGCTCGATGAGAGGATTCGCGATCCCCCGTGCAGCCATTGCGAGTCCCCGCCCGCGGGAGGCGCCGTTTCTCAAGGATATTCCAACATGTCCGAGACCCTTCCCTTCGCCTCCCTCCCCGCCCTCCGCCCGACGTCGATGGAGCCGTCTCCGCGACGCTCCGTAGCCGAACTGGTCCACGACCTGCTGGGCGGCCTGGCCCGCCTCGACGCCCGGAAGGGCTCGCGGCGCCTGAAGCAGTCGGTGCATCGCTATCACGACGCCGAGTTCAACTACATGGAGGTCGCCCTGCCGGGCCTCGACGGCGTCGAGGCCGATATCTGCATCCACGACGGCTGCATCTACGTCCGCATCCTTCGCTGAGGCGGGGCGCCCCTCTCCCGGACGGTCGAGGGCTCGTCGCGGCCCGGGGTTCGGCCTACGCCCGCTGCGAGCGGCCGCCGGCCCGGCCGAGTTCGGTCGGGCTTGCCAAGGGATCGAAGAATGTCGAGAATGGCCGGGCCGTCGCCGGACCTCGTCCGCGATCGACGCGTCGCGCCTGCGCCCGACGCGGGGGCGGATCGCGGCGGGATCGTGGGATCGACCCGACAGGAGTGGCAAGGATGGCCGTGGCGGCGCTGAATCTCGAAGAGGACGCGGTCGAGGGCCCGGACACCGCGGTCCATCGCCTGGGGCGGCACGTCTTCGAACGGGTCGCCGAGATCGGCGACGTCGGCCTCTTCTCGGCCCGGACGCTGGGCTGGATCTTCCGCCGCCGACCGCGCTGGTCGGTCCTGGTGCCGATCTTCTACGCGATCGGCGTCCAGAGCGTCTCGGTCGTGGCGATCACCGGCACGTTCATCGGCATGGTGCTGGCGGTCCAGGCGTACCACGAATTCCAGATGATGGGGCTGGCGACGCGGCTGGGCTCGGTGATCAACATCTCGCTCGTGAAGGAGCTGGGCCCGGTGCTGGCGGCGACGATGCTCGCCGGCCGGGTGGGCTCGTCGATGGCGGCCGAGCTGGGGACGATGCGGGTCACCGAGCAGATCGACGCCCTGTCGGCCCTGGGGACCGACCCCATCTATTACCTGGCGGTCCCCCGGTTCCTGGCCTGCCTGCTGCTGATCCCGCTCCTGACCCTGATGGCCGACTTCATGGGGGTCATCGGCGGCGCGGCGGTCTGCACCCAGGTGATGGGGGTCGACTCGTTCGCCTACTGGAAGCACTCGCGCGACTACGTCGAGGGGCTCGACATCCTCGCCGGCGTGCTCAAGAGCCTCTTCTTCGGGTCGGCGATCGCGCTGATCAGCTGCCATCGCGGGTTCAACTCGACCGCGGGGGCCGAGGGCGTGGGCAAGGCGGCGACCGAGGCGTTCGTCTTCTCGTTCATGGCGATCCTGTTCCTGGACTTCGTGCTCGGGCTGCTCTGGAACACCGCCTACCGCTCGATCTGGCCCCAGGCCTCGGGGCTCTTATGAGCGCCGGCCCGCCCCAGCCGACCCCCGCGCCGTCGAAGGGCCCGACGCCGGCCCCCGGCGGCGAGATGATCGAGTTCCAGGACGTCTGCATCCAGTTCCGCCAGCAGAAGGTCCTGCGCAACCTGAACCTGACGATCCGCCGGGGCGAGACGGTCTGCGTCATCGGCGAGAGCGGCTGCGGCAAGACGGTGCTGCTGAAGCTGATCATCGGCCTGCTGCACCCCACCAGCGGCCGGATCCTCTTCGACGGCGAGGACGTGACCCGCATGAACGCGCGGGCCATGGTGAAGCTGCGGCTGCGGTTCGGCTTCCTCTTCCAGATGGCGGCCCTGTTCGACAGCCTGAGCGTCTACGACAACGTGGCGTTCGGCCTCCGCGAGCACAAGGTCTGCGACGAGGAGCACGTCGCCTCGATCGTCGCCGAGCGGCTCCAGGACGTCGGCCTCCCCATGGGCCTGGAGCGCAAGAAGCCGGCCGAGCTTTCCGGCGGCCAGCGCAAGCGCGTGGGCCTGGCGCGGGCGCTGGCCCTCGACCCCGAGGTGATGCTCTACGACGAGCCGACCACGGGCCTCGACCCGATCATGACCGACGTCATCAACGAGCTGATCCTCCAGACCCAGCGGGGCGGCCACAAGTCGGGCGTGGTCGTCACCCACGAGATGCGGACGGTGGCCAAGGTGGCCGACCGGGTCGTCATGTTCTTCCCGCTGGCGCGGACCGGCCGCGGCCAGTCGCAGGTGATCTACGACGGCCCGCCCGACGGCCTGGAGGAGGCGGCCGACCCCCGCGTCCGCCAGTTCGTCAAGGGCGAGGCCGGCGAGCGGCTCCGCGAGCTGGCGGCCCAGAATCGCGCGGCGGGGCCGTGACCGACGCGGCCCCTGAAGTAGCAAGTCGAGGGTGCTCATGAATGAACGCGTCATGCAGTTTCGGCTGGGCATGTTCGTCATCGTCGCCGGCCTGGTGCTAACGATGCTGGTGGTCTGGTTCGGCGAGTCCCCCCAGATCCTCCGCGAGCGCGGGTTCCTGAAGGTCCACTACGCCGAGGCCCCGGGCGTGCTCCAGGGCGTGGCCGTGCGCAAGAGCGGCATCCGCGTGGGCGAGGTCGTCGGCATCGACTTCGACGACCGTCCCAACCAGCCCGACGGCGTGCTCGTGACGATCGCCCTGGAAAGCCGGTTCAAGCTCCGTAAGGGCTCGATCCCCCGCCTCACCCGGTCGTTGATCGGCGACGTCACCGTCGACCTGCTCCCCGGCGAGGGCGAGGGCCTGCTTGAGACCTCGACCACCCCCGCCACCGCGCCGATCATCGAGGGCGAGGTCGCCGCCGACCCGTCCAAGGCCCTGGCCGCCGCGACCAAGGTCTTCGAGAGCGCCGGCGACACCCTCAAGACGATCCAGGAGGCCGCCGCCGGCCTGTCCAAGCTCTCGTCGAGCGCCGGCAAGCTCGACGAATTCCTCGCCACCTGGAACACCACCGGCAAGGACCTCTCGTCCGCCTCGACCGGCATCCGGACCTTCGTCGACGAGAACCAGACGGCCGTGAAGGAGGCGCTCGCCAACATCCAGAAGGCGTCCGACCGCCTCAACTCCACCCTCGACCCCGCCACCCAGGACGCGCTCAAGACCGGGATCGCCAAGTTCTCCTCGGCCGCCGGGCGGCTGGACGTGGCGCTCGCCGACGCCGCCCCGCTGATGAAGGACCTGGGCGCGCCGGTCGACAAGACGCCGGCGACCGACCTCGGCCAGACCGTGCGGCGGGTGAACCGGATCGCCTCGGACGTCGAGCTGCTCTCCAACACCCTCCGCAACGGCCGCGGCGGGCTCAACACGTCGGGCTCGATCCAGAGGCTGCTGACCCAGTCCGAGCTGTACGACAACTTCAACGCCATGGCCGTGTCCGCCAATCAGGCGCTCGTCCAGCTCCGGGTGGCCCTGGCGTCGTTCCGCGACTTCGCCGAGAAGGTCTCACGCGACCCCGGCGCGATCTCGCGCGGCGCCCTCAGCGGCGGCCGCTGAGCCGCGTCCGCCCCGGCTCACCCCGGCGGCCGCGCCGCCGACTCGCCGGCGAGCCAGCCGGTGCTCCAGGCGGCCTGGAAGTTGTACCCGCCGATCAGGCCGTCCAGGTCGAGCACCTCGCCGGCCAGGTGGAAGCCGGGCGCCAGGCGACTCTCCAGGGTCTTCGGGTCGACCTCGTCGAGAGCCACGCCGCCGCTGGAGACCTCGGCCTTCTCGAAGCCCAGCGTCCCCGCGATCGGCAGGGCCAGCCCCTTGAGCGCCGCGACCAGGCGGATCCGCTCGGGCCGCGACAGGTCGGGCCCGGTCCGCGAGCGGGGGACGCCGCAGTGGTCGAGGACGCACTCCGCCAGGCGGTGCGGAAGGTCGGCCGACAGGATCGAGGCGATCCCGGCCTTGCCCCGCCGCGCCGCCTCCTGGATCCGCCGGTCGACGTCCTCGCGCGACTCGTCGGGCCGGAGGTCGATCCGCAGCTCCAGGCGCTCTTCGCCCTCGCGGCGGGCCTCGGCCCGGCTGACGTCCAGGATGGCCGGCCCGCTCAGGCCGGTGTGCGTGAACAGGACCGCCTCACGCCGCTGCGCCAGCGCCGGGCCGGACGGGCCGTGGACCGAGACGACGACGTCGGGCAGGCTGAGTCCCCGGAGCGTCGGCACCCACTCGGGGACCACCCGCAAGGGGACCAGCGCGGGCCGGACGTCGACGATCGTATGCCCGAGCGCCCGCGCGATCGCGTAGCCGTCGCCCGTCGTCCCGCACCCCGGGAACGACCGGCCGCCGACCGCCAGGACGACCGCTCGCGCGTGGATATGTCCATCGCCCGCCGCGATCCGCCAGCCGTCCTCGACGCGCTCGACCGACCGCGCCGGGCTCAGGTAACGCACCTCGGCGCCCGATCGGCCCAACCGTCTCAGGAGCGCCTCCAGGACGTCGACGGCGCGGTCGGAGACGGGGAAGAGCTTGCCGTTGGCCTCGACCTTCAGGGCCACGCCCTCGGCCTCGAACAGCCGGACGCTCTGGTCGACGTCGAACTTCCGGAGCGACGGCCCCAGGAACGGCCCGCCCGGCCCGAAGGCGTCCTGAATCGCGCGGACGCCGCGCAGCAGCTTCGGGTCGAAGCCCGGGTCGACCGGCCCCGAGACCGCCTCCAGCCGCCGCAGCCCCCGGGCGTTGGTGACGTTGCACCGCGTGCCGCCCGACATCAGGATCTTCACGCCCGGCTTGCGGTTCTTCTCCAGCAGGACCACCCTCGCCCCGCACTCCGCCGCCCGCGCCGCCGCGACCAGCCCGGCCGCGCCGGCCCCCAGGACGGCCACGTCGAACAGGTCGGAGTCTTGCTGATGCGTCACGAGGATCGGAGCCGCCGAGGGTTGGGGAATCTCACCGACCACGATACCCGCCCGCCCCTCGGTGTTCCAACTCGGGCCGTTCGCGAGGCCCCGCGAGATCGGCTTCGAATCGGCTTCATTCGCATCGGAGACCAACAAAGCCATCGGACGTAAGGTGAATTTCGATGGTAGTTTAAGGCCGGCTTTTCGGGGTTTTCGTCGGCCGCGGTTTTTTCATTTTCTCCCCTTTTCGCGTCGTCGTGAGGGCTTGCCGCTGCGTTCGATCGGACGGTTTAGACTCCCGAGTAACCATACTCTCATTCGGGCGATTAGGGAGAGCCGGATCCCTCTCCCGGTGGGAGAAGGGTGATTTCATCCTTTGACGTCGAGGCCGGATCGCCCGGTCACTTCGCGTCCTTGAGGTGCCTGTCGAACCAGGCGAAGGCGTCGCGTTGCATCTCCAGGTCGAAGCGGTGGCCGCCGGGGTAGAACTTGCCCTCGTAGGCTTCGGGGGCGCCGCCCCTGGCGAACGTCTCGCGGAGGATGGCGTCGGCGCGGCGCATCTCGGGGAGGGTGTAGAGGCCGTCCTCGCTGCCGTTCAGGACCATCGTCGGCGATGGCGCCCGCAGGGCGAGGATCTCGGGGAAGTCGAGGTCGCGGGGGAGCAGGGGGGCGTAGGCCATCCAGGTGTGCGTATACGACTTGTTGAGGATGAAGTCGCGCCAGGTCGTCATGAAGCCGACGGCCACCGCGCACCGGATCCGGTCGTCGAGGCCGCCGAGGTAGACGGTCCGCATGCCGCCGCCCGAGAGCCCCGCGCAGCCGACCCGGCCCGGGTCGACGTCGGCGCGGGCGCACAGGACGTCCAGCGCCCGCTGGTCCTCGACGACGTACACGCCCGGCCAGGTCGTGCCGGCGCTCAGGAGGCCCTTCTCCATGACGTCTTCATGGGCGGAGGCGAACTTGTTGTAGCGCTTCACGCCCTCGGCGTCGGTCGGCTCGGGGTCGACGCCGTCCTCGCGGATCCGCTCGGGGACGTCGGCCACCCGCACGCGGCGGCTGGCGAACGGGAAGGTGTCGTGGACCAGGACGGCGTAGCCCCGCTTCGCCAGCGCGTTGGCCCACGCGACGCCGCCGTAGTACTGGTCGTGGTGGTCGACCAGGATCGGCCAGAGCGTCTCGTCGATCCGGGCGATCTTCCGCCAGCCCAGGAACTTGTTGCCGCCGTGGTCGTGCAGCCCCAGCACCGCGGGCAGCCGCCCCGTCGCGCCGGCGGGCTTGAGGAACACCGCCTCCGTCCGGGGCCCCCCGGGAAGCTGCCACGACAGCCGCTCGACGTGGAGCCCGTCGTACTCCCGCGACTCCTCGACGCGGACCTCCGGGACGCCCCCCTGGTCGACGGGCGCGAGGCATTCCCAGGTCCGCTCGCGGCCGACCTTCCGCCATTCGTCGAGCGTCCTCCAGCGCCCCGTGCGGAACGACAGCCGCGCCGGCCCGTCGCCGAGGACCTTGTCCGACAACCAGGGCCCATACGCCCCGACCAGGTTGGGCCGGGGCCCGTCCGGCGCGGGAGCGGGAGCGCCGTCCTCGGCGCCCGCCGTCGTCAGGAAGGCTCCCAGCATCAGGATCACGGTCGGCGTGGCGAGCTTCGGCGCGCGGTACGTCATGGTCCGTCCTTCGGTGCGTCGGAAGGGGGCGTGAGGAGGTTCGCGAGGCGTTCGAGGGCGTCGTCGGGGGCGGCGAGGCGGACGGCGCGGCGGGCGGGGTCGACCGGCTCGATCGTGATCCACCAGGCGTCCGGGGGCAAGGCGGCGGCGACGCGGTCGGCCCACTCGACGAGGCAGATCCCGCCGGCCGTCCAGTAGTCGGCCGGGCCCAGGTCGTCGAAGGCGGCGGTGGAGGTGAGGCGGTACACGTCGAAGTGATAGATCGGGATCGCGCCCTCGTATTCATGGATGAGCACGAACGTCGGGCTGGCGATGGCGAGGGGGTCGACGTCGAGGGCCTCGGCGATCGCGCGGACGAGCCGGGTCTTGCCGGCCCCGAGCGGGCCGACGAGGCCGACGACCGTGTCCGGCGCCAGGACGGCGGCGAGGGCCCGGCCGAGCGCGTCGGTCTCGGCCTCGCCGTCGAGTTCGATCCGCAGGCCGTCCTCGTCGCGCGCGACGTTCATGGGGGGGAGGGCCCCCGGAAATGGTCGAAGCCCCGGGGCTCGACCGCGGTGATTCGGCCGTCGGACCCGCGGAGGCGGACGCCGGGCGTCGCGACGATCGTCCCGATGCGGTGGAGAACGACCCCATCGGGCGGCCCGTTCACGATCGCCTCGGCCGCGTCGGCCGGGACGGTGAAGCACAGCTCGAAGTCCTCGCCGTCGTCGAGCGCGTGCCGGAGTGCGGGGACGCCGTCCTCGCGGGCCATGTCGATCGCGTCGGGATGGATCGGGATCGCGTCGGCGTCGAGCACCGCGCCCAGGCCGCCGCTCTCGTCGAGGATGTGGCCGAGGTCGGACGAGAGGCCGTCGGACAGGTCGATCATCGCGTGCAGCGTCGTCGCCCTCAGCAGGGCGGCCGCCTCGGCGACGCGGGGCTCGGGCCGGAGGTGGCGGCCCCGGAACAGGCTGCCGCCGAGCGGGCCGGTGACGAAGACCGCGTCGCCGACGCGCGCGTGCGAGCGGCCGGGCGATCCCAGCGGGGACGCCTCGCCGATGAGCGTCACCGACACGACGAGCGGGCCGTCCCAGGCGTTGGTGTCGCCGCCGACGATGTGGACGGAGAAGCGGTCGGCCATGCGTCGCAGGCCGGCGTCGAGCCCCTGGCCGACGGCGACCGCGTCCCGCCGCGGCAGCGCGACGGCGACCGTCGCGAACCGGGGGACGCCCGCCATCGCGGCGACGTCCGAGATGTTCACGCCCATCGCCTTGTTCCCGACCGCCTCGGGGCCGACCTCGGCGAGCCGGAAGTGGCGGCCGTCCATCAGCATGTCGGTCGTCACGAGCGTCAGCCGCTCGCGCAAGCCGACCGTCGCGCAGTCGTCGCCGACGTCGCCGAAGACGCCGTCCTCGGGCGTGAGCGCCGGCCGCCGGCCCCGGATCCACTCGATCAGGCCGAATTCGCCCGTGATGGGTTGTTCACTCATGGACGTGAATCCGCTTCGACGATGGGCGGACTCCCGCCAGGAAGCCGCGCACGGCCTGCTCGGCGGCCCGGGCGAGCAGGTCCGGGGCCCGGGCCATCGCGTCGTCGAGGCTCATGGGGCCGGGGCATATGGGGAAGTAGGCGTCGAGCCCTTGCGCGAGGCATTGCTCCGCCCCTTCGCCGATCGAGCCCACGAGGGCGAACGTGGGGACGCCGAGCGAGCGCGCCAGCCTCGCCACGCCGACGGCCGTCTTGCCGAAGGCGCTCTGGGCGTCGAGCGACCCTTCGCCCGTCAGGCAGAGGTCGGCGCCGCGGAGCTTGTCCGCCAGGCCGACGGCCTCGATCACGAGGTCGATGCCCGGCTCCAGACGGCCGCCCGCGAACGCGACCAGCCCCGCGCCGAGGCCGCCCGCGGCCCCCGCGCCGGGGATCTCGGCGACCGCGACGCCCAGGTCGCGCTCGATCGCCTCCGCCAGCCGGGCGAGGTTGCGGTCGAGTTGCTCGACCATCGCCGGCGTCGCCCCCTTCTGGGGGCCGTAAACCGCCGAGGCGCCCGAGGGGCCGCATAAAGGGTTGGTCACGTCGCAGGCCACGGCGATTTCGACGCCCGTCAGGGCGCGCGCGGCCCCGTCGCGCTCGATGCGGTCGAGGTCCGCGAGCGGGCCGCCGCCGGGGCCGATCTCGCGGCCCTGGGCGTCGATCAGGCGATAGCCGAGGGCCTGCGCCAGCCCCGCGCCGCCGTCGTTGGTCGCGCTGCCGCCGATGCCGACGATCAGTCGGTGGACGCCCGTGCCGGCCGCGGCCAGGATCAACTCGCCGACGCCCCGCGTCGTGGCCCGGAGCGGGTCGCGACGGTCTTTGGGGACGAGGACCAGCCCGGCGGCCTTCGCCATCTCCACGACGGCCGTGCGTCCGTCGCCGAGCAGGCCGTAGCGCGCCGCGATCGGCTCGCCCATCGGGCCCGTCACGCGGATCTCGCGGAAGGATCCGTCGGTGGCCGCGACGAGGGCCTCGACGATCCCCTCGCCGCCGTCGGCCATGGGCGCGGCGACGACATCGGCCTTAGGGTCGGCCGCGTGCACGCCTCGCGCGATCGCCCGGGCGGCCTCGGCGGCCGTCAGGCTCCCCTTGAACTTGTCTGGAGCGATCACGATCCGCATCGACGCCCACCCGGAGTCGGATGCGAGGCCGACCGGTCGGCGCTCGTCATCCTCCCCAGTGTGGGCGCGCCGGGCGGGGGAGCGTCAAGCGCCGACCGCCTGCATGAGCCGATCGGCCTCGCGCTCGTTCGGCAGCTCGAAGCAGATCTCCTGGCGCTTGATCGAGACGCTCATGGGGGCCTCGATGCCGATGCGCACCTGGTGGCCGTCGATCTTCGCGACCACGATCCGGATGTCCGACCCGATCTGGATGACCTCGCCCAACTTCCTGCTCAGGACCAGCATGATCTATCCTCCATGTTCGATTCGATCGGTTTCGGTCGCCGGTGAGCCCGGCGTCTCCTCACGCTTGGGGCTCGATGGCTTGAGTAAAAGCACCTCCCGTGCCAAGACCCGGTATGGGCTGGGCGAGTTCGCGGCCAGGCCGGATTTTCGGCCCAAACTAGGCCTCCGTGAGGTTCCGAGGTCGCCCGGGCCGTGACGGTCAAGCCGGATTTCTGTAAGATCGCCCGGAGATTTGCAAAAGTTACCTGCAGCGAGAGGTCGACCAGGCGTGGCAGAGGCGACGAAGGCGGTCCCGGTCGGCGCACCCGCGCAGGAGTTCGCGCCCCGGAGCCCGGTCGTCGCGGTCGTGGTGATCCTCGCGCTTCTCGTTTGGCTCTTCCCCTTCAGTTTGGGAACGGCCATGCCGGTCGGGGGCGACGTCACCCAGTTCTTCCTCGGTTTGATGAGCGTTTTGGCGACCTCGCTGGCCGAACGCCGCATCCCAGTGTGGAACGACCTCTGGGGTTATGGCTTCCCGGGCGTCGGCGAGAGCCAGATGGGGGCCTTCTATCCGCCCCACCTGGTGCTCTACGGGCTGCTGGGCGTCGAGCGGGCGTACGTCGCCAGCCTGTTGCTGCACACCCTGTGGGGAGGGCTGGGCGGATACTGGGCTTCCCGAAAGTTCGGGGCGGGCCGACTGGGGGCGGGGCTGGCCGGTTTCGCGTTCGCGGCGTCGGGATTCTTCGTCATCCACATGCCGCACCCCTGGGGATACACGACGGGCTCATGGCTCCCCTGGGCCTGGGGGCTGGTGTGGGGCCTGCTGAAGGATCAAGGGCCCGGGACGGCCCGCAGGCTGTTCCTGCTGTCCGTCGTGCTGGCGATCCAGGTGCTGCCGGGACATTTCCAGGTCGCCTTCATGACCCAGGCGACGGTCGCGGTCATAGCGGCCTGGACGCTGCTGGAAAGGGCGGCGAGACGGACGCCCGGCGTCGCGGCCGGGCGGTCCGGGCTGGTCGTGCTGGGGCTGACGGTCGTCTTGCCGATGGCCGCGGCGCAGGTCTGGCCGACGGCCCGGCTGGCGGGGCTCGCGGCCGATCGTCGCGACTACGAATACCTCTCGGGTTTCGCCGCGACGCCCTTCCACCTCGTCAGCCTCGCCGCGCCCAACCTGTTCCACCGCTCGCCGCTGTGGCGACCGCTGGTCTGGGACCCGTTCCACACCTCGCCCGAGGAATACCTGGCCTACGTCGGGATCGCTCCGTTGTTCCTGGCGGTGCTGGTCGTCGTCCGCGAGGCCCGACGGGATGCCGCCGTGCGATGCCTGGCCGTCCTGGCGGCCGTCTGCCTGGTGCTCAGCCTGGGGCCGTACGTGCCGGGATTCGGGTGGCTGATCCGGCTGCCCGGCTTCTCGTTCTTCCGCGCCCCGGCCCGCTGGGGGCTCCCGATGTCGCTGGCGCTGGCCATGCTGGCGGGCCTCGGGGTCGATCGCTGGCGGACGTGGGAGCGGCCCGCGCGGGGCCTCTTGCCGTTGGCGGTGCTCGCCTTCCTGTGGATCGGCGCGGCCGTGGGGCTCGTCGAGCTGGCGCTCTGGTCGACGTCGCCTTCGGGGAGTCGCGTCGCGGCCGACCTGTACGAGCGGGCCTTCAGGATCCGGCCCTGGGAGGGGGATCCCGACTTTCGCAGCGTGGCGAGCCTGGCGCGGCGGCCTTCGACCGACCCGCTGATCCCGCCGGCCCTGGAACGGGCGGGATATCGCCGGGAGACGGCCCCGCGCGACGCGCGGTCGTTCGAGCAGCGCCGGTTCGAGATCTACCGCGCGGAGCTGGCGGGGACGCTGGCGATCCTCGCGGCCGTCGCGGCGCTGGCGTGCGTGCCCAGGCTGCACCCCCACGCGCCGATCGTCCTCGTCGCGTTGACGGCGGTCGACCTGATGCTGCTGGGGCGACATCGCCTGGTCGACGTCGGCCCGCTCCGGCCGCTGGGCGAGCAGAGCCCGGTGCTGGCGAGGCTGGCGAAGGAGCCGCGGGGCACGCGGATTATCGACCCCCTGCGCAACCTGCCCATGGCCGCCGGCCTGGCCCCGGTGCAGGCCTACCGGACGCTCGACCTGCCCGCGCTCACGCCGCTCGCCACGGTCGCCCGAGGGTCCCTCGAAGCCGGGCCCGGCCGGGACGCCGTCCTCCGCGCCCTCCGCGCGACCGGCGCGGGTCTGCGCCTGCTCGACCCGATCGAGGTCGCCGCGATGCGCATGCGGAACGCCGAGCCGCCCGGGACGGTCGAGTCGATCGCCGACCCCGACCTCGCCCGCTGGCTCTTCGGCGCGGACTGGAACCCGTCCCGCCAGGCCTGGGCCGACGAGTTCCAGATCGTCCGGCCGGCGGCCGAAGGCCCCCGCGCCTGGCTGCCGGCCTCGGACGTCCCCGAGGACTGGGACGGCGACCCGAGGCCGGTCCTCGACGCGCTCGACCGCGCCCGGCCGCTGAAGGCCGAGTCGAGGTCGCCCGTCGAATGGGAGATCGCGCTGGAGGGCGTCGCCCGGCCCGGGCCGGTGCTGGTCTCGGTGTTGTACGACCCCCAGTGGCTGGCCGTGGTGGTCGACGGCGGCCGCGAGACGCCCGCGAACATCGGGCCGGCGTTCCGGGTCGGGAAGGGGGGCGGGGCCTGGATGCGGATCGGGCTCGCCGCCGCGCCGGGGCCGGGGGCTGTGCTGCGGCTTCGGTACGACGCGGCCGACGTCCGCCAGGGGCTTTGGGCCTCGGGAGCTTGCTGGACGGCCTGGGGCTTGGCGATACTTTATGCATCGCGGCGGGGGCGTCGAGTCGCCCGGCCCGCGGCGGACTGACCCGGTAGCGGAGAGGGGATCGAGACGTGGCGGAACCTGTCGGCGCGGCGATCGTGGGGGCCTCGGGGTACGCGGCCCGCGAGCTGATCCAGATCCTGTTGAGGCACCCGGGCGTGAAGGTCGCGGTGGCGACCTCGCGCCAGGACGAGCGGCTCGACGCGCTCCACCCCGGGCTGACGAAGCGCATCGACCTGGCCTGCGAGCCCTTCGACGCCGACCGGATCGCCGAGCGCGCGGGCTACGCGTTCCTGGCCCTGCCGCACACGGCGAGCATGGCGATCGCGCCGTCGCTCCGCGAGCGCGGCGTCAAGGTCATCGACCTGAGCGCCGACTACCGGCTGGACGACGCCCAGGTCTATGAGGATTGGTACGGCCACGAGCACACCGACGCCGAGGGCCTGAATTCGGCCGTCTACGGCCTGCCCGAGCTGTTCCGCCAAAAAATCCCGTCGGCGACCCTGATCGCCAACCCCGGCTGCTACACCTCGGCGAGCATCCTCGGGCTCGCGCCGCTCGTGGCGGAGGGGCTGATCGAGCGGACCGGGATCGTCATCGACGCCAAGAGCGGAGTCTCGGGCGCGGGGCGTTCGCCGAAGCTGAACACGCACTTCCCCGAGTGCAACGAGAGCCTCTCGGCCTACAGCGTCGGCCGCCACCGCCACACGCCCGAGATCGACCAGATCCTCACCACGGCCTCGGGCGGCGGGGACCCCGTCGAGGTGATCTTCACGCCCCACCTCGTGCCGATGGACCGCGGCATCTTCGCCACCATCTACGCGAAGCCGCTGGGGACGGCCGTGGAGCACGACCTGATCGAGCTGTACCGCTCGTTCTACGCCGACAGCCCGTTCGTCCGCGTCGTCACCCACCTGCCGGCGACGAAGGACTCGGCGTACACCAACTTCTGCGACATCACCGTCCGCGTCGTCCGGGGCCGGATCCTCATCCTCTCGTGCCTCGACAACCTCATCAAGGGGGCGGCCGGCGTCGCCGTCCAGAACCTCAACCTGATGCTGGGCGCGCCCGAGGCCACCGCGCTATTCTGACCCCAGCATCAACATCGGCTTGAACGATCGGCCCGACGCCTCGAACGCCGCCAGCGCCCCGCGCCAGTCGCGGAGCGGGAAGCGGCGCACGTCGGGCAGGTCCGCGGCGCGGAGCAACGGCCAGAGCCGCTCGAACCAGCCCCGCCAGGTCGCGGGGTCGACGCCTTCCAGGCGGTCGCGCAGATGGAAGCGGTGAATGCTCGCCCCATCCGCACGGGGGCGGAAGGTCTCGCCGGACAGGAGGCCGTAGGAGACGAACGCCGCGTCGCGGGGCATGGCGGCCAGGATCGCGTCGGCGATCGGGCCGCCGACGGCGTCGAAGGCGACGTCGGCCCTGGCCGCGTACGACGCGAGCGCCGGGTCATCCTGCCGGATCGGGATCAGGCCCAGTGCGGCGAGCGACCCGGCGTGCGCGGGGGAGCGGTGGACGGCCACGACCTCGCGGGCGCCGGCGGCGAGGGCCCACGCGCCGAGCAACCGTGCGCAGGCGGATCCGCCGGCCGTCAGCAGCACGCGACGGCCGGCGACGGGCTGGCGCTCCAGCATCAGCATCGCCGCGAGGGGGTTGATGTAGGCCCGCGCGGCCAAATCGTCGGGGATGTCGTCCGGGACGGGCACGAGCCACGTCGGGTCGGCGTCGACGAACCGTTGCCACGTGCCGTCGCCCCGCAGGGGGAGCACGCGGCGGCCCTCGAGCGATGCCTCCGCCGCGGCGACGACCATCCCGCAGCCCTCGTATCCGGCGACCCGCGGCGGGACGACCCGGTGTCGGTACGCCCCCGTGATCGGGATCAGGTCGGACGGGTTGATCGCCGCGGCGGTCATGGCGACGCGGACGCGACAGGCCGCGAGCGGCGGGAGTTCCGACGTCTCCCGTTCCAGCACGTCCACCGGCGGCCCGAAGCGGCGGAACCACAGAGCCTCGTTGGACGCGGGATGGACGACCATGCGAACCACCCACGCCGAGGGAGTCCGGGCGGATCGGCCTTCTCCCCTTCGTGGGAGAAGGTGGCCGAAGGCCGGATGAGGGGCCCTTCATCCGACCCAGACCTTGCGCATGTCACGAGGCCGCATCGCCCTCGAAGTCCGAGTACCCCACGATTGGGGTCCCCCTCATCCGGCCCTTCGGGCCACCTTCTCCCACGTGGGGAGGAGGACGTTTAGCCTCGCTTCAAGACCGGTCAGATGACCTGGTCGCCGCCGGCGGAGGTCTTGTGGCCCTTGGCGTCGTGGAGGCGGCCGAGGGTCGTCTCGATGGCGCGGAAGAGCTTGTCGGAGGCGCCCTCGACCGACTCGTCGACGGTGGCGGCCTGGTGGCTGGCGACGATCGGCTGGTGGCCGGCGAGGCGGGCCTCGATCAGGCAGCGCTTGTCGTTGTCGGCACCCTTGGGGCCGTTGACGTCGGCCAGGTGGACCTCGACGCGCGTGATCTGGTGGTCGTATCGCTTCAGGGCGCCCTGGAGGCCCTCGCTGATGTCCGCGATGAGCCGCTCGCCGCCGTGGATGTGATTGTCCGTCGTGACCTGGATCTGCATCATACACCTCGCAGTCGCTGCCTTCGGAGCGGAGGGGTTCGCACGGCCCTCCGCTGTCAAGGGTACGTCACGCGGGGCCGAATTCAAGCGACGGCCCCGGCGACGCCCCGAGGAGGATCATGCAATTCACGAGCCCAGTTTGGGGAAGGGGTCGCGGTCGCCCAGGCCCCCCTTGAGGGGCACCTTGCGCTCGGGCTTGGGGGGCGGCGGCGGGGCGTCCGGGTCCTCGGCCTCCTCCTCGACGACCTGGTCCTTGGGCAGGGGGATCAGCGACAGGCTGATGCGGCGGACGTCGGCCTCGACCTTGAGCACGCGGACCTCGACCTCCTGGCCGGGCTGGACCACGTCGGCGATCCGGCGGACGCGGTTGGGGGAGAGCTCGGAGACGTGGATGAGGCCCTCGACGCCCGGCTCCAGCTCGACGAACGCGCCGAACTCCATGATCTTCGTCACCTTGCCGGTGAGGGTCGCGCCCCGCGAATAGTTGTCCTCGGCGTCGTCCCAGGGGTTCTTCTGGAGCTGCTTGAGGCCGAAGGTGAGCTTGCGGGCCTCGCGGTCGATCTTGAGGATCTTGACCTGCACCTTGTCGCCGGCGCGGATGACGTCCTCGACCTGGGCGACGCGGACCCAGCTCATCTCGCCGATCGGCAGCAGGCCGTCGACGCCGCCGACGTCGACGAACGCGCCGAAGGGCTTGACCGAGCGGACGACGCCCTCGCGGATCTGGCCCTCTTCGAGCGTGAGCCAGGTCTTCTCGCGCAGCTCGGCGCGCTCCTGTTCGAGCAGCTCGCGGCGGGAGACGACGAGGTTCTTCTCGCGGGGGTTGGCCTCGGTGACGATCGCCTTGACCTTCTGGTTGACGTAGTCGGCGCCGTCCTCGACGCGGTTGAGGTCGATCTGGCTGATGGGCATGAAGCCGCGGATGCCGTCGACGTCGACCTCGACGCCCCCCTTGACGGTCTTGGTGATCTTGGCCTCGACGATCACCCCCTGGCGGAGGTTGCTCCAGTCGGCCTCGATCGCCGACCCCTTGAGGCGGAGGTGGACGATCCCCTCGGAGCGATCGAAGTGGTCGACGACCACCTCGATCTCGGAGCCGGGGGCGGGGACCTCGCCTACGAACTGGTCGAGCGGGACGACGCCCTCGCTCTTGCCGCCCAGGTCGACGAACAGGCTGCGGCCCCGGACGGAGATCACCTTGCCCATGCGCGGGCCCTGGCCTTGCCGGCCCTCCTGGCCGCGGTCGCGGCCGTCGGCCGGCAGCCGCTCGGCGCGGGGGCGGCGGGCGGGGGTCGCCACGTCGAACGCCTTGGGGTCGAAGCCGCTGAGGGCCGCCTCGAGCTCGGCCTCCAGCTCGGCGTCCCACTGCTTCTTGAGCGGGCCCTCGGCGACCGGGGGGGCGGTCGGGCGTCCCATGGCGGCCTCCATCGCCTCGTCGACGGCCGCGTCGCGCGAGGCCCGCGCGAGCGGGGCGCGCTCGGGGCCGGCGGGGGGCTTGGGGGGCGATCCGGGCGTGATCGAGGCGTTCGTCGGTTCGTCGGGCATGGGATCAGGTCCGTCTTCTCGGGCGGTTACATGACAGTGGGACGTCGGCCGATCGCGGGCGAATCCGGCGCATCCTCGGCGGGGTCGCTCGAACCCAGCCTATCCAGTCGGCGGAATCGAGCCAAGGCGCGGCCCCGTCCGGCGCGGCGGCGGGGGGCCCCTCAGCCGACCCGGCGGGGGTTGGGGTGGACCACCGCGACGGGCTCGTAGCGGCGGTTCCGGCCCACGGCCTCGTCGGGCCGCACCTGGTCCAGGCGCTTGCCCTCGGCCCGCCAGCGGCCCTTGTGGAATTCGAAGACCGCCGTCGCGTGGCGACGCACCTGCGGGGTCTCGAACGGGTCGGGCTCGAAGTGGACGCAGACCAGCGCGAGGAACCGCCGGGTCTGGCGGTCGCGCGCCCAGAGGACCTCGTCGTGCCACTGGGCGTCGTCCCAGCGCAGGCCCTCGTCGCGGTCGAAGCGGCCCAGGCTGGCGACGAATTCGGCCTCAAGGCGCTCGCGGCGGCGGCGGAACGCCAGGCGGGCCTGGTCGACGTGCAGATCTTCGAAAAAAATCCGCAGCGGGCGATGCAGGATGCACCACGCGGCGAAGATGCAGACGGGCAGGACGCCGGCTCCGATCAGCCATGCCATAGTGTAGAACCCTCGCCCCTCGCCCTGGACAGGTCGGCAGGATAATGCATTGTAGGAGGGGATCGGCCCGATCCGCAAGGGACGCTCCGCGGGGAACGTCGCGGATTCGGCCCCTTTCCGCTTCCGGACCCGTCGCATGCCGCGAAAGCCGAAGCCGACCCCTCCCCAGCCCGCGGCCCCGGCCGCGCCCGGTCTCAAATTGGGCGCGCACATGTCGATCGCCGGCGGCTACGACCGCGCCGTCCGGGCGGCGCACGCCGTGGGCTTCGAGACCGTCCAGCTGTTCACGAAGAACAACAACCAGTGGAACGCCCCGCCGATCACCGACGCCCAGGCCGACGCCTTCCGCGCGGCGCTCGCCGAGACGGGGGTCGTCGACCCGATTTCACACGCATCGTACCTCATCAACCTGGCGAGCCCCGACGACGTCCTGTGGAACCGGTCGATCGACGCCCTGGCGGTCGAGGTCGAGCGCTGCGCGCGGCTGGGGATCGCCGACCTGGTGGTCCACCCGGGGGCGCACGTCGGCGCCGGCGAGGAGGAAGGGCTGCGGCGGGTCGCGCAGGGGCTCGACCGGGTGATCGCCAAGACGGCCGGCCTGGCGGTGACGATCGACCTGGAGACGACCGCGGGGCAGGGGACCTGCCTGGGCCATCGCTTCGAGCATCTCCAGGCGATCCTCGAACTTACGGCGGGACGCTCGCGCCTGGGCGTGTGCGTGGACACCTGCCATATTTTCGCGGCGGGCTATTCCCTGGACGTCCAAGATTTGTACGATGGGACCTTCGACGAGCTGGATCGGGCGGTCGGCCTGGACCTGGTCCGGGTCTTGCATCTCAACGACAGCCGTCGCGAGCGCGCCAGCCGCGTCGATCGCCATGCGGGGATCGGCGTCGGGATGCTCGGCCTGGAACCCTTCCGCTTCGTCCTCAACGACCCGCGGCTGCGGGGCCTGCCGATGATCCTGGAGACCCCCAAGGGGGTCGAGGACGGCGAGGATCTCGACGCGCGCAACCGGCGGGTCCTGCGCGGGCTGCTGGCGTCGTGAGCCGACGCGACCCGCCGCGGCCGGGCCGACCCGCGCCCGACATTGAAACCCTGGACGGTGGTCATCGCGTGGGCAAGACGAAGAACCCCCCCCCCGAGAACGGCCCCTCGACGAGCCAGACCCTCCCGGCGGTCGCCGTCGACTCCAGCCTGTTCATCAACCGCGAATTGAGCTGGCTCGAATTCAACGAGCGCGTCCTGGAGGAGGCCCGCGACCTCTCCAACCCGCTGCTCGACCGGCTCAAGTTCCTGGCCATCTGCTCGTCGAACATGGACGAGTTCTTCGAGGTCCGCGTCGCCGGCCTCCAGGCCCAGCTCTACGAGAGCCTGGAGCCCCAGGACCCGCCCCCCGACGGCATGGGCCCGCTCGCCCAGCTGCTGGAGATCTCGAAGCGCGCCCACGACTTCGTCGCCCGCCTGTACGACGTCTGGCTGCACGAGGTCCGCCCCGAGCTGGAGCAGCACGGGATCCGCATCTGCACCCCCGAGGAGCTGACCGAGAGCCAGGTCGCCTTCCTCGACGACTACTTCCAGGTCCAGGTCTACCCCGTCCTGACCCCGCTGGCGATCGACCCCGCGCACCCGTTCCCGCACGTCCACAACAAGAGCCTGAACCTGCTGCTGCGGATCGAGTCGATCCACCAGAACGGCCGGCTGCTCTACGCCGTGCTGCAGGTCCCCTCGGTCATCAGCCGGCTGGTTCCGCTGCCCGACGAGGAGGGGGGCGGCAAGAAGTTCGTCCTTCTCGAGGACGTGATCGGCCCCCGGCTCGACTCGCTCTTCGGCGGCTACCGGACGGTCGAGCGCGTCGCCTTCCGCGCCACCCGCAACAGCGACCTCTCGATCCAGGAGAACGAGGTCAAGAGCAGCCTGCTCTCGACCATCGAGGAGACGCTCCGCCAGCGCAAGTGGGGCGCCCCGGTCCGGCTGGAGATCTCCGAGCGGGCCGACACCGACTTCCTCGCCCAACTTTTGGCCGCCTCGGCCCTGGAGCTGGAGGAGCGCGACGTCTACAAGGTCCCCGGGCCCGTCGACCTGACCGTTTTGGGCGGCCTGTACAAGCTCGAAGGCTTCCGCGACCTCCGCGAGCCCCCCTTCGAGCCCAAGATGCCCCCGGCCTTCACCGGCCGCAAGAGCGTCTTCCGGGCGATCCGCGACCAGGACTTCCTGGTCCACCACCCGTACGAGTCGTTCGGCACCGTCGTGCAGCTCATCGAGCAGGCCAGCGAGGACCCCAACGTCCTGGCCATCAAGATGACGCTCTACCGCACGGCCGACTCCAACCCGATCATCACCGCGCTGGCCCGCGCGGCCGAGAACGGCAAGCAGGTCACCGCCCTGGTCGAGCTGCAGGCCCGGCTCGACGAGGAGAACAACATCGACAAGGCCCGGATGCTCCAGAAGGCGGGCGTCCACGTCGTCTACGGCATCGTCGGCCTCAAGACCCACTGCAAGGCCGCGCTCGTCGTCCGCCGCGAGCACGACGGCATCCGCCGCTACGTCCACCTGGGGACCGGCAACTACAACCACACCACGGCCCGGCTCTACACCGACTTAAGCTACTTCACCTGCCGCCCCGAGATCGGCGAGGACGCCAGCGCCCTGTTCAACCTGCTGACCGGCTACTCGCAGGGCCACGCCTGGAAGCGGCTGGTGATCGCCCCCATGAACCTGGCCGACCGCCTCACCGCCCTGATCCGCCGCGAGGCCGACCACGCCCTGGCCGGGTTGCCGGCGCGGATCGTCGCCAAGATGAACTCGCTGGTCGACCCCCGGATCATCACCTCGCTGTACGAGGCGTCGCAGGCGGGCGTCAAGATCGACCTGATCGTCCGGGGCATCTGCTGCCTGCGCCCGGGCGTCCCCGGCGCGTCGGAGAACATCACCGTCCGGAGCATCGTCGACAAGTTCCTGGAGCACTCCCGCATCGCCTACTTCGCCAACGGCGACGAGCCCGAGGTCTTCCTCTCCTCGGCCGACTGGATGCCCCGCAACTTCCGCCGCCGCGTCGAGTTGATGTTCCCCATCGAGGCCCCGGCGCTCCGCTCGCGCGTCATCGACGAGATCCTCGCCATCGCCCTGGCCGACAACGTCAAGACCCGCGAGTTGCAGGCCGACGGCACGTATCGCCGCCTCAAGCCGAAGCCCGACGCCCCGGCCGTCCGCTGCCAGGTCGAGTTCCAGAAGCTGGCCATCGAGCACGCGTCGAGCATCCCGATGACCCCCGTCGCCGTGCCCGAATCCGAGATCGGCTAGGCCCCTTCTCGCGAATCGAACCGGGTCCGGGCCCGTCGGCCGTTCCGGGGATGATCGGATCGAGATTGTGGGCGGATCGCCGACCCGGGAGTCCAACATGCCGGGCATCAGGCAGGTCGGGGACTGGATCGCCGACCGATTCGAGATCTTCGAGGTCAACCAGGGCGGCATGGGGGTCGTCTATGCGGTCAAGGACCGCCTGGGGACCGCCGATCGGCCCATCATCGCCCTCAAGACGCTCCACGAAGAGCTGTTCCTCGATCGCGAACGTGGGGCGCGGTTCTCCTCCGAATGCCACCTCTGGGTCCACCTCGGGAACCACGCGAACGTCGTCCAGGCCTACGCGGTCGAGGAGATCGAGGGCCGTCCGCACATCCTGCTCGAACTCGTCACCGGCGGCGACCTGAGGCGGCGGATCGGGACGCCGGAACTCGACCCGCCCCGCGCCCTCCGCCACGGGTTCGAGTTCTGCCTGGGCATGGAGCATGCGATCCGTCAGGGGCTCCGGTGCCACCGCGACATCAAGCCCGCCAACCTCCTCCTCACGCGGGCGGGCGTCCTCAAGATCGCCGACTTCGGCCTCGCCGGCATCCGCGACGAGATCATCGGCGCCGGGCCCGAGCGGGCCGACGAGCCGATCCCCCTGGACGAGTCGTTCGAGGAGCGGCCGATCATCTGGGACGACCCCCGGGACCGGGTCCCTGAGACGTTTCCCCGCGTCCGTCCTCGGCTCGATCCGCCCCCTGAAGAGAGCGAGCCCGCCGGCGCGGCGAGTGGACTCACCGGCCTTCCCGCCCCGCCCCGGCCCTCGAGACCGGTCCCCGCCGAGACGAATCTGGAATCCACGTTGGACCCGGAATCGACGATCGAGCACGTCCCATTCTCTCGGACGAGCATCCCGGAAGGGGCCGTCTCCCGCCTGACGCGGACCGGCGTGATGGTCGGGACGCTGCCGTACATGGCCCCCGAGCAGTTCCACGACGCCAAGTCCGCCGACGTGCGCGCGGACGTCTACTCCTTCGGCATCGTGCTGTTCCAGATGCTGACGGGAAGGCTCCCGTTCCGGGGCGACACGGTCGCGAAGCTGGAACGCCAGCACTGCCGGGCCGACCCGCCCTCGATCGTCCCCGCGATCTCGCGCCGGTTCGCCCGCGAGGCCGGACGGATCGACGAGATCGTCCATCGCTGCCTGGCGAAGGACCCGGCCGACCGGTACGCGACGATTCCCGACCTTCGTCGCGCCCTGACCGAATCTCTGCGCCGGATCGATCGCCATTTCGATCCCCGGCGTTGAGGGGGAATTCCCAGGGATGCCTAATTTAGGACTCGCCGCCGCCCTCGCGGGGGCCGGCGGCCGCGATCGCCGCGATGAACGCGAGCATCAGGACGAACATCGGCAGGCCGACCCAGTCGACCATGATGTGGACCGACTCGCGCGCGATCCGCACGTCGAACCAGGCGACCAGCGCGAAGCCGGCCGCGTAGGCCGCCGCGAGCCATCCCCGGTGCGTGAGGGTCGCGTAGTCGCGGACGAACCAGTACGGGGCGAGCAGGAACAGGACCATGTAGTACTGCGGGAACCCCACCTTGTAGAGCAGCAACGTCGTCGCGACCGCCAGCACGCACGAGGCGAGCGTCCCGAAGCCCGTCCGCCGCGTCCACCGCCAGGCCCCGAACAGGGCCAGCAGCAAGAGCGGCGTCGCGTATTCGTCGGGCGTGAAGAAGAGCGCGTCGCGGCCGATGGGCGTGTAGCTCCCGCGCAGGACGCGGAAGATCGAGAGGGCCGCCGACTCGCGGTTGACCGCCAGCGTGATCGGCCGGAAGACCGAGGCCCCCCAGATCGCGCATGCGGTCGCCATCCCCGCCAGCGGAAGGCCGGCCGCCGCCGCCAGGTAGCCCCAGCGGATCCGCCCGCGATCGAGCGCCAGGAAGGGCGCGAGCACGCCCGGGAAGAACTTCAGGAGGACCCCCGACGTCAGCCAGACGGCGCTCGAGGCCCAGCGGTCCTGGACCCGGGCCTCGGCCGCCGCGATGCAGAGGAGCCCGACGAGGACGTCGAAGTGGCCGAAGTACGCGATCTCGACCCAGGCGAAGGGCGACGCGAACCAGAGGGCCAGCCCCAGCCCCGCCCAGGCCGGCAAGCCGCGCCGTCGGCCGAGGCCCAGGATCAGCCAGGCGACGAAGAACCAATACGCGGCGGCGAAGATCAGCTTGGGGCCAAGGGGGTTCCAGAGCGTCGGCAGGGCCAGCAGGTTGTAGAGCGGCCCGTAGGCGTTGAGCGAGTAGGAGCCCATGGGGCTGCCTACGACCAGATACCAGGGGTCGTGGCCGCGCAGCACCTCGCCCCAGATCTGCTGGTAGAGGTAATAGTCCTGCACGGCGCCGCAGAGGACCGTCGCCGGCAGGAAGGCCAGGCTGACGACGATCAGGACGGCCGACGTCGCCCGGTCGAGCCGGGCGTCGCGAGGGCTCGCCGCGCCGTCGCGACGACCCCAGCGGCCGATGGCCAGCACGAGCGCCGCGTGGACGATCAGCGCGGCCGCGACGGCCGGCGTCGCCACCTCCCACAGCCCGAGGACGTCCTTGAGGGGACGCGGGCCGCCGAACAGCCGCAGGGCGCGGTCCAGCGGCGACGAGCCCTCTCCGGCGTAGGCCGTCGCGAACAGGCCCGGCGCGATCCTCGTCGCGAACCAGGCCCAGGCCGCCAGGGCGGCCGCGCAGCAGCCGAGGACCCAGGCCGTTCGTCGCCAGGCGATCGCGGTCATCCCGTCGTTCCCGAGGACCATGCGGATCGTCCGCCCCGGCGCGGACTTTTCGCCATTATCCGGCGCGATCGGCCCGGGGTGGCAACTTCCATTTTCGGGGGTCGCACGTTTCTCGCACGAATTTTTCGATTTCGCGCGAACTTGTTCCCGAGTTAAGATGTCTACGGCCGTGAATCGACCACGGGATCTCCCGAAAGCCGACCGTGCGAGCTACGCACGGACCGGGAGGCCGGAAGGTCGGCTCGCGAAGCGAACGCAGCAACCTAGGGATTCGGGCGCGTGCCCGGTCCCATCGAGACCCGGAGGCCGAACGCCTCCGGCTCGGTGAACGCTCTCGGGACGGTCAGGAACCGTCCCTTCCACGTGGGATTTCGCCGCCGTCGCGGCCGCCGGCCTCGGTTTCATCGACCGGGCCGCACGAGCGACGATCACGACGAAGCCCCACCACCTGATCCCGCCCCACCTGAAGGCGGATGCGAGGGTACTGCCATGTTGAACCGCAACAACCTGACGCTGTCGGCTCTTTCCAACCGGCTGAATCTCGGGACGCGGTCGTTCGCCGTCGTGGCGAACGTCAACAACGGTACGGCCCTGCGCATCCGTCACGCCCATCAAGACGTCATGCGCAACCATATGGCGGATTTCGGCGTAGGCGACCCCTTCGTAGTCGCCTATCCCATGCCGCCGATTACCGACCCGGCGACGACGGAAACGCCATGCCTCACGGCGTGCGAAGCTCCGAAGTCGCCGGCCGCCGCCGACGCGTCCCCCGGAACGGCCCTTAGCTGGCGGAGGTTGCGGCTATGCCGTTCCTCCGCGAGTCCTAAGGTCGCTTCCCGCCCGTCTTCCCGATCTCGACGAGCTTCCGCCTCGGAGCGGATCGTCGCTACCAAGCCCCGGCTCGGCCGGGGCCTGGGTCAAGAGGGTAAGGCCGGCGCGGCTGGGGCCGCAAGTCGTCGGACGGCGAGGATCGCTGCAATAGCGGCGACCGCCGGGTTCTAACGAGTCGAACGTCCTGGAGAAAGAGGCTCGCCGCCGGTGAGGACCGGCGGGGCGACGCGTGAGGAGAGGGGCCCGGCCCCGACTCTTCGACGCCGCGTCCCGTCCCTTCCACCCGAGGCCGGCCGATCGATCCGGCGAAAGACGACTCGGCGCGGGTGCCTTCGGAATCGGGTTTCTTGAACTCGAACCGGTCGCACCGCGCCGCGCAGGCTTAGCGTCGCCGCGTCCCGACGCGCGAAGGCCCTCGGTCGCCCTCCGGATCTTCCGGGAGGCCCGTCCGGCCGTTTCGCGTCCGCCCGCGAGCGTTTCAGGTTCGTGACGTCGCCGGAAGCTCGCCCTACGAAGTCGGACCCGTGAAGACGGGCCCGATGGCGCGAGTCGCCGGCCGCCCCCCGGAGCGGGGAAGGTGGATCCCTTGTTCGCCACGATGCAGACGCGAGAGGAAGAGACTCCCAGCTGGGTCGAGGTCGCCGCCCTGGTCCGGAGCGCCCAGGCCGGCGACCGCGAAGCCTTCGGCCGCCTGGTCGAGCAGTTCGAGCCCACGGTCCGGGCGATCGCCCTGCGCCGGCTGGGGAACGTCGGCGAGGCCCTGGAGTTGACGCAGGAGGTCTTCTTGCACGTGATGCGGCGGCTGGAGCAGCTGCGCGAGCCCGAGCGGTTCGCCGGCTGGCTCCGGCAGGTCGCCGTCCGCATGGCGATCAACCACGTCACGCGGCGGTCGGCCCCGTTCACGGTCGAGTCGTCCGTCCTGGAAGGGGCCTTCGAGGCCGTCGAGGAGCCGATCGACGCCCTGATCGCCCGCGAGCGCGCCGAGCGGCTCTGGCAGGCGCTGGGCCGCCTCAAGGCGCTGGACCGCGACACCCTCGTCGCCTTCTACATCCGCGACCTGTCGCTGATCGAGATGGCCGACGAGCTGGACGTCCCGATCGGGACCGTCAAGCGTCGCCTCCACACCGCCCGCAAGCGGCTCCGCGTCGAGCTGGAGTCCACCGCGCCCGACGACGAGTGGACCGAGCGGCTCGACTTCGACGCGGACGCCGACGACGACGAGGCCGACGCCCTCGGCTGCGTCGGAGCCGGCTCCGCCCGCGGCTGGTGACCGACACGTAAAGCGATGACCAGGGCCGGATGAAGGGGAGACGCCGAGAGGCCGTCCTCCTTTCATCCGGCCTTTTTCGTTTCCCGGCGATCCGTCAGAGGTAAGCGAGCCAGGCCGATCCCCGGTGCCGCTCCTTGTATCCCGCGAACCAGGCGCACGGGAAGTACAGGATCGCCAGCACGAGCATCCACCAGCCGTAGAGGGCGAGCAGGCTGTAGGGCCACGACGGCGGGGGCTCGAAGGGGAAGGAGCCGACGAACAGCCAGCCGGTCGGCTCGCCGCGCAGGAAGGCCACGACCAGCGCCAGGCCGTGGGCCGCGTACCACTGGAGCAGGTAGAAGAACAAGGGCACCCGCCCGAGCGTCACGAGGGGCTTGCCGAGCGCCCCGGCGCCGCGGTCGAACGCCGCCAGCGCCAAGAGCGCGGGGCCCAGGGTCATGAGCAGGAACTGGAGCGACGGCGGATACTTCGTGCAGTTCAGGAACTCCAGCGCGACCCGCGTCGCGTCGCCCTCGCGGTTCCAGGGCTGGGGGTCGCCGTAAACGCCCGAGGCCCGCAGGGCGATGAAGAGCCCGATCGCCGCCAGCCCGGCCGTCGCGAGGATCGCCCGACGCCGCCGCGGGTCGAGCCGGTAGACGCCCCCCAGGCCGTAGCCGACGGCCACGACCCCGAACCACGGCAACAGCGGATAGCCGACGAACGCCCGCATCCCCCCCGGCAGCGCGATCACGCCGGGACGGAACAGGAAGTTCACGACGGGCCGCAAGGCCCCGCCGACGTCGGGCGGGATCGCGTCCAGGGCGTTGTGGCCGACGACGATCAGGAGCCCGATCGCCCCGATAAGCCACGCCGAGGCCCGCGCCGCCACGAACGGCGAGAGCAAAATGAAGGCCCCGCCGATCGACCAGAGGACCAGCCCCAGATAGAAGTTGGGGTCGAACCGGAAGAAGAGGCCGAGCTTCACGACCGTCTCCTCCAGCAGGATCAGCCAGAGGCCCCGCGTCAGCAGGAGCCTCGCGAGCGAGCCCGAGTCCGTCCCCCGATTCGCCGCCAGCCGGACGCCCACGCCCGCGAGCAGCGCGAACGTCGGGGCGCAGTAATGGGTGATCCAGCGCGACAGGAAGAGCGCCGGCGACGCCTGGGTCAGGTCGGTGGGCTCGATCGTCGGGTCGACGAAATAGTCGCGCGTGTGGTCCAGCACCATCACGACCATGACCAGCCCGCGCAGCAGGTCCACGCCTTCGAGGCGGGCCGAAGCTGCGGCGGGCGAAGGGGCTGGCTCGGGGACGCCGGTCGATTGCATCATCGAGAATCCTCGTCAACGTGCCGACCGGATCGCGCCCTCGTTTCCGACGCTCCGCGACGCCGGCGGGTTCAGGTCCGCCCGGCCTCTTCGTCTTGATACGCCCTCGCGATGCGGGCGAGCCGGGCGTGGTCCCGCCACGACAGGCCGACGATCGGCACCCAGAACGCGGCCGCCAGCGCCAGGCCCACGCCCGGGCGTTCGAAGGCCGCGAAGAGCGCGACGAACGCGGCGCCGATGGCCGTCGTGACGGCGGTCAGGGCCCAGCAGACGCCGCGGTGGCGGGCGAGCTGGACGTCGAGCGGCTCGGCGTCGAGCCGGAGCCGGCCGAGCCTGCGCTGCCATTCCGCCCGACGGGGGTCGAGTTCGAGAGGCGTGTGGTCCATGGTCGGTCAGCCCGCCAGTTCGCGGAGGCGTTTCAGCAGGTCGACAGCCTGCTCGGGGGTGATCGCGCCGGGGTCGACCTGGCGCAGCTCGGCGAGCATGGGCTCGGGGAGCGAGGCGAAGAGGCTCCCCTGGAGGGCGCGGCCGGACTTGACCTTGCGGCGGATCGGCCCTTCGGGCTCGGGGAGGCCGGGGTCGGGGCCGTGCTGCTTCTCCAGGAACGCCAGGATCTCGCGGGCGCGGTCGAGGACCGGGCCGGGGACGCCGGCCAGCCGGGCGACGTGGATGCCGTAGCTCTGGTCGGCCCCGCCGGGGGCGATCCGGTGCAGGAAGACGATCTCCCCCTGGCTCTCGCCGACCGCCACGTTGGCGTTGCGGAGCCGGGGCTTGGTCTTCTCCAGCTCGACCAGCTCGTGGTAGTGGGTGGCGAAGAGCGCCCGGCAGCCGACGACGTCGTGGAGGTGCTCGGTGATCGCCCAGGCGAGCGAGACGCCGTCGAACGTGCTGGTGCCTCGGCCGATCTCGTCGAGGATGACGAGGCTCTGCTTCGTGGCGTTGTTGAGGATGTTGGCCGTCTCGGTCATCTCGACCATGAACGTGCTCTGGCCCCGCGACAGCTCGTCGGTCGCCCCCACCCGCGCGAAGAGGCGGTCGACGACCCCGATCTTCGCCCGGCGGGCCGGCACGAAGCCGCCGATCTGGGCGAGGATCGCCATCAGCGCGACCTGGCGGATGTACGTGCTCTTGCCCGCCATGTTGGGGCCGGTGATCAGCAGCAGGTCCCCTTTCTCGGGGCTGAGCATCGTGTCGTTGGGGACGAACTCGCCGCGGGGGAGGATCGCGTCCAGGACCGGGTGGCGGCCGGCCTCGACCTCGAAGACGGGCTCGGCGACGACCTCGGGCCGGCAGTAGCCCTGCCGCGCGGCCAGCTCCGCGAGCGCCGCCAGGACGTCCACCTGCGCCAGCGCGGAGCCCGCCTGGATCAGACGCGGGGCGTCGGCGGAGACCCGGTCGCGGAGGGCCAGGAACAATTCATATTCGAGGGCGTTGGCGCGTTCGTCGGCGTTGCGGACCTCGTTCTCGAACTCCTTCAGCTCGGGCGTGTAGTATCGCTCGGCGTTCTTGACCGTCTGCTTGCGGATGTAGTCGGCCGGGATCTCGCCGCGCTGGGCCTGGGCGTGGGAGATCTCGATGTAATAGCCGAAGACGTTGTTGAAGCCGACCTTCAGCCCCGCGATCCCGGTGCGGCGGATCTGCTCGGACTGGTACCGGGCGATCCAGGACTTGCCGTCCTTCGAGGCCGACCGCAGGCGGTCAAGCTCCTCGTGGCAGCCGGGGCGGATGAGGCCCCCTTCCTTGATCGCCAGCGGCGGGTCGTCGACGAGGGCCGTCTCGATCGCCGAGCGGACCTCGGGGCAGAGTTCGATGGCGGCCTCCAGCTCGGAGAGCCGCTTCGACCGCCGGGCGGCCAGCCGGGCCTTGACCCGGGGCAGCAGGGCCAGCGTGCGGGCCAGGGAGCAGAGGTCGCGCGGGGTGGCGCGGCCGGTCGCGGCGCGGGCGGCGAGCCGCTCCAGGTCGTACGCCTCGCCGAGCGCCTGGCGGAGGTCGTTGCGGAGGCCGGAATCCTGGAACAGCTCGTCGACGGCGGCCAGCCGCTCCTCGATCAGGGCGGGGGAGGTCAGGGGCGACGTGACGTACTCGGACAGCAGCCGCGCCCCCATCGGCGTGGCGGTGCGGTCGATCACCTGCAGCAGCGAGCCCTCGCGCTTGCCCTCGCGGAGCGTCTTGGTCAGCTCCAGGCTGCGTCGGGTGGTCTCGTCGAGCGCCAGGACCTCGGCGCGGCGGTACGGGGTCAGGCGGGCGATGTGGCCGAGGGCCGACTTCTGGGTCTCGCGGAGGTAGGCGACGAGCGCGCCGGCGGCCTGGATCTCGGGGCTGCGGTCGTCGACGCCGAAGCCCTCGACGGTCGCCACGCCGAACTGCTCGAACAGGGTCTTCCGCGCCTGTTCGAGCTGGAAGTCCCACGAGGGCCGGATCGTCACGGGGTGCGACTGCTGGCCGCGGAGCGCGCGGAGCCAGGGGGCGTCGACCGCCAGCTCCGAGGCGATCGTCTCGGCGGGGTCGAGCCGCGCCAGCTCGTCGGCCAGCTCGGTGCGGAGGAGGCTCGTCAGCGAGAACCGGCCGGTCGACAGCTCGACCCAGGCCAGGCCCATCCGCGCGCCCGACTCGACGACGGCGGCGAGGTAGTTGGCCGCGCGGGGGTCGAGCAGCGCCTCGTCGGTGAGCGTGCCCGGCGTGACCACGCGGACGACGTCGCGCTTGACCAGCCCCTTGGCGAATCGGGCGTCCTCGACCTGGTCGCAGACGGCGGCTCGTTGGCCGGCCTGGACGATCTTGGCGAGGTAGGTCTCGAGCGCCTGGTGGGGGAAGCCGGCCATGGGGACGGCCTGGTCGCCCTTGTCCTTGTCGCGGGTGGTCACGGCGATGCCGAGCAGGGCCGAGGCGCGGACGGCGTCGTCGCCGAACATCTCGTAGAAGTCGCCCATCCGGAAGAGCAGCAGCGCGTCGGGGTCGCGCGCCTTCATCTCGCGGTACTGCTGCATCATCGGTGTCGGCGCGGGATCGGCCATCAGCGCTCCGCCAACGAAAAAGCGGTCCGCGTCCCCCTGGGGGCGCGAGACCGCCACGCCGGAAATCGCTCGATCGTCGGGTCGACCCCCGCCCCAGCGCGGGGGCTGTCGGACGCGGACGCAGGGCGTGCGAGCCCCGGGATCAGAACTTGTCGAGGGCCGTCTGCTCCTCGGGATAGATCTCGAAGACCTGGTCGAGGCGGGTGATCCGGAAGACTTCGAGGAGATCGGGGTGGATGCAGCAGAGCTTGAGCTTCCCCTTGACCGCCGAGACCTTCTTCTTGAGGTTGATCAGCTTGCCCAGCGCGGCGCTGGAGAGGTACTGGACGTTGCCGAAATTCAGCAGCAGGCTCTTGTGGCCTTCGTCCTCGACCAGGCTGTAAAGCTGTTCGCCCACTTCCTGGATCTGCTCTTCGGTCACGATCTTGGTGTCGACGAAGCTGACGACGGTCACTCCGTCGACGGTTTCCAGGCGGAGGAGACGGCGAGGGCCTTGGGACATCGGGAAACTCCTGTCGGGGGCGGAACCGCACCAGGTCATTCGAATTACTGGGAAGCGAACAGGTCGGTCCCGCACGCGAAGCCCCCGGGCGGGGCGCGAAAGGCGCACACGAGCCCGCGGAGGCCAGAAACCTGCGTTACCAACACATTTAGCAAAAACCGCCGGGGAATCAAGGGGGCTGCCAACGAAAAGCCTCGACGTCCGACGACGCCTCCTCCGGAGGGCCGAGGTCCCGGGCCGGACCCGGCCGGCGAAGGGCCCATCATACCACGCCGCCCCGACCCTCCGCCGCGCGAAAATCCCGCCCGGAGGGGCCGCATCCGGCCCCGGGACGACTACGCTTCGCCGCCGGCGCAGCCTAGAATGGGAGCGAAGGGCCGGCCGGCCCCGTGCGTCGGCCGCGTGCGGACCCCCAGGCGAGAGTTCCCCGGCGAAGGACCCGATCGACATGCCAGGCGCGGTGGAGACGTTCCCCAACCAGTTCCCGGATCGCGGCTACGAGATCGAGATCACCTGCCCGGAGTTCACGGCGGTCTGCCCCAAGACGGGCCAGCCCGACTTCGGCACGATCGTGATCGCCTACGTCCCGGCCGAGACCTGCCTGGAGCTGAAGAGCCTCAAGCTGTACCTCGGCGACTTCCGCAACCGGGGCATCTTCTACGAGCATTCCATCAACACGATCCTCGACGACCTGGTGGCCTCGTGCCGGCCGCGGCGGATGACGGTGGTCGGCCACTTCAACCCCCGGGGCGGGATCACGTCGAAGATCACCGCGACCCACGAGGCGTCGCGACCCTGACCCATCGATATCGATAAGGCGAAAAGAAGAGGCGCGAGCGAGACGATCAGCGGAGGCCGCATGACACCGGGAATCGTCACCCTCACCACCGATTTCGGCCTCGAAGGGCCCTACGTCGCGGCCATGAAGGGCATCCTGCTCGGCCTGGCGCCCGGCGTGACGATGGTCGACGTCTGCCATTCGATCGCCCCCCAGAACGTGCTGGAGGGGGCCTTCGTCCTGGACGGGATCGTCGCCGCCTTCCCCCCGGGGACGATCCACCTGGCCGTCGTCGACCCCGGCGTGGGGACCAGACGCCGGCTGCTGGCGATCAAGGCCGCGGGCCAGTGGTTCGTGCTCCCCGACAACGGCCTGATCACCGGCGTGGCGCACGCGCACGGTGTCGAGGGGGCCTGGGAGGTCTCCAACCGCGCCCTGGCCCGCCGCGAGATCGCGCCCACGTTCCACGGCCGCGACGTGCTGGCGCCGGCCGCCGCCCACCTGCTGAAGGGGGGCGACCCGGACGAACTGGGCCCGACCACGACCCGGTTCGTCACGATCCGCAACTTCGAGGCGACGCCGGCCGACAACGGCTGCATCGGCGAGGTCATCTTCAAGGACGCCTTCGGCAACCTGATCACGAACATCAAGGAGGCCCAACTCGCGGCGCGGCCGGCGGACGCCTGGGTCGTCGAGATCGGCGGGCGTCGGATCGAGGGCGTGGCGAGGACGTACGGCGAGAGCTCGCCGGGCGGCCTCATCGCCCTGCTCGGCAGCAGCGGTTGGGTGGAGGTCGCCGTCGTCAACGGCGACGCCGGACGCCTGCTCTCGGCGGGGCCCGGCACGACGGTCTGGCTGCGTCCCAGGTCCTGAAGCCGCGACGTCCGCGGCTGTCCGGGGGAATCGTCCATGAGCCCCAGAACGCCCCGCTCCTCCGACGAGCTTCGCACCCGCTCCGACGACCCCGACGCCCCGCCGGGACCCAAATCCGCCCGGCCCGGCCGCTCGTCGTCCGACCCGTTCGACTCGCGCACCACCGACGAGATCAGCGCCATGCTCTCCTCGTCGATGGAGCTGCCCCAGCCCGACCCGATGCTCGGCGGGTCGAGTTCCTGGGACCTGGAACGGGCCGCCGCCCAGGATTCGCCGGGCGCGGCGCCCCGCCTGCGGTCGGCCGACGGCCTGGACATCGGCGTCGAGACGGCGCCCCGGCACGCGGCCGCCGGGCCGAGGCGCGAACGGGAAGAGGGCGCTTCGTGGACGAGCGTGATCCTCAAAAGCTACGCCAGCGCCGTCACGCTGGCCCTCGCCTGGCTGCTGTGGTCGGGGCGGACGACGCCGAAGGCCGTGCCGGCGCGCGAGGCCCCGGCCCCCCGCCGCCCGGCCGTCGAGCCGACTGCGCCGACCGCCTCCTCGGCGGCGGTCGCGGACGTCCCGGCCGGCCGACTCACCTCCCTGGGCAAGCCGATCGTCGTCGGCGACCTGGAGATCACGCCCCTGATGGTCCTGCACCGGAGCGTGCGGACGAGCCGAAACCTGGGCGAAGAGAATCTGGTGCGCGATCATGACGGCTGCCTCGCCCTGACGCTCCGCCTGAAGAACCTCGCGACCGAAGACTCCCTCCAGCCGCTGGCCGCCGAGGACCTACGCGACGGCGAGGCGTTCGCGATCGACGCGCCGCCGGCGGGACGGATCGGCATGTTCGCACTCGCGGCGGGGAGCGCCTGGACGATCGAGGAACAGCAGTTCCCGACCCTGGATCCCGGCGCGGTCGAGGACGTCGTGCTCGTCAGCGAGCCGATCCCCGCGGAGCGCCTGGGCCCGGCGATGACCTGGCGGTTCCGGGTCGCGGCGGACGCCGGCCGCACGGAGCGGGCGGACGTCGGCGTCCGCTTCGGCCGCGACCAGGTTCACGGCGACGGAGGCTGACGACGCGTGGTTTCGCGGCGGGCGTCGAGCGAGGCCGCCCAGGCCGTCCACTCGGGGAGGCGGTCGAGGATCCCCTCGGCGGCCTCGCGACGCGCGAACTTGATGCGGTCGCCCGCGACCAGGATGGCGGCGAGGCGGTCGCGGTCGTCGCCGAGGAGCTGGGCGACGCGGGGGTCGGCCGTCACCTCCTCGGTCGTTCGCGCCCGCAACGACGGCCCCAGCCGCGCGGCCAGCGTGGCGCGGAGGCGGTCGCAGAGGGCGAGCAGCCGGCCCTCGGGCGAGTCGTCGACCGCCGCCGGCGATCCGGCCGTCGCGGGAAGGCTCGCGCGTCGTCGCCGCCGGCGCAGGACCGTCGCGGCGATCAGCCCGGCCGCGACCAGGATGGCGACGGGAACGAGCCAGGGGGCGGAGTCGTCGCGCCAGGGCTCGGGCCCGAGGTTGGGGCGGGGCGGCACGATCGTCGCCGTCCGGGGGACCTCTTCGGGTTCCTGCGCGACGAGGCCGTTCACGGCCGGCTCCGACGCGCGGCGCGGCGCTCGAAGACTTCCATCAGGGTCTGGAGCGGCTCGGTCTCGGTCGACATGTCGTGGCCGTCGATGGCGGCGGACGTGCACCAGCGGACGAACGCCTGCCGGTGCTCCTCGGCGCGGCGGGCGTAGACGCGGCGGCGGCGCGGGCGGTGGGTGTCGACGGTGAGCCGGCCCTCGCCCTCGGCGTCGCGGACGGCGAGCAGGCCGACGTCGGGGAGGTCCTCCTCCAGCGGGTCGACGATCCGCACCGCGACGACGTCGTGCCGCCGGCTGGCCTGCCGCCAGGCGCCGATCGGCTCGTCGGCCGGGAAGTCGCTCAGGACCACGAGCATCGCCCTCCGCGAGGTCCGCCGCAGCCGGGGCAGGGCGGCCGGCAGGTGGGTCTTCCGCGAGGTCGTCGGCGTCGCCACCAGCGCGCGGACGACCTGCGCCAGGTGCCGGACGCCGCCGCCGGCGGGGACCTCCAGCTCGATCCGGTCGCTGACGATCAGCAGGCCGACGCGGTCGCCGTTGTGGACGGCCGCCGTGGCCAGCAGGGCGGCGGCCTGCGCGGCGCGGTCGGCCTTGGTGCGGCCCTCGCGGCCGAACCGCATGCTGGCCGAGGCGTCGACGACCAGCCAGAGGACGAACGACCGCTCCTCGACGTAGCGCCGGACGAACGGCCGGCCCTGCCTCGCGGTGACGTTCCAGTCCAGGTGGCGGACGTCGTCGCCGGGCTCGTAGGCGCGCAGCTCGGCGAACGTCAGGCCCTCGCCCGGCCTCGCTCCGTGGTAGGCGCCGGCGAGCTGCAGGACGCTCTCCGGCCGGACGCGGAACCGCAGCCGACGCGCCCGGCGGACGATCGCCGCCGCGTCGATCGCCCGGCGCTCGGGGGGCTCGGGCGTCGGGCGTCGCCGGAACGGCCAGAACATGCGCGACTCCTCGGCTCGGCTCAGACCTCGGCGAGGCTCGCCCGACGCTGGGGCGCGGGCTCGGCCGCGGGCTTGCACGCGTCGAACGACATCGTGACGGCGACCTCCCAGCGGCCCGACTCGTCGCCGACGACGTGCCAGTGGGGGATCACCGCGGACGACTGGTAGACCCCCTCGAAGCCCCCCTCGCTCTGGCTGACGGTCTCGATGGGGAAGCACCAGAGGCCGCAGGGTTTGGTCCAGCCCAGGTCGACGGCCAGGTCGAGCCACTCGTCGGCCAGGGTCAGCCCCTCCATGTGGGGCCGGTCGATGCGGGCGTCGAGCATCCCCAGCTTCTCGCCGGCGAGCGTCGCGTAGTAGCGGTCGTCGGCGTGGCCGGCCATCGCCGCCAGGTTGATCTCGACGGCGAAGTGCAGGCAGACGTCGGGCGGCAGGTCCTCGATCTCGTAGCGGATCTCGAGCGTCGACGAGCCGGCCGCCGCCTCGATCGTCTTGCGGAGCCGGATCGGCCGGCCGTCGGCGACGCCGGGCCGCTCCATCACCAGCCCGACCTTCGGGCCCTCGCGGCGGACCCGCGCCAGGTAGGCCCCGGTGACGAAGTCGCCGCGCTCGACGTCGCGCGAGGAGGTCAGGTCGTCGAGGGTGACGTCGAGCGGGTAGAAGTGGTCGACGAGGGCCTTGCGGGAGTGGTCGTCGTAGACGATCCGGTCGTCCAGGTGGTCCTGCTTCAGGACGACGCGGTCCTCGACCCCCGCGTGCGCCGCGTCGTGCTCGGCCGAGCCCCGGGCGCGGATGACGTCGAGGATGGTCTGGTGGTACGCCTCGGGCCGGCGGTCGAGCGTGGCCAGCACGTTTACGCCGGCCTTGCGGACGTCCAGCTCGTAGAGGTGCCCCCCCTGGGCGGGCCGGACGAAGGCGATGAGGCGGTCGTTCTCGATCCGGACCTCCTGGCGGGCGTCGAGGTTGAAGTCGCCGATCTCCAGCGAGGCCCGCGGGCCGGTCTTCCCCTCGGCCTCGTCGAGCGCGTCGTGGCAGGCGATCAGGGCCTGGTAGATCGCCCCCCGGAGGTGGGGCAGGTACAGGCCGCCGAACGCGCCGTGCCAGTAGGGGCAGTTGCACTGGCCGCGGTACAGCTCGCGGCGGGCGGCCTCCAGGTAGTCGGGGTCGACCTCGGGGCGGGCGGCGACGTCGGCGAGCCGTCGCGAGAGGCCGAGCATCCGCGAGTACATCTCGTCGCTCTCGGGGTAGCGGGCCTTGAAGTTCCGCCAGTAGCCCCCGGCGCGGACGAAGGGGCGGATCTCGGTCGAGCGGTCGTGCTGGCGGACCAGCTTCGCCGCCTGCTCGTACGCGTGGTGCCGGGCCGGGGGCAGCGCCCACTCGGTCATCTCGCGATAGGAGCCGTCGGCGATGTAGAGCTTGCCCAGGGGGAGCGTGGCGTCGACCGTGCGGCCCAGGGTCGTCGAGGTCAGCCAGTCGCGGTTGCCGACGATCATGTCGCAGAACCGGGTCAGCCAGCCGCGGGTGTAGACGTGGTTGTAGGTCTCGGGCCACGAGCCGAACTTCTCGCCGTCGTCGGCGAAGACCACCGTCGCCCCGGGACGCCGCGAGGCCAGACCGCGGAGGAACTCGTAGGTCGCGTGCGGCTCCTGGAAGGGGATCGTGTACCGGAGCGTCTCCGACCCCGGGAAGATCTTCAGCAGCCGGCCCTCGTCCTCGGTCAGGTAGTAGCCGAAGAGGTCGTCGCCGGCGATCCCGGCGCGTTCGAAGTGGAAGTCGTCGAGCACCGTGTACTCGACGCCCGCCTCGGCGATCGCCGAGACCATGTGCTGCTCCCAGACCCGCTCGGGCGTCCACATCCCCCGGACCTTGGCGCCCAGGACCTCCTGCAGATAGGCCGAGAAGGCCCGGATCTGGCCCACGCGGTCGACGTGGGGGATCATCGTCATGATCGGCTCGAAGTAGCCGCCGCCCAGGATCTCGACCCGCCCGGCCTCCACCAGCGCCCGCACCCGCGCGACGTAGTCGGGCCTCTGGTCGACCAGCCATTCCAGCAAGGGCCCCGAGGTGTGCAGCGCGAAGGCGATCTCGGGATAGCGCTCCAAGACCTCCAGGAACGGCAGGTAGCTGTCGCGGTAGGCGGCCTCGAAGACCCCCTCGAAGTTCCCCACCGGCTGGTGGTTGTGCAGCGCGAGGATCAGGCGCAGGTTCGACATGGAGGTGCCTCGTGGGGGCCGGTTCCCCCCGCCGCCGGCCGTGGCGACGAGGGGCGTGAAGCTGGGGCGGTCGCGGAGAATCTTCCGGGCGGGACGTCTCGTGCGGGGAACGGCCTGGGATTGCGCCGGGAGGGCGGGGCGACAAGGCCGGTAGATAGGTCCATCGCGCGTCCCGCGGGGGCCACGGATCGGCGTCGATCCACTGTCGCTCAGGGGACCTTCGACGCGAGCGGCTGAGGCCGACCCCCCGACGTCCGCTCCCGCGCGGCGACGCCCGGGTGGGACGTCGCGATCTCGACCTCGCGCAGGAAGGCCGCCGCGTGCTCGGGCGGGACCGGGTTGATGTAGAACCCCGAGCCCCACTCGAACCCCGCGACCTTGGTCAATCGGGGGATCACTTCGACATGCCAATGATAGTGCGGCAGCCCCGAATGGTCAAAGGGAGCGGTGTGCACGATGTAGTTGTACGACGGCGCGTCGAGCGCCAGCTCCAGCTTGTTGAGCACCTGGTGCATCACGTGCGCCAGGTCGTCGACGGCCGGCTTGGGGATGTTCTCGAAGTGGCTCTCGTGCGCCTTGGGGACGATCCAGGTTTCGAACGGGAAGCGGCTGGCGTAGGGGCAGAACGCGGTGAAGTGCGGGGTGTCCAGGACGACCCGCTTCTCGACGGCCGCCTCCTGCTGGACCATGTCGCAGTAGATGCAGCGGCCGCGGTAGTTGAAGAACTCCAGCGAGCCGGTCATCTCCTCCCAGACCGAGATCGGCACGATGGGGGTGACGATGAGCTGGCTGTGGGTGTGCTCCAGGCTCGCCCCGCCCCCCTCGCCGACGTTCTTGAAGAGCATGCCGTGCACCAGCCGGCGGTCGCGCTTGAGGTCGACCAGGCGGTCGCGGTAGACCCACAGCACGTCGCGGATGTTCTCCTCGGGGAGCGTGGCCATCGTGACGTGGTGGCGGGGGCTCTCGATGATGACCTCGTGGGCCCCCACGCCGGCCATGCGGTCGTAGATGCCGTCGCCGCGCTTGTCCAGCTCGCCCTCGATCTTCAGGGCGGGGAACCGGTTGGGGACGACTCGCACCCGCCAGCCCGGCCCGTTGGGGCGGCTGCCCGAGTCTCGGTAGGCGAGGATCTCGGGCGGGGTCATGTCCTCGTTGCCCTCGCAGAACGGGCAGACCTTGGACTGCGCGTGGCTCGTCGGCTCGGCCTTGAAGTCGTGGGGGCGGCGGGCCCGCTCGTGCGCGATGATCACCCAGCGGCCGACGATCGGGTCCTTCCGAAGCTCGGGCATCCGTCTCCCCCTTCCTGGCTCAGGTCAGACTTGCCACATGATCCGTTCGAAATCCGGCGAGGGGGAGGTCAGCTCGAAGACCCCCTCCCGCGGGGCGCGGTCGAGGCTCGACTCGCCCTTGAGCAACTCGACGTAGAACCGGATCGGGTCGCCCGGCTTCAGCTCCAGCCGATCCAGCGGCACGGCCAGCTCGAAGATCGCCCCGGTCGCGGCCGAGACGGTCGAGCCGTTCACCGAGGGACGCCCCGCGTGGTTCAGGTAGCCGACGGGCCGTTCCAGGCAGGGCTGGACGACGACGATCTCGCGCTCGGCGGGGTCGACGAAGCCGATCCGCAGGCGGTCGATCTCGGCCAGCCGTTCGGCGGCCGGCGCGCCCTCGGTGTCGATCCGGACGAGGAACCGCTCGGCGTCGAATCCGAACCAGACGACGTGCATCAGGCCCCGGGTGACCAGCGTCATCGTGCCGCGGTCGTTGCCGCAGACGTAGCGCGCCCCGTCGATCCACTCGAAGTACGTCGCGCGGCCGTCGACCTTCACGTTGAGGAAGCTCCGGGGCTGGTCGTTGACCGACCGGGGGCTCGCGGCCCGCGAGATCGGCTTGAACAGCGAGCCCGGCGGGTCGCAGCCGAGGAACGCGTAGACGTTGCGCAGGTGCTTGCGGAAGAGGTGGTCGAACAGCGCGTCCTGGGCGCACGAGTGGTCGTCGCCGTACCACCAGAACCAGTCGGAGCCCTCGGCGATGTAGATCTCCTCCCAGGCCCGGGCCAGGTGCGCCGGGTCGTGGCGGCCCGACTGCTGCTCGCGGACCAGGAACTCGCGGGTCTCGTGGAGGGCGTCCCAGCCGCTGTTGTCCTCGGGGTGGCCGACCCAGATGGCGAAGTTGTGGCTGATCCAGCTGCCGGCGAAGAGCCGCTGGAGGGTGTCGGTCGGCCGATTCTCGCGGAGGTGGTCGCCGACCTTGACGGGCCGCACGCGGGGGTCGCGGACGGCCTCCTGATAGAGCGACCGCAGGAACGAGACGCCGCCGTCGGGGTAGTATTCCCAGCAGTTCTCGCCGTCGAGCACGACCGGGACGACCGTCGCCGGGTTGTGGCGGCAGGCGTCGCCGATGGCGTGCAGCTTGGCCAGGAAGTCGGCCGCCGCGATCGGCCCCGGGCTGCGCTGGTAGTGGAAGCCGACCTGGTCGGACATCGAATGGTCGCGGAAGACGATCCCGAGCTGCGAATCCCCCTCGCGGACGTTCCAGCCGCGGTAGAGCAGCTCGGGGCGGCGGACGTGCCCCCGGCCGTCGCGGCCGACGACGCCCCCCGTCGAACAGCCGAGGATCTCCTCGTCGGTCGCGATCCACTCGATGCCGTGCCTGGCGAGCAGCGGGATGAGGGCCTGGCAGACCGACCCCTCGCTCGGCCACATCCCCCTCGGGGCCGTCCCGAACCGCCGGATGTGGCTCTCGACGGCGCGGCGGACGTGGACCTCGGCGTCCTCGGGGTAGCCCTCGCGATACGCTGGCAGCGCGACCTCGGGCATGGCCTCGCGCGCCAGCTTCTTGTCGAGCAGGAGCGGCAGGATCGGGTGGTAGTACGGCGTGGTCGTCAGCTCGACCTGGCCGCGCTCGGCGAGCTTGCGGTGCAGCGGGACGACCTGGCCCAGCAGCTCGCGCTGCTTGTCGAGCAGCCACTGCTTGTCGTCTTCCGAGTAATCCCGGCCCTGCTCCTTGAACGCGGCCAGCTCCGGGTCCTTCTCGAAGAGCAGGGGGTGGAACCACGCCAGGTTCGACCAAACCTGCAAGTCGCGGAAGTCCCTGGGGCGGAACCGCGTCCGGGCCTGCTCGCCGCTGAGCGACCACGACGAGCGCAGCAGGTACAGCTCGTGGTACCGCGGGTGGGGCCGGATCATCGAGTCCGGGAAGGCCATGAAGAAGTTGTCGAGCAGGTAGAAGACGTCCTCGCGGTCGAGGCCGTCGACCGGCTTGCGCGAGACGATCAGGTGCTTGTCGGTCGCCCCGCCGACGTACGCTTCGAGCTGCTGCAGCAGGCTGGGCACGAGGTTGATCGTGCAGTGGAACTCGGGGACCTCCTCGAGATGGAGGGCCATCCCCAGGTAGTCCTTGACGGCGTGGAGGCGGACCCAGGGCATGGGGTTCTCGCCGGTCGCGTCGTCCGGGTAGTAGGGCTGATGCTGATGCCACATCAAGGCCAACGCGACGTCCGACATTCCACGGTCCCTCGCCCAAGTCACTCCGGCCCGTCCCTGGCGTGCGCCGAAGGGTACGCTAGTTAGGCTCGGAATGTGGGACGGAGGACTTGAAGCGATTTCGCCGGATCAGGTCGAGACCGGGGTCTCCCTGGGATCCTGGGCAAGCTGCGGGTGACGGCGCCGCTGGATCTCGCGGTAGATCTCGACGTATCGCTGGGCGCTGCGATGCCACGACCAGTCGCCCGACATGCCCGCGCGGACGAGCTTGCGCCAGGTCTCGCGGTCGCCCCAGGCGTCGAGGGCCCGTTCGAGGGCCCCCCAGAGCGCGGCGGGCGAGGCGTCGCGGAACACGAAGCCCGTCGCCCGGCCCTCTGCGAGGCTCGTCGGGTCGAGGTCGACGACCGTGTCGACGAGGCCGCCCGTCGCGTGGACGACCGGGACGGTGCCGTGGGCCAGGCTGTAAAGCTGGTTCAGGCCGCAGGGCTCGAAGAGGCTGGGCATCAGGAAGACGTCGGCGCCGGCCTCGATCTGATGCGCCAGGTCGTCGGAGAAGCCCAGGTACGCCCAGACCTTGCCGGGATGGCGGCGGGCCAGCGATTCGAGGAGGTCGTGGTACTTGGGATGGCCCGTCCCCAGCACGACGAGCTGGACGTCCCGCGCCAGAAGCCGCTCGGCGACGTCGGCGAGCAGGTCCCAGCCCTTCTGGGGGTCGAGGCGGCCGATCTGGGCGAAGAGCGGCACCTCGGGACGGACCGGCAGCCCGGCGTGCTTTTGGAGCCAGGCCTTGCAGGCGGCCTTGCCGGACTCGACCGTGTCGAGGTCGTATCGCGCGGCCAGCATGGTTTCATGGGAGGGCGTCCACGACCGGGCGTCGATGCCGTTGACGATGCCGCGGAGGTCGGCCTGACGGTCGCGGAGCAGGCCGTCGAGTCCCGCGCCCTGCATCTGGGTCTGGATCTCGCGGGCGTAGGTCGGGCTGACGGTGGTGAGCAGGTCGGCGAAGACCAGGCCCGCCTTCATGAAGCTGAGCTTGCCGTGGAATTCGAGCCCGCGGTAGTTGAACAGGCCCCAGTCGAGGCCCGTCAGGGGCAGGTCCCAGTGCCAGAAGAGGCCCTGGTAGGCCAGGTTGTGGATCGTGAACAGGGTCCCGGCCCCGGCCAGTTCGGGGACGTCCCGGTACAACGTCTGGAGATAGATCGGGATCAGGCCGGTCTGCCAGTCGTTGCAGTGGAAGACGTCGGGCTTCAGCTTCAGGGCGGCGACCGTTTCGAGGACGGCCCGCTGGAAGAAGACGAAGCGCTCGCAGTTGTCCTCGAAGTCGTGCCCCAGGTGGCCGTAGAAGCCCTCGCGGTCGAAGTAGTGGGGCTGGTCGATGAGGAAGACGGGGACGTCGGAGCCGGGCAGGCGGCTCTCGTAGACGTGCCCCAAAACGGTGGCGGCCCCCACGGGGACGTGCAGGGGGATGCCGGTGCCGACCAGCTCGGGGTCGGTCTCCCAGACCTTGCGGTAGCAGGGGATGAAGAGGGACGTCGTGTGACCGAGTTCCGCCACGGCCCGCGGCAAGGCTCCCGCGACGTCGGCAAGGCCCCCGGTCTTGGCGAACGGGACGCCTTCCGAAGCGACGAAGACGATGTTCACGACGGACGATCCCTCGGGAGTGCTCGACCGCCGCTCCCCGATCGATCGCACGATGCCGGGAAAGGCGTCCGCGTCCGGGGCTGCTCGACAGCGGCGATCGGAGCGATCCCAACACTGTAGAGCAGCCCCCGGACCGTCACAAGCACTCATCGGCGGGAGGCCGGGGCCGACTGAAGGGCCGGCCCCCGGGCCCGCCTCAGCGGCGCTGGGATGCGCCGGCCATGGCGGGCGACTCCGACCGCATGGTGGTCAGCACGCGGAGGGCCTCCGAGTGGCCCTGGTCGACCTGCTCGCCGCTCCACTGGACCATCCGGGCGGGGAAGTGGTTGTTCTTGCCCCAGTCGCTGAGGGTCTTCAGGAGATCGACGCCGAGCTTCTCGTCACGCTCCTTGATCCAGGCGAACAGGGCCTTGCCCGACTTCGGCGGGGTGCCGCCCACACTCACCTCCGGGGCCTGCCGCAAGGGCTGGAGCGACTCGGCGGCGCGGGCCTCGACGGCCTCCGCGACGGTCGGGGCGGCGGCGACCGGGGCCGGCGCGGCGGCCTGATGCTGCTGTTGCTGCTCGCGGGCGGCCTGCTGCTGCTCGCGACGCGAGCGGATCAGGGCGTCGCGGATCGACTGCGGGACGCCGTCGCCGTAGAGGTAGCGGGCCACGCCGAACTTCACCGCGGCGCGCTTGAAGGCGTCCGAGAAGCCGCTCTTCTCGTAGTCGCTGGTGTCGGCCGTGGTGGTGAACCCGCCGGCGTCGCTCTTGGTCAAGGCCGTGCCGTCCGGGAGCCGGATCGACAGCTTGCAGATGACCGCGTTCTCCATCGGCGTGTACTCGTCCCACCAGTTCTCGGGGCCGAGCACCTCGTCGAGGCGGTTCATGACGGTCCTCGCCGTCACGTACTGGAAGTCGCGGCCCCCCTGGCTCCGGGACCGCACCTCGTCGTTCGCGAACGGGGCGGCGAGCGCCGCGAAAATCTCGATGTGCTGGGACATGGGTGGTCGTGCTTTCCGTGAAATCCTGGGAACGCGACGATATTCGAGCGCCCTGTTCCTACGGCCGGGCGATTCGAGCGACGATCCATCTCGGCTCCATCGTCATTTCCCTACACGACCATTGTATACTGTTCGCACGTACAGTAAAGAGGGTTCCCCAAAAAAATCGCCCGTCCCCGACGACCGGCAAGGTCGACGCGAGGGCGGGCGAGGATTCGGTCGGATTCGGGGCGGCGGTCAGCAGCGGGCCGGGAGGGCGGCGGGGGCGGTCGAGGCGAGCTGGACGACGTCGGTCGCGAGGGCCGAAGGCGTGGGGGCGGCCGACGAGACGGAGATCTTCCAGTCGTACCGCATCAGCAGCAGGACCATGAGGATGCAGCTGATGAGGATCGCGGCCAGCGAGATGCCCAGGAGGGCCACGTAGATGTCGCTCTTGGCGGCGGGGACGAGCACGCCCCGCGCCCGGGGGGCGGAGGCGGTGCGGGACGCCCCGGAACTAGAGGCGCGGCTTGATCGTAGACGAGACAATGTCGCCCTCCTTCAGCTTCTTGCCCTGGTAAGTGTTGCCGATGACCTGGAGAACCGACTGGTTCGGGTCGACGGTGAGGACTTTCGCCTTGCCCAGGTACTCGGGGGTCGGCGACATGCGCATCAGGTTCAGTTCGTGGCCGGGGACGAGGCCGTCGTTGGAGCCGATCGAGGCTTCCAGCTTGCGGTTCGTCGCGTCGACCCGGGTGACCTCGCCGACGACCGGCGGGGGGCTCTCGATCCCCTTGATCTGGGCGATGTCGTCGGACAGGCCCTGCGACCGCAGGAGGGTCGAGTACTTCGCCACCCGCTCCTTGAGGTCGCCGTTGTTCTTGGTGGCCGTCTCCAGCGCCCGCTCCATCTCGCGGATCTTGTCGTTCAGCTCGGCGACGTGGAGCTTGAACTCGTTCGCCTGCTGCTCGACGGCCGACTTCAGCTCGCGGAGCTGGAGGGTCTCCTTGCGGTTGGCCTCGGCCTCTTCGAGCGCGGTCTTGGCGTTCTGCTGGGCGGTGGCCACCTGGCCGCCGGCCGTGGTGATCTGCTGCTGGGCGAGCTGGTTCTGGTTCTCGATCGCGGTGATCTTGTCGTTCAGCTGCTTCGCCTGGGCGTCGAAGTTGGCCTTCTGGGTGTCCATGTCCTTCTGGGCGGCGGCGGTCTTGGCCTCCGCGTCTTTGAGCTTGGTCGTCAGCTCGCCGACCTTCTTCTTCTCCGCCTCGGTCGCGACCTTCCAGTTCTTCGACGTGGTGAACGCCACCGAAGAAATCGCGCTCAGGATGAGCGAGAAGGCCATGATGAAGAGGACGAGTATCTTTCCGACGGTAGTCATGGTCCCATCCTACCATTCAAAGTAAGACGGCCGGCCAACCACCCGCGCGACGTATCCGCCGTGCGTCTAAGGCGGGATTGGGCTGGACCGTGGTAATCCCTGGAGATATGGCGGGACCCCCCGCCGACGCCGGGCCGTGGGGGCTTTTCCCTCATTCGAATGTAATGCCGCGTCGCCCGGAACGACAAGCCCCACTCATGTCGGAACACGAGAAAGCCACACGAGAAATCGACTCTCGCGATCGTCGGCGCAACTTGCCCAAAATCTACCCCACGACTGGAACAAAGGCAAACGGCGCAGTCTGGAGATAAAGGGCGAACGGGCGAATGTTCAGGCGAGCCGGAGGGCCGCGGGGCGGATCTTCTTGTAGAGGAATCCCGTCGGGACCAGTCCGACGGCCACGGCCAGGCAGGCCAGGCCGAGCCAGTCGCCCCAGGCCGTGTACAGGCTGGTGCGGGGATCCAGCGGAACGCGGGTCGAGAGGACGCCTTCGGTGTCCCGGGGGAGGACCTCCAAAATCCGGCCATCGCCGTCGATCAGGGCCGACAGCCCGGTGTTGACGGCGCGGGCCAGTGGCACCCGGTTCTCGATCGAGCGGAAGACGCTGACCGCGAGGTGCATGTCCAGCTCGGCCGAGCCGTGGAACCAGCCGTCGTTGGACATGTCGACCAGGACGTCGGGCTGGCGGCCGTCGGGGGCCTCGCGGAAGAACCGGCGGATCAGGGGCGGGACGGTGTCCTCGTAGCAGATGCCGACGGCGATCCGGTAGGGCCCGAGTTCGAGCGCGTTCGCCTCCTCGCCGAAGGTCAGGCTGGGGACGTAGCCGTTGCGGTAGGGGGTGAAGACCGTCAGCCAGGGGAGGGCTTCGAGCAGCGGGATGTACTCGCCGAACGGCACGAGCTGGATCTTGTTGTAAACCTGGAAGGCCCGGACGAGGGGGGCGGCGAGGATCGCGGAGTTGTACTTGCGGAGGCCGTCGGGGCGGTGGTCGTGGCGGAGGACGCCGATCAGCATCGGCACGCCCACGGAGTCGACCATGGCGTGGATGTAGTCGTCGACCTTCTGCTTTTTGTCCCGCCACTCGGCGACCGTGATCTGATCGGAGATCTGCCGCACCTGGAGGCCGAAGGCGTCGGCGGAAATCGCAGGGTCGACGGCGATCATCCCGTAGGGGTACGACGTCTCGGGCCAGACGATGAGGTCGGGCCTGGGGTCGCGGGCGGCGGCCTTCAGCACCAGGGCCTCGATCCGGGTGAGGATCTTCATCGGGTCGGCGTTGGACTTGTAGCGCTGTTCGAAATTGGTCTGGAGCAGGGCCAGCCGGGGGCCGTCGACGAACCGGGCGTTGGCGACGCGATACGAACCGTAGGCCAGCGTCGCCGCCACCGCCCCGACGACGATCCCGAGCCGGAGCTTCTGCCGCGGCCGCAGCCGCGCTCCGGCGGCCGTCTGGTGGAGCAAAGGCAGCGAGAGCAGGTCGACCGCCAGGGCGTTGACCATCGCGATCAGGAAGCTGACGCCGAGCGCCCCGGTCACGTCGGCGATCTGGATCAGGGGGATCGCCTGGAACTGGGAGTGGCCCAGGTAGTACCAGGGGAACCCGGACAGGATGAACGATCGAGAGTGCTCGAACCCCACCCACAAGATCGGCGCGGCCATCAGCAGCGGGATCTTGAGCCCGAAGACGGCGTACCGCGTCAGCCCCAGGAAGGCCGGCCACCAGGCCGAGAAGATCAGGGCCATGGTCACCCAGGCGATCCACGCGGTGGCGTCGGTCAGGCGGACCCATTGCAGGCTCGCCAGCCAGAAGACCAGGCCGCCGGCCCACGCCCCCAGGTAGACCCGCCAGCGGGCGGTCGGCTCGACGACCAGGCGGAAGAGGGGGGCGAGCGCCACCCAGGCCAGCCAGCTCCACTCCATCGGCGGGAAGGCGGCCCAGAGAGCCAGGCCCGAGAGCGCGCCGGCCCCGATCGGGTGCCGCGACGTCCGCTCGCTCAGGCTGAGCCGTCGTTCCTCTGCCACGTTCATGTCGGCGTCCTTCCGGGCGGTTCCAGGTCGGGTCGGTCGGGCCTGTACCTTAATCCAAAGGCAGGAAACCGACAATTTCACCTGGCTCGACCGTCGTCTCGCGGTCGGGGAGGACGAGGAAGCCGTCGGCGCGGACGACCGAGGCCAGGTCGGCCGACCCGCCGTAATCGACGGGCTCGACGGTGGGCGGGGCGGTCGGCGTGCGATGCGCGTCGACGATCCGCACGGGCAGGTAGGTCTCCAGGTCGCTGCGGTGCTCCAGCCGCACGGCCGAGTACGCCGGGAGGATCCCCAGCCCCCGCGCCGGCCGGCCGTCGAGGACGTCGAGCGCCGGGGCGACGAAGATGAGGAAGTTCACCAGGCCGCTCAGCGGGTTGCCCGGGAGCCCGAAGACGAGGGCCGGGGGCCGCTCGCTACGGGCCGGGCCGACCCCGAACCAGAGCGGCTTGCCGGGCTTGATCCGGACCTTGTGGAAGACCTCGCGGACGCCCAGCTCGCGGAGCGTCGCGGGCACGAGGTCCTTCTGGCCGGCCGAGACGCCGCCGATCACCAGTACCACGTCCAGCTCGAGCGCCCGCTTCAGGCCGTTGCGGAGCACGTCGGCCTCGTCGCGGAGGATGGGCGAGGTCCAGGACGCCAGGCCGCGGCGGGCCAGCAGCGTTTCGAGCATCAGGGCGTTCGAGTTGCGGATCCGGCCCGGACCCGGGACTTCGCGGAAGTCGACGAGCTCGTCGCCGGTGGGGACGACGGCCGACCGGGTCCAATCGACGATGCGAACCCGGCTCGCCCCGGCCGCCGCGAGCAGGCCCATCCGCGCCGGCGTCAGCTCGACCCCGCCTTCCAGCAGCCGGTCCCCGGCGCGGTAGACGCGGCCTCGCGGCAGCCGGTTCATTCCCGGCTTGATCGCCTGTTCGAGGATCTCGACCGAGTCGAAGCCGGGGGCCGTGCGCTCGACCATGACGACGGCGTCGGCGTTCGAGGGCAGGGGGGCTCCGGTCATGATCGTCGCCGCCTCGCCCGGTGCGAGGGGTCGCGAAGGGACCTGGCCGGCGAGGATCGTCTCGCCCAGTCGGAGGCGCTTCGGGAGGCCTTCCAGGTCTTCGCAGCGGACGGCGAAGCCGTCGACGAGGGCCTTGTCGAACGGCGGCTGGTCGGCGTCGGCCCAGACGTCGGCGGCGAGCCGCCGGCCGAGGCAGTTTTCGAGCGGCCGTTCGGCGACCGGGAGGGGCGCGGCGTGTTCGAGCACGCGGGCGAGGGCTTCCGGGACTCTCAGCATGTCGTCGCCTCGCCGGGCCCGATCCGATCCGGGCTCACGCCTGCCATTCGAGGAAGTTCCGCAGCAGCTTGATCCCTTCGAGCGTCAGGAAGCTCTCGGGGTGGTACTGCACGCCTTCCATGGGGTACGTCTTGTGGCGGACCCCCATGATCTCGCCCTCCTCGGTTTGGGCGACGACTTCCAGCTCCTCGGGGAGCGTGCCGGGCTGGATGATCAGGCTGTGGTAGCGGGTCGCCTGGAACGGGTTCGAGACCCCCTGATACAGCCCCTTGCCGTCGTGGTGGATCATCGAGGTCTTGCCGTGCATGATCCGGCCGGCCCGGACGACTTCCGCGCCGAAGGTGTGGCCCATGCACTGGTGGCCGAGGCAGACGCCCAAAAGGGGGATCCGGGGGGCGAAGGCGCGGATGACGTCGTTCGAGATCCCGGCCTCGCGGGGGGTGCAGGGGCCGGGCGAGATGATCAGGTGCGAGGGATGCCGGCTCTCGATGTCGTCGATCGTGATCTGATCGTTGCGGACCACTTCCAGGTCGACGCCGGGGTCGATCTCGCCGAGGCGCTGGACGAGGTTGTAGGTGAAGGAGTCGTAGTTGTCGATCAGCAGGATCATGACGGCGGCATCCGAGGCGCGGGCTGTTTCGGTCGCGGGCGACGGGTCGATCGTAGCGTCCGCGACGGGCGCCGGGAAGAGAAGCCGACCGGGTTTCCCCGCCCCGGGCCTGAGCGCGTGCTAGAGTCTCCTGGAGTCTCGCCCGGAGGCGGGGGTTCGCGCGCTTTTCGACGGGTTCGACAAGGAGGATCGAAGATGACCGCCGCGATCATGACGTTGGGGTTGGCGCTGGCCGTCGGCGGCGTGGGGCAGGGCCCCGCCTGCGAGGGATGCGCCCAGAGGCAGGGCCACCACCACCATCAGGTGCATCAGCACCAGGGCGGCCACGGCCGCTCGGGGGGCTGGATCCTCCCCCCCGGCCCCGGCGACGGCTACGGCTTCCCCAACGGCGACCCGTACAACGCCGGCTGGTATTCGCCCGCCCCCTATCTCCCCCTGGGGGCCGACCGGACCTCCGACTACTACTTCCCGCGCTATTATGCGGTCCCGCCGATCCAGATGTTCCCCGGGACGGACTACAACCCGTACGTGAACCGCGGCCAGCGCTACCTGCCCTTCGCGGGCGCGGGGGGCGAGCACCCGGCGGGCGGCGAGCCGCTCGACTCCTCGACGTCGCCGGTCCAGCCGTACACGTCGATGGACGGCTCCAAGCCCACCAGCGCCGTGCCGACGCTGCGGGGCCGGGTCGCCGCGCCGCCGCTGCCGGCCTCGGGCGGCACCGGCCTGACCCCCTGATCGCCGGGTCTTCGCCCCGGATCCCGGCGGCCCACGCCGGGATCCGGCGACCTCGCCGCCGTCGGCGGCGCTTGCCATCGTCCTGCCATTTCTTTAGGATCGATCCGTCCGGGTCGCACCCCGCCGACGCCGCTCCGAAGTCGGCGCCGGGAAAGTGAGCGAACCTTTCGGCCCGCGGCGTCGTAGCACCCCCAAGCGATGATTCGCCGAGGCCCCGCGAGCGGCCCGACGCCGGCCCGACCGCGGGCCCGGCGTCGACGCGTTTTCGAGCCGTCGGGGGGTTCGTCCGGCCGCCCCGCCGATTCCACGTGCGCGACGGACGCGTCGCGGTCGTCGCGCCAGGGACATTCGCCCTCATCCATCGAGTATTCTTGAGCATCGTCGGATCGTCCCCGACAACGGCCTCGGCCGACCTCGCCCGCCCCCGGGGCGTCGATCGGCTTCCCCTTTCCGAGTTCCACCCCGAGTTGAGGCTCCGTCTTCCATGAGTTCCGAAGTCATCATCGAGACGCGGAATCTGACCAAGGTTTATCGCGACTTCTGGGGACGGCCCAAGGTCCAGGCCCTCAAGGCCCTCGACCTCCAGGTCCACCGCGGCGAGATTTTCGGACTCCTGGGCCCCAACGGCTCGGGCAAGACGACGACGATCAAGCTTTTGCTCGGGCTGCTCTTCCCGACCGAGGGCGAGGCCCGGATCTTCAACGAGCCCACCTCCAACGTCTCCAAGAACGAGCGGATCGGCTACCTGCCCGAGGAGACGTACCTCTACAAGTTCCTCAACGCCGAGGAGACGCTCCAGTTCTACGGCCGGCTGTTCAAGATGCCGGCCTCGGAGCGGAACAAGCGGGTCGGCCAGCTCATCGACATGGTCGGCCTCACGGCGGCCAAGCACCGCCAGCTCCGCGAGTACTCCAAGGGCATGCAGCGCCGGATCGGCCTGGCCCAGGCGCTCATCAACAACCCCGAGCTGATCCTCCTCGACGAGCCGACCTCGGGCCTCGACCCGATCGGCACGGCCGAGATCAAGGAGCTGATCCGCGAGCTTCGCGAGCAGGGCAAGACGGTCGTCCTCTCGGGCCACCTCTTGGCCGACATGCAGGACATCTGCGACCGCATCGCGATCCTCCACCGCGGCGAGCTGAAGGAGCTGGGCAAGGTCACCGACCTGTTGACGGTCCAGGACGTCACCCAGATCAAGGCCCGCAACCTCGCCCCCGAGGCCCTGCAGGAGATCCGCGAGCTGATCGCCCGCCACGGCGGCGAGCAGATCACGATCGACCACCCGACCACGACCCTGGAGGAGCTCTTCCTGCGGATCGTCCGCGAGAGCGAGCTGCACCCCGGCCGCCGCAAGGTCGCGGCGACCGCCGCGCCGACCGCCGCGGAGCTGGCCGAGGCGGCCGCCAAGTCCTCCTGAGTCGCGGACGACGCCCGGGCCCCCTCGGGCCCGGCGCGAACCCGTCCGTCCCGTCGATCGGCCTCGTCGTGATCGCGTGAAGTCCCGATTCATCCCCGTCATTCGCAACGCCCGGCGTCGAGCCCGGCCCCCGACGGACCCCTCGCGGCCCGGTCGCGGAGCCTCGGCGTCCCGGGCCACGGACGCGACCCGTCCGGCACCGAGGAGCAACCCCACCGATGTCCGCGTTCCTTAGCTGGCCCCTCCTCTGGGCCCAGGCGGCCGCGCCCGCGGCCACGCCGCCGCCCCTGCCGCCGCCCGAAATCTCCGAGGGCCTCCGCAACGCCCTGATCTGGTTCTTCCTCGCGGGCGAGCCCAGCCTGAGCCTCGCCGGCCTGCTCGGCGGCCTGCTGACCTGGGTCAAGGCGGTCGGCCTGCTCTCGCTCATCGGCTGGGTCGGCTACTGGGTCGTCACGGCGATCAAGGAGCGGTTCGTCGGCGTCGGCAAGTGGTACGACTTCCTCGGCCTGGCCGCCCTTCTGCTGATCCCGGCGACCGTCTTCGTCCAGGTGATGGAGACGGAGAAGTGGATCCGGGCCTTCTCGGCCGGCCCGTTGCCCCTGACCACCCTCATGGCGTTCACGGCCGCCGTCTTCCTGGGGGTGTGGATCCTCGTCGGCGTCTCGCGGGCCATCGGCCGGCTGGGCGCGCGGGTCGACTACCTGGTCCTCGTCGGCCTCGGCCTGGCCTTCCTGCTGGGCCTGGGCGTCGGCCTGGTCATGGCGCAGGTGCAGCTCCTGCCGCAGATCATCGGCTCACCCACGAGCCGCCTGACCGACGGCCTCGTCTACGGGGCCCGGCTGAGCATCACCTACATGGGCTTCGTCGTCCTGGCCCGGGTGGCGTCGCTTTTGCTCGGCGAGCTGGCCTCGGTCCGCGCCCGGCGGCTCTACGCCATCGCCCGCGTGACCCTCTACGAGTCGAACCGCAAGATGTGGGCCCCCTGGGTCGTCGTCATCGTCTTCGGGATGGTGCTGGCGTTCACCCACTGGTTCCTCCAGCCGCCGCGGGCGGCCGAGATGGGCCGGCTCTACGTCGGCACGCTCACGCTCCTCTGCTCGCTGCTGCTCACCGCGATGGTGACGATCCTCGCCCCCATCAGCCTGCCGACCGACATCCAGCAGCAGACGATCTACACCGTCGTCACCAAGCCGGTGCGGCGGATCGAGATCATCTGGGGCCGGATGCTCGGCTTCATGGCCCTGGTGACGGTCCTGGTCGCCGTCTTCGGCGGCGTCAGCCTGGCCTACCTCTGGCGGACCGTGAAGGGCCAGATCGACCGCACCGTCGCGGCGGCCGAGAAGGCCGAGGCCGACGGCCGCACCCGCGACGCCAACCAGCTCCGCGAGCAGGCCGGCCAGCTCGCCTCGCGCATGGCGGCCCGCGTGCCGGTCAAGGGCTCGCTCTCGTTCCTCGACTCCAAGGGGACGCCCCACGCGATGGGGATCGACGTCGGCCAGGAGCAGTCGATGAAGGAGCCCCGAAGCCACATCGAGGGCGCCACCGCGGCGACGGCCATCTGGCGGTTCGGCGTGGTCCCCGACCCGTTCTCGCCCCCCAACCGGCCCATCCTCCTCGACCGCCGCATCGACGTCGCCCAGTTCCTCCCGGACGGGACCGTCGAGGCCGAGCAGAACAAGATGCTGGAGCTGCAGGCGCAGGTCGCCGCGGCCGAGCAGGAGAAGGCCCAGCCCAACGTGGCCCCCGCCCAGGCCGGCCGGCTCGACGCCTCGATCGCCCGCCTCAAGGCCGACTCCGACCGCGCCAAGGCCGCCTACGAGGCGCTCGCGGCCCGGGCCGAAGAGCTGGACGCCGGCGGCAAGGCCGAGGACGCCGCCGCGCTGCACGCCCCGCCGGTCACCGTCGAGATGACGTTCAACATCTACCGCACGACCAAGGGCGAGGTCGGCAAGCCCGTCTTCGCCGAGATCGAGGTCAACAACTCGGCGACCGGGGCCAAGTTCGCCAACGTCTTCCCGATCAAGGAATACTACACGAACCGCCTGGAGGTCCCCGCCGAGCAGCTCGTGGGGTCGCTGGGCTCGCTGAAGATCGAGGTCCGCTGCATGAGCCCGACCCAGTACCTGGGGATGGCCGAGAGCGACCTGTACCTGCTCTCCAGCAACGGCAACTTCGGCCGCAACTACATGAAGGGCCTGTTCGGCATCTGGCTGCAGGCCATGGTGCTCACCGCCATCGGCGTGTTCGCCGGCACCTTCCTGAGCTGGCCCGTGGCGCTGCTGACGACGATCGCCTTCTTCATCGCCGGCCAGCTCGCCTTCGGCTTCCTGATCGACTTCACCCGCCAGGCCGTGCTGGGCGGCGGCCCGTTCGAGTCGCTCATCCGGCTGGTCACGCACGACAACCAGATGTCCGAGCTGGCGCCGACCGCGGGCGTCGTGGTCGCCAAGTCGCTCGACTCGCTGGTGATGCCGCTGATGTCGATGCTGGTCTACGTCGTCCCCAACTTCCAGGTATTGGACGTCACCAACACGGTCGCCGACGGCTTCGCGGTCGACTGGCGGCTGATGGTCTCGAACACGCTGCTCGCCCTGGCGTACGCCCTGCCTTTCTCCATCGCCGGATACTTCATCCTCAAGAATCGCGAGGTGGCCGCATGAGGCCGTCCAACCAGACCAAGAAGATCATCTACGGCCTGGTCATCGTGCTGCTCTTCAGCGCGATGTATCCCTACACCCAGTGGCTCAACCGGGTGAAGACCGAGAAGGACCTCGGCGAGGCCGCCATCGGCCAGATCGACACCGGCAGCTTCATGATGAAGCTGTTCCTGCTCGGCGGGTTCCGCGGCATCGTCGCCAACTACCTGTGGATCCAGGCCGAGGACTACAAGAAGAACCACGACTGGGACCGCCTCAAGGCCACGGTCGACCTGATCACCAAGCTCCAGCCCCACTTCCTCTCGATCTGGACCTTCCAGGGCTGGAACCTGGCCTACAACGTCTCCGTCGAGTGGGACGCCCCCGAAGACAAGTACGAGTGGATCAAGCAGGGGATCAAGTTCGTCCAGAAGGGCGTCGAGAACAACCAGCGGTCGCCCGACCTGATCTGGGACACCGCCTGGTTCTACTACCACAAGCTGGGCTTCTCGGACGAGTCGATCATCCTCCGCCGCCTCTTCCGCGACGACGAGGACGAGGCCTTCAAGACCTACCGCGACCCCGAGACCGGCCAGGAGGTCGTCCGCAACGACAACTTCCAGCTCGGCTACGGCTGGTTCAGCCGCGCCGTGAAGCTCGTCGACGAGGGCGGCACCCGGCTCGGCGGCGGCACGGCCGACACCATCCAGTACGTCGACCGCAGCCCCCAGCGCAAGGGCCGGGCCGACGACATCGCCTTCCGCTCGATGCCCTCGCACGCCCAGACCCACTACGCCGCGGCCCTCGAGAAGATGAGCATGACCGGCATCGAGGCCACCTTCGGCGAGGTCGCCAAGAACGAGTGGGCGAAGGCCCTCAAGGAATGGGTCGAGTTCGGCTCGCACATGTTCATGTCGCACAACGAGGTCATGCGCGACGGCAAGCTGGTCCGCGACGAGGTCCGGCTCGACGACGCCACCGTCCCCGAGCGCTACAAGACCCTCACCGAGAACGGCCAGTACTGGACCAACCGCTGGGCCGACCAGATGAACTACCGCTACTGGAAGGAGCGGTGCCAGGCCGAGATGACCCCCGAAGGGGTCAGCGCCCGCCAGCTCTTCTACGAGGGGACCAAGGCCTACAAGACCGGCGACTTCGCGCTGGCCTCGGGCAAGTTCCACGACGGCCTGGCCATCTGGAACGAGAACCTCAAGAACTTCCCGACCTACCGCGAGGACGACCTGAACAAGAAGGACACGGGCCTGGTCGTCAAGCGCTACGTCCGCGTCCTGCGGCAGCTCGGCGAGCCGGTCCCCGACACCATGCCGTTCAAGGACCTGCTGGCGGCGGCCGAGGCCGACAACACGGTCGACCCGTTCGACGCCATCGAGATGCTGGGCGTCGGCGGCGGCGAGACCACCTCCGCCCCCGCGCCGACCCCCGGCCGCGCGCGGCCCCGCGCTGGCGCCGGCCCAGGCCCCGGCGGCGGCCGCGGCCGCGGTCAAGCCCGGCCAGTGACAGGCCCCCGCCCGTCGTGAGAACTTCCTCCGCTTCCCCCGCCGGCTCCGGCGCCCTCCCCAGGGCGACCGGGGCCGGCGTGTTTTTCCCGGGCGACGCCCCCCGTCCCCGTCCGAGAAAGGCCCTTCGATGAGCACCGGCGAGACGATCATCCGGGTCGGCCACAGCCCCGACTCCGACGACGCCTTCATGTTCTACGCCCTGACCCACGACCGCATCGACACCGGCGGGCTCCGCTTCGTGCACCAGCTCGAAGACATCCAGACCCTCAACAAGCGGGCGATGGCCGGCGAGCTGGAAGTCTCGGCGATCAGCATCCACGCCTTCGCCTACGTCGCCGACAAATACGCCCTGCTGGCCTCGGGCGCGAGCATGGGCGAGGGTTACGGCCCCAAGATCGTGACCCGCGAGCCCATGACGCTGGAGCAGCTCAAGGGCAAGACGATCGCCGTCCCCGGCACGATGACCTCGGCCTTCCTGGCGCTGCAGCTCTGCCTCGGCAAGGACGTCCCGGTCGTCCAGATGGAGTTCGACGCCGTCCTGCCGGCGGTCGCCTCCGGCGAGGTCGCGGCCGGCGTGATCATCCACGAGGGCCAGCTCTACTATCAGGAGAAGGGCCTGCACCAGGTCCTCGACCTGGGCGTCTGGTGGAACGAAGAGAACCGCGGCCTGCCGCTGCCGCTGGGGGGCAACGTCGTCCGCAAGGACCTGGGCGACGAGCTGATCGCGAAGATCGCCCGGCTCCTCAAGGAGAGCATCCAGTACGCCCTGGACCACCGCAAAGAGGCGCTCGACTACGCCCTGACCTACGCCCGCGACCTCGACCCCGCCCTCGCCGACGAGTTCGTGGGGATGTACGTCAACCAGCGGACGGTCGACTACGGCCCCGAGGGCCGCGAGGCGGTCAAGCTGTTCCTCGACCGCGGGGCGGAAATGGGTTTGGTCCCGGGGCCGCTTCCCATACAATTTGTGGGATGATCCCGAAGGCGAGGCCGCGGCCGGGCGCGTCGACCGCGCCCGGCCGGCCCCGGTCGCCTCGCCCTCGCACCGACGGAATCAACCCGAGGCCCCCTCCCGGATCGGACGGGGGCCTCCGCATGTATCGAAGGGACGGGCGATGCCCAAGTCGTTCGGCGCTCAGGCGCCGCTGTCCGTGGACGGTCGGACCTACCAGTATTACCGCCTGGGCGCGCTGGCCGACCACGGCCTGGACGCCTCGCGCCTGCCGTTCTCGCTCAAGGTGCTGCTGGAGAACCTGCTCCGCTTCGAGGACGGCTCGACCGTCACCGCGGACGACGTCCGCGCCCTGGCGCAGTGGGATCCCAAGGCCGACCCCGACCGCGAGATCGCCTTCCGGCCCAGCCGCGTGCTCCTGCAGGACTTCACGGGCGTCCCCGCCGTGGTCGACCTGGCCGCCATGCGCGACGCCGTGAAGACCCTGGGCGGCGACCCCCGGCGGATCAACCCGCTGCAGCCGGTCGAGCTGGTGATCGACCACTCGGTCCAGGTCGACGAGGCCGGCACCTCCCGCGCCCTGATCGTCAACGCCGAGCTGGAGTTCGCCCGCAACCGCGAGCGCTACGCCTTCCTGCGGTGGGGCCAGAACGCGTTCGACAACTTCAAGGTCGTCCCGCCCGACACCGGGATCGTCCACCAGGTGAACCTGGAGTACCTCGCCCGCGTGGTGATGGTCGACGACGAGGCCGCCGAGGGCGCGACGGCGTACCCCGACACGCTCGTCGGCACCGACTCGCACACGACGATGATCAACGGCCTGGGCGTGCTGGGCTGGGGCGTCGGCGGCATCGAGGCCGAGGCCGCGATGCTGGGCCAGCCGGTCTCCATGCTCGTCCCCCAGGTCGTCGGCTTCATGCTCTCGGGCAAGCTCCCCGAGGGCGCCACGGCCACCGACCTGGTGCTGACCGTCACCCAGATGCTCCGCAAGAAGGGCGTGGTCGGCAAGTTCGTCGAGTTCTACGGCCCCGGCCTGATGCACCTGCCGCTGGCCGACCGGGCGACGATCGCCAACATGGCCCCCGAATACGGCGCGACCTGCGGCATCTTCCCGGTCGACGCCGAGACGATCCGCTACCTCCGCCTCTCGGGCCGCCCCGAGGCCGCGATCCGCCTGGTCGAGGAGTACTACAAGGCCCAGGGCATGTTCCACGAGCTGAACACGCCCGCGCCCGATTACACCGACACCCTGTCGCTCGACCTCTCGACCGTCGAGCCCAGCATCGCCGGCCCCCGCCGGCCCCAGGACCGCGTCGCGCTCAGCAACTCCAAGCCGGCCTTCGAGGCCGCCCTGAAGGAGATGGTCGAGGCCCGGCCCGCCAAGGTCAAGCCGGCCGATCAGGCCGAGGTCGACACGAACGGCGAGGGGAGCGACCTCAAGCACGGCTCGGTCGTGATCGCCGCCATCACGAGCTGCACCAACACCTCGAACCCCTCGGTCATGCTGGCCGCCGGGCTGGTCGCCAAGAAGGCCGTCGAGCGCGGGCTGGAGACCAAGCCCTGGGTCAAGGCGAGCCTCGCCCCGGGGTCGAAGGTCGTCACCGAGTACCTCAAGTTCGCCGGCCTCGACACGTACCTCGACCGCCTGCGGTTCAACACGGTCGGCTACGGCTGCACGACCTGCATCGGCAACTCGGGCCCGCTGCCGGCCGACATCTCCGACACGATCCAGAAGAAGGACCTCGTCGCCGTCGCCGTCCTGAGCGGCAACCGCAACTTCGAGGGCCGGATCAACGCCGACGTGCGGGCCAACTACCTGGCCTCGCCGCCCCTGGTCGTCGCCTACGCCCTCGCCGGCACCATGGACGTCGACCTCGCCGTCGAGCCGCTCGGCCTCGACAGGCAGGGCGAGCCCGTCTTCCTCAAGGACGTCTGGCCGACCCAGCAGGAGGTCCACGACACGGTCATGGCCTCGGTGAAGTCCGACCAGTTCCACAAGGAATACAGCGCCGTGTTCGACGGCGACCCCCAGTGGCAGGGCCTCCCCACGCCCCAGGGGGATCTCTTCGCCTGGGAGGACGACTCGACCTACGTCCAGAACCCGCCCTACTTCGTGGGCATGCAGCTTCAGCCGACCCCGCCGAAGCCGATCGAAGGCGCGCGGGTCCTGGCCGTCCTGGGCGACAGCATTACGACCGACCACATCTCGCCCGCCGGCTCGATCAAGGCCGACGGCCCCGCCGGCCGCTACCTGATCGCCCACGGCGTCAAGCCGGCCGACTTCAACTCCTACGGCTCGCGCCGGGGGAACCACGAGGTCATGGTCCGGGGGACGTTCGCCAACATCCGGCTGCGGAACAAGCTCGCCCCGGGCACCGAGGGGGGCTGGACCCGCTACCTCCCCGACGACGAGGTCATGAGCATCTTCGACGCCTCGGTGAAGTACCAGGCCGCGGGGACGCCCCTGTTCATCCTCGCCGGCAAGGAGTACGGCTCGGGCTCCTCGCGCGACTGGGCCGCCAAGGGGCCCAAGCTGCTGGGCATCTCGGCCGTCATCGCCGAGAGCTACGAGCGGATCCACCGTTCGAACCTGGTCGGCATGGGCATCGTCCCGCTCCAGTACGAGCCCGGCCAGAACGCCGAGAGCCTGGGCCTCACCGGCGAGGAGATCTTCCGGATCGAGGACCCCGACGGGTCCGTCGCCCGGCGCGTGGCCGCCGCCAAGTCCCTGGTCGTCGCCGCCGAGAAGGCCGACGGGACCGTGACCCGCTTCCCGGTCCGCGTCCGCATCGACACCCCCCAGGAAGTCCACTACTACGAGAACGGCGGCATCCTGCCGTACGTCCTCCGCCAGCTCCTGAGCGTCAAGACCGACCTCTGAGATCGGCCGTCGACGACCGCCGCCTCACGACGCCCCCCGCCCGCGCGGGGGGCGTTTGGGTTTCGAAGATGGGCGAATCTGGACCTCGCCGCGTTGCGATCCGGATTCGTGCTTTCGTCGGCATGGGCCCCTTGAGGGACCGGCTTCGATTTGGGTCCGTCCGCTCGCCAGGCCAACAAAGCCATTCGACGCAACGCTTGATTCAGATGGTCTTTAAGTTCGGAATTTCGCACGTCGACGTCGGAAAGACACTCGTGTTTTCTTCTTGTCGGAGCGGGTCGTCTTCGATCGGGTCGATGGGTCTCGATCGGCCCGAGACGCAACCCTTCAAAGGGACTATGGGCCCGGCTCGCCGATTGGCGAAGAGAAAAGGGGCGGGCTGCGGCCGACGGCCCTCCCAATCGCTGACGACGAGCCGGGCGGTCGGGTCCTGATTCCGTCCCGGGCTCGTCATCGTAGCGGTCGAGGGTCAGTTGGCGGAGGTCATCGTCCCGGCCATGTAGGACGGGAAACGAGCGGACAGGCCCGCTCGCAACGACAGTCCGGCGCGAGGCTGGGTTGCCGTCTGCCGCGCCGCGACGGTCGACGGAACGATCGATCGGGTCGACAGGACGCTCGCCACCCGGGGCAGGCGAGCCGTCGGGGTGGACGTGACCCGGGCCGTCGCGGGGGCCCGTCCCGCCAGGGTCTTCATGGAGATCACGGCGACGTAATCCGTGCCGGGGCTGCCGGCCCCGGCGAGCGGGCCGCCGTCGAGGCCCGCGACGCCGTCGGGTGCTGCGCCCAGGATCGTGAGCTGGTAGAGGTAGTGGATGTTCAGGCGCTGAGCCAGGTGCAGCGTGACGGTCTGCGCGATCGGATCATAGTCGACCTGGGTCACGTTGATGACCATTCCCCGGTGGCCGGCCTGTCCCGGCCCTCCCAGCAGGCTGATCCGATAGTTAGCCGGGTCCTGGGCCCCGACCGGGTCGAGCGGCGTGCTGAAGCCGATCACCAGGGTCGTCGCCTGGGCGTGGATCCCGAACCGCTGCAGGGCTACGACCACGGGGGACACCGGCGTGATCGGCAAGGCTGCGACGATCGCGGCGGCGGTCTGCGAGTCGTTGGCCGGATTGAGGTCGGTGGTGATCGTCGACGCGGACGCCGTGTTGACCACCTGGGTCCCGCCGGGGAACGAGGGGGCGATCATGACCGTCACGGTGAAGACGGCCGACGCGCCGGAGGCGAGCGAGGCCAGGGTCCCGCCGATCGAGCCCGTGCCGCCGACGGCGGGCGTGGTCAGGGCGAACGTCGGACCGGCCGTCTGCACGGCCGAGAGGAACGTCGTGCCCGCCGGGACCAGGTCGGCGAGCGTCACGCCCTGCGCGTCGCTGGGGCCGACGTTGGAGACGGTCACCGTGTAGGAGATCGCCCGGCCCGCCACGACCGTGCTCGACGAGACCGTTTTGGTCACCGCGACGTCGGCCTGGGCGGCGACGGCGGCGCTGGCGCTCTGGGAATTGTTGGCGGGGACGGAGTCGGTCGTCGCGGCCGTGACCGACGCGGTGTTGGTCACCAGGGCGCCGTTGCCGGTGGATGGCAGGATCAGCAGGGTGACCGTGAAACTCGCCGAGGCGCCCGCCGCGAGCGAGGCCAGGGTGCCGGAGATCGAGCCCGTCCCGCCGACGGCCGGCGTCGAGAACGTGAACGTCGGGCCCGCCGTCTGGACGACGGCCAGGAACGACGTGCCGGCGGGGACCAGGTCGGCCAGCGCCACGCCGACGGAATCGCTGGGGCCGACGTTGGACACGGTCACCGTGTAGGCGATCGCCCGGCCCGCCACGACGGGGCTGGACGAGACCGTCTTGGTGACCGCCAGGTCGGCGACGGCCGCGACGAGGGCGTTCACGGTCTGCGAATTGTTGGCGGGGACGGGGTCGGTGGTGGTCGTCGACGCGGACGCCGTGTTGACCACGAACGTGCCGTTGCCGGTGGAGGGCAGGATCAGCAGGGAGACCGTGAAGCTGGCCGAGGCGCCCGCGGCGAGCGTGGCCAGGGTCCCGCCGATCGCGCCCGTGCCGCCGACGGCGGGCGTGGTCAGGGCGAACGTCGGACCGGCCGTCTGCACCGCCGAGAGGAACGTCGTGCCCGCCGGGACGAGGTCGGCGAGCGAGATGCCCTGCGCGTCGCTGGGGCCGACGTTGGCGACGGTGATCGTGTAGGCGATCGCCGAGCCGGCCACGACCGGGCTCGACGAGACCGTCTTGGTCACCGCGAGGTCGGCCACGGCGGAGACGGCGACGATCACGGTCTGCGAGTCGTTTTCCGGGTTGGGGTCGGTGGTCGTCGTCGTCCCGGTGGCGGTGTTGGTCACCAGGGCGCCGTCGGCGAGCGACGGCGAGGCCAGGACCGTCACGGTGAAGACGGCCGACGCGCCGGAGGCGAACGAGGCCAGGGTGCCGGAGATCGCGCCCGTGCCGCCGACGGCGGGCGTGGTCAGGGCGAACGTCGGACCGGCCGTCTGCACCGCCGAGAGGAACGTCGTGCCCGCCGGGACGAGGTCGGCGAGCGAGATGCCCTGCGCGTCGCTGGGGCCGACGTTGGCGACGGTGATCGTGTAGGCGATCGCCGAGCCGGCCACGACCGGGCTCGACGAGACCGTCTTGGTCACCGCGAGGTCGGCCACGGCGGAGACGGCGACGATCACGGTCTGCGAGTCGTTTTCCGGGTTGGGGTCGGTGGTCGTCGTCGACCCGGAGGCGGTGTTGACCACCAGGGCGCCGTCGGCGAGCGACGGCGCGATCAGGACCGTCACGGTGAAGACGGCCGAATTTTCGGAGGGGAGCAGGTCGAGCGAGCCGGAGATCAGGCCCGTGCCGCCGACGGCGGGCGTCGTGAGCGCGAAGGCCGCTCCCGAGGTCTGGACGGCGGAGACGAACGTGGTGCCGAGGGGGACCTGGTCGGTGAGGACGACGTCGGCGGCGTTGCCGGGGCCGATGTTGGAGACCGTCACCGTGTAGGAGATCGTCGAGCCCGCGACGACCGGGCCGGGGACTAACGTCTTGGCGACCGCGAGGTCGGCCTGCACCGCGGTGACGGAGTTGGTATCCAGCGTCACCGCGCCGTTGATCGCCAGCGCCCGCCCCTGGATGCTCGCGCCGGTGGTCACCGAAATGCTCTGGTCGGCGAGGATGTTGCCCGCGAAGGCCGTGCCCGTCCCCAACGTGGCCGAAGTGCCGACCTGGAAGTAGACGTTGTCGGCCTGGGCGCCGTTGATGAGGTTGACGGCCGCACCGGTCCCGGTGATGAACGTCGTCCCGATCCGGAAATCGAAACGGGCGTTGGGGTCGCCCCCGGCGTCGAGCGTAAGCGTACCGGTCAAGGGGGCCGACGTCGCGAAGAAGTAGACGCCCGGAGAGAGCGTCTGCCCGCCGAGGTCCTGGCCGGTCAGGATGTTCGCGGGCAAGACCGGCTCGCCCGCGATCAGGGCGTAGGCCGTCGCGGCGTCCGCCTGGGCCTGGACCGCCGTGGCGTCGTTGGAGTGGATCGCGCCGCCGGTGACCACGCCCGGGGGGAAGCCGGTGACGGCCGTGCCCGGGCTCACGCCGAGGTCGCCGACGATCGCCGACGGGCCCGTGTTGGTCACCGTCGAGCCGCCGAGCACCGCGAAGGTCTGCGCCGCGCCCAGGATGGACGCCATCAAGACCCGGTCTTCACACTGCTCGATCGCGAGATCCGCCAGCCGGCGACGACCCCGGCCTCCTCGTCCGGCGGCCGAAATGGCACGTGATCGGATGGTCCGCGTACGGAGGCTGCTTTCGGGGATCATGGGGGCCTTTCCGGAGGTGGAGAGCCGTCGTCGGCCTCCAACGACGCGGGCGCGCCGTCACCGAGATGATGAGGGACGGCCCGACGTCTCAAGGGCGAAGGGATGCGGCGCGTCGGCGAGCGGGCGGGGCCGGGCTCTCGTCCCGGACTCCGCGGGGGAGGATCGGCCCGGCCTTATCCGAATCCCGCCGCCGGACTTCGGCCTGGGGGCCGCGCGGGGCGCGGCTCGGGGCTTTCGCCGTCGTTCGAGGTCCGGCCCGGCGTTCCGATCGGCGGATATTGATAATTAATCATGTGAAAAATTATGGATATGTCTTGTCGAACGCTTCCTGCGTCGTGCACGAGGCACCTGATTTGAATCATACGACGCGGCGTCGCTCGGTGCGTGCGACATTTTCCTTAAAAGGGCCGAGGGGTGCGGCCTGAGGGAAGCCCCAGGTTTTCGACGGAGTGTCTCGGCAAAATTGTTTGAGGCAGAAAGACTTTCTGCAAAAAGATTTGAGTCGTGTGTGGCGGCGAGGTGAGGACGTTGATGCTCGGCGAGAGAAGCGTCGTTTTCTTTTTGCTTATTTTTTCCGAATTGTCGACCGGCAGGGGCCGACGCGCCGGAGGGAAGCCGGATCGCCTCGGTGCGGCCCGCGGGCCGAGGCTCGAAGACCTGGCGGCCCTGCCTTGCGATGGGGACCGCCCGGGCCCCGTTCAGGAGGGAGGCGACGCCCGCGGGCGGAATCGCCGACCCCCCGGGGTGGGACCTCCGCGAGCCGTACACGGAGAGGCTCAAGGGGCTTCCGGGTCGTTACGACGGCTTGAGGCCCAGCCCACGTCCTTGTCCTTCGTCAGGGTGCCGCCGTCGTCGACGAGGTTCTGGCCGACGGAGTAGATCAGCCAGCCGGCCGGGCCCTTCTTTACGATCAGGGGCTCGTCGGTGAAGGGGTCGAGGGTGGCTTCGGGGGGGAGGCCCAGGGCCACCAGGTCCGCCGGGGCCGGGGCGTCGGCGGGGGTTCGCGCCAGCAGGGCGTTGAGCACGCGGAGCGACCGGACGGCCGCCCGCTGGCGCTCGGCGCTCTCGCGCAGGAGCGTCATCGCGGGTTCGAGGAGCTCGGCGAGGACCTTCAGCGGGTGCCGGTAGCCGTCGAGGCTCGAACGCGCCGGCGTCGACCGGAGCTTGGGATAGGGGATCTCGGACCTCCGCAATTGCTCTTCGTAGAGGTCGAGGAACATCAGGACCAGGTTGTTACGCATCCAGCCCCGGAGCCAGAAGAGGTTGTTCGACATCTCCGCGGCCGATGTCAGCGAGAAGGCCCGCTCGTTCTTGAGGGCCTGCCGCACGGGTTCGAGGCCGTCGTGGTCCGTCAGCTCGGCGTCGAGGCGGCGATGGGCCTCCCCGGAGACGGTTGCGGACTGGAGGACTTCGCTCGCGGCCTTCATCGCCACCCGGGCGCAGGCGATCGACGTGAAATAGGCGGTGAGCGTCGGCAGTCGGCGCGCGTGCCGCGCCAGCCTCAAGGCGTCGATCTGGGCGTCGAGCGCCTCGTCGGCCCGGCCCTCGGCGACGAGCAGGGCCGACCAGGCCTGCAGGATCCGGGCGATCCGGCGATGCTTCTCGCAACGCGTCATGAGAGTGAGTGCGAAATTCGAGGACGGCAGCGTGACGTCGAGGGGAGGGTTGTAGTCGGGCCGGGCGGCCGCCTCTTTCAGCAGCGGGACGAGCCCGGGATACTTGCGGAAGAGCCCGGCGAGCTTCTCCCGCCGCTCGGTCGGGAGCGTCCCGATCGCCGCGGCGCCGTCGGGGAAGCTCGCGAGGAACTCCTTGTGGGCGAACTCCAGGTCGACGTCGGCGCGGCGGAGCGGGACGTCGGCGTCGACCTCGGGCGGGATCGCGATGCGGGCGAAATCGGCGATCGACAAGGGTTCGCCGGGCCGGGGGATCGCGGCGAGCCGCTCCTCAAGCCGGCGTGCCGTGACCCGGGTGTACCAGGCGCTCCACAAGAAGAAGCCGGCCAGCAGCAGGCCGGTCGCGATCGCGGCCCACTTGAGGAATTTCACGAGGCGTCGCTTCATCGTCGTCCTCCCGGAGATCGAAGGTCAGGTCGCGGAGCAGGCGTTCCAGGTCGGCGGCGTGGCGCCGGAGGTCGGCCTCGGTGGTGGCGGGGGGCGGCGCCGCGAGGCGCTCGAAGACCCAGCGGCCGGCGACGGGGCCGGCGGCCGCGGCGACGTCGCGGGCCGCCGCGACGGCCTCTCGCTCGATCGGACGGGGGCCGAAGACCCGTCCCAGCCGCTCGTCGTTCGCCCGGTTCGTCCATTCGTCCAGCCCCACGCTCGCGATCAGGGCCGCGGCGACGGCGGCCAGGACGGGGAAGCGGCGCCGAGGCCGACGGGAGGGGCCGGCCGCCGCGAGTTCCTCGGCCACGGCACGCAGCACGCGATCGCGGAGGTCGGCCGGCGCGGGGCGGGGGGTGGCCTGATCCAGGAGCCGTTCGACGTCGTCGTTCATCGCCGCTCCCTCACGAGGTGGGTCCGCATCCGGTCCAGGGCCGCGCGATGCCGCATGGCGACGGTCGTCAGGGGCCGGCCCAGGATCGCGCCGATCTCGCGGAAGGTCAGGCCGGCGTAGGTCTTCAGCTCCACGATCTCGCGGTCCTCGTCGTCCAGGCTCGCCAGGGCGCGGGCGATCGCCTCGGCGGTCTCGCGGGCCTCGAGATCGTCGGAGTCGGCCTCGGCGAAGAGGCCCCGGGCCGTCGCCGCGACGATCGTCGCGCCCCGGCGGCGGCGGGCGTCGAGCCAGCGATTCGCCTCGTTGCGAGCGACCGTGAATGCGAAGGAAACGGTGTTTTCGACCCCGCGCCACCCTTGCCGATTCCGGACGAGCCGGACGAAGGTCTCCTGGAGGACGTCGTCGGCGTCGGCCGATGCCCCTAGACGAGCCACCAGATAATGGTGCAGGCGGTCGCCGACCGCTTCGTACAATCGGGCGAACGCCTCGGGGTCGCCCCGGGCGAGTCGGTCGGCCAATCCATCCATCGTCGCTCCGGGGGGTGGCCTGGCGTCGTCGGTGCCTTGGCGGCGGGCCGGTCTGCAAGAAGAGACCCGTGTCGGCGCGAGATTTTCCAGGGTTCTTTCGATGGGGGCGAATTTTTATAGAGGGCGGGCGCGGGCTGCGGGTTCGATTCTTGGTCAACCTTCCTGGCGGCGGACGGGAAGTTTCGTATAAAATGACAGAATCAAAATACGATCGACGGACGGTGGACCTGAAAGACGGCCCGGCCGCGGCGTCCCTCCGGTTCGGGCCGCGAGCCCCACGACCCGTCGAGAGGAATCGTCGCCCTCGACGGGCGGACGATGAGCGCGACCTTCCCCCCGCCGCCCGACGTCGCCCGATGGATCAGCCTCCGAACTCGCCGTCGCCGGCCCCCCGGCATCCGCTTGGTCCGCCGTTCACTCAGGAGTCAGGTTGATATGGCCTCAGTGCAAACGGAAGCGAAACCGATCGTCGACGAGTCCAAGGCCCTGGGCTGGCTTCGACAGATGATGCTGATCCGCCGGTTCGAGGAACGGGCGGAGATGCTCTACCAGAAGGGCAACAAGATCGGCGGCTTCTTCCACCAGTACAGCGGCCAGGAGCCGGTGGCGGTGGGGTCGATCGGCGTGCTCCGCGAGGACGACTGGGTGATCACCGCCTACCGCGACCACGGCCACGCCCTGGCGCTGGGCATGACGGCCCGCGCGGGGATGGCCGAACTGCTGGGCAAGGTGACGGGCTGCTCCCGGGGCAAGGGGGGCTCGATGCATTTCTTCGACGCCGAGAAGGGGATGATGGGGGGCCACGCGATCGTCGGCAGCCACATCCCGCTGGCGGCGGGCTTCGCCTTCGCCAGCAAGTACCGCGGCGAGGACCGGGTGGCCCTCTGCTACCTGGGCGACGGCGCCATCAACCAGGGCTCGGTCCACGAGGCCCTGAACATGGCGGCCCTCTGGAAGCTGCCGGTCATCTACATCGTCGAGAACAACCTGTACGCGATGGGGACCTCGCTGGTCCGCTCCAGCTCGCACCAGGACCTGACCATCCGCTGCGCCACGCCCTACGGCATCCCCGGCCACCGGATCAACGGCAACGACGTCGAGCTGATGGCGAAGACCACGCTGGAGGCCGTCGACCACGCCCGCGCCGGCGAGGGGCCGAGCTTCATCGAGGCCATGACCTACCGCTACAAGGGCCACTCGATCAGCGACCCGGGCAAGTACCGGATGCGCGACGAGCTGGACAGCTACATCAAGAAAGACCCCATCGTGGTCTACGAGACCCTGCTCAAGCAGCGCGGCTGGATCGACGACGACGCGATCGAGGCGATGCACGAGGAGGTGAAGGCCGAGATCGAGGAGGCGATCGAGTTCGCCGAGAAGAGCGAGAACCCGCCCCTCGAAGCGGTCTACGAAGACATCACGGTGGCCCCCTTCATCTCGCAGGAGTGACCATGTCGGCTTTTTCGTATCGTGAGGCGCTCAACCAGGCGATGACCGAGGAGATGGATCGCGACGATCGCGTCTTCCTGATGGGCGAGGAGGTCGCCGAGTACGACGGCGCCTACAAGGTCAGCCAGGGGATGCTCAAGCGGTTCGGCCCCCGGCGGGTGATCGACACCCCGATCTCGGAAGAGGGCTTCGCGGGCATCGGCATCGGCGCGGCGATGGTGGGGCTGCGGCCGATCATCGAATTCATGACCTTCAGTTTCAGCCTGGTGGCGATCGACCAGATCGTCAACAACGCGGCCAACGTGCGGTACATGAGCGGCGGCCAGTTCGCGGTGCCGATCGTCTTCCGGGGCAGCTCGGGCATGGCCGGCTGCCTGGGGGCGACCCACTCGCACCGGCTGGAGGCCTGGTACGCCCAGATTCCCGGCCTGACCGTCGTGATGCCGGCCACCCCCGCCGACGCCAAGGGCCTGCTGAAGACGGCCATCCGGTCCGACGACCCGGTCATCTTCATCGAGCACGAGGTCCTCTACCACGAGAAGGGCGACATCCCCGACGGCGACCACACCGTCCCCTTCGGCAAGGCCGAGGTCCGGCGGCCGGGCAAGGACGTCAGCCTGATCACCTACTCGCGGTCGCTCAAGCCGACGCTCGCCGCCGCCGAGGAGCTGGCCGCGCAGGGCGTCGACGCCGAGGTCATCGACCTCCGCAGCATCCGCCCGCTCGACCTGGACACCCTGATCCAGTCGGTCGTCAAGACCCACCGCGCCGTGATCGTCGAGGAGGACTGGCCCTACTGCGGCCTCGGCGCCGGCATCTCCGACCGGATCACCCGCGAGGTCTTCGACGAGCTCGACGCCCCGATCCTCCGCGTCGCCTCGGCCGACGCGCCGATCCCGTACAACAAGCAGCTCGAGGCCTCGATGCTGCCGTCCGTGCCGCGGATCCTCGCGGCCGTGAACGACGTGGTCTACCGCTGATCCGACCGACGACAACACGAACCTTCCGCCCGTCGCCAAAGGGCGGGGGGCCGTCGCGACGGCCCCGAGGAGCAGACTCGTGCCGATCGAAGTGACAATGCCCAAGCTCAGCCCGACCATGGAGAGCGGGGTCATCGCGCAGTGGCTGGTGAAGGTGGGCGACGCCATCAAGGAAGGCGACGCCCTGGCCGACATCGAGACCGACAAGGCCACGATGCAGATGAAGTCGTATGACGACGGCGTCATCGCCCACATCGACCACGCGGCCGGCGACGAGGTGGCCCTGGGCGCGCGGGTGATGGTCCTGGCCAAGAAGGGCGAGGACCCCAAGCAGGTGGCGGCCGGCGTGACCGGCGCCAAGAAGCCCGAGGCCAAGGCCGCCGCCCCGGCCGACGCCGCGGGCAACGGCAAGCGCCCGGCCGAGGAGCCCGAGGCCGACGACGGCGAGGAGGCCGTCGCGGTGAGCGGCGGCCGCGTGCGGTCGAGCCCGCTGGCCCGCAAGATCGCCGCCGAGGCCCGCATCGACCTGGCCCGCGTCCCGGGCACCGGCCCCGGCGGCCGGATCGTCCGCCGCGACGTCGAGGACTTCCTCGCCGGCAAGACCCAGGCCCCGGCCGCCAAGGCCCCGGCCCCCCCGAAGTCGGCGCCCGCCGCCGCGACCGCGCCGGCCGCCGCCCCCCGGACGCCCATCCCGGCCGCGCGGATCTCCACGGCGCCGCTCGAAGAGAAGCGGATCCCCAACTCCCGGATGCGCAAGACGATCGCCCAGCGGATGGCGCAGTCGAAGCAGACCGTCCCCGAGATCCACGTCACGGTCGACGTCCGGGTCGACAAGCTCGCGGCCCTCCGCGAGACGCTCAACAAGGAGCTGGCCGCCGAGAAGGTCAAGCTGTCGGTCGGCGACTTCGTGACCAAGGCCGTCGCCGTCGCCCTCCGCCGCCACCCGGCGCTCAACGCGACGTTCGAGCCCGACGCCATCATCCGCCACGGCGAGGTCAACATCGGCATCGCCGTCGCCCTTGAAGAGGGGCTGATCGTCCCCGTCCTGCACCACGCCGACGAGCTGGGCCTGATCGAGATCCGCCGCGGCAGCGAGGGCCTGGCCGCCGCCGCGCGGGGGGGCAGCCTCGCGGGCGAGCAGCTCTCGGGCGGCACGTTCACGATCAGCAACCTGGGCATGTACGGCGTCAAGCAGTTCGACGCCATCATCAACCTGCCCGAAGTCGCCATCCTCGCCGTCTCCGCCGCCGAGAAGCGGCCCGTCGTCGAGGGCGACGCGATCGTCGTCGGCACCGTGATGTCGCTCACCCTCAGCGCCGACCACCGCGCGGTCGACGGCGCGACGGCCGCCGACTTCATGCGGACGCTCAAGAACCTGCTGGAAGAACCGGCGCGGATGCTCCTCTGATCCGGCCCCCCGCACGCAGGCCCCGTCCCGACCTCGCGGCGTCGCGAAGGCCGGCGACGGGGCCGTCGCGCTTCCGCCCCTTGTCGCCGTCGTCAATATATAATAAGGGCGAACGAGACGCGTCGCGGCCCGCCGCGAAGGGGCGTCCGGCTCCTACCCATTTTTCTGGAAATGCGACCAACACGACCATGGCCAACGACTACGACATCGTGGTGATCGGCGGCGGCCCCGCCGGCTACGCCGGGGCGATCAGGGCGGCCCAGCTCGGCAAGAACGTGCTCTGCGTCGAGCGCGACAAGCTCGGCGGGATCTGCCTGAACTGGGGATGCATCCCGACCAAGGCCCTGCTCTCGAACGCCCACCTCGTCGAGATGGTCAAGCGGCACGGCGAGCGCTTCGGCTACCACGGCAAGGGCGAGTGGAACTTCGGCGAGATGATCGGCCGCAGCCGCGGCGTCGCCGGCCAGCTCAACAAGGGGATCGAGGGGCTCTTCCGCAAGTACAAGGTGAAGTCGAAGTTCGGCGTCGCCCAGGTGATCGCCCCGAACAAGGTCAAGGTCGGCGACGAGGTCGTCACCGCCGACGCCATCGTCGTCGCCACCGGCGCTCGGCCGCGGCCCTTCCCGGGCGTCGAGTTCGACGCCCAGAAGGTCATCACCTCGAAGGAGGCCATGTCGCTGCCCACCCAGCCCAAGGCGATGCTCATCATCGGCGCGGGGGCGATCGGCCTGGAGTTCGGCTACTTCTACAACGCGATCGGCACCAAGGTCACGGTCGTCGAGATGCTCGACCGCGTCCTGCCGATCGAGGACGAAGAGGTCTCCGACGCGCTCAAGAAGAGCCTCGTCGCCAAGGGCCTGGAGATCTTCACCAGCTCGAAGACGACCAAGCTGGAGAAGACCGCCAAGGGCGTGAAGGCCGAGGTCGAGACGCCGCAAGGCAAGAAGACCATCGAGGCCGACGTGGCGCTCGTCGCCATCGGCGTGACCGGGAACGTCGAGGGCCTGTTCGCCCCCGAGGTCAAGGTCGAGATCGACCGGGGCCACGTCAAGGTCGACCGCGAGAACGGCTTCGTCACCAACGTGCCGGGGATCTACGCCGTCGGCGACGTCATCGGCCCCCCCTGGCTGGCGCACGTCGCCCACCACGAGGCCGTCTACTGCGTCGAACGCATCGCCGGCCACTCGAAGCACTCGGTCGACTACTCGATCATCCCCGGCTGCACCTACACCGAGCCCGGCGTGGCGAGCGTGGGCCTGACCGAGAAGGCGGCCCGCGAGGCCGGCCACGAGATCCGCATCGGCAAGTTCCCGTTCGCCTTCAGCGGCCGGGCCCTGGCCGCCGGCGAGAGCGAGGGCTTCGTCAAGCTGATCTTCGGCAAGAAGTACGGCGAGTTGCTGGGGGCCCACATCATCGGGGCCGTCGCCACCGAGATGATCTCCGAGATGGTCATGGCCATGCGGCTCGAGGCCACCGAGGAGGAGATCGTCCACGCCATGCACCCGCACCCGACCTTCTCCGAATCCATCATGGAAGCGGCCGGCCAGGGCCTGGGTGAGTCCATCCACATCTGATCGCCGACGCCGCCGCCGAATTCGAAAGCGAGACGCCCCGCCCACTCGATCCGTCGAGGGGGCGGGGCGTCCTAGTTTTCGATCGTCGCGTGAGGCTCAGGCCGGCGACGCGACGTTGGCGCGACGGCGGACGGCGACCGCGACGACCCCGGACGCCCCGAGGAGCAGCGAGATCAGGCTGGCCGGCTCGGGCACCGCGGTCGAGCCGCTCGTGACGAAGGCCTGGAACCGGCCTTCGGGGGCCGGCGAGCCGATGTCGTCGCCGACGACCGCGAACGCCCCGATCCCTTCGAAGCCGGCGAGCGTGCCAGCCTCGAAGCCGCCGCCGGGCAGGCCCACGCCGTTGAGCGCGAAGCCGTCCAGCAGGAGCGCCGAGGGGAACATCTCGTCGACCACGTTCACGACGCCGAGGCCCAGCGTGTGGACGCCCGCGGCGGCGATGGTGAGCGAGAACGTGGCGATGCCGGACTCCATCGCGAAGCTCGTCATCGACGTCGTGAACGTCGTCGTCGCCACCTCTGCGAGGAGCGTGGGGTCGGCCCCGTCGAGGCTGACGAAGGCGAAATCGTTGATCAGGTCGGCGATCGCCCCGGGATCCTCGTTCGTCAGGAAGTTGAAGCGGAACGACAGCACGTCGCCCGCCGCGGCGCTGAAGCTCGTCCGAAGGCCCGACCCGTCGAACGCCGGGGCGGCGAGCCCGTCGAGGGCCCCGGCCGAGAGGCCCAGGAACGATTCCAGATCGGCGGCGGATACGGCGTCCCCCGCCCGCGCCGGGGTCGCGATCAGGAGGGACGCGAGGACGACGGCCGCGGCGAACGGCCGGCGAGCCTGGATGAAACAAGGACGCATGGGTATGAAACTCCTGATCGATGCGACTCGGTTCGGGCGGGGGAGACGCTGTTAATCATCGCGGCGGGGCTCAGAAGAACCGGGGCACGTTGATGTTGTAGAACTCGGCCTCGAGGTACTCGAGCGCAAGTGCGAAGTTGAGGATGTCGACGTCGTTCATCAAGGGCAGAAGCGGCGGCCCGCCGTTGAGGTCGAGGAAGAACGGCCCGGCCAGCTCGACCACCTTCTCGGGCGTCAACGCCTGCTCGAAGCTGTTCTTCTCGCCCAGCGCGTTGACAGTGATGCTGTCGTTGAGCAGCGTGTTCAGGTAGCCGGCGTGGCGGGCCTCGATCAGCGCGATGGAGCCGGCGGCTCCCAGGTAGGCCGTCGACTGGATCAGCGGCAAGGCGCCGAGGTAGGCGCCGACGCCCGTATTCTCCAGGGCCTGCGAGACCCTCGCGAACGCCTGCGCGTTGGGCTGGATCAGGTTCTGGAAGGTCGGCTTGGGGCGGGCCGCCGTCCCCAGCGCGTTGACGAGGTAGTCGACGTGGGCGTTCTCGTCGGAGCGGATGTCGGTGAAGTTCTTGGCGTTCCAGCCGCGGTAGAGGGTCGGGATGTAATTGGGGTTGGCGGCCCTGGCGGTCGAAGTCGAGAGCGCCGCGACGGCCGCGGGGGCGGCCGTGGCGGCCATCGCCGACTTCATGAACGAGCGGCGGCCCTCGCGGGCGGCGGGCTGGCTGGCCGGGGCCGTGTTCAGGCTGCGGCCCTTGCGGCGTCGGTCGATCTTCATGGGAGCGGCTCCTTGGCTTGGTGGTCGTTCCGGGTGCGAAAGGTCAACGAGATGGCGAGATGAAATTATGAACACTTGATGAAAAACGAGGCGAGGCCGTCCCGCCGCGCGGGTCGCGTCGGGCGGCGGGTGACGGGCTTCAGAAGCAGACGCTCCGGAAGACGTCGGTCAAGTTCGCCGGCAGATCGTCGCGGTCGATCCCCGGCGGCGGGCTGGGCCGGATGATGGCGTCGGTCGCGGTCGCGGCGACGGCCACGGCGGCCGTGAGCAGCAGGACGGCGCGGCAGATCGCCGTCCAGTCGAGCGGCCCGGTCCTGATCCGAGCCGTCGCGACCCGGCCGCCGGCGGACCCGGTCGCGCGGAGGGTCGACTCGACGAGGCTCGGCGGCGCGGCCCCCGCCTCACGCCTCCAGACCAGCACGAGACCCGCCCCCAGGGCGACCTTGCGGCGGTCGAGACGCTCGCGGAGCAGTTTCCGGCCGCGGACGAGCCGCACCTTGACCGTGCCCGTCGCCCAGCCGAGCTGCTCGGCCGTCTGCTCGTGGGTCAGGCCTTCCAGGTAGCAGAGGATCAGGGGGGCCCGATACTTGTCGGGGAGGCCGTCCAGCTCCTGGCGCAGGATCAGGAAAAGCTCGTGGTCGGACTCCGGCGCGTCGTCGGAGGAGGGGTCGAACAGGTCGCTCGAACATTCCCGCTGGGCCACGCGGATCGAACGCCGACGAATCCGGGCGGCCGTCTTGTAGGCCGTCCCGCAGAGCCAGCCCCGCAGGCTGCCGGGGTCCTGGATCGATGCGGCCTTCTTGTAGAAGACCAGGAACGTGGCCTGGAAGGCGTCCTCGGCGAGGTGGGCGTCGTAGAGGACGGTGCGGCAGATCCGCAGGACCGACGGCCCCAGCCGGGCCACCAACGCGGCGAACGCTTCGGGGTCGGACTTCCGCAGGAAGTCGGCCAGCAGGCGTGCGTCGTCGTCGGGGGTGGTCATGGGGGAGTAGCTCGGGTGTCGTTCCATGGTGGTGGTCCTGATCTCATTCTGCACCCGTCGACCCCTGCGGGTTCAACTAAATTTGCGGCCCCGAAATTGCGAGCCTTGAGGCGATATCGTTTGTGATCGCGCGATCACGACTGATGGCAGTCGGGCAGGTCCGGGCGATCCGAATGCAAGGATGAGGCCGGTCGACCGGCGGGTCCTCGGATTCATGCAAAAACGGATGAGAATATCGACCACGTTGCTGTATCTTGGTCTCATGGCGACGGACCTCGGGTGTTCCGGCGGGGCCCGGGACGGGCGAGTGCCGGTCTCGGGCGAGGTCGTCGTCGACGGCCGGCCGCTGGACGCGGGGGCCGTCTCGCTGGAGCGGGCCTCGGAGGGCCGGCAGGAGGTCGTCGGCTCGCGGATCCGCGCGGGGGCCTTCGCGATCCCGCAGTCGAAGGGCCCGACCCCGGGCGTCTACCGGGTGCGGATCTACGCCAGCGGCCGGGAGCAGGCGCCGCCGCCGCCGGGCGTCTCGGATCGGGCGCGGCGGCCGATGGTCGAGCGGATCCCCGCGGAGTACAACGCGCGTTCCACGAAGACGGTCGAGATCCGGCCGGGCCGCGGGAACCACCTCAAGTTCCAGATCGCCACGACCGCGCCCGGCGGATGACGGACACGTTCCTCGCACATTTTCAGGAGGCGTCGATGAAAACGACGGACGGCCGCGAACGGGGCTTCACCCTCATCGAGCTGCTGGTCGTCATCGCGATCGTCGGCATCCTGATCGCGCTCTTGCTGCCCGCGGTCCAGTCGGCCCGCGAGGCGGCCCGGCGGGCGCAGTGCACCAACAACCTGAAGCAGATCGCCCTGGCGATGCACGGCTATCACGACGTCCACGGGGTGCTCCCCCCGGGCAAGAAAGGCTGCTGCTGGGGGACCTGGCTGATCTTCGTGCTCCCCCAGATCGAGCAGCAGCCGCTCTACAACGCCTGGAACCACTTCGGCACCAACGCCCCGGGGCTGCCGGTCGGCTACGACGAGGAGCTGAGGTATTTCGGGCCGGCGAACCGGACCGTGACCTCGCAGTTCGTCGACGCCTACCTCTGCCCGAGCGACGTCCGCAACGCGCCCCTGTCGCAGCAGATGAACGGCGCGACCTTCGCGTGCACCTCGCAGAATTACGCCGTGAACTTCGGCAACTCGATCCAGCTGCAGGAGGACTTCCAGGACGTCCGGTTCGGCGGCGCGCCGTTCGTGGACGTCGGCTCCCCGCTGACCGATTTGAAGAAGCCGGGGAAGCCCACCGTCGGCTTCGCCGCGATGGTCGACGGCATGAGTTCGACGCTGATGGCGTCGGAGGTGGTCGTCGGCCAGGGCCGCGACCTGCGGGGCTTCTCGTGGTGGGGCGACGCCGCGGGGTTCGAGACCTTCCTGGCCCCGAACAGCTCGTTCCCGGACGTCCTCTTCAGCGCCTATTACTGCCAGGACGGGCCGCCCAACCCGCCGTGCCTGGGCACGACCACGGCCCTGCCGGACAACTACGCCGCGCGCAGCCGCCACGCCGCGGGCGGGGTCAACGCGGCGATGCTCGACGGCGGCGTGCGGTTCATCAAGGACGAGATCGCCATCCCGGTCTGGCGGGCCCTGAGCACGACCGCCGGCGGCGAGGTGATCTCGGCCGAGGAATACTGAGGCTGGGGCCGGTCTCAGTCCTCGTCGTCGTCGGCCCCGGGCGGGCGGCCGGCACCCTCGGTCTCGAGATCCGCGGGGGGGCCGGGGACGGCGTAGGCCTCGTCGATCCAGCGGCCGAGGTCGAGGAGCCGGCAGCGTTCGGAGCAGAACGGGAAGGTCGGCAGGTCGTCGATGGCGGCGACCGCGAACGACTTCTTGCAGGTGGGGCAGCGGCCCTTGATCATCAGGACGACCCGCCGCCGGACGGCGTCGACGGCCCGGACGGGGTCGAGGCCGGGGGCGTCGCGGCCGGCTTGGCCGAGTCGCCGCCCGACGACGAGCCGCCGGCCGTGTCGGCCTTGGCCGCCTTCTTGTAGGAGTCGCTGCGGTAGTCGGTCTGGTAGAAGCCCGAGCCCTTGAACAGGATGGCCGCGCCGGGGCCGATCTTGCGCCTCAGGGTGTGCTTCTCGCAGGCCGGGCAGAGGGTCTGGGCGTCGGACTTGATGGACTCGTACGCCTCGAACTCGTGGCCGCAGGCGTCGCAGATATAGTCGTAGGTCGGCATCGGGCGGAATTCCTCCGGTCAGGTCAGGGCTTGACCGAGACGGCGACCTTGCTGGGCCTCAGCACGCGGTCGTGGATCTTGTAGCCCTTGCCCAGCTCGGCGACGACGGTCCCCTCGGGGGCGTCGGCGGAGGGCTGCTGCATCAGGGCCTCGTGGAAGTTGGGGTCGAAGGCCGTGCCGAGCGCCTCGATGGGCTCGACGCCGTACTTCGCCAGGGTCGCCAGGAACTGCTTGTGGACCATGTCGAGGCCGGAGACGACCCCCTCGGTCGCCGTGGCGCGGAGGGCCTCGGTGGCGCGCTGCATGTTGTCGAGGACGTCGAGCAGGTCGCGGCCCAGGTTGCCGATGGCGTAGAGGCGGTCGGCCTCGGCCTGCTGCTTGTTGCGCTTCTGGTAGTTGACGAACTCGGCGCGGGTGCGGAGGAGCTGGTCGCGCGCCTCGTCGCGCTCCTTCTCGAGGAGCGCGACCTGGCCTTGCGGGCCGGCGTTCGACGAGGGCTCGTCGGGGGCCTCGGCGGCGTCCGCGTCGGGGGATCGTTCGGGGCGGTTCACGGCGTCGGACATGGCTGCGGATCTCCTGGCCGACGGCCTCGGGCGGGCAGGCGTCGGGGTCCGGCCCCGCCCGGCGGGCGCGTCAGGCGTGCTCGCGTTGCTCAGGCTCGGCCTCTTCGGTGAAGTAGTCGCGGAGCTTCTCGAAGAAGCTCTTGCGGCGAGGGCTGACCTGTTCGTGCTCGGTCTCGGCGAACTCGCGGAGCAGCTCCTCCTGTCGGGGGGTGAGCTGGCGGGGCGTCTCGACGACGACCTCGACGATCTCGTCGCCCCGGCCCCGGCCGCTGATGTCGGGCATGCCCCGGCCCTTGAGCCGGATCTGGTCGCCGCTCTGCGCCCCGCGGGGGACCTGCACCCGGCCCGGGCCGTCGAGCGTGGGGACCTCGACGTCGGCGCCGAGCGCCGCCTGCGCGAAGCTGATCGGGACCTGGCAGAGCAGGTCGTTGCGCTTGCGTTCGAAGAACTGGTGCTTGCGCACCATGATCTGGATCTGCAGGTTGCCGCGGGGCCCGCCCATGTCGCCCAGCTCGCCCTGCTGGCGGAGCTGCAGCCGCATGCCGGTCTCGACGCCCGGGGGGACGTCGACCTGCAGCTTGGCCCGCTGGGGGACGCGGCCCGAGCCGTGGCAGGAGGGGCAGGGGTCGGTGATCTTGACCCCCTCGCCGCCGCACGACGGGCAGGTGGTCGCGACCTGGAAGAAGCCCCGGGCCTGGACGACCTGGCCGCGGCCGCCGCAGTAGTTGCAGGTGGTCGCCACGGTCCCCTTGCGGGCGCCCGAGCCCCGGCACTCGCCGCAGAACTCCTGGCGGTCGACGTCGATCGACCGGGTCGTGCCGCGGGCGGCCTCGTTGAGCGTGATCTCAAGCCGCATCAGCAGGTCCGGGCCCTGGCGGGGCCCGCGACGGCCGCCGCCGCCGCCCCCGAAGAGGTCGCCCAGCAGGCCGCCGCCGAAGATGTCGCCGAAGGCCGACATGATGTCGTCGGTCGAGCGGAAGTCGTGGAAGGCCGCGCCGTCGAGCCCGGCGTGGCCGTAGCGGTCGTAGCGCTGGCGCTTCTGGGCGTCGGAGAGGACGTCGTAGGCCTCGGCGGCCTCGCGGAAGCGTTTCTCCGCCTCCTGGTCGCCGGGGTTGCGGTCGGGGTGGAACTTGAGCGCCATCTGCCGGTAGGCGCGCTTGATCTCGTCGGCCGTCGCCTCGCGCTTGATCTCGAGGACTTCGTACAGGTCGCGTTTGGTGGTTGCCATCGGCGCGGCGTCTCGACGGTCGAGGGTCCCGGGACGCGTCGCGACGGCCCTCCCTGAGCCGCGCGCGATCCCCTGTCCAGGATCAAAATCTTAACATACGGGCCCGCATCCTCCCAGCCGGAACGGGCGAGGTGGGCTCGGCGGCGAGGGGCCGGAAACGGGCCGGGGCGCCGCTCGATCGAGCCGGCGCCCCGGGGACCGGGAGTCCTGGAGGGACTCGGATCAGCGGACGGAGCCCTCGGCCCGGGGGCCGTTCTCCTTCTCGTCGTCCTTGATGTTGGTGATCAGGGCCTCGGTCGTCAGCAGCAGGCCGGCGATCGAGGAGGCGTTCTGGAGGGCCGTGCGGGTGACCTTGGTGGGGTCGATGATGCCGGCCGCGAACATGTCGACGAATTCGCCGCTGTTGGCGTCGTAGCCCTGCGAGCCGCCGGCCGCCTTGACCTCGTCGGCGATCACGGCGCCGTCGTAGCCGGAGTTCGAGGCGATGTAGCGGACGGGCTCTTCCAGGCCGCGGAGGACGATCCGGGCGCCGAGCTTCTCGTCGCCTTCGAGCGTCTCGATCAGCTTCTCGACGGCCGGGATGGTCCGCAGCAGGGCCGTGCCGCCGCCGGGGACGATGCCTTCCTCGGCCGCCGCGCGGGTGGCGTGGAGGGCGTCCTCGATGCGGGCCTTGGTCTGCTTCATGTCGGCTTCGGTCGGGGCCCCGACGCGGATCAGGGCGACGCCCCCGGAGAGCTTGGCGAGCCGCTCCTGGAACTTCTCCTTGTCGTACTCGCTCTCGGTCTCCTCGATCTGCCGCCGCAGCTGGTCGATCCGGCGCTGGATCTCCTCACGCTTGCCGGCGCCCTGGATGATCGTGGTGCTGTCCTTGTCGATCTTGATCTGCTTGGCCTGGCCGAGCTGATTGAGCTGGATGCTCTCCAGCTTCAGGCCGAGGTCCTCGCTGATCACGGTGCCGCCGGTCAGCACGGCCATGTCGCCGAGCATCGCCTTGCGGCGGTCGCCGAAGCCGGGGGCCTTGACGGCGGCGATGTTCAGGATGCCGCGGAGCTTGTTGACGACCAGGGTCGCCAGCGCCTCGCCCTCGACGTCCTCGGCCACGACCAGCAGGGGCTTGCCCGACTGGGCGACCTTCTCCAAAAGCGGGATCAGCTCGCGGAGGCTGCTGATCTTCTTCTCGAAGAGGAGGATCAGGGCGTCCTCGAAGATCACCTCCATGGTGGTCGGCGAGGTGACGAAGTAGGGGCTCAGGTAGCCCTTGTCGAACTGCATGCCCTCGACGAACTCGAGGGTGGTGGAGGCCGTCTTGCCCTCCTCGACGGTGATGACGCCGTCGCGGCCGACCTTCTCGACGGCGTCAGCCAGCATGGCGCCGACGGCGTGGTCGTTGTTGGCGGAGATGGCGCCGACCTGGGCGATCTCCTCCTTCTTGGAGACCGGCCGCGAGATCTTGTCGTGCAGCTCGGCGACGGCCGCCTCGACGGCCTTCTCGATGCCGCGCCGCAGGGCCGTCGGGTTGGCCCCGGCGGTGACGTTCTTGAGGCCTTCGCGGTAGAGGGCGCGGGCCAGGATGGTCGCCGTCGTGGTGCCGTCGCCGGCGACGTCGGACGTCTTGGACGCGACGACGTTCACGAGCTTGGCGCCCATGTTCTCGAACGGGTCCTTCAGCTCGATCTCCTTGGAGACCGTGACGCCGTCCTTGGTGACGAGCGGGCCGCCGAAGGACTTGCTGAGGATCACGTTCCGGCCCGTCGGGCCGAGGGTCGATCCCACGGCCTGGGCCAGGACGTCGACGCCTTCCAGCAGCTTGCGGCGGGCGGCGTCGGAGAAGAGCAGTTGCTTAGCCACGGAGAAAGGCTCCTCGGTCGATGGATGAGTGCGGGGTCAGCGACGCGGCCCGGTTCACTTGACGATCTTGGCCAGGATGTCGGACTCGCGGAGGATCTTGACTTCCTCGCCGTCGACCTTGATCTCGGTCCCCGAATACTTGCCGAAGAGGATCTCGTCGCCGACCACGACGCCGATCGGGCTGCGCTCGCCCGAGTCGAGGAGCTTGCCGGGGCCGACGGCGAGGACCTCGCCGCGCTGGGGCTTCTCCTTGGCGGTGTCCGGGAGGACGATGCCGCCGGCCGTCTTGGCCTCGGCCTCGATCTGCTTGATCACGACGCGGTCTTCCAGGGGGCGAATCGTCAGGGTGGCCATGTCCGTTTGTCCTTCTCGTCTGCTCGAATGAATCGAATCGGTGTTCGTGGATCGTTCGTTACGGGGTGGGGGCGGGGCCCCTCGCGTTCGCGGGGGCCCGGGGGCCGGAGGACGTCGCGGGGACGTCGCTCACATCATGCCGCCCATTCCGCCCATGCCACCCATTCCGCCCATGCCACCCATTCCGCCCATCGGGTCCATGCCGCCGCCATGGTGGTCATGGCCGCCGCCGCCGGCTTCCTTCTTCTTGGGGGGCTCGGCGATCATGGCCTCGGTCGTCAGCAGCAGGCCGGCGACGGAGGCGGCGTTCTGGAGGGCCGTGCGGGTGACCTTGGCCGGGTCGACGACGCCGGCCTCGAGCAGGTCGCCCCAGACGCCGGTCTCGGCGTTGTAGCCGAACTTGGGGTCGTCGGACTTCTTGACCCGGTTGACGACGACGGCGCCGTCGATGCCGGCGTTCTCGGCGATGTAGCGGGCCGGCTGCTCGCAGGCGCGACGGATCATGTCGACGCCGAACTGCTCGTCGCCTTCGAGCTTGAGGTTCTCGATGGCCTTGGAGGCGCGGATCAGGGCGGTGCCGCCGCCGGGGACGACGCCTTCCTCGATGGCCGCGCGGGTGGCGTGCAGGGCGTCCTCGACGAGCGCCTTACGCTCCTTCATCTCGGTCTCGGTGGCGGCCCCGACGTTGATCTGGGCGATGCCGCCGGCGAGCTTGGCGAGCCGCTCCTGCAGCTTCTCCTTGTCGTACTCGCTGTCGGTGGTGCCGACCTCGCGGCGGATGGCGTCGGCGCGGCCCTTGATGGCCTCGGAGGAGCCGGCGCCCTCGACGATCGTGGTCTCTTCGCTGGAGATGGTCACCTTGCGGGCCCGGCCCAGGTCGGAGAGCTGGACGGCGTCGAGGTCGATGCCCAGGTCCTTGAAGATGGCCTTGCCGCCGGTGAGGATCGCGATGTCCTCGAGCATGGCCTTGCGGCGGTCGCCGTAGCCCGGCGCCTTGACGGCGGCGATCTTGAGGATGCCGCGGAGCTTGTTGACGACCAGGGTGGCCAGCGCCTCGCCCTCGACGTCCTCGGCGATGATCAGGAGCGGCTTGTTGGCCTTGGCGATCTTCTCGAGCAGCGGGATCAGCTTGGTGGGCGAGCTGACCTTCTCCTCGTGGATGAGCAGGTAGACGTCCTCGAGGACGACCTCCATCCGGTCCTGGTCGGTGACGAAGTGGGGGCTGAGGTAGCCGCGGTCGAACTGCATGCCCTCGACCACGTCGACGGTCGTCTCGAAGCCCTTGGCCTCTTCGACCGTGATGACGCCGTCGGTGCCGACCTTCTCGAACGCGTCGGCCAGCTTCTCGCCGATCGACTTGTCGTTGTTGGCGGCGATGGCGGCGACCTCGGCGATCTCCTTCTTGCCGTTGATCTTCTTCGACTGCGACTTGACGTTCTCGACGATGGCCGCGACGGCCTTGTCGATCCCGCGCTTGATCGCCATCGGGTCGGCGCCGGCGGCCAGGGCCTTGAGGCCCTCCTTGAAGATGGCCTCGGCCAGGACGGTCGCCGTGGTGGTGCCATCGCCCGCGGCGTCGGAGGTCTTCGAGGCCGCTTCCTTCACGAGCTGCGCGCCCATGTTCTCGTAAGGATCGGTCAGCTCGATCTCCTCGGCGACGGAGACGCCGTCCTTGGTCACCGTGGGCGCCCCCCACCCCTTGTCGATGACGGCGTTCCGGCCCCGCGGGCCCAGCGTGCTGCGCACCGCGCGGGCCAGCTTGCCGACGCCGCTGGCCAGCTTCTGGCGGGCCTCTTCATCGTATGCCAGTATCTTCGCCACGTTGATCCTCCAATCGACGACCCGGACGTGTCGGCCGTGGGCGCTGGCCCGGCGCGACGCGGGAGTCTTGCCAAAAACGACTCCCAGAGTTACTCGATCCACCCTAAATGCAACTGGCGTACCGACGCATTGAGTGTGTCTTAAGTCATTTCTGGTAAGTGTTTTAAGTTTCGCTTTCGGGTGCCGCGTGCTCCGTCCGTCTGCCGTTTTGACAGGGCCGGCCGCATTTGGCGCGGGGGCCGACGGCGGACGGTTGCCGGCCCCCGCGGCATGGTCTACGATCGGGGCCGTCGCGAGGTTCCGGGCCGTTTCCAGGCGAGACGAGGAGGTGACGCGGTGGTTCGTCGAGTGCACATGACGCGCGGTTGGCTGGCGATGGCCGCCTTCGGGGCGATGGGCGTGGCTGGGACGGGGACGGCCGGAGCCGACGCGCTCGAAGGGGCGTCCGAGGTCGTGAAGCTCTGGGCCCAGGGCGCGCCCGACGCCAAGGGAACGGACCCGGCGAAGGACGTCCCCACGCTCTCCGTCTTCCTCCCCAAACCGGACGTCGCCACGGGCGCGGCGGTCGTCGTCTGCCCGGGGGGCGGGTACGGCGGGCTGGCGATCGACCACGAGGGGAAGCAGGTCGCCGAGTGGTTGAATTCGATCGGGGTCGCGACCTTCGTGCTCAAGTACCGCCTCGCGCCGGCCTATCGGGAGCCGGCGATGCTGCACGACGTCAACCGGGCCATCCGCGTGGTGCGCCAGGGGGCGGCGAGGTGGGGCGTCGACCCGGGCCGGATCGGGCTGCTGGGCTTCTCGGCGGGGGGACACCTGGCGTCGACGGGCGGCACCCACTTCGACGCCGGCAAGGCCGACGCCGAGGACCCGATCGACCGCGTCAGCTCGCGCCCTGACCGGCTGATCCTGGTCTACCCGGTGATCGCCATGGCGACGCCCTACACCCACCAGGGTTCGAATCGCAACCTGCTCGGCGAGCACCCCTCCGAGGATCTCCTGAAGTTCTACTCGAACGAGCAGCAGGTGACCCCCGAGACGCCGCCGACGTTCCTCGCGCACACCAACGAAGACTCGGCGGTCCCGCCCGAGAACAGCCTCCTGTTCGCCCTCGGCCTGCGCAAGGCGAAGGTGCCGCTGGAGCTGCACGTCTTCGAGAAGGGTCAGCACGGCCTGGGCCTGGGGAGCGGCTCGAAGGAGCACAAGATCGCCCCGAACCCGGCCTTCCAGTCCTGGCCGAAGCTCTGCGAGGTCTGGCTCAAGGGCCAGGGCTTCCTCGACAAGAAGGCCCTTCAGTCGCCCTGAGCGGCGCTTGCATCGGCGGCGCGGGCGGTCGGCGTCAGGGCTGGCCGCTCGGCGAACGCGCGGAAGGCCCCCTCGACGACGCGGGCGTCGGCCGTCTCCAGGCGGTCGGGGGCGATCAGGCGGGCCAGCTCGTCGGGGATCGCCCGTTCGGCCCCCTCGGGGACGTCGATCATCGCGAACGACCACGAGATCGGGATGCCGGCGAACGTCTTCGCCCTGACGTGGAGCGGGCCATCGACGATCGCCGGGGCCTCCAGCTCGCGGACGACGCTCGGAGCCCCGCCCGCCGCCGGCTTGCAGACGAACAGCCGCAGCCGGCCCGAGGCCGGTTCGACGAGCACCGCGTAGAGCACGTCGAGCGTCTCGTGTCGGGCCCCCACCAGGCAGGTGGTCGGCGTGCGCAGAATGGCGAAGGTCGGCGTCGCCGCGGCGAGCTTCGCCCGGCCCAGCTCGCGCGAGCCCGCCGCCAGGATGATCCGCTCCTTCGTCGACCATGAGCCCGACGCATCGCCGACGTTGGTCGCGGCGACGACCACGTCGCCCCCGTCCGCTCCGACGATCGGCGCGGAGAGGCCGACGCCGAGCCGGCGGATCGCATACGGGGCCGCATCCGACTTCCGCGCCACGTCGGCCAGGATCACCAGCCGGAGCCGACGGGCCGTCGCGAACGCTTCCTTCGACACCGTATCCAGGTCGCCCGAGGTCAGGGCGGGCGTCGACTTCAGGACGACGTCGCTCCAGTCCGCCGGCGGCCGGTCGTCCCGGAACCGGGTGCCGGCCGGCAGCCAACTCAGGACGGGGACGTCGGCGGGATCATGGACCTCGGCGCCTGAGGCGTTCCGCGGGGCCAGGACGGCCTCCCTGCGGGGTGCAAACCCGGAGGTCAGGAACGGGACCGCGGCGAGCACGATGACAACCGCTCGCATCCCGACCCGAGGTGACAACTTGGCGGGCGTGCTCAAAATAGAACTCTCCACGTCCCCCGATAGACCGGGCTCTTCGAACCTCGCCGCTCGAAGATGGACGATGTTGAAATCTCGTAGGTTGACTGCGTTCTCTATCTTAACACAGGCGTCCGGTAAACGGAACGCAACGTCATCGTTCCAGAACGAGTCGACGCGGGGGGGAGACCCGCGATGCTTCCGTGGTGCAAACGAGATTCGCACGATGCAAAGGGCGTTCCCGAGCATGTCAGGACTCGACGCCTCGTCAGGTCGGAGCCCCGCGATCGAGAGGAGGTGGCGATTGTACAGTCTGTGCGGCTTCGCGGGCTACCCGAGAGTCGAGGTGGTCATCCCGGCGTAAGCTCCCGCGGCGGCCAGTCCGGGTCAGAAACGCCGACGGCCCCGGGGGGAGATCCGGGGCCGTCGGGGTGGGTTTTTTGGTAGTCGAGGGAACGTCAGCGGGCCTCGGCGCGGGCCTGGTGATCGCTCGTCGAGCCCTCATCCTGGAGCAGCAGGATCAGCGACTGCTCCAACTCGGCGGGCTTGAAGCCGAAGGGGCCACGGGCGTTCTTGAAGGCGATCTTGCCGGACTTGTCGAGGAGGTAGAAGCGGCCGGGCATGCCGCTGTAGCGGGCCCCAACGGCGTCGTCGATGGTGTCGACGAGCATGGGGAAGCCCAGGCTGAGCAGCTTCCCGCAGCGCTGGGCGACTTCGGCCCGCTCCTCGTAGGTCTTGGGCTGGGTCGTCGTGACGCCGACGGAGTCGTTGGACTGCATCCGCCAGCCGTCGCTGGGATGGGCCTCGCGGACGTAGACCATGACGAACGTGGCGCGGTCGCCGTAGCGGCGGTTGAGCTTCTCGAAGTTGCCGGCCATGCTGCGGAACGGCCCGCAGGTGAAGTTGCCGAAGATGAGGACGACCGGCTTGGGGCCGATGAGCTTCGAGAGGGTCAGCTCGCCCTGGCCGTCGGCCCGCTTCAGGGTGAAGTCGGGGGCCGACTCGTCGAGCTTGGGGCCGCTCTGGAGCGAGCCGATCTCCTGGCTGAAGAGGCCCTTGATGAGCTGGGCCTTGGTCGGCCGGTCGCCGGGGCCCATCGAGCCCGACGGGGCGGGGAGCGCCCGTTCGAGGTCCAGCCGCGAGAGGAAGCCGGCGTCGTCGCCGTCGGCCGCCTTGAAGAACTTCTCGACCTCCTCCCTCACGACCTTGCCGTCGCCGTCGCGGTCGAGTCGCGAGAAGAGCATCGAGCCGGGAGACGGCATGTAGGCCCGCGAGAAGTCGAAGTCGGGCTCGGCGAGCGCCGAGTCGCGGTCGCGGTCGAGGCGGGCGAACGACGCGTCGTCGCCGGGGTATTCCTTGCGGGCGACCTTGCCGTCGCCGTCGCGGTCGTACTTGGTGCGGACGGCGTCCCAACCGTAGCGGGTCTGGGTGGCGGACGTGCGGAACCAGCCGTTCGTGGGGCCCATGGGCTCGTCGGCGAGGATGGCCGTGTACATGTCGAGCCATTCGGGGCGGTCGGGCCAGGCCTCGCGGAGCGCCTTGCCGGCCTCGTCGCCGGAGATGGGCGCGGTGGCGAGGGTCGCCGCCTGGGGCTTCGACGGCTCCTCGGCGGTCGCCGGGAGTCCGAGGCCCAGCCCGGCCGCGACGGCCACGAGGCGGATCGAGGTTCGTGCGATCATGGGGGAGATCCTCCGTTGTTCAGGGATCGGCGGAGACGCCGGATGGGTGCTCATTTCATCATATCGCGGAAGACGGTGACGGCGGGGCTGGTGGTCACCAGGTAGTGGGCGTTCCGCTCCACCTTCTTGCCTTTGGCCGTCAGGTTCAGCTTCACGCGGACTTCCAGGTTGGCGTCGGCCGGGGAGCCGTCGCCCTCGACGTGGTAGTCGACCAGCTTCGCGCCCGACTGCCATTCCATGTCCTGGACGACGATCGGCGACGCGGCCGTCTTGAGGGACTCGGGATCCTTCCCCTCCTTCCAGGCGTCGAGGGTCGTCTTGAGCGCGACCATCGCCCCGCCCGGGTCGACCGGGTGGGCGACGCCCGTGCCGCAGCCGGTGGCGGCGGAGGCCAGGCCCAGCGCCAGGGCCAAGGCCCCGGCGGTCCGCCGCGTCTTCATGTGCTCACGAATCGACATGCGAAGTCCTCCCGGAGGTTGGGCGTCAGTACGCGTCGCTGCTGATGACCTCGCCGCCGGAGATCGTCCCGAGGGCGCCCCACGCGGCCCGATCGACCGAATCCTTGATGTACCGGACGGAGCCGTCGGCCAGCAGCAGGTTCACGCCGCCGGGGTGGAAGCTGCTGGGCGGCATGATCGCGCGGTTGGTGACGAAGAACCCGCACGAGCGGCCGTTGGGCGGGTTGATGTGCTGGAAGACGTGCTGGCCGGTGAGCCAGGGGGCGCCCATGAACAGCGGGAACTGGTTCGACAGGTTCTGGACGTCGACCGCCTGGCACATCGTGTACGCCTGGTCGACCGTGGTCGGGGCCAGCGGCGAGAAGAAGACGTCGGCGACCTTGCTGACGACCGCGTTGTTGCCGTCGGCCAGCACCCGCTCGGAGAACATGCCGGTGTTCGACAGGCCGTCGGTCACCGCGGCGAACGTCTTCGAGGTGTTGCCGTGGAACAGGCCGTTGGGCTCGGGCAGGCCCGCGTTGCCGCTGACGGCCTCCTGCCAGACGATCCCGCTGCCCATGTCGGCCATGTAGTTCGTCTGGCCGCCGAGCGCGGGGAGCGGGCTGCTCTTGTCGGACGGGCAGACGAAGCCCGATACGATGGTGTACTTCGACGTCGAGTTGACGGGGTCGTCGTACTTGAACGAGAAGTTGATCGCGTTGTACACGGCCGGCTGCTCCATCTGGGGCAGCAGCATGCTGAGGGCCGAGAGCCCGGTCGTGCCGAAGACCATGTTCGCCCCGGGGAGAGCCCCGCGCGACTCGTGGTAGTTGTGGCAGGCCAGGCCGATCTGCTTGAGGTTGTTCGTGCACTGGATCCGCCGGGCCGCCTCGCGGGCCGACTGCACGGCGGGCAGGAGCAGGGCGATCAACACGGCGATGATTGCGATGACGACCAGCAGCTCGATGAGCGTGAAGGCCGAGCGACGGAGACGAGGAAGCATGAGGGAACTCCTGGATACGATTGAAAAATAAAATATGTCGATCAGATACGGACGGAGCGGGCGTAGCGAAGCGGCCTTCTCCCCTCCTTGGGAGAAGGTGGCCCGAAGGGCCGGATGAGGGGGACCGTCAAGGTCCTTGGACCAACGACGGCGCCCGGTGGATCGCCTCCACTTCCAACTTCCAGGCCGTGGCCCGGCCCGAAAGACGATGGCCTGCCTCGGATGACGAGCCCCTAATCCAGCCCTGCGGGCCACATTCTCCCACGAGGGGAGAAGGACGAAGGCCCCGGCCCGCGAAAGAGTCCTCGCGGAGCCGCATCGCCCCGTGCAGGGGAGGGCCGTCATGGGCGGATCGAAAGGTCGCGGGCGTTCCGGCTCAGACGCCGCGCGGGGGGCGTTCGAGGGCCAGGGCGGTGAGGATGGGCGACAGGAAAGGGTCGGCCCAGGCGACGGCGACGGGGTCGCGGGAAGCCGGGGCCAGCGTGAGGCCGGCGAGGCAGCCGTCGTCGCGATCGGGGAGGGGGGCCGGGATCGGCGCGTCGGCCGAGGGGGCCTTGGACTGGCAGCGGGGGCCGTTGCAGGGACGCCCGGGCGGGGCCCAGGTCGTCGCGTCGCCCGTCTCCGCCAGCTCGACCACCTGCAGCGCGGTGGTCGCTCGACGCAGGGTCGTCGCGCCCGCGGGGTGCGAGCAGCCGGCCATCGCCTCGCCCGAGACGACCGCGCAGGCCACCAGCGACGCCAGCAAGGGCGCGAGCCGGAGGAGTCGATGTCGTCGCGGTTGCGGCGTCGTCATGGGATGCGGATTCGCACGGGGCCCGGGGGCCGGGACGGATGCATGAGTTGCGTGAAGATCAATGTATCCTAACGGCCCGAAGTGTCAACGATTTTCCACCGCGCCATGCGTGGAAACGCCGAACGCCGCAGGGAACAGGTCCGTGCGGCGTTCGGGGACGTCGATCGTGACGGAAAGGTCGATCCGTCAGGTCGATCGGATGTGGAGTTCCTTGAGCTGACGCAGGTCGACGGTGCCCGGTGCGCCGGTCATGATGTCGGTCCCCTTGGCGGTCTTGGGGAAGGCGATGCAGTCGCGGATGTTGGTCAGGCCGGCGTAGAGCATGACGAGCCGGTCGTAGCCGAAGGCGATGCCGCCGTGGGGCGGCGCGCCATTGCGTAGGGCGCTCAGCAGGAAGCCGAACTTCTCCTCCGCCTGTTCGGGTGAGAGGCCGAGCAGGGCGAAGATCTTGGACTGGATCACCGGGTCGTGGCAGCGGATCGTCCCCCCCGCGCCTTCTTCGCCGTTGATGACGAGGTCGTACGCCTGGGCCCTCACCTTGGCCGGGTCGGTGTCGAGCAGCGGCAGGTCCTCGGCGAGGGGCATCGTGAACGGGTGGTGCTCGGCGACGTACCGGTTCTCCTCGGCGTCCCACGCCAGCAGCGGGAACTGGATGACCCAGGAATAGTGGAACGCCTTGGGGTCGTACAGCTTCAACTCGCCGGCGAGCCGGGCGCGGAGGTTCGAGAGCGCCTGGCTCGTGACCGCCTGGGTGTCGGCGACGATCAGGATCAGGTCGCCGGCCTTCGCGTCGAACCGCTCGCGGAGCTGGGCCTGGACCTCGGGCTTGAAGAACTTCGCGGTCGGCCCGGCGAAGGTCTCGGCCTCCACCTTCAGCCAGACCAGGCCCTTCGCGCCGAAGGTCCCGGCGAACTCGGTCAGGCCGTCGAGGTCCTTGCGGCTGTACTTCTCGCCGCCGCCCGGGGCGCAGAGGCCGCGGATGCGGTTGCCGGCCTCCTTCGCCTGCTGGAAGACCCGGAACTCGGTCTGCTCGGCGACGTCGGCCAGGTCCTTCAGCTCCAGGGCGTAGCGGAGGTCGGGCCGGTCGCTGCCGAACCGCTCCATCACGTCGTGGTACTTGAACCGGGGGAGCGGCAGGGTCAGCTCCTCGCCGCCGAACTCCTTCGCGAGCGCGGCGATCAGGCCTTCCATCGTCGTCATGACGTCCTGGTCCTCGACGAACGACATCTCGACGTCGAGCTGCGTGAACTCGGGCTGACGCGTGGCGCGGAGGTCCTCGTCGCGGAAGCAGCGGGCGATCTGGAAGTAGCGGTCGAAGCCCGAGACCATCAAGAGCTGCTTGTAGAGCTGCGGCGACTGCGGCAGCGCGTAGAAATGCGACGGGTGGACGCGGCTGGGGACCAGGAAGTCGCGGGCGCCCTCGGGCGTGCTGCGGCCCAGGACGGGGGTCTCGACCTCGAGGAACCCCAGGTCGGAGAGCGTCCGGCGCATCGTCTGGCCGATCTTGTGCCGCATCACGAAGACGCGCTGGAGGTCGGGCCGGCGCAGGTCGAGGAAGCGGTACTTGAGCCGCAGCTCCTCGTTCGGCTCGGGGCCGTTGATCTCGAACGGGGGCGTGGGCGAGGCGTTGTAGACGACCAGCTCGACGGCGCGGACCTCGATCTCGCCGGTCTTGAGCTTGGGGTTCGCCTTGCCCGCGAGCCGCGGCGCGACCTTGCCGCGGATCCCCACGACGTACTCGTTGCGCAGCTCGCGAGCCTGGGCCTGCAGGTCGGCGCCGGCCTCGGGCTCGAAGACGACCTGGGTCACGCCGTAGCGGTCGCGGAGGTCGATGAAGACCAGGCCGCCGAAGTCGCGCCAGGCGTCGACCCAGCCGTTGAGCGCGACGGCCTCGCCGACGTGCTCCTTGGTCAATTCCCCGCAGGTGTGCGTCCGTTTCAGCAGCATGGTTCGCTCGGCGGCCTGTCGATTGCCGTAAATTCCAACGCCGTCCGGATTTGGGTCGCCCCCAGGAGGAGCCGGACGGGCCGTCGTCAAGTCGTTCACGATACCCCGCGCTCTTCCAGAGCGTCAAGCCGTCGGGGCGGTTCGGGTCGCGGCCAGGTCGTCCCAGAAGCCCGGGTAGGTCTTGGCGACGCAGCCCGGGTCCTGGATGACCACGCCGGGGATCTTCAGGCCGGCCAGCGCGAAGGCCATGGCCATGCGGTGGTCGTCGTACGTCGCGATCGAGGCCGGCCGCAGGCCGCCGGGGGGCGGGGGGATGATGAGCAGGCCGTCGGGCTGCTCGTCGACGTCGGCGCCCAGCTTGCGCAGCTCGGTCGCGAGGGCGGCGATGCGGTCGGTCTCCTTGTGGCGGATGTGGGCCACGTTGCGGATGCGGGTGACGCCGTCGGCGAAGAGGGCGACGACGGCGAGCGTCATCACGGTGTCGCTGATGGCGTTCATGTCGACGTCGAACGACCGCAGCGGGCCGCCGGTCACGGTCGTCCGGTCGGCCTCGCGGACCACGGCGCATCCCATGTGTTCGAGGATGTCGACGAAGTGCACGTCGCCCTGGATGCTCGACGAGCCCAGGCCCTCGACCGTCACCGAGCCCCCCGTGATCGCGGCCAGGGCGAAGAAGTAGCTGGCGGCCGAGGCGTCGGGCTCGATCGCATACTCGCGAGAGTCGTACCGGCCCGGCTTGACGATGAACCGCTTGTACTTGCGGTTGTCGACCTGGAACCCGAAGTCGCGCATCACCTTGAGCGTCATGGCGACGTAGGGCCGCGAGACCAGCACGCCCTCGACCTCGACGACCGTCTCGCCTCGGGCGTAGGGCAGGGCCATGAGCAGGCCGCTGAGGAACTGGCTGGAGACGTCGCCGCGGACGAACGCGAAGCCGCCGTCGAGGCCGTCGGCCTTGATGACGACGGGCGGACAGCCGGTGTCCAGCTCGCTCTTCGTGAAGGCCCCCAGGCCGTTGAGCGCCTGCAAGAGGTCGGCGACGGGCCGCTGGCGCATCCGGGGGGTGCCGTCGATTCGGTAGCTCCCCTTGCCGGCCGCGAGCGCGGCCGTCAGGAACCGCAGCGTGGTCCCCGAGTTGGCGACGTAGAGGTCGGCCTCGCCCGTGGGGAATCGGCCGCTGCAGCCGGTGACGCGGATCGTGGCGGCCTTCGCGTCGTGATCGATCGCCACGCCCAGCTTCTCGAGGGCGTCGATCATGACGCGGGTGTCCTCGCTGTCGAGCGCGTCGATGAGGACGCTCGGGCCCCGGGCGAGGGCGGCGACGATCAGGGCGCGGTTGGTCAGGCTCTTGGAGCCGGGGACGCGCACGGCGGCGGCCGGCGGGGGGCCGGTCCAGGGGTCGATCGCGAGTTCGGCGGGATAGTCGGGCATCGGTCTTCCGTTGGGCCTTAACGAGAATCGACTTCGGGCTTGGGGATAGGGAGGGCCTCGGCGATTCGTCGGCCGGCATCCTCGGGGGTGATGTCGGCGAGGAGGACTCGCTTGCGGCGCGAGGTCTCGCCGGAGATCAGGGCGAGCTGCGAGGTCCGCAGGCCGAGCGCCTGGGCGAGGACGTCGAGGATCGCGGCGTTGGCCTTCCCCTTGTCGGGGGCGGCGGTCACGGCCACGCGGATCGCCCCGGCGTGCTCGCCGAGGACCCCGCTGCGGCGGGCGCCTGGCTGGGCGTGGACGTTCACGAGGACGCCCTCCTTGCTAGGAGTCAGCTCGATCACGGCTCGACCCCCTCGAAGAGCGCGGAGCCGACCCGGACGAGCGTCGCGCCCTCCTCGACGGCGGCCTCGTAGTCGTTCGACATCCCCATCGAGAGGCTTCGCAGCGGCAGGCCGGTCAATCGGGCCAGCGAGTCGCGGATGGCCCGGAGGCGGACGAACGAGGGTCGGGCGGTCTCGGCGTCTGTGCCGTAGGCGGCCATCGTCATCAGGCCGGCGACCTTGATGCGGGAGCAGGCGGCGATGGCGTCGGCGTCGGCGAGGACCGAGGCGTCCTTCCAGCCGTGCTTGGCCTCCTCGGCCGACGTGTTGACCTGCAGGCAGACCTCGGGCGGGTCGGCGACCTCGGCGGCCAGGTCGTCGAGCGTCTTCAGCAGCTTGAGCGAGTCCACGGCGTGGATCAGCCGGACCATCGGCAGGGTCCGCCGGGCCTTGTTGCCTTGCAGGTGGCCGATCAGGTGCCAGCGGATCGGGGCCGGGGCGCCGGACAGAGCCTCGACCTTCTCCCAGAGTTCCTGCGGGTAGTTCTCGCCCAGGTCGAGGGTGCCGGCCTCCAGCAGGGGCCGCAGCAGCTCGACGGGCCGCTTCTTGGTGACGGCGACGAGCGTCACCGCGGCCGGCTCGCGGCCCGATCGGCGGGCGGCCTGGGCGATCCGGCCCTGGACGGTGAGGAGGTTCTCGCGGATTCGGTCGCTGTTCATGTCGGGATGGTCGGCCTGGAGCGCGGGGGCGTCGGGGTGACGCGGGACGCCGCATCGGTTATCTTCGGGGCGTTCGAGTCGGGTCGTCGGCGAAGTCGGCCCGCGCAACGCGATGGACCGAGGCGACCTTTCGATGAAGCCGCTCCTCATCATAACCGGAATCCTGTCCGCGGTCCTGATCACGACCCAGGCCGTACTCGGACTCCTGATCCGGGGCGGCGGCAGCCCCAGCCTGGCCAAGAGCCATTTCCACACCGGCATGCTGACCGCCGTGGTGGTGCTCGTCTACGTCGGCCTCTCGCTGACGACGATCCTGAGCAAGCCCCGGGACCGCTGAGGCGAGCCGACGGCTCAGGGGAGCGTCACGATCACGTCGACGTCCCCCTCGGGCGTGAACCGGCCGACCAGGAACCGGGCGGTCGTCGAGCAGCCCAGGAACGACCGCCGCGTCGCGGGGCCCAGGCTGCGGTACACCACGAACGTCTCGGCCCGCCCCCAGCTCACCCGCGCCGCCCAGGCGGCCTCCGGCGGGCAGGCCTGGCCTTGCTCGGCGACCGTCAGCCGCCGCCACTGGAGCGGCTTGCGGTGCCGCGCGTGGTCCCACGAGACCACCAGGGGGAGCCACGCCCGGCCCTCGACCGGGACCTGGGGCAGCACGAGCCGCCGCGACTCGGCGTCGAACGTGAGCCGGCCGAGGCCGATCGGGATCACCTGGGCCGACTTCCCGGGGCCCCCCGTCCTCAAGAGCAGGGCCTCGGCGTCGGGGATGGTCGCCACGGCCAGGCCCTCGGGCACGGCCAGGCGCGTTTCCAACGTCTCGGCGGATCGGGCCCCCTCGACCTGGTCGGCCAGGATGGCCAGGCGGCGGCCGCGCAGCATCAGGGCCAGGCGGGTGACTTGCAGGTCGCCGGCCCGGAACGTCCACTCGGCGACGTCGGCGCTGGAGTTCGTCGCCCAGGCCGTCGGTTCGGCCGCGGACGTCGGCGTCGGCGACCCCGGCGGTCCGGGGGCCGCCCAGTTCGGGCCCAGCCAGGGGACGCCGGCCCCGTACAGCTCGAACCGCGTCCCGCCCCCGTCTTCACGCTGATCGAAGGTCAGGAAGTCGCCCCGGGGCGTCCAGTCCGCCCGGAGGACGCCGAGCGCCCGATCGGGGCTCGACCAGGCGGGCAGGGGGGGCGGGACGGGTTCGAAGTCGCGACGCGGGAACCACCAGCTCAGGACGCGGTGGACGTCCCCCGCGGGGAAGGCCGAGGCGATCTTCGACCAGGACGAGGCGGGCGTGCGGAAGCCGGCCGGCGCGGCGCCGAGGGCCGACGGCCGGCCGTCGGGCCGGGTGAACCTCAAGAGCATCCGCACGAAGTCGGTCAGCCGGTCGTCGAGCGGCTGGGGCCAGCCGGGTCGGGCGCGACGCGCCGTCGCCAGGCGGTCGAGAGCCGGCCACCACGCGGCGAGCGGCAATCGCGTCGGGGCCCCCGAGGATTCGAGTTCCTGCGCCGTCCATCCTTCCAGGGGGGCGGCCTCGCCCTGATTCTCCCAGGCTGCGATCGCCGGGATGAAGCCTACATCGAAGGGCGGCCCCGACGTCTCTTCGTTAAGCATGCGTGAAAACCGTCCCAGCTGGCTTGATGGTGCCCGAATTCGAGAAGACACCCAGTCATCATGCCCGGATTGTCTCTTCCTGACCTCGGGGGTCGGGTCCGATTGTCATCCGGAACACTCGATTCGCGATCCCAATCCCGCCGAGTCCCGGATGGTCACTCATCAGGCCAATAGTGTGTTGATCTCTTCGGCAGGACCTGCCTGGATCTTGTGCGATGCCACCAAGAGATCGGATTGAGAATTGTTGGATCGAGGCCCGCGGGCTGAATTTCCGACGTCTCCTCGAAAAAAAATCCCTCGTCGTAAACTATTCGGAGATTTGGGAAATCCGCGATCGGATGGGGGTCCTCTCGGCGTTCCCGAGGCCTCCCGTCGATCCGTTTTCGGGTTCTGGCACTGCCTTTGCTTTTTACTCCTGGCGTCGAGACGAGAACGAAGGTAAGGACGAAAGTCGAGTCGGTTCCTAAAGTTGCAACCGAGTCAAGACGAGGGCCGGAAGGCTCCAACCAACTTACAAGAAGCCACCCCACTGGCGACGATCGTGTTACACGATTGCCCCGCCAAAGGGCGAGCGGGATGCCTCGCACGACCCCCCGCTCGCCCTTTCTCACACCGAGGTTCCGATCCCCGCCGGCACGAAAGGCGGGGAGACGTCGAGCCCGGACGATCCAACCGGTTAGTGGATACGGTGTTCCGCGGCGAAGGGAGAGGTCGTCGCGGAGTATCGGCTCTCTGACCGGTTTTTTCCACCAGGTTCCGGCCCCGAACAGGGCCGTCGAGCCACCAAGCCAACCGGCAGTTTGACGAGGTTTCTTGCGGACGAGGGAGAGGCGTCCGCAGGGAATCGAATCGCTGCCGGTTTTTACAAAAGGTTCCGACCCGCCCCCGAGCGAGTCGTCGAGCCGCCAGGCCAACCGGTCAGTGGATACGGTGTTCCGCGGCGAAGGGAGAGGTCGTCGCGGAGTGTCGGCTCTCTGACCGGTTTTTTCCACCAGGTTCCGGCCCGAAGCGGGCCGTCGAGCCAGCAAGCCAACCGGACGTCGTTCCGGATGTTCTCGGCCGAGGGAGAGGCGGCCGTGAGTGTCTTGGGCGCTGTCCGGTTCCTTACAACGCAAGCCAACCGGCTCGTTGATTTGGGAGTTTCACGACGAAGGGAGAGGTCGTCGTGAAGGTCCCGGTCGGCGGCCGGTTTTTTCTTTTCGAACGCCCTCGATCCTGAGGCGTTCGGCGTCGAAGCGGCCGCCTCCGGCCCATCCTCCGCTATGGTGCGAGCGGCGATGCGCCTGCTACCGCGGCCCGTCCGAACTCCTTAAAATGAACCCTGCGATGCCGCCGGGTGGCGCATCCGGGATGTTCGGCTCCTCGTGGCACCAGGTGGATGATCGTGAAACAGCCGTTCGATGGTCGACTCGCGGCGTGGTTCCTGGTCGGCGTGTTCGGCATGGGCGGCGGGATCGCCCGGGGGTGGGAGGAACCGGCGCGGGCGGGGGACCCGGAACCGGACGCCGAGACCGCGGCGCAGCTCGGTTTCGACTCCGACCGCCTGAAGCGGATCGACGCCGTCGTGGAGAAGGCCGTCGCGGCGGAACAGATCCCCGGGGCGGTGGTCCTGGTGGGCCGCAACGGCGGCGTCGCCTACGCCCGGACCTTCGGCCGGCGGGCCGTCGAGCCGACCGCCGAGCCCATGACCCGCGACGCCGTCTTCGACATGGCCTCGCTCACCAAGCCCATCGCAACCGCGACCTCGGTCCTGGTCCTGATCGAAGAGGGGAAGCTGCGGCCGTCCGACCCGATCGTCAAGTACTTCCCCGAGCTGGACAACCACGGCAAGGGGAAGATCACCGTCGAGCACCTGCTGCGGCACCGCGCCGGGCTGATCCCGGATAACGCGATCGACGACTACAAGGACGGTCCCGAGGCGGCCTGGAAGAAGATCGCCGAGCTGCAGCCGGTGGCCCGGCCGGGCGCGAAGTTCATCTACTCGGACGTCGGCTACATCATCCTGGGCAAGCTCGTGGAAAAGGTCTCGGGCCAGCCCCTGGACGTCTTCGCGGCCGAGCGAGTCTTCCGGCCGGCGGGGATGGCCGACGCCCACTTCCGCCCGCTCGCCGGCGACGCCGCGGGCCGACCGGCGGTCGACCGGATCGCGCCGACCGAGAAGGAGGGCGAGGCGTTCCTGCGGGGCGTGGTCCACGACCCGCGGTCGCGGGCGCTCGGCGGGGTGGCCGGCCACGCCGGGCTCTTCGCGACGGCCGACGACCTGGCGACCTACGCCCGGATGCTCCTCGACGACGGGCTCGCCCCCAACGGCGCCCGCATCCTCAGCCCGCTGGCCGTCCGTCGCATGGCCGACCCGGCCGACACCCCCGAAAACCAGCGCCGGGGGCTGGGGTGGGACGTCGCCACCAGCTACAGCAGCCCCCGGGGCGAGCTGTTCGGCCCGTCGAGCTTCGGCCACACCGGGTTCACCGGCACGAGCCTCTGGATCGACCCGGAGACCCAGACCTTCGTGATCCTTTTGACCAGCCGGCTGCACCCGACCGGCAAGGGGCCCTCGCCGATCGCGCTCCGCCGCGACCTCGCCACGCTGGCCGCCGCGGCGCTCGCCGACCCGCCCGATCACCGGCCGGCGTCCGCCCCCGAGCCCGAGCCGGCCCCGGAAGTCGCGTCGGCTCCCGCGCCGACGGCGGCGGTGAAGTGCGGGATCGACGTCCTCGCGGCGCGCGGCTTCGACGTCCTCAAGGGCAAGCGGGTCGGCCTGGTTACGAACCACACAGGCCGCTCGGCCGACGGCCGCCCCACGATCGACGTCCTCTTCCACGCCCCCGAGGTCAAGCTCGTCAAGCTCTTCAGCCCCGAGCACGGCATCCGCGGCGCGCTCGACGTCGACAAGATCACCGACGGGATCGACGAGGCGACCAAGCTCCCGGTCGTCAGCCTGTACGAGGGCAAGAAGCGCAAGCCCCAGGACGCGGACCTCGCCGACGTCGACGTCCTCGTCTACGACATCCAGGACATCGGCGTCCGCTACTACACCTACATCTCGACCCTCGGTCTGGTGCTCGAAGCGGCTAAGGCGAACGGCAAGGGCGTGGTCGTCCTCGACCGCCCCAACCCGATCGACGGGGTCTCGGTCTCGGGCCCGGTCCGCGACGATGGGATCGAGACGTTCGTCGCCTACCACGCGATCCCCATCCGCCACGGCATGACCGTCGGCGAGATGGCGAAGCTGTACAACGCCGAGCGCAAGATCGGCGCCGAGCTGACGGTCGTCCCCTGCGAGGGCTGGACCCGAGACGCCGCCTTCGACCGCACGGGGCTGCTCTGGGTCAATCCTTCGCCCAACATGCGGAGCCTTACCGAGGCCTTGCTCTATCCCGGCGTCGGCTGGCTCGAAGGGACGAACCTGGCGACCGGCCGCGGCACCGACACGCCCTTCGAACGCGTCGGCGCGCCCTGGATCAAGCCCGTCGAATGGGCCCGCTCGCTCGACGCCATGGCGATCCCGGGCGTCGGCTTCACCCCGATCGAGTTCTCGCCGACCGAGCGCCAGTACAAGGGAGAGAAGTGCGGCGGCGTCCAGATCCAGATCACCGACCGGGCCGCGTTCGACCCGATCAAGCTGGGCCTGGCCCTGGCGCTCACCCTGCGTCGGGAGTACAAGGAGCAGTGGAAGCCCGAGCGCATGACGACGCTGCTCACGGATCAGGCGACGTACCAGGCGATCCTCGACCTCAAGAGCATCGAGCAGATCGAGGCCCTCTGGGGCCAGGAGCTGGCCGAGTTCGACGCCGTCCGCCGCCGCCACCTGATCTATCCCGAGTGATCAGAGCCGCCGCGGCTCACTTGGGCCGCCGCGGGCCGGCGGGGAGCGGGCGGGGGTCGCCCGGGGGGTCGGGAGCCCGGTACTCCTCGCGCGCCCAGCGGCGGAACCGGTCGGGCGCGTGGGACAGCCCGCGCTCCTTGAGCCAGGCGGCGTACTCGTCGATCGGCTCGTGGAGGTGCTGGGTGCCGAAGATCGGGAAATGGCCGTGGAAGACGGTGAAGGCCGCCATCGCCTCTTCGGGGGGCCGGCCCAGCACCATCAGGTTGTAGACGACCGTCGCCAGGCCGGTGCGGTCGGCCCCGGCGCGGCAGTGGATCAGCAGCGGGGGCCGGGCGGCGACGAGCACGTCGATGAGCAGCAGCAGCTCGCGGCGGCTGGGCCTGCGCACGGCGCTCAGGGGGAGGTCGAAGAAATCGACGCCCGCCCCGGCCGTGGTTCGGACCTCGTGGGCGTACCAGTCGTCGCCGGGCTCGCCCCCGCGGAGGTTGAGGATCGAGGCCAGCCTGTGCTCGTCGATCAGGCCCTTGAGCCCCGAGGTCGGCTGCGCCGAGCGGAGGGCGCGGCCGGGTGCGATCACGCCCAGGTTCTGGCTGACGTAGGGTCGCAGCGCCAGCGACCCGAAAAAGAGCAGGGCCGCCAGCCCGAAATACTGGGCCGAGCGCCGGAAGAGACGGCTGACGCGTCGCGGCGGCTCCGGTCGGACGTCGACCCGGGCCGGCGCGGCGTCGGGGACGACGGTCGCTGGTCGGAGCATGATCAATCCGGGCCTCCCTCGCCGCGTCGCGGTTGTTCCGGACGTCATCTTGGGCCCGGCGGCCGGTCCGGTCAATCCGTCTTGGCGGTCGAGGTCGGGGTCGATCAAGGGACGTCTCCGAGCCGAGGACGACGCGAAACGACCCGACCGCGGGCGTGGCTCGCCGGCGGTCGGGTCGGTGGTTCGCGTCGGGGTCGAATTCACGAGATCCGCTCGTCGGGCCGGGTCAGCGGGCGCCCGGCTGGGTCAACAGCGAGGGCGTCGTGGTGGTCCCGGTCCCGGCGCCCCCCGCGCCCTGCACTCCCACGGCGGCGAACTGCACCGACCGGATCGTGAAGGCGCTCTGGAGGATCGTGTTGATCACGGTCTGGAACGGGGCGGCGATGCGGTCGAGGAAGATCGTCGTCCTCACGATCGGGTCGCGGTAGACCACGAGCCGGTCGCCGGGCATGAGCTGGTAGTTGGTCGTCGGGTCGCCGCCGCTGGTGATCGCGGCGATGTTGACCGGCAGGAGCTGCTCGCAGCAGGCTCCCGGGGGCGCCGGCCGGACGAGCCGGATGTTCTGGGGCGCGGCCGTCGGCATCAGGCCGCCGGCGTACTGGATCGCGTCGAGGACGGTCTCGTTGCCCGTGATGGGCAGCTTGCCCGGGGCCCCGACGTCGCCCAGGACGTAGTAGTTCTTGCTGTTGTAGGCCGTGACGTCGACGAACACCCGGTCGGTGTCCTTGGGGTCGATCGGGATCGGCTTGCCCGTCTTGGGGTCTTCCTCGAAGAGCCCGAGCAGGTCGTCGCTGAGATATTTGCGGAGGTGCAGGACGATCTTCTCCTTGACCTCCGGGATGGTCAGGCCGGCGACGTAGACTTCTCCATAGAAGCCCAGGGTGATCTTGCCGTCGGGGCGGACCAGGCGTTCGCCGGAGATCGGCCGGCCTTCCAGGGCCTCCAGCACCTCGACGAGGATCAGGTCGGGGGGCTCGACGACGTAGTCCGGCATCGAGACCTTCTTGAACTCGGTCGGGATATTGCTATTGGCGATCGCCTCTTCCGGCGTCTTGACCGTCTGGCAGCCGCAGGCGGCGCAGGCGGCTGCGATCATCACCAACCAGCCGGCCCGGCGGATACTCCCTGTGCGTTCCATGCCTTCTCCTCCCGGCACTCCGAGACCGGCTCGGCAGAGATCCCTTCTCCTGCATCGAGCGGCCGCCGCGGTCCTTCGCGACGTCACCCGCTCGCCGGATCCCCAATTCCCTATCCGTTCTTCGGTCGCCGTCGCGTCGAATCCCGACCCGTCGACCCCGCGAACGGCCTTGACACGACTTAAAATCGGCATATTCCCCCGCCCGCTCAAATCCAAAGGGGCGGGATTCCGCGTTATCGGACCCCTTCGGGGAAGAATCCGGCCGGCCGATTGTAATAATTGCGGGTCGTGGCCGTGCTCGTCGGGGCCGAGACGTTGGTCGCCGTCCCCCCGCCGTAGCGGTTGAAATACCCCGACGCCTGCCCTCCGGGGGCTCGCAGCGTCGGCTTCCGCGGGGCGGCCGCCGACCCCCGCTTGGGCTCGGGCCCGCCCCGGACGCCGCTGACGCGCCCCGAGCCGATCCCCGTGAACCGCGAGGCCGACGACATCGCCGACAGCCCGGCCTGGCCCCGCGTCAGCGGGATCCCCGTGCCGTAGAGCATCTGCGCCGCCAGTGGGTCGACCATGACCGCCTGCCCCGACGACGGGTTGAACATCATCGTCGGCTCGGCCGCGGCCTGCGTCGCCTGGCCCCTCGCCGCGCCCCCCAGGGCCGCCGCGACCGCGAAGGCCGCCCCCAGGCGGGCGACGCGCCGGATCCCTTCGTTCATAGGTCGCTTCCCTTCCAATTACAGGACCGGACCGTGAAGGGCCCGACCGTCCCCCCGCCGTGCACGTCGCCCTCGGCGGGCGCGTCGCGACGGAGATCAGTTCCCACGTCCCTAGATCGGCGGCGGCCGTCCCCCCAATCCAATCCTTCGCATGGGGACGACCGGGGGGTTCCGCATATTCCTTCCTTTCGGCGTATCGCGATTTTTCGTCATTTGCGTAAAACCCGGATACTACGTCAGTTCCCCATTTTATCTACAGGCTGGGACGCGGCGGACCCGATCGTAGGGCAGGAGCCGTGAAGGCGAAGTCGCGTTGGGTCGGCCTCCCCCAGGAGATCCGGAGGCGAAGCGTGCAACCCGATCGGACGAGGCAAGGAATGCACACGAAATCATCGAGAAGGCTGCTCGCGGCGCTGGTCGTCGCGGCGGCGGCGAGCATCGTGCTGACGGAGTCGGCCCAGGCCCAGCAGACGGGGCTCCTGCCCCTGCACCCGATCAAGCGCAGGCGGGTCCCGTGCAGCCAGGAGGATCCGGTCTACCGGATCTATAAGGACCAATATTTCGGCTACCACCCCACCCTCTGGCGGCGGTTCCCCAGCGGCTGGGGCGCGCCCAGCCCCGAGGCCCCGGACGCCAAGGCCGCGTTCAAGGAGCTGCCGCTCCAGCCCCCCGAGTGGGCCGCTGGCGACGATCAGGGCCAGGGCCCCGATCAGGGCGGCGATGCGGCCGGGCCCGGCCCGGCCGATCCGGCCAAGCCCAAGCTGCCGACCCCCCCGAACGAGGACGACCGCAGCCCGTTCGAGATGGACGACAAGGCCAACGCCGCGCCGCCGGCCGCCGCCCCGCCCCGCCAGGGCGTGGACCCCGCGCCCCCGGCCGACGCCGCCCCCGCGGCCCCGGCGAACGACCCGAATCGCTCGCCCTTCGACACGCCAAACCCCCGGACGAACGCCCCGCGGCCCAAGCCCCCCGAGCTGGATTCGCCGACCGGCCCGACCGCGTCGCGTTCCGGCCGCGCCACCGAGGTCGACGCCGCCGAGGCGGGCGGCCCGCTCCTGGCGATGCCCGACACGAGCGTCGACGAGGGCTATGAGGCCCCGGCCCTCGGCGGCCCCGCCCGCGGCCATGATCACGACCACGACCATCAGCATCCCGCGACCGGGGCGGCCCGCCCCCAGCAGGCCCCTCGCCGCAATCGCCTGGCCGCGATGATGGACAACCTCGGCTGGAACGTCAGCCGGCGCTGAGCCGGCCGGCGCAGGGATTTCGCCCCGAAGAGGGCGGGACTCGGGGCGTTCGTCCGGACCAACGGACCGACGCCCGGGAGCCCGCCCTCTTCGGCGTCGCGGGCCGCCCGATTCCCGGCCGAGCCCCTGGCGGGGGGCCGTGGGACGTCGCCACAATCATAGGGTGTCTCGACGCACCCCGCCCCAGGCGAGTACCCTCACGGAATGCGACCCTCGCGCCTCTCTCAAAGCCTCCTCATCCCCCTCGCCGCCGCTCTGACGGCCGCGGCCCTCTTCCTGGCCGTCGCGATGAGCGGCGACCGTCTCGGCGGCGGGAAGCCGGCGCTCCTGATCCCGCTCGGCCTGGCCGTGGCCCTGACCCTCGCCTGGGCCGGATGGACGGCGCTCGCGACGCGCAAGGCCGAGGGCCGGGACGAGCGCGAGGAGTCGCCGCCGCTCGACCCCGTCTCGCTGGCCGAGGCCGCCGAGCTGCAGGCGGCCCGGGCGCGGGAGCACATCGAGAAGATCCGCGACGTCCGCCGGCGCGAGGAGCTGCGGGGCGAGCTGGACCGGCTGGACGAGGGCCGGGTCGCCACGACGTCGGAGCTGGACGTCGTCGTCTTCGGCACGGTCTCGGCCGGCAAGACGTCGCTCATCAACGCCCTGATCGGCCGCGAGGTGGGCGCGACCGGGGCCGTCATGGGGACGACGCGTCAGGGCGAGAACCACGTCTACACGCTCGAAGGCGTCGAGGGGATCGTCCGCCTGGTCGACACGCCGGGCCTCTCCGAGGCGGGCCTGGGCGGCGGCGAGCGCGAGCAGGACGCGCGGCGGCTGGCCCAGCGGGCCGACCTGCTGCTGTTCGTCGTCGACCACGACCTGGTCCGGGGCGAATACGCCGCCCTGAACGAGCTGGCCAGGCTGGGCAAGCGGACGATCGTCGTCTTCAACAAGAAGAATCGCTTCCCCGACGCCGACCGGACGGCGATCCTCGCCCGGATCCGCAGCCGGGTGGAAGGCGTCGTGCCGGCCGACGACGTGGTGACGATCGCCGCCGCCCCGCGGCCGATCCCGGTCCGCGTCATGCAGCCCGACGGCTCGTCCCAGACGGTTTACGAGGTCCAGGATCCCGACGTCCAGGCCCTCCGCGACCGGATCGCCCGGGTGCTCGCCAACGAGGGGCGGCTGCTCCGCGTCGCCAACCTGCTGCTCAAGACCCGGCTGCTGGGCCGCGAGGCCGAGTCGACGCTGGACGCCGAACGTCGGCTCAAGTGCGACGAGCTGGTGGATCATTACCAGTGGGTCACGGCGACGACCGTCTTCGCCAACCCCGTCCCGGCCCTGAACCTGCTGCAGGGCGCGGCCGTGCAGCTCGACCTGATCGCCGACCTGGCGCGGGTCTACGATCTCGATCCGGGCGCGGCGAGGCTCCGGGCGCTGGGCGGGCGGCTGGCGCAGGCGATGCTCAAGGTCGGCCTGGTCGAGGCCGCGTCGTCGGTCGTCGCGGGGGTCTTCAAGCGGACGCCGACGACCTTCGTGGCGGCGGGCGCGGTGCAGGCGGTCACGATGGCGTATCTCGCCCGGATCGCCGGCAAGACCCTGGCCGACTACTTCCGGGACGGCGAGACCTGGGGCCCGGAGGGGATCGAGGGGGCCGTGCTCCGGCAGTTCGAGGCCAACAGCCGGGCCGACTTCCTCCAGGAGTTCGCCCGCCAGGCGATCGACCGCTTCCTGTCCAAGGTTCGCCGCAAGGCCGCCCCGGTCCCGGACCGCCACGCCTCCTGAGGCAGCCGACGCGACGTCGAAGGGATATTCCGAATGGGTACGACGCCGGGCGGTCAGAAGCCCGATCAGGACGCCGGGGCCGGGGCGCTCGGCCCGCTGCTCGACGACCTGCAGCACGCCGCGGACGTCGCCGCCGGAACGACCTCGCCCGACGCCGTCGAGCGGGCCCGGGACAGCCTGAAGGCCACGCTCGACGCCCTCCAGCTCACGCCCGAGGAAGCGAAGGCGATGGCCCCGGAGCTGGCCCGGCTCCGCGAGCTGGCCGTGAAGCTCGACGAGACGACCGTCGAGATCGTCGCCTTCGGGATGGTCAGCCGGGGCAAGTCGTCGGTCCTCAACGCCCTCCTCGGCCGCGACCTTTTCGAGGTCGGCGCGACCCACGGCACGACCGTCCGGCGTTCGACCCAGGAGTGGGCCGAATCGGGCGGCGGCGGGTTCCCGGAGGCCCGCCTGATCCTGGTCGACACCCCCGGCATCGACGAGGTCGGCGGCGAGGTCCGCGAGGCCCAGGCCCGCGACGCCGCCCGTCGCGCCGACCTGATCCTGTTCGTCGTCTCGGGCGATATGCAGCGGATCGAGATCGACGCCCTGATCGAGCTTCGCCGCCACAAGAAGCCGATCCTGCTCGTCTTCAACCAGGTCGACCGCTACCCCGACGCCGACCGCGACGCGATCCACGCCATGCTGGAGGACGAGCGCGTGAAGGGCTTCGTCCGCCCCGAGGACGTCGTCCTCTGCGCCGCACGGCCCGACCCGGTCCTGGTCAAGGTACGGACCCCGGACGGCGCGACCCGGACCGAGTGGGAGCGCCCCGCCCCCCTGATCGAGCCCCTGAAGGTGCGGATCCTCGACGTCCTGGAGCGCGAGGGCAAGGCGCTCGTGGCGCTCAACACCCTGCTGACCGCCGGCGACCTCCACGCCGAGATCCTCGAGCGCAAGGTGCGGATCCGCGAGGACGCCGCGAACCGCCTGATCTGGAACTACTCGCTGGCGAAGGGGGCGGCCGTCGCGCTCAACCCGATCCCGGTGGCCGACCTGGCGGGGGGCCTCGCGGTCGACGTGGCGATGATCCTGGCGCTCAGCCGGGTCTACGGCATCCCCCTCTCGCGGTCGGCCGCCGTCCGGCTGGTCCGCGACATGAGCCTGGCCCTGGGCGCGACCGGCCTGATCCAGGTGGCGACCCGGCTCGTCGGCAGCGGCGTGAAGGCGTCGATGGCGGGCCTGACCGTGATGTCCGGCGGCCTGGCCGCGCCCCTGACGGCCCTGGGCTACGGGGCGATCGGGCTGACGCAGGCCGTGGCGTCGTCGTCGGCCTCGTACGTCATCGGCCGCGCCGCCGGCACGTACCTGAGGCAGGGGGGGCAATGGGGCCCGCGCGGCGTCAAGACGGTCGTCCAGGAGCTCCTCGCCCAGGCCAAGGCCGACTCGATCGTCGATCGCCTCCGCGACGAGCTGAAGTCGCAGCTCAAGCGATGAGCCCCAAGGCGCGCAACGTCCTGATCGTCGCGGCCGGCGTCGCCGTGCTGGCCGGGGGCCTCGCCTTCGAGGTCGTCGCCACCCGCCCCGTGCGCCAGGCGGTCCGGGCCTATTCCGAGCTGATCGCCCTCGCCAACCGGCCCGACCTGGCCGATCCGGCGCGGATCGAGGCCGCGCGGCCCTACTACACCACGCGCTACCTGGCCTCGCACCCGATCCGGCCGGCGGCCGAGGGGGGGATCGTGGGCCTCCCGCGCTACATCGGCAAGAATTTCCAGGCGTGGCGGCAGGGCGCCGGCGTCTGGATCTGCCCCACGAACCGCACGGGCTTCGTCTACCAGCTCGTCGAGGAAGACGGCCGCTGGCGGTTCGACGGCCTCGTCGGCCTGCTCCAGAGCCGCAACGTGCTCGTGCCCGTCGACGAGACCCCCGAATGATCCCGGCCCCTCCGGCCGTCACCCTACCAGGACCCTCTCGATGAAACGCGCTCTCGTCCTCTCCCTCCCGTTCGTCTTCGCGACGCTCTGCCCGACGCCCGTTCCGGCCCTCGCCGAGGAGCCCCGGCCCGCGGGGACGGTCCGCAGCAGCTCGCTCTCGGCCGAGGACCTGGCCGACTTCCTGGGCATCGGCGCGTGGGTCTTCGAGTACGAGGGGGGCCGCCCGAAGTGCTGGCTGGAGGCCGAGGAGGTGGGCCAGAAGACCGTCAGCAAGAAGGAGATCCTGCTCGTCAAGGAGGCCAACAAGACGCCGGGCGCGGACCGGGGCAAGATCCTGTTCTTCCTCCGCCCGTCGGACCTCCAGCTCCGCATCCACTCCGAGGCCTCGCGCGGGGGCTCGGGGATCGCGCTGCCCCCGGACGCCCTATGGTGGGGCTGGAAGGCCTTCGCCGGCTCCACGACCCGGATCGAGAAGCCCGTCGCCCCCAAGCCCGGCGAGGACGTCGTCCTCCTCCGCTACGAGACCCAGGAACTCGAGGCCGACGCCAAGGATCCCAAGCACCCCCGGAAGGTCGTGCTGACCCTCAAGCTGGCCATCGAGGCCGACTGATACGCATCAAGGCAACCAGGTGCAATCATCCCTTCTCCCCCCGGGAGAAGGTGGCCGGAACGGCCGGATGAGGGTTATGGCGCTTCGAGGACGCCTTTGTGTTCCGTCACGCCTTCCGAACTCCGTCGACCCTCATCCACCGCTGCGCGTCAACTTCTCCCGGCGGGAGAAACGCGTCTCATCGGGATCCGGATCACGGCGGCGCCGCGTCCTCGTCGTCGCCTTGCGACTCGACCCAGGCTTGCAGGTCGTCGGGCGGGATCTCGTCGGGGAAGGTGCGCGAGGGCGTGCCGTTGCGGCGGGGGAAGGTGAGGTAGTGCAGGAGTTGGGAGACCCAGCGCGCCAGGGAGACGAGGAACAGGACGCCGACGACGACCATCGACCAGTAGAGGACCTTGTTCGACTCCTTGACGGGCGAGTCGGCGGGGCGGGGCTCCCAGCCGAGCTTGCCCACGAGCACCGGCGCGCCCCGGGCGACGTCGGCGGCCTGGTACTTCATGACCTTGAGGAAGTAGCCGTTGAAGGCCACCCGCTCGTTGATCTCGGTGCCGATCGGGAACCCGTCCGGGGGCTGCTCGAAGACGCAGTCGTAGGGATAGCGGCGCGCGTCGGGGGTGACGACCCAGGCCTCGTAGAGCCAGCCGGTCTTGCTGAGTTTGGACTCGAACCGGGCCACCCGGAGCGCCGCGCCCTGGATGTGGACGGGGACGCCGCGGTAGTGCTCGGGCCGCTCCCACAGGTGGGTCAGGAAGACGTCGCGGCGGGCCTGGGCGGCGAGTTCGGTCGGGGAATGGGCGCGGGCCTTCTCCAGCAGGTAGGCGTAGGCGGCGTTGTCGCGGAACGTCATCGGCGTGCGGTCGGTCACGGTCTCGAAGACTTCGGAGCGGTCGGGCTCGACGGCGACGGGCGGGGCCCCGGCACGGAGCGGGGGCTCGGGGGCGGGGCCGGGGGGCCGGTTGGCGAAGTACCAGACGGCGCCCCAGCCGGCGAGCGCCACGGCCGCCAGCAGGGCCAGGCGGGGCAGCTCCGACCCGCGGAAGAACGGGCTCGGTCGATCCATGGCCATGGCGGCTCAGCCTCCGTCGTCGCCCCGCAGCTCGTCGAAGCTCAGCTTGGGCTCCTTCTTCGCCTTGACGAACGCGTTGGTGAAGGCGTCGATGATCGTCATCAGCTCGGCGTAGCGCAGGTTGGGGTCGACCTTGATGAGGGTCTGGTCGAAGGGGGCGTCGGGGTCCAGGAAGTGGCGGTCGAGCTCCTGCTCCAGGGCCTTCGGGTCGTTCGAGACGTCGACCTCGGCGATGCTGACCTGCGCCAATCGGCCGGCGTCGTCGGCCCTCAGGACGACGGGCAGGGTCCGCAGGGTGGCCGGCAGGTCGTTGGCGGCCGACGCCTCGGCGGGGGCCGCGGCCATCGAGGTCGCGGGCTGGGCGGGGAGCAGGTTCATCACGAACTGCCCCTCCACCGGCGCGGCGCGGTAGGTCAGGACGAAGAACGTCAGGAGCTGGAACGCCATGTCGAGCATCGGCGCGACCGGCACGTCGGGCCCGTCCATCTCGATCCCACCGCCTCGACGCGCCACGGCCGGCCCCCCTGCTTGAACGATCGATCGACGGATTCCGACCTGTTTAATCAGCTGCGGATCATGGCCTTGAGGGCGAACTTGCGGAAGCCCTGGGCCTGGCACGCCTTGATGATCCCCAGGACGGCGCCGAAGGAGGTCTCCTTGTCGGCGCGGAGGATGATGGTCGTGGGGAGCGAGCCCGTGGCCGCGTCGAACTTGACGCCCGACGCCTTGAGGCCCAGCTTCACCAGGTCGGCCTGGTGTCGGATCGTCTGAACGGCCGCGTCGATCCCCTGCGCCTCGTCGCCGTGGAGCAGCCGGCCCTCGGAGTCGACGTTGAGGACCAGGCGGTCCTCGGAGATCCGCGCGTCGTCCTCCACCGGCCGGGCGGAGCCGGCGTCGGGGAGGTTGACGCGCTGGTCGTAGTTGTCGCTGGCGAAGTTGATGACGAGCATGAAGAAGGTGATCAGCTGGAACACGATGTCCAGCAGCGGCGTGAGGTTCGGCTCCGCTTTCTCCTTGGAGATCACTCCCCCGCTCATCGTGGCGTCCCTCCGGGCTTCGGGCTCGGCTCGACCGGCGTTCAGGCCGTGGGCTTGGAGGTGGTCTTGGCGGCCGTCACCAGCGAGTTGATGGTGCGGTCGGCGACGCGGTTGGCCTCGATGGTCATCGCGGCGACCCGGTTGCGGAAGAAGGCGAAGAAGAAGATCGCCGGCACCGACAGCGAGACGCCCTCGAGCGTGATGAACAGGGCCGTCGAGATGCCGGCGGCCACCTTGTCGGGCCGGGGCTGGGCGCCGGCGGCGGTGGCGATCTCGCGGAAGCTCTCGATCATGCCCCAGACCGTGCCCACCAGCCCGATCATCGGGCCGAGCGTGCCGATCGTGGCCAGGTAGCTGATCTTCATCTCCAGTTCGGTGACGATCTCGGCCGACGTCGTGGCCATCGCCTCCTTGGCCTCGGCGCGGCCGTTGGGGAGGTTGGCGATCCCGGTCCGCACCAGCCGGGCCAGGAACGAGTCGTTGTCGCGGCAGAGGTCGTACGCCTCCTGGAACTTCTTGTCGCGGATCGCCGCCTCGAGCTTCTCGACCAGCGGAGGCGGCACGGCCTCGGTCACGCGGTACTCGATGAACAGGCGGATGACCAGGGCGGTGAAGTAGACCGACAGGAAGACGAGGAAGACGCCGATCGGCCCCGAGGCGCGGATGGCCCACTGCAGCATGTTCTCGGGCGCGGCCGGGGCGGTCCCTTCTGCGGCGGGCGTCGCGGCACCTTCGGCCCTGGCGGGCTCCTCGGCCTTGCCGTCCGCGGGCGGAGCGGCCGCTTCGGGCTGGGCCGGCGCGGGGGCCGGGGCTTCCGCGGCCGGGGGGGCCGTTTCCTTCGCCGGCTCCTGGGCCGAGAGCCGCGCCGCGCCTCCGGCCGCCAGCCAGGCCAGCAAGGCCGTCGCCGCCGAGAACGCCAGCCAAGCCCCGCCCGTCCGGCGGATCCCCTGTCGCAGACGCATGTGCCGCCCCCTCGCCTGACTCGCCCAGGAATGCCGAAGATTTCCGACGTGACCTGCGCCGACCGTCGACCCGTGATTCACTATCCGACGCCCGCACGAGCGTGTCAATCCGCTGGAATTCGGACCCGCCGCCTTTGCCGCGGGCCGGCTCCGTTCGGGTCCGCTCGGACCGCCCCGGCCGAGGCGTCGTCCGCCTAAAGGCTTATCAAATTGGCCGTTGCAGACCGCGCGCGGCCGTCGAAATTGGGTCCGTTCGCTCAAAAAAATGTTGATTTCCGGGGCCGTCGGGCGGTTGGTTAGGCTCCAGCCTGAGATGGCCCGTCCGAGCCCCTCGCGGCCGACTGCGCATTACTATACGACGTAACGGGCGAATCGCGACGGGCGACGCTCATCGAAAATCCGCGGCGTGGGCGATTACAAACCGGCCCGTCAGGACGTCGACGCTCTCCTTGGACTCGTACCAGCGGTCGTCGATCGGGTCGAAGGCGTCGGCGTCGGCCCTGGCGATCGCGTCGAGCTGGTCGAGCCGGGTCGCGCGATCGGCCGACGGCGGCGTCGCGCCGAAGCGGGCGACGGCCTCGTTCAGCAGGCCGGCGAGTTCCACGGAGCCCATCTCGCGGAGGCCCTCGACGGCCTCCTTCCAGCGGTCGCCGCTGGAGTTGACGAAGTACTGGTCGAAGCCGCCGTTGAGGACCTCCATGTCGAGCATCAGGACGGCCGCGGCGAGCTTCTGCGAGCCGTTCCAGGTCGAGGAGTCGGTCTCCCACAGGCGGTCGTCGAAGCCCTCCAGATCGTGGAAGGCGAGCAGGCCCTTCATCGCGGCCGCGCCGTCGCCCCCGGCCGTGCGGGCTTCGAGGAACTCGCGGTCCTCGGGGACCCGGGCCTGGCCGAGCAGACGGTAGGCCCCATCGAGCGCGGCCCGGACCGGCTCCTTGGGGTCGGCCTTCTCCAGCTCGGCGATCAGCGGGCGGACGCGTTCGACGGGCGCGGGGATCTGGACGTCGGCGAGGGCGTGGAGGGCCCGGGGGAACGAGGACGGCCGCGCCTTCCAGTAATCGTCGGAGAGCAGGTAGGCGGCGGCGCGGTCGCGATCCAGGCGCACCAGCACGTCGGCGGCGTAGGCGTCGCAGGACCCGGCCTCGACCAGCTTCCGGACGTCCTCGTACAGGCTGGGCCGGATGTCGAGCCCCGGGCGGCCGTCGCGGAGCGCCATCTGGAGCCCCAGCAGCGCCTGCTCGGCGGCCTCGCGGTCGGCCCCGCCGAGGATCTTCTTCAGCGGGGCGACGGCCTCGGGGAGGCCGGCGCGGCCCAGGACGAAGGCCGCTTCCTCGCGGATCTCGGCGACGGGGGACTCGGCGTAGCGGGCCAGCGGATCCACGACCGACGCCGGCGGGGCGTCGCCGAACAGGCGGCAGACGCGTCGGAACGGCTGGGCGCCCGCGTCGGCCGCGTCGCCGAGGATCTCCAGGGCGGCCGCGTGGACGCGCGCGCCGAGCTGCTTCAGCACCTTCTCGTCCGACCCGCCGTCGAAGACGAAGGTCTCGACCTCGCGCGCGAGGATCGCGTCGTCCCAGCCCTCCGCCTCCTCGCGCAGGCGACGCTCGGTGCGATCCTCGTCGTCGCCGCCGGCCGTCGGGGGGGGCGGGGCGGCGACGACGTTCGGGGCCGCCGGCGGGGGGGCGGCGGCGTCCGGCGCGCGGCCGCAGCCCGACGCCGCCGCGAGCATCAACCCGATCAAGGCCGTTCGCATGAACATGTTCAGGTCCGTGTCGAGGCTCGGGCGGCCGGGTCCCGGGTCAGTCCAGCGTCTTGATCGCGATGTTCTTGAACTGGACGAGGCTGGGCGGCCCCGCCCATTCGCCGGCCTTGTTCTTGCCGCCGTGGTGCTGGAGGGCGAGGCGGCCCTTGGCGGGCAGGTCGGGGATCGTCGCCTTGTCGACGACGACGACGCCGTTGAGTACGGTCGTGACCGTCTTGCCCTTCACGGTGATCTCGAAATGGTTCCACTCGCCGATCGGCTTGTCGGCCTGGTGCTTGGGGGTGACGGCGGCGCGCAGCTCGGGGGAGGTGGAAGCCTCGGTGCGCAGGCCGTACATCTCGCCCGAGCCGACGGGCCAGCACCAGATGTTGGCCTGGTACTTGCCGTCGCCGCGGAGGAAGACGCCCGAGTCGGCGTCGGGCAGGGCGAGCTTCATCTCCTTGCCGTGGATGTCCTTGGCGTGGGTTCCGTCGGGCAGGATGTAGGGGATGCCCTTGTTGATGTAGGGGGCTTCCTTCAGCCGCCAGTCGATCTTCAGGATGAAGTCGCCGTACTCGCGCTCGGTCCAGAGGTTCTTGTCCCCCTTGGCCTCGCTGAGGGCGTCGTAGTCGATGGCGCCGTCGACGACCTTCCAGTGGCCGCCGTCGCCCTCGGGCGCGGTCCAGCCGGCGAGGTCCTTGCCGTTGAACAGCGGGGTGAAGCCCTCGCCGTCGGCGGGGGCGCCGGCCCGGACGGCGGGGGCCGTCGCGAAGGCCAGGGTGGCGAGGAGGGCGAATCGCGTCTTCGACATGATGGGGCTCCTGGGTGCGTCGCTCGTGTCCCGGGCGATCGGCCCCTGGCGCGGGCCGTGCGTCACCATGGTGTCGCGGCGGCGAGGCCGTGGCAACCCTCCGCCGGCCGGAGAATCCCTCAGGGGCCGAACGCCGTCTCCGCGGGGAAGGCCCAGTAGGGGTGGGCGCCGGTGATCGCTTCGAGGGGCGTGGGGACCCGGCGGTCGGGGGGCCAGCCGAGGTTGATGAGGATCTGCAAGTCGGCCAGCAACGGCCTCACCTCGGCCCAGTATCCGTGCCCGAGCAGCGAGGTGTCGGCCCGGCTGGCGTCGATGCTGTCCAGGCCGTCGAGGAAGAGGCCGGCGCGGCCCGCGCGGGGCTCGCCGGGGTGGCGGATCTCGGAGGCGAGCAGGGCGTTGTCGTTGGGGTTGAAGTAGAGCGAGACCCGTTCCGAACGCCGCCTCGCCGCGGGGAGCAGCCGCGTGAACTCGTCGACCGAGACGTCCGGCGCCGCCAGGACGATCTCCCCGAACGGCGAGGATCCGGCCGGGAGCTGGGCGTCGAGCGCGGCGAGCGCCCGCAGGGTGACGCGGTTCCCCAGGCTGTGGGCGATGACGTGGACCTTGCCCCGCGACGCCGCCGGCCGGGACGCCCGCTCGTCGACGACCTGCTTCAGGACGGTCGTCAGGTCCTTGACGCTCCACTCGGCGTTCGCCTGATCCTGGCCGTAATCCCAGGCCGACCCCAGCGACGGCCAGCTGAAGACCATGGGGATCCCCGCGAATTTGAGGTCCTGGACGATCTGCGCCAGCCGCACCACCGCGAAGTCGAACGGCGTGTTGAAGCCGTGGACGTAGACGAGCGCGTCGCCGCGGGTGTCGCCGCCCCGCATGATGTCGCGAAAGCCCCGTTCGTCGAGCATGTTCGTGGCGTCGATCAGGAAGTACAACGCCGGGTCGGGGCGGCTGAAACGGCCCGGCAACTCCAGCCTGCCGCGCTGGTGCGACTCCAGCGGGATGTTCACCAGGCACGAGCCGTAGCGGAGCGTCGCGCCGAGTTCGTCGCCGAAGCGCGCCGAGGGGGGGCCGGCCTCCGCCCTCACCCTCCGGTTCGTGGCGAACAGGACCGATCGCTTGTGCAGCTCGACGAACGGCGACTCGTGCGGGACCACCCGGGTCGGGGCCGCGGGCGCCTGCGCCCCCGGGAAGGTCTTGGCCTCGCCCCCGGGCGAGGGCATGGTCTTCCCCGGCGCGACGGGCGAGGGGAGGTCGAGGACGACCGGACCGGTCGCGGGGCGGCGGCCCGGCGGCAGAATCCATCGGGTGGAGGCGAAGAACACCTCGTCTTCGCCGATCCTGCCCATCAGGGTGTAGCGCATCGACCCGACATCAGGGCCGACGTCGATGGCGGCGTGCGGGACGACGATGGACGTCTCCACGATGCCGCCGCCGCCCGGCCGGGCCGACGAACTCGCGATCCGGAACCGGCCTTCCGGGCCCCGGAACGCCTCCCCCCTGGCCTTGAGGTAATTCGGCGGGGTGGGCGGGGTGCCAGGAGGGGCCGGCGGGGTCTCCGCGACCGCATGGACTTGCAGGTCCACCCGCTCGATCCCCGGATAAAGCAGGATGCTCGCGGTCAGCCGGTCTCCCGGAGGATCCTGCGAGCCGTTCGGGGTCAGCGTCAATCGGAGCAGGGTGGCCCTGGGGGGCGGGGCCAGGCTGAGCTGGCCGAACGACGACGAACCGAGGAGCGCGACCATCCCCACGAGGATCGGTCCAGGACCGAAGCGACGCCGTCTCATGCTGCCTCCGCGAGTCGCCTACGTGCCGTCGTCCCTAGCGAAGTCCTTCCGAAGCGTGGGACCTCGATTTCGGGGCTCTGCGGGCTCTGGGTAATCCGCATTGGACACGGTCCGAGCCGCTTTGTCCAACGGGAAGCGGCGGATTCGGGGCGATCGTCATCGGCCGGATCAGGAGTTCCGACTTGCCTTGGATCACGAAGTCAGCGGCGGTCCGGGGCGTCGTCGGAGCCGGCGACTTGCTTGACCTGGGTGTTGGACGACCCTTTCGCCAGCGTGCGGCGGGGGTCGGGGGCGGGCTTCTGGATGACGAACGAGTCGGCGATGCCGCCGTCGATCGTCCAGGCGCGGAAGGTCAGCCGGCGCGAGGGCTCGTCGATCTCGATCGTCTGGTAGGTCGAGACCTCGGTGCGGCCGACCTCGATGTAAGGGCGGGGGGGCTGGTCCAGGACGAACTTGTCGCCCGAGACGGCGACGACGTAGGTCGTGCCCTCTTCGGAAGTCGAGACGCGCTCATGATTGCGCATCGGGGGAGTCCGGAGGTAGGCGTGGTCGTGGCCTTGCAGGACCATGTCGACGTGGTGGCGGTCGAACACGGGGACCCAGTGCTCGCGGATGACCGGGTTGTCGCGGGTCGGGTGCGAGGGGTAGATCGGGTGGTGGAAGACCACGAACTTCCAGTCGGCGTGGGCGTTCGCGAGGGCCTCGTCGAGCCACTCGGCCTGCTTGCGGGCCTGCGTCTCGCTCATGACGGCCGCGGTGCTGTCGAGCACGGCGAAGAACGCGCCGCCGTAGCGGAAGCTGTAGACCAACCCCGCGGTCGTGTCGGGCGGCCCGTCCTGGGGAAGCCGGAAGAAGGCGTTGTACAGCCGAGGGCCCTGGTCGAGATATTCGTGGTTGCCGACCGCGGGCATGACGGTCACGCGGTCGAACACGGGCGCGGCGCGGAGGAAGAAGTGGTCCCAGTTGGTCCGCTCGTTGCCGCGGTCGACGAGGTCGCCGGCCAGGAAGATGAAGTCCATGCCCGGGTGCCGGCGGAAGGCGGCGGTGACGAGCGCGCCCCAGCCCTCGAAGCCGGTCTGGGCGTCGCCGAGGTAGAGGAACTCGAGCCGTTTCGGCCGCGTCGGGCCCGTCTTGACGGTCCGCCAGGAGCCCCAGTTGCGGGGGGCGCCGTCGCCGACGGAGTAGTAGTACATCGTGTCGGGCTCGAGGCCGTCGACGGTCACCGCGTGGCGACGGATGACCGGGTCGTTGAGCAGGCCGGGCGAGCGCACCAGCCGGGAGTCCCCCTCGACGATCCGCATGCCGACGAGGTCGGGCGGGGAGGTCGGGTCGTCCTCGGGAGTCTGGTACTTCGCGGGGGCGATCCGGACGACGCTCGACTCGACGTCGGGCGCGGTCCGCCAGCTCCACACGAGCCGCCGCGTCGGGTCGTCGCTCAGGCTGATGACGACCTGGTCGGGCTGGTCGGCCGAGGGCGAGTGCGTCTTCCAGACCCGGCCGCCGGCCAGCATGGCCCCGTGGCGGCGGTCGTGCGCCGGCTGGAGCAGGATCGAGCCGTCCAGCTCGGCGGGCAGCTCGCGGATCGTCCGCCGGCCGTCGTTCGCGGCGCTGGCGCCGTTGCGCGCGGCGACCGCCTTCCATTCGAAGTCCGGGTCGGGAGCCAGTTGGAGCGCGTCGGCGGCGAGCGGCGGGTGTCCGGGGACGGCGCGCACGAAGGCGACGTAATGCTCCTCGGGGGAGCGATCCAGGCCGTTGACGCCCAGCCCGACCCAGCCGGGAGGGAACGTCTTGCGGTGGACGTCCCACGGCCGGCCCTCGACCTGGAAGGTCAGGCCCGACGGCCGGAAGCCCTGATCTCCCACCCAGAACGGCGTCGAGCCTCGCGGTGCGGCGACGGCGACCATCACCGGGCCGGGGGCCTGGAATCGTACGGAGTTGCGTCCCAGGGCGTCGCGTTCGGAACGCTGGAGCCAGGGGAGGAGCTTCGCCTGTCGGCTGGCCGCGACGGTCAGCTCGCGTTCCGACTTGACCGCGCTGAGCCGGACGCCGACGGCGTCCAGGGACTTGCGGACGCCGGGCAGGTTCTCGACGGGCGTGGATTCCCGGCAGCCGGCGCAGCACGCCAGCGTCGGCAACACGACCCACCACCCGACTCGCTTCCAAACGTGCATGATCCGCCGTCCCTCCTGGATCTGGCGACGCTCCATCGCGAAAGATAGATACCGCATCGGGCCGACTCTTCAAATGGCGATTTGCCGGGAGCGACGCCCTTTCCCCCGCGAGACGACCCCATGCCCGCCGTCGGATTCCCCCCGAACGCCCCATCTCCGCTGGCCTGGGCCGCCGAGGAGCCGGTGGATCTGCGAATCTGGGCGATCCTGGGCGGCGCGGGCCTCGTCCTCCTGACGGTCGAGCTGATCCGGCTGATCCTCCGGGCCCGGCGCGAATCACGGCCCCTGGCGACCGGCGTCGCGAGGGGGCCGATCGCGAACCCGGCCCTCGGCCCGGTCGAACTCCCGATGGAGCCCCGGGAGCCCAACCCCCACGCTCCGCGTTACTTCCGGTACCTCGGGCCGTTCCGAGACGACCAGCGGGCCGAGGTGCGGCCGGCGATGCCCTGGCGGAGGGTCGCGTGCCCGCCGCTGCGGGGCCGGATCGTGCTGGTCTCGCTGTTCGTGGGGGCGGACGGACGGGCATGGAGCGACGAGGAGATCGCCCGGCACCTGGCCTCGCTGGGACGCGCCGCGAGGTGGATGGAAGAACAGGCCGGCCGCTACGGCGCGGCGTTGGGGGTGGGTCTGGCGGACGTCTATTTCCAGGTCGACGGCGATCCCACGCCCGAAACCGACGTCGTCGTCGCGCAGAGCGGGGGGGAGGTCGGCCTGTTCGAGGCCGACTCGACGGCCCGCGCCCTGACCATCATGAGTCGGGCGGCGGCGACGCTGGGGTTCCGCGACGCGGTCGACTTCGTCCAGGAGGTCGCCGCGCGACTGCCCGGGGCGACCGTCGCCTGGCTGCTGCACCTGCGGCTGGCGGGCCGGTCGTACGCCGTGCCGCTCGACCGGACCGAACTCGACGGGGTCAGCCTGGCCTTCTGCCACGCCCGGCAGGCCAACTTCACCGAGCCCCTGATCCGACCCCCCGTCCCTCGCGCGGGGGTGCTGGCGCACGAGGTCATGCACCTCTTCGGCGCCGAGGACAAGTACGGCTGGCCCCTCTCCCGCTTCCCGCCCGGGAGCGTGACCCGCCGCGACGTCATGCGGCTGGAATCGGAGCGGCTCTCCGAACTGCGCGTCGACCCCCTGACCGCCGGCGAGCTGGGCTGGGGGCCGAGGGCGGCGGACGTTCGGGCCTGAGGCGGACTCCCGGGCCGATCAGGCGAACGAGAACGCGGCGACGGCGAGCCCCGAGATCACGAAGGCCAGCGGGAACACCCATCGGGCCGCCTTTTGCAGCTTGAGCGCCCGCTCCACCCCGTCGCGGCGGATGACCACGTGGATCGCCGAGACCGAGAAGATGACCGCGAGGACGAACAGGAACGAGGTCAACGTGTAGCGGTCGATGAAGGTCAGGTAGGCCACCTTCGGCAGCGAGAAGTCGATCGCATACGTGAACGTGACCAGCGACAGGAGGATGGCCAGCCCGGTGCTGACCTGGGGCTGGAGGTTCGTGGGCTCGAACCAGAAGACGATCCAGGACGCCACGACCAGGAGACTCATCGGCAGCAGGACCCGCCAGACGTAGAACGTGTACCGCCGGCTGATGTCCACGTCGAACATCAGGCGCTCGTCGCTCGGGCCCTCGTCGCGGTCGGGCTCGATGCGGGCCGAGACCGCCTCGATGTTCCAGTCCGTCACCGAGGCTTCCGACAGCTTGCCGACCCTCTTGGGGTCGATGATCAGCCTGAGGTCCTTGGCGAAGGGGTCGAACGCCGAGACCACGACGGTCAGCGTCTGCTCGTCGAACGGGAACCGCTTGAGCCGCAGCGGCGACTGGAACTTGTGGCTGAACCGGATCCGCTGGGCGACCCGGCCGTCGTCGTCCACGTAGAGGTCCCCCTCGCGCTCGGCGTTGACCTGCTCGACGGCGTTGACGAATTCGAGCGCCGGGGCCCAGATCTGGCCGGGCCGGTAGCGTCGGACCTTGCCCCGCCGTTCCTCGGGCTTGAGGACCAGCGTCGGGTCGGTCCAGGCGGTGTCGAGATAGGCCGCCATGTCGAACGACTCTTCGCGCAGGTTGATGCGCGCGAAGTCGATCAGGTAGACCCCGAGCGAGATCTCGATCCGCGCGCCCCCTTCGCCCGGCCAGTGGATCCCTTCCAGGCGGAGCGGCCCGGCGATCGGCCCGTCCGGGCCGGCCCCGACGCGGGCCGGCGCGAGCCCCGTCGTCGCGGCCAGGACGAGGCCGGCCCACATCAGCCTGCGAGAAGCGGGGGATGTCGCCGCGGGCACGTTCACCTCGTCGGACGGATTTCTGAATAGGTCGATGAATGCGTCTTCAGCTTAGCGAAGCCTATGCCGTCATGATGCACCCACGACGATTTTCGATCTCGGTTCAGGTCTGGGGCGAACCTGCGGGGCCGCCGGCGGTCGCGCGTCGACTTGTCGGGAGGCGGTGTCGAGGCAACAATGACTTGTCTCCACCCAACCCCGACGACCCCAGCGGACGACGCCCCGTGCCCCTATCCGAACCCGCGACGGCCCCGCCGGCCCCCGCCGCCCCGTCATCGTCCGAGGACAAGTCGAACCAGCGCGTCCGGCGGATGTTCGCGTCGATCGCCAAGCGGTACGACCTGCTCAACCACCTGCTGAGCCTGAACATCGACCGCTCGTGGCGGCGGTTCACGACCCGGACGGTGCCCCCGACGCCCGGCGACCCGGTTCTGGACTGCTGCACCGGCACCGCCGACCTGGCGATCGAGTACGACAGGGCCGGGAAGGGACGCTCGCCGATCGTCGGGGCCGACTTCTGCCGCGAGATGCTCCTCGTCGGCGACGAGAAGATACGGAAGATCGGGGCCGAGGGCCGCATCACCCTCGTCGAGGGCGACGCCCAGCACCTGCCCGTCCCCAGCGACGCGTTCGGCGTGGTCAGCGTCGCGTTCGGCCTCCGCAACGTGCGCGACACGGTCGCCGGCCTCGACGAGCTGATCCGCGCGGCGAGGCCCGGCGGCAAGGTGGCCGTCCTGGAGTTCTCCCGCCCCCGGGGCCGCGTCCTGGGGCCGATCTACCTCGGGTTCTTCCGCAAGATCCTCCCCCGGATCGGCCAGGCGGTCGCGCCCAACGAGGATTCCGCGTACCACTATCTGCCCAAGACGGTCCTGGAATTCCCCGACGGTCAGGATCTGCTCGACTTGATGGGCTCGCGCGGGCTGGTCGACCTGGAGATGCACCCGCTGACCTTCGGGATCGCCACGCTCTACGTCGGCGTCAAGCCGCCGGCGCGGCCATGACCGACGACGGGCTCCCCCTGGTCGTCGCGATCACCGGGGCCAGCGGCGCGCCTTACGCGCTCGCCCTGCTGCGGACGCTCCTGGGGCTGGGCCGGACGGTCCACCTGACGATCAGCCCGAGCGCCGTCGAGGTGATGCTGGCCGAGGTCGGCCTGGCCCCGAAGCTCAACGCCTTCGACCCGGCCGCCTGGCTGGGCGAGGTCGGGCCGGGTCGCTTGATCTATCACCATCACCGCGACTTCTCCGCGGGGATCGCCAGCGGTTCGTTCCTGACGGCCGGCATGGTGGTCGTCCCGTGCAGCATGAGCACGCTGGGTTCGATCGCCCACGGGATCACGACGAACCTCGTCACCCGCGCGGCCGACGTGCACCTGAAAGAGCGCCGCAAGCTGATTTTGGTCCCGCGCGAGACCCCCTTGAGCCTCGTCCACCTGGAGAACATGCTGCAGGTCACGCGGGCCGGGGCGATCGTCCTGCCCGCCTCGCCCGCCTGGTATCATCGGCCGAAGGGGCTCGAAGACATGGTCGCCTTCGTCGTCGGCCGGATCTGCGACCAGCTCGGCGTCGCCAACCGGCTGATCCCGCGCTGGGGCGAAGGGGAGGGGGGCTGAACCATGCCGGATGCTCAACCCGCCGGCCGCGTCGTCCTGATCACCGGCGCCTCGTCCGGCCTGGGAGCGGCCATCGCCCGCGAGATCGCCCGGCGCGGCAAGGCGTCGGCCTTCGCGCTGGTCGCGCGGCGCGAGGATCGCCTGGCCGCGCTGGGCGACGAGCTGAAGCGGCTTGCGCCGGGGGTGGACGTCCTGACGATCCCGGCCGACCTATCCCAAACCGAAGCCTGCGCTCTTGTGGCGAAGGAGGCCGTCGAGCGGTTCGGGGGCGTCGACGTGCTGATCAACAACGCGGGCCTCGGGCTGCCGACGCTCTTCGCCGACGCCCCGGTCGAGGACCTCGAACAGCAGGTCGCAGTCAACTTTCGGGCCCCGCTGCTGCTGACGCGGCACCTGGTCGGCTCGCTGACCGCGCGGCGGGGGACGGTGATCAACATCGGCTCGGCGATCACCTGCGTGGCGAACTCGGCGCTAGGGGCCTACGGGGCGACCAAGGCCGGGATCGCCTACTGGAACGACGCCCTCCGCCGCGAGCTGCGGCCCGACGGCGTGACGGTCTGCCTCGTCGAGCCCGGCCCGATCAGGACCGAGTTCACCGAGGCCTTCCAGAAACTCGCCCGCGACGGGGCCCAGGCGCACCCGGTGGTGGAGACCCCCTCGGCCTGGATGACGGCCGACGTCGAGGACGTGGCGCGGCGGGTCGCGGGCCTGATCGACCGTCCCAGACGCCGGTTGTCCGTCCTTCGCCGCATGGTCTGGCCGTTCCGGGCGATGGGGGCGCTGGCCTGGGCGTTCCCGGCGCTGGGGGACTGGCTCGTCACCCGGATTTTCCACGTCGACCAGGCCTCGGGACGTGCTGGAAAGGCTCGCTGATCCCATGTCGATCGCCCTGCGGCGCGTCCGCGACTACCTGGAGCTGGTGCGGTTCAGCCACACGCTGTTCGCCCTGCCGTTCGCGCTCATGGGCGCCTTGCTCGCGGCCTGCGGGCCGGAAGGTCTGCGAGGGCGGCCTCGCGACTGGCTGGGGATCTTGCTCTGCATGACGACCGCGCGGTCGGCGGCCATGGCTTTCAACCGCCTCGTCGACCGCGACGTCGACGCCGGGAACCCCCGCACGGCGGGGCGACACATCCCCCGCGGGGCGCTCAGCCCGGCGGCCGTCGCGCTCTTCACCGTCCTTTGCGCGGCGGCCTTCGTCGCCTCGACGCTACTCTTCCTGCCCAACCCCTGGCCGCTGCGGCTGGCCGTGCCGGTGCTGCTCTGGCTGCTGGGCTACTCGTACACGAAGCGGTTCACCAGCCTGGCTCACTTCTGGCTGGGGGCGTCGCTGAGCCTCGCGCCGATCGCCGCCTGGATCGCCCTGCGGGGCGACATCGCCTGGGCCCCGGCCTGGCTGGGCCTGGCCGTCTTCTGGTGGGTCGCCGGCTTCGACCTGATCTACGCCTGCCAGGACGCCGAGTACGACCGCAGCGTCGGCCTGAACAGCGTCCCCGCGCGGCTGGGCGTCGCCGGCGCGCTCCGGCTCGCGGCGTTCTGCCACGCGCTCATGGTCGCGGCCCTGATCGGCCTGGGCGTCTCATACCCGCTGGGCGCGATTTATTACGTCGGCGTCGCCGCCGCGGCGGTGCTCCTGGTCTACGAGCACTCCCTGGTCCGTCCCGACGACCTCGACCGCGTCAACCTGGCGTTCTTCCACGTCAACGTGATCATCAGCATGGGCCTGCTGGTCGTGACGCTGTTCGACCTCTTCCTCTGAGGCGACGGCCGCTGCACCGGGACGAGGCGGTCGCCATTTCCCGGAAATCCCCGGACATGGGGCGCGCCGTAGTCGCGAATCGGCGATTCCTCCAGTAGAGGGTTCCCTTCGTCGGCTTCAACGTCCCGGACCGGGAGGCAGCGGTGCTGCGATTCCAACACCTCGTCCTGTCACTGTCGCTCGTCGCTCTCGCCTCCTCCCCGAGCCAGGCGGCCGACGCGCCGGCCGTCGCCGCCCTGAAGGAGAAGGGGCTGACGAGGTCGGGCCGCTTCTTCGTGATCGAGGCGGAGCAGGCGGCGCTGGAGAAGTGGAAGGCGGCCCGTCCCGTGCTGGCCGGTCACGCGGCGAACGTCGAGCGCAAGAGCCGGGCCGATGCAGCCGCCGAGGAACTCGCCCAACTGGAAGCGAGCCGGGTCGAGCTGCAGAACACGCTGAGCGACCTCGACCAGCAGGTCAACCCGCAGGGGTTCCAGCCCGGCGGGTTCGGTCAGGGGGGCTTCGAACAGGGGAGTTTCGGCCAGACCGGATTCGGCGGCCAGGCGTACCTGGCCCAGGTGAACACCCAGCGCGCCTGGGTGCGGGCGAATCTGGTCGAGATCGCTTCCCTGCAGCGGGCCGCCCGGTCCGAGACGCCCAAGGACGAGAAGGCCCTGGAAGCCGAGATGCAGAAGAGCCTGGAAGCCGTGCGGACCGCCCTGGCGGAATTCCGCGAGGCGGCCGACGCCGTCGTGAGGCGATACGACGAGCTGGACGTCGACCCCGCGGTCAAGTCGGCGTTCCAGGCGCTGGAAAAAGCGAAGCTGGGCGGACTGAAACTCGGACCGACGCCCGAGTTCGGCAACGCCCTGAAGGCGCTCGCGAAGGCCGAGCGGACGTACCTGGAGAAGAAGTCGCCCGTCGTCTCGCGGACGAGGTCGCGACCGCGGCGATGAACCGGCCCGTCGGGGTTGCGCGGAAGGGGCGAACGTCCGCGAGGCCGGCCCGGGGGGCGGCTTGGTCGTCGAACGTTTCGCCGGCTTCCGCCGCGACGTCTCGGCAGGTGTTGCCGTATGATTCAATCACGACTAAAATTCGAGAAACCGCCCCGACCGGCGGGTTGAACCGATATCGTTCGAGGATGGGAGCGGACATGGCCGACGACGTGGCTCGTCTGAAGGTGATTCGCGAGAAGGTGGAGGCCGGCGAGCGGCTCAGCTTCGACGACGGGCTGGCGCTGGAGGCGTCGCGCGACATCCTGGAGATCGGCGCGCTGGCGAACCTGGTTCGCGAGCGGAAGAACGGCGACCTCGGGTTCTACAACGTCAACACGCACATCAACCCGACGAACGTCTGCGTCTACACCTGCGACTTCTGCGCCTTCCGGGCCGACCTCGACGAGCCCAAGGCTTACGTCATGTACCGCGACCAGGTCGTCGAGCGCGCCCGCCAGGCGAGCGAGCGGGGGGCGACCGAGATCCACATCGTGGGCGGGCTGCACCACAAGCTGAAGCTCGACTACTACTGCGACGTCATCCGCTGGATCAAGGAGGTCGACCCCGAGATCCACGTGAAGGCGTACACGGCCGTCGAGGTCGAGTTCTTCGCCAAGATCACCCGGGTCTCGACCGAGGAGGTCCTCAAGCGGCTGATCGACGCCGGCCTGGGGAGCCTCCCGGGCGGCGGGGCCGAGATCTTCCATCCCGAGGTCCGCGAGAAGATCTGCGGGGCCAAGGCGACCACCGAACAGTGGCTCGACGTCCACCGCACGGCCCACCGGCTGGGGCTGCACTCCAACGCCACGATGCTCTACGGCCACATCGACGGCCCCGTCCATCGGATCGACCACATGGTCCGGCTCCGCGAACTGCAGGACGAGACCGGCGGGTTCCAGACGTTCATCCCGCTGGCCTTCCACCCCGACAACTCGGAGATGGCCGACATCCCCCGGCCCTCGGGGATGATGGACCTCAAGACGATGGCCATCAGCCGCTTGATGCTCGACAACTTCCCGCACATCAAGGCGTATTGGGTCATGCTCGGCCTGAAGACCGCCCAGGTGGCCCTCTCGTTCGGGGCCGACGACATCGACGGCACCGTGGTCCACGAGAAGATCTACCACGAGGCCGGCGCCGAGACGCCCCAGGAGGCGACCGTCGCCGAGATCCGCCGCCTGATCGAGGAGGCCGGCCGCGTCCCCATCGAGCGCGACACGCTCTACCGCGAGATCCGCCGCGAGGGGGGCCGCTGGTCCGCCGGCGCCAAGATCCAGACGCCCTCGCTCGCGATTCTGAACTCCTGATTGATTGGCCTTGCCCGCCGCCGCCCCCGCTGGCATCCTCCCGACGACCCCGGCGCGTACGACGCGCGCCGGCCCCCTCGCCGAAAGGACGCGGCCATGCAACCGATCTTGTTCGAGGCCCTCGGCTTCAAGGTCCACGCCTACGGACTGATGATGGCCCTGGCCTGCGCCTCGGCGCTGGGGATCTCGGTCTGGCGGGCGCGCCGCGAGGGGATGGACGCAGACGCCGTGTACGAGCTGGCGACCTGGCTCTTCCTGGGCGGCGTCGTCGGCGCCCGGGCCCTCTTCGTGATCGTCTATCCCGGGTCGATCCACTCGGTCCTGGACGTCTTCAAGGCCTGGGAAGGGGGCGGGGTATTCTACGGCTGCATTCTGGGCGGCCTGGGCGGGACGCTGCTCTACTACCGGCGGCGACCCTTCCCGTTCCTCAAAATGGCCGACGTCGTCGCCCCCGCACTGGCGGTCGGCGCGTTCTTCGGGCGGATCGGCTGCCACCTCAACGGCTGCTGCCACGGGGCCGTCACCCGCGCCGCGTGGGGCGTCCGCTTCCCCTACGGCTCGCACGCCTGGGCCGAGCATGTCGACCACGGCCTGATCCCGCCCGACGCCCCGTGGTCGCTCCCGGTCCATCCGACCCAGTTAATCGCCTCGCTCGGCGGCCTCGTCCTGCTCGTCGTCCTGACGGCCTATTTCCCGTATCGCCGCCGCCCCGGCCAGGTGATGGCGCTTTTGATGATCGCCTACCCGATCACCCGCTGGCCCGTCGAAGTGCTCCGCGCCGACGACCCAGGCGTCTTCGCCGGTGTCACCGTCTCGATGCTCATCAGCCTGGGGCTGCTCGCGGGGGGCGTCGCGCTCTGGATGCGGCTGCGCGGCGACGAAGAACGGATCGAACGGCTGGTCCTCGAAGGCCGTCCGGCCGCTGCCTGAGAGCCTGCGGGCCGGCGGAAATCATTCCTCGTGCGCGCCGGGGTCTTTCCGCCGCGACTTGGATTCGCTGTGCTTCTTCTTGGAGGCCAGCCGGCGCTTCTGGGAGCCGAGGGTGGGGCGGGAGGGGCGGCGGGGCTTGGGGCGTTCGCAGGCCTTGGCGATCATCTCGACCAGGCGTTCGACGGCGTCGCGCCGGTTCGACTCCTGGGTCCTCTCGGCCTGGGCGAGGATCGACAGGAAGCCGTCGCCGCCGACCCGTCGCCCGGCCTGGGTGATGAGGCGGCGCCGCACGTCCTCCGGGAGCGACGGCGAGTTGGTCGCGTCGAACCGGAGGCGCACGGCCGTCGAGACCTTGTTGACGTTCTGCCCGCCGGGGCCGGATGAGCGGATGAACTCGAATTCGAGTTCCGCCTCGTCGAGCGTCACCCGGTCGTTGACCACGATCATCGCGTGCCGTCCACCAGCCAGGGGAATGAAAGAGGGATTCGGCGAGCGCCGCCCTTCCAGTGTATCGCCGTCGCGGGAGAATCGCCCCGGAAGTTCGCCGATCCGCCGGACTCCGCCCATCCTCACGTCGACTTCATATGAACTTCATGAAGGCGCGATAGACTGGACGGGCGGAGCGGGCTCGCGGACAATCGCGAGGTGTTCCCCCGGGCGGGCCGGTCCGTCCGGCGGAAGACTCGCACCCTCTCCTCGAGACGAAGGATCAGCGATCCATGCGGCCCTGGCGTGAACGATTTCGGCTCCTGGCCCTGGGCGCGGCCCTCGGCGTCGTCGGGGGATGCGGCGGGGGCGGCGGCGCAGCCAACGATGCCTCGACCCCCGCGCCGACCATCATCATCGACGGCTCCAGCACCGTCTACCGGATCAGCAAGGCGGCGCAGGAGGGGTTCGCGGCGGTCGACCCCGACGTGACGGTGGTCGTCGACAACCACGGCACCGGCGGCGGCTTCGGACGCTACCTGCAGGGCGAGGTCGACATCGTCGACGCCTCGCGCGACGCCAAGCCCGAGGAGGCGGAGAAGGCCCGCAGCCAGGGGATTGAATGGACTCGGCTGCTGGTCGGCTACGACGGCATCACCCTGACGGTCAACGCCAAGAACGACTTCGTCAAATCGCTGACGGTCGAGCAGATCAAAAAGTTGTGGGAGCCGGGCTCGACGCTCAAGACCTGGAAAGACCTCGACGGCTCGTGGCCCGATCGGCCGATCATCCTCTACTCCCCCGACAACGACTCGGGCACCTACGAGTTCTTCACCGAGGCGATCGTCGGCAAGGCCAAGAGCCAGCGCGAGGGCGTCCAGCAGAGTTCCGACGACAACATCCTGGTCAACGGCGTCGCCGGCGACCCGGACGGCCTGGGCTACTTCGGCTACGCGTACTACGCGGCCAACAAGGAGAAGCTGCGGGCCCTGGCGGTGCAGGCGACGGCCGACGCTCCGGCGGTCGTCCCCAGCCCCGAGACGATCGCCGACAAGTCGTACAAGCCGCTCTCGCGGCCCCTCTACCTGTTCGTCAAGAATTCCGCGGCCCGGCGGCCCGAGATGGGGCGATTCCTGTCGTATTACCTGGACAACGTCTCGACTCTCGCCGTGAAGGGGGGATACGATCCCCCGAGCGCGGACGAATGCCAGGCGGCCAAGGCGGCGCTGGCCCGGCTGACCGCGGCGCCGGGTGCCGGCTCGGCCGAGCCGGCCGCCAAGACGCCCGCGACCCCCTGAGCGAGCGATGCCGCCCGAACGTCCCGTCTCCCCGGATGCGACCGTGACCCCCAAAGCGCCGCCGAGCCCGCCGACCGCCCTTTCTTCGCAGGACGACGCGTGGAGCGGCCAGTCGCGGGCCTCGGCCGTCGCCGAGCTGCTCGCGCCGGTCGTGCTCGGTTTGTGCGGGCTCATCACCGTGCTCACGACGCTGGGGATCTTGCTCGTCCTCACGGTGCAGACGGTCGAGTTCTTCCTCAAGGCGAAGATCGGCGTCGGCGATTTCCTGCTGGGGGCGGTGCTCAAGCCGGACGCCCTGCCGCCGAAGTTCGGCATCCTGCCGCTGGTCTGGGGGACCTTCCTGATCGCCTTCGGGTCGTCGTGCATCGCGCTGCCGATCGGGCTCATGAGCGCGATCTACCTGAGCGAGTACGCCCCGCGGGTCGTGCGGTCGGTTCTCAAGCCGACCCTGGAGCTGCTCGCCGGCGTGCCGACGATCGTCTACGGCTACCTGGCCCTGCTGCTGGTCACGCCGGTCCTCAAGGCGATTTTGGAGCCCCTGGGCGTGCGGGTCGACCAGTTCAACGCCCTGTCGGCCTGCGTCGTGGTCGGGGTGATGATCGTGCCGCTGGTCTCGTCGCTGAGCGAGGACGTGCTCTCGGCCGTCCCCTCGGGCCTGCGCGAGGCGGCGTACGGGCTGGGGGCGACCAAGTTCGAGGTCTCGACGCGGATCGTCCTGCCGGCGGGGCTCTCCGGGGTGGTGGCGTCGTTCATCCTGGCGATCAGCCGGGCCGTCGGCGAGACGATGGCGGTGGTGCTGGCGGCCGGGATGATCCCCCAGATCACGCTCAACCCGCTGACCTCGGTCGAGACGATGACGACCTACATCGTCCAGGTCATCAGCGGCGAGGCCGCCTACGGCTCGGCGAAGTACCTGTCGCTGTTCGCGGTGGGGCTGGCCCTGTTCGGCATCACGATGACGCTCAACGTCATCTCCAGCCTGGTGCTCAGGCGTTACCGCGAGGTCTACCAATGAGCGACGCGTCGGCCGGGGCGTTCCGGCCGCATCGGCGGATGCGGCGCTGGCTGGGGCCGATCTTCGGCGCGGCCTGCCTGCTGGCGACGCTGACGGGCGTGGTCGTGCTGACCGTGCTGATGGGGGCGATCCTCGCGGCCGCGTTGTCGGGGCCCCCCCATCCCCCCTGGCATGACGTCGCGGCCAACTTGAGCGAGCTGGGCTCGCTGCTGCGGCGCCTGGTCTCCGGCCGCCAGTCGAGCACCCCCGCCGCGGCCGGCTACCACGTCGGGCTCGTGGGCAGCCTCTGGCTGCTGGGGCTGGTCACGGCGATCGGCATCCCCGTGGGGATCGGGGCCGGGGTCTTCCTGGAGGAGTACATGCCGGAGGGGCGGGCGCGGCGGGTGATCCAGACCAACATCGCCAACCTGGCGGGCGTCCCCTCGGTGGTCTACGGCATCCTCGGCCTGGCGCTCTTCGTGCGGGCCTTCGGGATGAAGGGCCTGGCCCTGGGGCCGTCGCTCCTGGCGGGGGTCCTGACGCTCGGCCTGCTGATCCTTCCCACCCTGGTGATCACGACCCAGGAGGCGCTCCGCACGGTGCCGGCGTCGCTCCGCCAGGCCGCCCTGGCCCTGGGGGCGACGCGCTGGCAGGTCGTCAGCGGCCACGTCCTGCCGGCGGCCCTGCCGGGCATCATGACGGGCACGATCCTGGGCCTGTCGCGGGCGATCGGCGAGACGGCGCCGCTCTTGATGGTGGGCGCCGCCGGCTCGCTGCTGCGGGCGCCCCGCGGCCCGCTCGACCGCTACACGGCGCTGCCGGTCGAGATCTACAACTACGCCAAGGAGCCCGATCGGGAGTTCCAGGCGGTCGCCGCGGGCGGCATCCTGATCCTGGTGGTGCTGCTGCTGTCGATGAACGCCGTCGCCATCCTCATCCGCAACCGCTTCCGCCGCGGCCGCTGAACCGGGCCGACGGACGACGCGCATCCCCAACCCCGGATCGGTCCATGAACGCCCCCGAGACCCTCGTGAAGGACGGCACGACTCCCCCGCCGGGCCCTCCCGCCCCCCCGGGGGCCGCGACGTCGCGCGACGATCCGTCCTCGCCCCCGCCCGCCGACCCCGTGGTCCTGCAGACCCGCGGTCTGCACGTCTGGTACGGCTCCTCGCTGGCCCTGAAGGGCATCGACATCGACATCCCCCGCCACAAGATCACGGCCATGATCGGCCCCTCGGGCTGCGGCAAGAGCACGCTCCTGCGCTGCTTCAACCGCATGAACGACCTGATCCCCGACTGCCGGATGGAGGGCGAGGTCCGGTTCGACGGCGAGTCGATCGCCGGACCCAAGGTCGACGCCGTGGGCCTGCGGCGGCGGATCGGCATGGTCTTCCAGAAGCCCAACCCCTTCCCGAAGAGCATCTACAACAACATCGCCTGGGGCGCGAGGATCAACGGCTACCGGGGCGACATGGACGAGCTGGTCGAGCGCTCCCTGCGGCGGGCGGCGCTCTGGGAGGAGGTCAAGAACAAGATCCACCACTCGGGGATGGCGCTCTCCGGCGGCCAGCAGCAGCGGCTCTGCATCGCCCGCACGCTGGCCGTCGAGCCCGAGGTGATCCTGATGGACGAGCCCTGCTCGGCGCTCGACCCGATCTCGACGGCCCGGGTCGAGGACCTGATGGACGACCTCAAGGACGACTACACCATCGTCATCGTCACCCACAACATGCAGCAGGCCCGCCGCGTCAGCGACCTGACCGCCTGCCTCATGCCCGACGAGGCCGCCGGCGACGGCCAGCGGACCGGCATCCTCGTCGAGCTCAGCCCCACCGACATCCTGTTCACCAATCCCAAGGATCCCCGGACCGAGGCCTACATCACCGGCCGCATCGGCTGAGTCCGACGGCCCCCGCGGCGACGCCCGCTCGCTTCGCCTTGACGGCCGAACGGGCGGGTCCTAAGCTGGCGTGTGGAAATCCAGGCGCTCCGCCTCCCGCCCGACACCCCCTCCGGATTCGCGATGAGCCTCCTCGAGTCCTTCTCCCGGGCCTACGTCATCAACCTCCCGCAACGAGCGGATCGCCGCCGCGAAACGCGGGCGATGTTCGACCGCGTCGGCCTGACGGACTGGGAGCGGCGCGTCGAGTTCTTCCCGGGCATCCGCCCCGAGACGACCGAAGGGTTCCCCAGCCTGGGGGTCCGGGGATGCTTCCTCAGCCACCTCGGCGTCCTGAAGCGGGCGGCCGAGGTGTGCACGGACAGCGTGCTGATCATGGAGGACGACCTGGAGATCGACCCCGACTTCGTCCGCCGCGGCGACGCCCTCGCCGCGATCCTGGCCCGCGAGGACTGGGGGTTCGCGTATTTCGGCCACATCCTGACCGGCCTTCCCGAGGATCCGGGCGTCCCGCTCCAGCCCTATCGGGGCGCGGTCCAGACGGCGCACTTCGTGGCGATCCGGCGCGAGGTCGTCCTGCGACTCGTCGACCACCTCGAGGCGATCCTGGGACGGCCGACCGGGCATCCCGACGGCGGCCCGATGCACGTGGACGGGGCTTACAGCATCTTCCGCGACAAGAACCCCGACGTGTCGACCCTGGTCGCCGTGCCGAACCTGGGCACGCAGCGCAATTCGTCGAGCGACATCTCCACGCGGTGGTTCGACAAGGTCCCGGGCCTGCACTCGATGGCGCAGGGGGCCCGACGGGTCAGGCGTCGGCTGAGGCGTTGAAGCCTCTCCCCGTCTCGAAGGGACTCTCCCGATCATGACCGACTGGCGCCTCGCGCTGGACCGCTGCATCGATTCGCGGGCCGACCGCCTGCGCGAGGTGCGCCGCCACCTGCACGTGAACCCCGAGCCCAGCCGCGAGGAATACCAGACGACGCGGTTCCTCGCCGAGCGGCTTGAAGAGTCCGGCGTGCCGTTTTCCGTCGTCTCGTCTCGCAGGGGGATCCTGGCGGGGGCCCTCGACGACTCGGCCGGCCCGCTCGCGGCCATCCGGGCCGACATCGACGCCCTGCCCATCGCCGACGCCAAGGACGTCGCCTATCGCTCGGCCCGCGACGGCGTGATGCACGCCTGCGGCCACGACGCCCACGCCGCGATGGCCCTGGGGGCGGCCGAGGCCCTCTGGGCCTGCCGCGGGGTCCTGCCCGCGCCGAACTGCTGGCGCGCGGTGTTCCAACCGGCCGAGGAGGTCGGCGAGGGCGCCTACGAGATGGTCGCCGCCGGCGCGATGGCGGGCGTCAAGGCCGTCGCGGCCCTTCACGTCGACCCCGAACGGCCCGTCGGCCGCGTCGGCTGCCGGGCCCGGGAACTGACGGCCTTCTGCCACGACCTGGACGTCGTCGTGCGCGGCGTGGGCGGCCATGCGGCGCGACCCCACCTGGCGCGCGACCCGCTGCTCGCCGCCTGCCAGTTCCTGACCACCGTCTACCAGGCGATCCCCCGGAGCGTCGACTCCCGCGACCCCACGGTCGTCACCTTCGGCTCGATCCAGTCCGGGACGAACGCCAACGTCATCCCCGGCGAGGCCGTCCTCAGGGGGACGATCCGCACGCTCTCGCGGCAGTCCTCCCAGCGCGTCGCCGAGCGGCTCAAGCAGATCGCCGACGGCCTGGGCGCGGCGACCGAGACGACGTTCGAGCTGAGCCTGAACAACTGCACGGAAGGCGTCTTCAACGACCCCGCCGTGACGGCCCTCTGCACCCGCGCCGCCGGCGAGGTCGTGGGCCCGGAGAACCTCGACGAGATCCGCCTGCCCAGCATGGGCGGCGAGGACTTCTCCGGCTACCTGTCCCTGGCCCCCGGCTGCATGCTCCGGCTCGGCGTGGCCGGGCCGGGCCGGGCCGTCCACCACCTCCACTCGCCCTCGTTCGACATCGACGAGCGGGCCCTGGTCCTGGGGGCCAAGATCCTCGCCCGCTCGGCCGTTATGATGGCGCACGCCTTCGCGGGCGATGGAAAGGACGATACCGCGGCCGCTTCATGATTTCTTCACGCGGGATTCATCGCGGGCACGCGCCGATCCTTATACTGGAATCGGCACGACTCATGCGGGCCGCCCGCCCGCGACCAGGGCCCGGGACTCGACGAACATGCCCAAGCCGAAGATCCTGATCGTGGAAGACGAGCCCGCGCTGGTGGAGATCCTCCGCGCCAACCTCGAGCGCGAGGGCTACGAGGCGATCGTGGCCGGCGACGGGGTCGAGGGGCTGCGGCAGGCCCAGCTCAAGACGCCCGACCTGATCGTCCTGGACCTGATGTTGCCCCTGAAGGGGGGCCTCGACGTGTGTCGCGAGCTGAAGGCGAACGCCCGCACGAAGGACGTTCCCGTCATCATGGTCACCGCCCGCGGCGAGGAGTCCGACCAGCTCGTGGGCTTCGCGACCGGCGCCGACGACTACGTGACCAAGCCGTACAGCATGAAGGTCCTGATCCAGCGGATCAAGAAAGAGCTGCGCCGCGCCGAGTCCCGCGAGGAGACCCCCACCGGATCCCAGATCGTCAGCCAGGGGGTCGTCATCGACCGCCACAGCCATCGCGCGTTCCATCGCGACCAGGAGCTGGTGCTGACCCCCACGGAGTTCCGGCTGCTGGAGGTCCTCCTCCGCCAGATCGGCCGTGCGTTCACCCGCTACGAGCTGATGGACGCCGCCATCGGCGAGGACGCCGTCGTCCTGGAGCGGACGATCGACGTCCACATCAAGAGCCTGCGGAAGAAGCTCGGCGAGGCCGGCGACCTCATCGAGACGGTTCGCGGCGTGGGGTATCGGTTCCACGAGCCGAGGCTGGTGGGCGCCTGACCTCGCCGCCGTCGTGGTGGGCCGGCCTCGGCGGCGTCGCCCGCTCGGGGACGAGCTCCGCCCGGACGACGGCGATCTCGCGCGGGGCCTCGATGCCCAGACGCACCTGGCCCCCCTCCAGCCGCACGACCGTCACGCAGACGTCGTCGCCGATGTAGAGCCGTTCCATGAGTTTCCGCGTCAAGACCAGCATGGCGTCGCGTCCCCCCGGTCGTCCCTGACGGCTTCTGCCCGCCCCCGCGGCCCTCGCCGCGGCGGCGCCCGGCTCCGCCCGTCAGGGGACCCTGCTGGAAATCTAGGTCACGACCCCCTAGGATTGGGAGTCGATCGGCGAGATTGCGCGGAATTTCCCCGGGACGCCGGCGTCCGGCACCACGTCCCGACGCGTCCCGATCCCGGTGGCCGCCTTCGCAAGGTTCGATCCCGTCGGACTTGCGGACGACGCGGCCCCGCCCGCCTCGCTCGGAAAGGGTGACGATGTCTGCTGCACATTCGGCCGTGATCATCATCGGTTCGGGTTCCGCCGGTCTGACCGCCGCGATCTACGCCTCGCGCGCCAACCTGGCCCCCCTGGTCTTCGAGGGCAAGGAGCCGGGCGGGCAGCTCACGCTCACGACGACGGTCGACAACTTCCCGGGCTTCCCCGACGGCGTCGAGGGGCCCGAGCTGATGGACCGGATGCGCAAGCAGGCCCAGCGGTTCGGCGCCGACGCCCGCTGGGAGACGGCCTTCGAGGTCGACTTCTCGCGGCGGCCGTTCACGGTCAAGACCACCGACGACCCCAGCGGCGACCCCTCCAGCGGCGAGATTCGCACCTACACCGCCGACTCGGTCATCATCGCCACCGGGGCCTCGGCCCGCTGGCTGGGGATCGAGGGCCCCTATCGCGGCAACGGCGTCACCACCTGCGCCACCTGCGACGGGGCGCTCTACAAGGGCAAGGAGATCGCCGTCGTCGGCGGCGGCGACTCGGCCATCGAGGAGGCGACCTTCCTCACCCGGTTCGCCACCAAGGTCACCCTCATCCACCGCCGTCACGAGCTGCGGGCGTCGAAGATCATGCAGGACCGGCTCAAGGGCCATCCCAAGATCGAATACGCCCTCGGCAACGCCGTCCAGGAGATCCTCGGCGACGCCTCCCCGCGCGCCCCCCACCTGCAAGGCGTCCGCCTCCGTTCGACGGAGGACGGCTCGACGCGAGACCTGAAGATCGACGGGTTGTTCCTGGCCATCGGCCACGACCCCAACTCGACGATCTTCCGGGACCAGGTCGCCACCACCCCCGAGGGCTACGTCCTGACCCGGTCGGCCCTCTCCTGGAAGGACGCCGGCGCTCCCGCCGGGCTGCTCGACGCGCTGCCGAATTACGGCTCGGCGACGAGCGTCGAGGGGGTCTTCGCCTGCGGCGACGTCGTCGACACCCACTACCGCCAGGCGATCACCGCCGCCGGCTCGGGGTGCGCCGCCGCGATGGATTGCGAACGCTGGCTGGAGACGCAGCACAAATGAGCCGTCGGCGGCTCAGCCCGCCTCGGCGGCCGTCGACGTCGGCGACGGGGCGGGGGCCTGCGCCCGGGGCAGCCGGACGGTGAAGGTCGACCCGGCCCCGAGCCGGCTGGTCACCTCCACCCGCCCCTGGAGCGACGAGACCAGGTGCTTGACGATGGCCAGGCCGAGCCCGGTGCCGCCCAGTTCGCGGCTCCGGGCCTTGTCGACCCGGTAGAAGCGTTCGAAGATGCGCGCCTGCTCCTCGCGGGGGATGCCGAGGCCCGTGTCGCTCACCGCGACGACGATCTCGGCGGCCGAGGCCGAGCCGACGACCCCCACCCGGCCCCCAGGCGGCGTGTACTTGATCGCGTTGTCGATCAGGTTGTCGAAGATCTGGCGGACCGCCTCCTCGTCGGCCAGGATCGTCGCCCCGGCGTCGAGCGCGTCGACGTCGAACTCCAGGGTCAGGTCGCCGGACTCGGCCCGGTCGCGATGAGCCTCGACGCAGCGGCCCAGGACGGCGGCCAGGCCCAGGGGGTCGTGCCGGAAGACGTCCTGATTCGCCTCCAGCCGGGCGAGGCTGAGCATGTCGTGGATCAGGGAGTCGAGCCGGTCGGCCTGCTCGTCGATCCGTTCGACGAACCGCCGGTTCACGGCCGGATCCTCGAGCGCCCAGTCGAGCAGGGTCTCGGCGTACGCCTTGATCGACGCCAGCGGGGTCTTCAGCTCGTGCGAGGCGTTGGCGACGAAGTCCTGGCGCATCCGCTCCAGCCGCCTCAGGTCGGTGACGTCGTGGAAGACCAGGACCGCGCCGGCGGGGGGCTTGCCGGGCAGCGGCGAGCCCCGGACGGCCAGGATCCGCGAAGAGGCCCGGAGGCCCTCGCGGCCCGCCAGCGTCAGTTCGGCGAGGTAGGCGTCGGGATGGGCCGCGCGGAACGTCGACTCGACGGCCTCCTGCACCTGGGGGCTGCGGATCAGCTCGGGCATCAGGCGGCCCACCGACGACCCGTCCAGGCCGAAGAGGGCGTCGGCGCTGGCGTTGGCGAAGAGCAGGCGGCGCCGGGGATCGACGGCGAGCACGGCCTCGGCCATCGCACCCAGCACGACCCGGAGCTGCTGGCGGTCGGCCTCGAGCCGCTGGATGCGGTCGTGGATCTCGGGCGCCGTCGCGTTGAAGGCCGAGACCAGGGCGTCGGGCCCGCCCCAGGGCCGCGCGAGCACCGGCCGGGCGCGCCGACCCTCGGCCAGCCGCACCAGGCCCATCGCGACCTCGCCGGCCGCCCGCGCCCGTCGCAGGGCGACCGCGGCGGCGGCGGACGCCAGGACCAGGACGAGGGCCGATACGACGTACGCCATCACGATCCACCGAGGTCCGGGCGGTTCATCCCATCATCACGCCCCAGCAGTATCGAGCCTGCGAGGGAGGGGGTCAACAGCCGACGGCGGCCTTGACCTCGTGGCCGGCGGGGGAGGGGGGGCGGACGAGGTCGTCGGCGTGGCTGACCCGGTTGCGTCCCAGGCGTTTCGACTGATACAGCGCGAGGTCGGCCGCCTCGACCAGGCCCTCGGCCGTGACCTGCGAGACCCCCTCTTCGTGCCGGAGGGTGGCCACGCCGAGGCTGGCGGTGATGGGGCCCAGGGGCCATCTCCGCGAGGCCAGCGCCAGCCGGACCCGCTCGGCCATCGTCACCGCGCCGGGGCGCCCCGTCCCGGGGAGCAGGATGGCGAACTCCTCGCCACCGTACCGCGCCACGACGTCGTGGCTGCGGGCGGCGGCCTGGACGACCGCGGAGACGTCGCGGAGCACGACGTCCCCGGCCGCGTGGCCGTAGCCGTCGTTGAACGACTTGAAGTGGTCGACGTCCAGCAGCACGATCGACAGCGGCAGCCGGTGACGCAACGCGAACGAGAACGAGATGTTGAGCGAATCGACCAGGAACCGGCGGTTCCAGAGGCCCGTGAGGCCGTCGGTGGCCGCCACCCGCCTCAGGTCGTGCAGGTCGCCCTCCAGGTTCGTCCTGTGGACGCGGAGCGCGTCGATGGTCGCATAGGCCTCCTCCAGCCTCGACCGCAGGTGGTGGATCTCCGCCAGGAGGGCCGGCTCGAGGGCCGTCGCCACGCTCTCCCGACCGCCGCTTCCTTCCGGATCGCATCGCGACTCTGCGGACGCCGTCGCGTCTTCCCGTGGGGCCTCGCACGTTGATTCCGCGTCGACCACGGCTCGACCTCCTGGAGTATCCCCGAGCACGACGGCGCGGAGCCGTCGACCAAGACCGAGGAGGCGCGCACTGCACCTCGGCCGTCCCGCCCAACACGGGAATCCTAGGTCATGCTTGGTCCGCTACCGCGCGAATCTTGGTTCGTGCGGCGGGCTCAACTGCTGGCGCTGCGGTAGGAGCGGAGCGCGACCTGGAAGAATCGCCGGCTGACCCAAAGCGAGGCCACGGCGACCGCGGCGGTCCAGGCGACCATCCTCGGGTCGAGCACGCGGACCATGACGTTCGCCGGCACGTTCGAGACCAGCAGGATGGGGATGACGAACGTGAAGAACTTGCCCAGCGGCTCGGCCCCGCGGCCGGCGAAGATCTCGCGGGGGTAGCGGGCGAGGCTCGAGAAGAGCCACCACATCTCCATCAGGCTCTGGTTGCGGACCATCCAGACCGAGACCGAGGTGAGGATCATCATGAAGCTGTAGGCGATGGCGACCCCGCAGGCGAAGGTGGCGAAGAAGGCCGCCACCCGCGTCGGGTCGAACTCCCACCCCTTCTGGACGAGCGCCACGGCCATGAGGACGGCCCCCATGACCAGGTTGGGCGCCGTCCCCCAGTCGATGCGGCGGCAGGAGATCAGGAATTGCTCGTCGATCGGCTTGAGCAGCAGGAAGTCGAGGTCGCCGGTGCGGACCAGCTCGGCGAACTCGTTGCAATTCTCCAGGAAGAGGGTCTCGATCACCCCGTTCAGGGCGAAGAAGCAGCCCACGAAGAAGAAGTAGTCGGGCTCGCTCCAGCCGGCGATGCTGCTCGTCTTGCCGAACACGGTGCGGTAGAAGGCGATCATGATGCCCATCCAGAGCAGCTCGACCGACACCTTCACCAGGAAGTTTCCCCGGAAGGCCATCTCGCGGGCCAGCGTGTAGCGGGCCAGTCCGCCCAGCATCCGGCCGTATCGGGTTGCGCCTGCGATCACGAGATCAGCCTCCGTACGCGCTGTAGCGCCTCAGCCCGGCGCGGTAGAGGCCCTTCGCCAGCAGCAGGAACGCGACCGCCCAGAAGAGTTCCAGCGCGAGGTGCAGGGCCAGCTCGACCCCACGGATCTTGCCCTGGAAGACCACGGCGGGGAAATACGCCATGTACTGGAACGGCAGCACTTTCAGCAGGCCCGACCACGGCTGCGGCAGCAGGTCGAGCGGCAGCATGTGGCCCGAGACGAAGAAGTTGAGCGTCATCACGATGTAGAGGACCGACGTCACTTCCAGGAACCAGAACCCCACCATTCCCACGCTCGCCTCGAAGTAGAAGCCGACCATGAACGACAGGATGAGCGAGACGGCGTAGGCCGCCATCGTGAGGGCGTCGGGGAAGCCGTCGAAGTAGCCCCGGCAGACGTAGAAGAGGCCGGCGTAGGGGATGAACGACATCGTGATGTAGGCGACCTTGTGCGCGACCCGCGACGAGAGCAGGAACCCGATCAGGTCCAGCGGCTGGAGCAGGTAGCGTTTGAGCGTCCCCTCGCGGACGTCGCGGGCGATGCCCGCCGCCAGGCCGGGCATGCTCGAGAACAACCGGCTGATGTTGGTCAGCAGCAGGTAGGCGATCATCTCCCGGTAGTTGAACCCGCCCAGGACCGCCTGGCCCGAGCCCTCGTAGATCGCCCGCCAGAGCAGGATCGTGGTGATGATCGGCAGGAACCGGAGGATCGTGCCCAGGAGGAAATCGCTGCGGTACGTCATCCTCTCGATGAGCGACACGCGGAAGATGCGCGCGTACTTGACCATCGAGTCGGCGAAGCCGGGACGGGGGCGGTGCGAGGCCGTCAGGTCGAGGTCCCCGTCGATCGGGGCGAGGGCGTCAAGCGGCTTCATGGGCGAGCCGGGCCTCCTCGAAGACCTTGGCGATGACCTCTTCCAGCGGCGGGTCCTCCACGCTGACGTCGGCCAAAGCGTGGCGGTTGAGCACCGCGCCGAGCACCTCCGCCACCCGCGAGCGTTCGATGCGGACGTCGGCGAACGGGCCCTCGCGGCGGACGACCTCGCCGTAGCGCTCCAGCCCCTCGGGCGCGGGGCCCTCGAACTGGAGCCGCACCAGCTTCGACTCGCCGAACCGCTCGACGATGCCGGCGAGCGGGCCGTCGTAGACGATCTTCCCCTGGGTGATGACGATGACGCGGTCGCAGAGCGCCTCGACGTCGCGCATGTAATGGCTCGTCAGGAGCATCGTCACGCCCCGCCGCTCGTGGTAGTCGCGCAGGCATTTCTGGATGGCCGCCTGGGCGACGACGTCGAGGCCGATGGTCGGCTCGTCGAGCAGCAGGAGCCTGGGGCCGTGCAGCAGGGCGGCGATCAGCTCCATCTTCATCCGCTCGCCCAGCGAGAGTTCGCGGACGGCCTGGCGGGTCAGCTTCTCGACCCCCAGCAGCTCGATCAGCTCGGACAGGGTCCGGTCGAACTCGTCCTTGGGGATCGAGTAGATCTCGCGGTGGAGCTGGAAGCTGTCGCCGGCGGGGAGGTCCCACCAGAGCTGGTTCTTCTGGCCCATCACCAGCGAGAACTGGCGGCGGAAGGCGTCGTCGCGGCGCCAGGGGGTGAAGCCCAGCACCCGGGCGTCGCCGCCGTTGGGGTAGATCAGGCCCGAGAGCATCTTGAGCGTCGTGGTCTTGCCCGCGCCGTTGGGGCCGAGGAACGCGACCATCTCGCCGGGCTCGATGGCGAAGCCGATGCGGTCGACCGCCTTGACCTCCTTGTACTCGCGGCGATAGAGGCCGCGGAGGGCGCCGAGGAGCCCTTCGTTCTTCTGGAAGACGCGGTACGTCTTCGTGAGGTCCTCGACTTCGATGATCGGCATGGGCTGGGGGTTCCTGGCTCTCGGGGCGTGAGGACGACGACGCGGGCCACCGATCAGATGTCGATGTCCTTCGCCGTGTAGGCCTCTTCCATGATGAATTTGAACCGCGCCTCGGGCTCCTTGCCCATCAGGTCGCAGACGGTCCGCTCGGTGTAGGGGCGGTCTTCCTCGGGGACGACCACGCGCAGCAGGCGGCGTCCGGCGGGGTCGAGGGTGGTCTCGAAGAGGAGCTTGGCGGGCATCTCGCCCAGGCCCTTGAAGCGGGTGATGTCGGGCTTCGCGTTCGACGGCAGCTTGCCGAGCAGGCGGTCGCGGTGGCCGTCGTCGGAGGCCCAGTAGGTCTCCTTGCCCCAGGTGATCTTGTACAGGGGCGGGCAGCCCAGGTAGATGCGGCCGTCGGCCAGCAGGCCGGGGAGGTGGCGGTAGAAGAAGGTCAGCAGCAGGGTGGCGATGTGGTGGCCGTCGCTGTCGGCGTCGGTCAGGATGATCACCTTGCCGTAGCGCAGCCGCGCCGGGTCGAACTGGTCGTCCATGCCGCAGCCCAGGGCGCTGACGAGGTCGGTCAGCTCCTTGTTGTCGAGCACCTTGGCCTTGCCGGCCTGCTCGGCGTTGAGGACCTTGCCGCGGAGCGGCAGGATCGCCTGGACGTCGCGGTCGCGGCCCTGCTTGGCCGAGCCGCCGGCGCTGTCGCCCTCGACGATGAACAGCTCGGACTCTTCGGGGTCGGTGCTGTCGCAGTCGGCGAGCTTGCCGGGCAGGTTGAGCTTGCCGCCGACGGCCGTCTTGCGGCGGACCTGCGAGGCCGCGGCCCGGCTGGCCTCGCGGGCCTTGGCCGCCTGGATCACGCGGGCCACCACGGCGTCGCCCACGCTCTTGTTCTGGTGGAGGAACGCCTCCAGGCTGGGCCGGACCATCGACTCGACCTGGCCGCGGACCTCGGGGTTGTTCAGCCGGCCCTTGGTCTGGCCCTGGAACTGGGGCTCGTGGAGGCAGACCGAGAGGACGGCCGTCAGGCCCTCGCGGACGTCCTCGCGCTTGATCTCCAGGCCCTTCTTGACCAGGTCGTGGGTCTCCATGAACCGCTGGACGGCCGTCCCCACGGCGGCCAGCATGCCCATCTCGTGGGTGCCGCCGTCGCGGGTGGGGATCGTGTTGACGAACGAGAGGACCTCCTCGTCGGTCGCCTCGGTCCAGGCCAGGGCCAGATGGATCCGCAGGCCGTCGTCCTCCAGCTCGCGCTCCAGGACGAAGGCGGCGGGGGCGACCCGCGCGTCCTGGCGGCGGTGGTTGACGGCGTCGAGGAAGTCGGCGACGCCGCCGTCGTGGCGGAACTCGACGCTGGTCTTGGCCTTCTCGTCGACGAACTGGATCACCAGGCCCTTGTTCAGGTACGTTTTGACGTCCAGCCGCTCGGCGATCAGGGCGGAGTCGTAGTCGAGGGCCTGGAAGATGTCGGTGTCGGGCGTGAAGGTCACGGTGGTCCCGGTGCCGCGAGCCGGCTCGCCGGGCTCGACCGGGCCGAGCGCCTTGCCGCGCTTGTAGCGTTGGGTGTAGGTGCGGCCGTCGCGACGGACCTCGGCGACGAGGCTCTTGCTGAGCGCGTTGACGACGCTGGCGCCGACCCCGTGCAGGCCACCTGCCACCTTGTAGGCGTCGTTGTCGAACTTGCCGCCGGCGTGGAGCGTGGTGAAAATGACCTCGAGCGCGCTCTGGCCGGTCTTGGGATGCCTGTCGACGGGGATGCCGCGGCCGTTGTCGGACACCGAGATCGTGCGGCCGTCGTGGTGCAGCGTGACCACGATCCGGGTGGCGTGGCCGTTCATCACCTCGTCGACCGAGTTGTCGACGATCTCCCAGAGCAGGTGGTGCAGCCCCGTCTTGTCGACGCCGCCGATGTACATGCCCGGCCGGCGGCGGACCGCTTCCAGCCCTTCCAGGACGGTGATCGACTTGGCGTCGTAGGTCGCGGATCCGTTCGCCATCGCGGTCCAACCCTCTCTGCTGGCCCCGGCACGCTCGGCCGGGACGCGGTATTCTTCGCGGGCGCGGGGGTTCGTCAATCCCGGGGGTCGTCGGATTTGGATCGGGCGTCGCCGGCGTCGCCGACCTGGTCGGGCGACGGCACGGGCTCGGCCTCGGCGGGCAGCAGGCATTCGAGCGACCCCCGCTGGAGGATCGCATAGCCCCGGCCGCCGCGGCCGGTGACGGGATATTTCGTCGCCCGGACGATCTGCTCGGCGCCGCGGTTGGTCCGCACCGCCAGCCCTTCCCGCTTCTTGTTCGCCAGGACGAAGCCGATGACCCGGTCCTTGGCGTCGAGCTTGATCGCCGCCACGCCCCGCGCCGCGGAGCCGACGACGTTGGCCTCGGTGACGGGGAAGATCAGCACCCGCGCCTGCTTGGTGGCCAGGCAGACGTTCTCCGAGCCGTCGGTCGCCTCGACGCCCACGATCGAATCGCCCTTGAACGTGGGGTCGAGCCGGGCGACGAGCCGCCCCTTCTTCGTCGAGACGGGGGCGAGCGTGGCCAGCGGGAACCGGAGGATCTTGCCCCCGGCGGTCAGGGCCACCACGTACGGCGGCGGCGGCAGGGTGGGGCCTCCGGCGTGACCGTTGAGCGCGCCGTCGGCGTGGCCGTCGCCGTTGGCGCCGACGTGGCCGTTCGCCGTCGCGTCGAGGTCGGAGTCGAGGGTCCGCTGGACCATCCGCGACGGCGTCTGTGCGTAGCGGGCGAAGTCCGGCAGGCAGCGCGGGTCGTGGCAGACGACGCCGACGAGCCGTTCCTGGTCCTCGAAGGCGAACTGCTTCTGGATCGGGTCGCCGTGCCCGGTCGTCATGGGGATGTCGTTGACGCGGAGCGTGTAGCCCATGCCGCGGTCGGTGAAGAAGGTGATCGTCTGGCGGGCGCGGGCGCGGTACACCCAGCCCACTTGGTCGCCGTCGCGGACGCGGATGCTGGCGACGTCGGTGAACGAGCGCTGCCGCTTCGTCCAGCCTTCGCGGGTGACGATGACCCAGGCGTCCTCGTCGACGATGTAGTCCTCCTCGCGGAACTCCATCGGCGCGGCGGGGGCCTCGATGCGGGTCCGGCGGGCGTCGCCGTAGGCCCTGGCGATCTGCTTCAGCTCTTCCTTGATGATCGCCCATCGCGCCGGCTCGTCGTCCAGCAGCTTCTGGATCTCGGCGGCGCGCTTCCGCTTGCCGGCCAGCTCTTCGAGGATGTCCTTGATCTCCAGCTTGCCCAGGCGGTAGAGCTTGGTCTCCAGGATCGCGTCGGCCTGCAGGTCGCTGAGTCCGAAGCGGGCGATCAGCTTGGGGGCGGCGTCGGCCTTGCCGTCGCTGGCGCGGATGATCCGGATCGCCTCGTCGAGGTTGTTGAAGACGATCGCGAAGCCTTCGAGGATGTGGATCCGCGCCAGCAAGAGTTTCAGCTCGTAGCTGAGCCTGCGGACGACGATGTCCATCCGGAAGTCGAGGAAGTGCTGGAGGATGGTCTTGAGGTCCAGCCGGCTGGGGACGGCCACCTCCGCCTCAAGGGCCGGAAGCAGGCACGTCAGGTTCACGCCGTAGTTCACCTGCAAGGGCGTGTTCTTGAACAGATAGGCCATGGCGGCGTCGGCGTTCGAGCCCGGCCGAAGCTCCAAGACGATGCGGATGTCGTCGGTGCTCAGGTCCTTCACGTTCGTGAGCTGGGGGACCATCCCCTTGCCGATCAGCTCGCCGATCCGAGCGACCAGCGGGTCCTTCTCGATGCCGTAGGGGATCGAGTCGATGATGATCGCGTTGGGCCGATCCTCGGGGCGGAGGTAGGTGCCCCTGAGCTTCAGCGAGCCCTGGCCGGTCGCGTAGATCCGCTGGATCTCGTCGGGCCCGTTCAGGATGACGCCGCCGGTGGGGAAGTCGGGCCCGATGATGTGCCGGGTCAGCTTCTCCAGCGGGGCCTCGCGGTTCTCCAGCAAGACGACCAGGGCGTTGCAGACTTCCTTGAGATTGTGCGGCGGGATGTTCGTCGCCATGCCGACGGCGATGCCCGCCGCGCCGTTGACGAGCAGGTTCGGGAACTGGGCGGGCAGGACGATGGGCTCCTGCGTGGTCGCCATGTAATTGTCGCGGAAGTCGACCGTCTGGTCGCGCAGCTCGCTCAACAGGGTCTGGGCGATGGGCGTCAGCCGGCACTCGGTGTACCGGAAGGCGGCCGGCGGGTCGCCGTCGATCGAGCCGAAGTTGCCATAACCCTCGATCAGGGGCTGGCGAAGCGAGAACGGCTGGGCCATGCGGACCAGGGCGTCGTAGATCGACGAGTCGCCGTGGGGGTGATAGTTCTTCATCACCTCGCCGACGACCGCCGCGCACTTCATGAACCGGCCGTCGGCGGTGATCCGGAGGTCCGACCACATCGCGTACAAGATCCGCCGCTGCACGGGCTTGAGCCCGTCGCGGACGTCCGGCAGGGCCCGCGAGGTGATGACGCTGAGCGCGTAGTTGAGATACCGCTCCCGCGCCGCCTCCGCCAGCGGGACGTCCTCCGTCAGCGACGTCCGCCGCGCGCGGACCTCGCGATCCTGATTCCCCCGGCGGGTCCGTTTCGCCATCGCTGGGCCCCAGCTCCCATCCTGTTCATCAACCGCTCGGCATCCGGCCACGGCAGATCAAAGCAACTCCTGAGATCGCCACAATACCAATACTCGGCCGCCGCCCGCAATTGGATACTGTACAAATTTACAAATCCGGGCGAGCGTGCAAACTTGATCGCGTGGCGAAGCTGGGTCGATTGGATCAGGCATGCTTCGCATACGCGGCGTCGAGTTCGCGCCGCAGGCAATCGATGCTGCGGCGGGCGGTCTCCTCGGCCCCGGGCGAGAAATCGAAGACCTCGACCGAAACCCAGCGTTCGTAGCCGGATGCGACGAGCGACTTGAGGATCGGGGCGAAGTCGACGTCGCCCATTCCCGGACCTTTCAGGTTGACGTCCTGGACGTGGAAGTGGCCGGCCTTGGCGGCGTGGCGGCGGATCAGCTCGGGGACGGTCGCCTCGACCTCGCCGCTCTGGGCCTTGACGTCCATGTGGAGCTTGAAATGCGGGTGGTCGACCCTGGCGATGAGCGCCTCGGCCTGGGCGCATGTGTTCAGGAAGTTCGTCTCGGAGGGGGCCAGGGGTTCCAGGCAGAGGTCGATGCCGAGGTCGCCGACGCTCGGCATGATTCGCTGGAAGACTTCGAGGGCGTATCCCTCCGCCTGTTCGTACGAAACGCCCGGGAGCAGGTCGCGCTGCTTCGGCGAGCCCAGCACCATGAGCGACCCGCCGAGATCGCGGGCGGCCTCAGCCAGGACCATGAGGTAGTCGCCGGTTCGGCGGCGGACGGCGGGGTCTGGCGAAGTGAGATAGAATCCCTCGGTTTTGGCGAGCAGCCAGTGCAGGCCGATCGTGGCCAGGCCGGAATCCTCGATAATGCGGCGGATCTCGCGGCGACGGTCGGCCGACAGGTCGGTGACGAGCGGGGCGAGAGTGAAGGGGGCGATCTCCAGGCCGTCGTAGCCGAGGCCTCGGACGGTCCGGCAGACCTCGGCGAGGTCCCAGCCCTCGAACAGCTCATTGCAGATTCCCAGGCGGATCACGGCCTCATCCTCGGCTTTCGGCGGAGAGCTTGGCGGCGAACAGGGTGTTGCGCAGGAGCATGGCCACAGTCATCGGCCCGACGCCGCCGGGGACGGGCGTGATCTTGCCGGCGACCTCCGCGACCTCGGCGAAGTCGACGTCGCCGCAGAGCTTGCCGTCGGCCTTGCGGTGGATCCCCACGTCGATGACGACGGCGTGGGGCTTGACCCAGTCGGCCTTGACCGCCTCGGGCTGGCCCATCGCGGCGATCAGCACGTCGGCCTCGCGGGCGAACCGGGCCGGGTCCTTCGTGCCGGTGTGGCAGACGGTCACGGTGGCGTCGGCCCCCTTGCCTTTCTGCAGCAGCAGGAGCGCCACCGGCTTGCCGACGACCTGCGAGCGGCCGAGCACCACGACGTGCGCGCCCCGGGTCTCGACTCCGGCGTCCTTGAGTAGCTCGATGATGCCGAGCGGCGTGCAGGGGACGAACCGGGGGTTCCCCTGGGCGAGCAGGCCGACGTTGACCGTGTTGAAGCCGTCGACGTCCTTGAGCGGGTCGACGCGCTCGATCACCTCGGCGGGGTCGAGGTACTTCGGCAGCGGGAGCTGGACGAGGATGCCGTGGACGGCCGTGTCGGCGTTGAGGCGGTCGACGGTGGCGAGCACCTTCGCCTGGGTCGTCTCGGCCGGCAGCCGGATCACCTCGCCGTGCATCCCGGCGGCCTTGACGGCGTTCTCCTTGTTGCGGACGTACACCCGGCTCGCCGGATCCTCGCCGACCAACACCACCGAGAGCCCCGGCGTGATCCCCGTCCGGTCGCGGAACTCCGCCACCTCGACCGCCAGCTCGCCGCGGACCCGCTCGGCCAGGGCCTTCCCATCCAGGATCTCAGCAGGCACGTGTCGTCATCCCCGTTCGGCGTGGTTGGTCGAGCATCCTCCGCGGGCTCCATTATGCCGGAACGACGAGGCGGTGGCGAGGGACGGCAGATCCGCCCGTCGCCCTGATGGGATCTGGCGGCCCGTCTCGTCCTGCGGGACGATGGCGTGGCTCGGCGGAATAGGGAACGGAAGAGGAGGCGCATCGGTGACGGCCATCCCGCCCGGAACGACGGAACTCCGGGGCTTCCTGCAGCTCGCGGAATTGTTCGACTGCCTGGACGACGTGGTCGTCTGGGTGAAAGACCGCGAGGGGCGGTATCGCTGGGTGAACCGGGCCTTCCTGCTGAACCACGCGTTCGGCGTAGGGGCCGCGGAGGCGGGGCCGCACGCACGCGAGGTGGTGGGGAAGACCGATTACGAGGTCTCGCCGCCGTTCCTGGCCGACCAGTTCCGGATGGACGACGAGTATGTGCTGGGCGGCCGGCGGATCGTCGACCGGATCGAGCTGGTGGGCCAGCCCGACGGGCGGACGGTCTGGAGCATGACGAACAAGATCCCGCTCTACGACGGACGCGGCGAGGTCGTCGCCACGGCCGGGCTGACGCGGAAGCTCGCCGAGCCGGACGCGGCCGTCGCGACCCTGTCCGGGCTGGGGCCGGTGCTGGCCTTCCTCCGCGACCATTTCGCCGAGCCGATCACCAACGCCCGGCTCGCGGCGATCGCCCACATGTCGGTACGCGCCTTCGAAAGGCGGTTCCAGGACGAGCTGCACACGACGCCGCAGAAATACCTGCGCCGGCTCCGCATCCGGCTGGCGGCCCGCGCGCTGGTGACGACGCGGCAGTCGCTGGCCGAGATCGCCGCGGCCTGCGGGTTCGCCGATCAAAGCCATTTCACCCGCGAATTCGGCCGCTGGTTCGGCCGCACCCCGCGCGAGTACCGCGCCCACTATTCGCGCCGCGACGGTCCTGTTCCAAACGCTGGCGTCGAGGCACAAGATCCCTGACCGGCGGCGGCGGTATAGTCCGGGCGAAGGAGGGCACTCCCATGCTCGGAAACCGTCGCCCCCGCAAGGTCCTGTTCGCGCTGGCGTTCCTCATCCTCGCCGCGGCGGCCGCGGCCGCCGCGCCGATCCGCGTGCTGATCCTCGGCGGCTCGGACGATCTCGATCGCCGGGCGTCGCGGCCCGTCTTGAAACGCCTCCTCGAGCGCTCGGGCCGATTCGACGTCCGCGTCTGCGAGACGCCCGTCGGCCTTGGCGCGAGGACGTTCGAGGGCTTCGACCTGGTCGTCGACGACGGCGGCGCGGGCGACGCGGCGACCGCGAAGGCCCTCGCGGACTTCGTCGCCTTGGGCAAAGGCCTCGTCGTCGCATGCGGCGGCGTCTGCGGGCCGTCGGCCGCCGCGGACCTTTCGCCGCTCCACGCGGGCTCCGTCCCGATCGGGCCAGCAGCGTTGCTAGCCGTCGCGATCGTCCACCCCGAGCACCCGATCGTCGCCGGTCTACCGGGCGAGATTCGCACCGTCGGCCCCGTCCCGGCCGTCGTCGCCGTCCCCGGGGGCGAGACGCTGGCCGTCGCCGGGGCCGAAAAGGCCCCAGTCCTCGCCGCTCGAACGCACGGTGCGGGGCGGGTGGCCGCGCTCGCCCTGGGTCGCGACGCCGCCGCCTTGCATGAGCCCCACATGGGAATGCTGCTGGCCCGCGCCTGCGAGTGGGCCGCGACGGGGGCCGTGGGCTCCGACGTCGCCAAGGCGCCGCCCACGGTCCGAGCCCTCCTGATCACCGGCGGCCACTTCCATGACGCCTCCTTCTACGGCCTGTTCGACGGCGTCGAGGGGCTCGACGCGCTGCCGGTCGAGACGGCGGCCGAGGCCTTCAAGAAGGACGTCCGCGACATATTCGACGTCGTCGTCTTCTACGACTTCACCCGGGACCTCGACGAGGAGGCCCGCAAGAACCTGCGGGCGTTCGTCGAGGCCGGCAAGGGGATCGTCGTGCTCCACCACGCCCTGCTCGATTTCCAGTCGTGGGCCTGGTGGTCCGAGGAGGTCGTCGGTGGCCGGTACCGGCTCCAGCGCGAGGGGGACGCGCCGTCGTCCGCCGTGATGGACGGCGTCGAGATGTTCGTCGTCCCGGCCGGCGAGCACCCCGTCCTGCGTGGCGTGGGCCCGTTCCTGGTCCGCGACGAGGCCTACAAGAATCTGTACCGATCCGAGAAGGATCGGCCCCTGCTGACCACCGACGCCCCGGCCAGCGACCCGATCCTGGCCTGGGTCGGCCCTTGCACGACGGCGCGGGTCGTCGCGGTGCAGCTCGGCCACGGGCCGTCGGCCTACACCCACCCGTCATATCGCAGACTCGTCCACAACGCGGTCCGTTGGTCGGCCCGCAAGCTCGACTGAATTCCAAGGAGCCTCGTCGTGAAGATCGGCCTCTACAGCATCACGTATCTGGGCATGTGGTACCGCGGCGAGGCGCTGACCCTGCCCGAGATGATCGAGAAGGCGGCGGAATTCGGGTACGACGGCATCGAGATCGACGGCAAGCGCCCCCACGGCAACCCGCTCGACTGGCCGACCGGCCGGTGCCGCGACCTCGCCGGCCTGGCCCGCGACCGTGGCGTGCCGATCTACGCCGTCGCCGCCAACAACGACTTCAGCAACCCCGTGCCCGAGGTCCGCGAGGCCCAGATCTGCTACCTCCGCGAGCTGATCCGGATGACCGCCGACATGGGCGCGCCGACGCTCCGCGTGTTCCTCGCCTGGTGGGGCGTGACCCGGCACCCGCAGCTCGCCACCTACGACATCGCCGAGGGCTACTGGCCGATCGTCCACGAGAAGTTCTCGCACGACGAGATCTGGGGGTGGTGCCGCGAGGCCCTCGTCGAGTGCTCGCGGTACGCGGCCGAGGCCGGCGTCACGCTCTGCCTCCAGAACCACAAGCCGCTCATCAAGGACCACACGGACGTCTTGAAGATGGTCCGCGAGGTCGACTCGCCGCACCTCAAGGTCTGCCTCGACGCCCCCCTCATGCCCGACCGCAGCGGCCCGGCGATCGACGCCGCGGCGCGCGAGGTGGGCGACCTCCAGGTGCTCACCCATTTCGGCGGCGAGTTCGAGCGCCGGGCCGACGGCTCGATCCACGGCTTCGAGCGCAACGACGGCGTCGTCGGCGAGGACACCGAGCGCTACTATCGCGACTTCGCCCGCTCGATGAACGCCATCGGCTACGACGGCTACATCGGCTACGAGCTGTGCCACCAGCTCCCCGTCGTCGACGGCCGGACGGTCGGGATCGAGTACGCCCACGAGAACGCCCGCCTCGCCGCCGAGTTCATGCGGAACCTGATCGAGGCGGAGTCCGCCGTGGGAAGCGGGGTGGCGCGATGAGCCGATTCGCGGCCCTCGGCCTGATCGTGCTCGCGGGACTCGCCGCCGCGGCGCGGGCCGACGAGCCCGACCGGCTGGACGCGGTCCTGCCGGTGCGGGGCCTCTGCATCGCGTCGCCGAGCCCGAAGCGGGTCGACGAGTTCGCCAGGTTCATCGAGCTGGAGCTGGCCCCGCGACACGTCAACACCCTGATCCTGCGGGTCGACTTCAACTACCAGTACGCCAGCCGCCCCGAGCTGGCCTCGGCCGACGGCCTGTCGAAGGCCGACGCCGCGAAGCTGGTCGAGGTCTGCAAGAAGCGCAAGATCCGGATCATCCCGCAGGTCAACCTGCTGGGCCATCAGTCCTGGTCCGGACACGTGGGCAAGCTGCTCCAGGTCTATCCGGAATTCGACGAGACGCCCTGGGTGAAGATGCCCGAGAAGTACAAGTGGCCCAACCCGGACGGACTCTACTGCAAGAGCTACTGTCCGCTGCACCCCAGGGTCCACGAGGTCGTCTTCCCGGTCGTGGACGAGATCTGCGAAGCCTTCGAGGCCGACGCCTTCCACGCCGGGCTCGACGAGGTCTTCTACATCGGCGAGGCCAAATGCGAGCGCTGCGGCGGCAAGGACCGCTCCGTGCTGCTGGCCGACGAGGTCAAGCGGATCCGCGACCACCTCGCGGCGAAGAATCGGCGGCTCTGGATCTGGGCCGACCGGCTGATCGACGGCCGGACGACCGGACTGGGCGAGTGGGAGGCCAGCACCAACGACACCCACCGCGCCGTGGATTTGATCCCGAAGGACGTCGTCCTCTGCGACTGGCACTACGTGCGCCCCGACCCGACCACCGTCGCGTTCGCCCTCAAAGGCCTCGACGTCGTCGCCTGCCCCTGGCGCAAGCCCTCGGTCGCCCTGATGCAGCTCGAAGACATGACGAAACTCCGCGAGCGGTCGTCGCGGGCCACCCGCAAGCACCTGCTCGGCATGGTCCAGACCGTCTGGTCGGGGGCCGACGGCTTCATCGACGAATACTACGGCCGCCGCCCTCCGCGCCGGGACGCGAAGCCCGACGAGTCGGAGGTCGCCTGCTTCCACGCCCTCTTCGACGCCGTCGGCAAGCTCGAAGCGAAGGGCGAATCCGCCGCGGCGACGGAGGAAGGCCGATGATTTCCAGCGACCGCCCTTCTCCCGCCGGGAGAAAGTGGCCCGCAGGGCCGGATGAGGGTCGCGGCGCTTCGCGTCCGCCTGCGCATTCAGTACGCCAACCCCCTCCCGAAATCCGACGACCCTCATCCGCCTCTTCGAGGCGCCTTCTCCCGGGGAAAGGAGGATCTGTCGGCGCCGGCCGCATTGTACGTCGCCCCATCATCCGGGGCTCCGCCACGGCGGCCCTCATGGTCCTGCTATCAGTCGCCACGGCCACGGCCCAGGAGCCCAAACGGTTGCTGGTCGTCGGCCAGAGCAAGGGGTATCAGCACGACGCCGTCTCGACGGCGATGGCGACGTTCTACGACCTGGGCCGGAGCACGGGGCAGTGGGAGGCGACGCTCCGCACCGACTGCGGGAACATCACGAAGATGCCGCTGAAATACGAGGCGAAGAACCTCGATAAATTCGACGCCGTCGTCTTCTTCACCGACGGCGACCTCGACATGGACGACGCCCAGAAGGCCGACCTGCTCGCGTTCATCCGCGACGACGGCAAGGGGTTCCTCGGCGTCCACAGCGCGACGATCACGTTCCCGTCGTGGCCCGAGTACCGCCGCATGCTCGGCGGGGCCTTCGACGGCCACCCCTGGGGCCAGTTCGAAGCCCCGCTGATCGTCGAGGATCGCGACTTCCCGGGCTTCCGGTCCCTCCCGCCGAGCTTCACGCTGAAGGACGAAATCTACCAGATCCAGGGCTTCTCGCGGGCCGACGCGCGGATCTTGCTGCGACTCGACCCCGATCGCATCGATCGGTCCAAGAAAGGCGTGCACGATCGCGGCGATTTCCCCGTCGCCTGGGCTCGGCCGTATGGCAAGGGCCGCGTGCTCTACAACGGCCTGGGCCATCGCCGGGAGGTCTGGGAACGGACCGAATTCCGCGACATGTGGGTCGAGTCGACCCGCTGGGTCCTGGGGCTCGCTCCCGGCGACGCCACGCCAAGGCCGAGGCCCTGAACCGCCGCCGCTCGGCGGATGCGACGGCCCCTCGCGCGCGTTATGCTGGCGCTCGTCGCATCAAGAAGCGTGGAGCCGAAGCGGGAGCCGCGACGTCGCGGGACTCGTCGCGACGACCCGCCTTCGAGGGGGATCCCGCCATGATCGATCCGGCCAGCCTCGACCACGCGATCGCCTCCCACGCCAAGTGGAAGTTCCGGCTGCGCGAGGCCATCAAGACCGGGAAAAGCGAGTGGACCGTCGAGACGGTGCGTCCCGACGACCTCTGCGAGTTCGGCAAGTGGCTGAACGCGCTGCCGCTCGCCGACCGCATGAGGAAGGAGTGGCGCGAGGTGAAGTCGCTCCACGCGAAATTCCACGTCGCCGCGGCCGGCGTCCTGGAATCGGCCGTCGCCGGGCGTCAGGCCGAAGCGACCGACGCGATGGCCTCGGGGGGCCCGTTCACCGACGTCTCCGTGAAGCTGGTCAGGCTCATCTCGGACTGGAAGCAGGCGGCGGCCGAGGCCGGCGGCCGTTGAGCTTTCGTCGGGCTCAGAAGAGGCCGTCGATCCAGGAGCGGAGCCAGGGGAAGCGCGTCCCCACGGCCGAGTAGAGGTACGCCGCGGACCAGGCGGCGACCCAGGCCAGGACGACCCAGCCCCGGGCGTCGACCGACGGGGCCTTCCGCTCAGGTCGCAGGGTTGTAGTCGTGTTCATAGGCGATCTCCAGGTCGCGGGACGGGGAGGCCTCTCGCGCGGGCTCGGTGCGGTTCGTCCGGGCCAGCCAGCGTCGCGCGGCCCGGTAGACGCGGTCGGGTTCGAGGCCCGTCATGCAGGGATGGTCGGCCAGGGGGCACGTCTTCTGGTGGCAGGGCCGGCACGCGACGCGGTTGCGGAGCACCAGCGATCGCGACGACCAGGGCCGCCACTGGACCGGGTTGTTCGTGCCGCTGAAGAGGATCACCGAGGTCGCGCCGGCCGAGGCCGCCAGGTGGGCCGGACCGGAATCGGCGCCGATGAACAGATCGGCGCGTTCGAGCAGGGCCGTCGTCTGGGGGACGGTCAATCGCCCCGACCAGTCGACGAGCCGGTCGTCGGGCGTCAGGATCCGCGAGAGCGGGGGGTCTTCGGGTCCGCCCACGATGACGACCCGCCAGCCGTCGCCCAGGAAGCGCTCGATGAGCGCCTTCCAGTGCCGCTTCGGCCAGCGCTTGGCGGCCGTCCCGGCGCCGAGGTGGACGGCCAGCATGGGCGGGTGGGGACGAAACTGTTCGGCCTGCAGGCTGGCGTCGGACTCGCGGCCCGGGGCCGTCCTCGCGACGCGGCCGCGGCGGCGGCCGGCGCGGCGGGGCCAGGCGTCGAGCAGGCGGGCGGCGACCTCGGCGCGGTCGTCGTCGCGGACGTGGACGAGGGCGCGGCCGCCGAAGTCGGGGGCGACGCCCAGGGGTTCGAGCAGGGCGAGCCGCGAGCGGACCTCGTGGCGGCCGGGCGCCCATTCGGCGACGTCGGTCAGCAGGAACGAGCCGCCCCCCATCGCGAAGCCGACGCGCCGCGCGACGCCGCCGATCGCCAGGACGAGGATCGAGAGCACGTCGCCGCGGACGTCGATGCCCAGGTCGTAGCGGTCGTCGCGGAGCGAGGCGCCGAGCCGCCAGACCTCGGCCGCGAGCCCGCGCCGCGACGGGCTGCGCTCGAACCACGTCCGCTCGGCGATCCGCACCCGCGTCACGTTGGCGTCGGCCTCGAAGACCTCGTGATTGCTGGGCGAGGCCAGGACGTCGATCTCGGCCTGGGGATAGGCGTTGCGGAGCTGCCCGATCAGCGGCGCGGTCAGGACGGCGTCGCCCAGATGGTCGAGCTGGACGACGAGGATCCGTCGGGGCGCGTCGACCTCGCGGGGGGGCCGCAGCCGTCGCCAGATCGGCGCGACGAGGCCGCCGGCCGCGTCGAACGCGCGCACCAGGATCCGCCATCGCAGCTTGCTGTAGCGATAGCGCCCGGTCCGAACAGGCTTGAGGTCAGTCGGCGACCTGATCATAAACCTCCGCCGTGAGCTTGGCGACGCGGTCCCAAAGGTAGTTCGAAGCGACGTGGGCCGCAAGGCCAGGTCGCGGCCCTTCGCGCCAGGCCCGCGAGAGGGCCTCGCCGATCTCGTCGACCTTCCACGGCCGCGCGTAGGTCGCGCGGTCGCCGAAATACGACCGGGTCGACCCGTGCGGCGTGACGACCACGGCCGCCCCGGAGAGCGCGGCCTCGAGCGCGGCCAGGCCGGGCGTCTCGAACCAGCTGCACAGGGCGAAGACCCGCGCGGCGGCGTAGGTCGACGTCAGCAGCGGGTCGTGGTGGTCGAGCCCTTCCAGCCAGACGACGCGGTCGCCGCCCTCGCGGCGGCACTGCCTCTCGTAGTTCTCGTGCTGCGGGGGCGCCTCGCCGACGACGACCAGCGGCAGCCCCAGCCGTCGCGCGGCGCGGATCACGCCCAGCGGGTTCTTGCGGGGCTCGATCCGGCCCACGAACAGGACGAACTCGAAGTCGCCCACGCGCTCGCGGAAGAGCCGGGGCGAGCCCCAGCCGAATTCCGGCAGCACGCCGTTGGGCACCACGCGGATCCGCCCGCGGTCGACGCCGAAGAGCCGGACGAGCTGGTCCGCCTCCTCGTCCGAGTTCGGCAGGACCCGGTCGGCCGTCGCGAGCAGCTCGCGACGCCAGCCGGGCAGGCCTCGGAACGCGCGACGCATCGCCCACGCCCCGACCGCGCCGAGCTTCCGGGCCGCGGTCGGTTCGAGCGCCCAGAGGGCCCTCGGCTCGTACCAGCAGATCGGCGAGACCACGATCGGCACCCGTCTCGCCCGCGCCGCCCTCGCCAGCTCCAGGCCCTCGCGGGACATGCCGAACAGGTGCAGCAGTCGCGCGTGGTCGAGGCGGTCGGTCCAGGGCGAGAAGAGTCGCACCGGGACGTCCAGAGCCTCGAGGTGACGGCCCGTCTGGATCAACTGGTTCTCGCCGCCGCCCGGCGACTGGAAGGCGGACGAGGGGGCGTGCAGGTAGGCCGAGCCCGACGGCGGCGGCCCCTGCGACCGCGTCGCCAGCCAGTGGGCGGCGTTCGGCGCGGTGTCGAAGGTTTCGAGGGATCGGTCGTCCATCAGTCCGTCCCCGTCCTCTGGAGTTTCCAGCGCCGAAGTCCTTTCTTCACGCGGCCGGCGAGCGTGGCCTGCGAGATCTCCTCGATCGGCGTCACGGTCTCCCAGTCGATCGCCCGCCGGACGAGCTGCTTGAACGTCGCCGGGCGTCGGTCGGGCGTCGGCGGCCGCACGAACCGCCGGGCCGGCGTCGGCCGCCGGTCGTAGGCGAGCGAGGCCAGGTCCAGGATCGTCCGGGGTCCGGTCAGCGGCATCAGGCAGCGAAACTCGCCACGTTGGATCTCCAGCGCCAGGGGGTAGTCGGCGTCCCAGTCCTCGAACTGGACCTCGAACCGGTCGGGGCCGCGAGGGATGGCCAGCCACTTGCGGGCGGCCCGCCATCGCCACCAGCGGGCCATCTCCGTCAGGGTCGTCCGCCAGACGAGGGGATAGCGGTCGAGCGTCGCGGCCAGGGCGAGCGGAACCTCGGGCATGCGGCCCAGCCGGCGCTCGGGGTGGCCGTAGACGAACGCGGGCTCGCCGGCCTCGATCTTCTCGGCGACCACGGCCGCGAGGTGTTCGGCCACGCAGCGGCCGCCGCTCGCGCCGGCGTCGAGGAAGAGCCCCTCGCAGATGGGATGGACGGGGACCTGCAGAACCCTGGAGAACCGCCCGTCCTTCCACGGGAACGACGGCAGGTCGTCGTAGCCGAGCTGGAAGTCTGACGAATACGAATAGCCGAGCGACTCCAACGCGTCGTCGAGCGAGGGGTTCCAGCGGCCGTGGGGGGCGGCGAAACCCTCGACGTCGAAGCCCCGCCCGCGGAGGATCCGGTCGGCCCGCTCCAGGTTCCGGAGGTTGGCCTCGGGGTCGCGGTAGACGTAGTGGTAGTGCCCGTGCGACTGGGCGTCGCGGCCGGCCAGGTCGGCCAGGACCTCGCGCTCGCCGCTGTAGGCGTTGGTGTTGACGAAGTGCGTACAGCAGTCGTTCAGCAGGTTCCGGCCCAGGGCGAACCGGAAGTAGTCTTCGGCCACGGGCTCGTCGAGGTCGACCCGGAGGTTGAACGCCGAGCGGAACGGGTGCGGGAACGGCGCGAGCCGCATCCAGACGCCGTCGTGGGCCGCGACGACGTCGCGGAGCTGTTCGATGAGGCGTTCGCGGATCCAGGCCTTGGGATGACGGGAGACCCGCTCCCGGAGCGTCCAGCCCCGGACTTCCCACGCGCCGCGCATCGGCTTGTCGTCGATCAGCGCCTGGAAGGGGTCGACGGACTCCCCCTTGCGGAGGAAGTCGACGTCGATCGCGACGTGCGCCGAGGTCAGCAGCGACCGCATCGCCGCGGCCGGCTCGCTTCGGCCGTCGAACAGGACGAACCGACCGCCCCGGAACGCGAACGGGTGCGCGTCGCGGACGACTTCGAACGCGACGCCCTCCTGCGCCAGGATCGTTTCGAGCCCCGGCGGGGTCTTCCACAGGAGGAAGGGGAGCGCGGCCGGCCTCGGCCCGAGGATCTCAGACATTCGAGCCTCCGCCGCCCCGCGCGACCCACAGAGCCATCAGCCGCGCGGACGGCAGCCGGCGGAAGAGCATCAGCCGCTTCTCGGCCGGCGACAGCAGGTGCACGACCCGGACGTCGGCGAACGACTTCAACAGTTCCTTGCGCAGCCGGCTGGGCCAGAACCATCGCTCGCGGACGGGGCCGTCGGAGGGATACATCCAGCGTCCCCGGCGCTCGTCGATCTTCTTCACGAGGGCGCTCGGCATCCACGGCCGCTGGGAGTTGAACGAGGCCAGGCTCTTGTCGACGATCGCCAGCGCGCCGCGAGGTGTTAAGACGCGGCTCGCCTCGGCGATCGTCTCGTCCCACGTCGCCGGGTCGAGGTGCTCGAAGACCTCCACCGCGATCACGGCGTCGAAGCTCCCCGAGGGGAAGGGGAGGCTGCGGGCGCTGCCGCGGACGCGGGCGATCCCGTCGGCCTCGGCCAGCATCGCCGTCGATAGGTCGAGGCCCGTCACGGTCGCGCCGTGGTCCTGCAGGGCGCGGGCGAACCGGCCCTTGCCGCAGCCCAGGTCGAGCACGCGGAGTCCCGCGACCGGCCCGATGGCGTCGAGCACCCCGCGCAACCGGTAGTCCTCGGGGTCGAGCGCGTCCTTGAAACGCCAGTGCAGGGCGTCGAACCGGAACGTGACTTCCGCCTCGTGTGCCGAGATCATGTGACCTCCATGTGGTCCAATTCCCGCAACTTCCATGTGCGGACGGCCGCCGATACGCCGGACAACGCGCAGAACATCAGGCCTTCGAGCCCGTCGCGAAACCCCTGCTTGTACAGGTAGAGCTTGAGGAACAGCCAGGCCGGCCGGAGCGTCAGGTCCGTCGCCCGGAAGCGGGCCCCGGCTCGGTGCAGATCGCGGGCTTCGAGCGACGTGTACTGGTCGATCTTGTGGAGGAAGACCCGGACGTCGGGCAGCGTGCGGTGGTCCAGCGGCCCCAGCATCCGGCCCGTCGTCCCGTCGAGCTGCACCGTCTCGTGGACCCGTCCCGTCCAGGCGCCGCGATCGCGGCGGAAGAGGCGCAGCGGCAGGTCCTGCTGCGTGCCCGAATAGCCGAACGGGCGGCCGAGGATCTCGCTACGGATCGGGATGCGGAACCCGGCGTGGGGGTTCGACGGGTCGACCAGGGCGCGGGCGATCTCGACGGCCAGCTCGGGGGTCGCGCGCTCGTCGGCGTCGATGGAGAGGATCCAGTCGCCCGAGGCCGCCTCGCGGCCCGCGTTTCGCTGGGAGGCGAAGTCGTCGAACGGGCGGACCAGCACCACGTCGGCGAGCCGCCTCGCGACGCCCAGGGTGTCGTCCTCGCTCGACGTGTCGACCACCACGATCCGCTCGTGCGCGAAGGCGACCGAGGCCAGGCAGCCGGGCAGGTTGGCCTCCTCGTTGCGGGCGACGATCAGGGCGGTGATCCGGGGCTCAGGCATGCGCCACCCCCTTCCGCGCGATCCCGGCCAGAGCACGCAACGGGAAGTAGCACGCATAGACCGCCAGCGCCACATCGAGCCGGCCGACGGCGGCCAGGACGATCCACAGATGCCAGCGCAGGTCGGCGTGGCCCAGCGCCCCGACGAGCCTCTTGAGCGATCGGAGGAGCGAGCCATTCCGGATTGTCGGCGCCGGCCGGGGTGCCTCGCCTGCCGCGGGCGCTGACGCCTTTTCAAGCACTTGGCCCGTGAGCGACTGGATGAGGAAGAGGTATTTGCCCGAGGCGAAGAGCATTCCCAAAACCAGCCAGGCCGGCGAGCCGGTCGCGGCGAACGTCGACCATGCGATCGCGGCGTGGAGCGCGAGGTCGGCCAGCTCGTCCAGCACCTGGTCGAGCCAGCGGCCGAAGGCGGAGCACGAGCCCTGGAGCCGGGCGAGCCGGCCGTCGGCCGTGTCGAGCACGAGGGCCGCCGCGAAGGCGAGCGCCGTGGCCGTGCGTCCCGGCCATCCGAGGCCGCCGCAGGCGACGGTCGCGACGCCCAGGAGCATGAGCCCCCCCGCGGCGAGCGTCAGGCTGTTCGGCCCGACACGGGTCGGCTGCAGGGCCGCGGCGAGGCGGTCGGCGAGCGGGAAGGCCCAGTATCGGCCCAGGGGCTGGTAGTTCAGCCGACGATTCAACTCCTGCTCGGCGCCGGCCAGAGCCTCGGGGCCGTCGAGCCGCCAGAAGGCGGCGGCCTCGGGGTCGCGGCCCAGGCGGACGGCCCGCTTGAGGCGTCGGCCGTCGTAGAGGCGGTCGGTGCGGACGACCGCGACTCGCCCGGCGGGCTCGGCCTCGATCAGGGCGACGCGGCCGGGCTCGGCGTCGGCGAGCAGGGGGGCCACGTCGGGCGCCTGGCCCCGGCCCGCGAGCACGGCGATCGTGCGTCCGGGGCCGACGGCGGCGAGGGCCTGATCGATCAGGCGGGCGAGCACCGGGCGATCCAGCACGACCTCGGCGGCGAGCAGGCCGCGAGGCCCGCGCGGGCGGGCGTCGATCACCAGATTGAGGGCCGCGGCTGCCATCCTTCGCCTCCCTGCGGTCGTTCGTTCCCCTCGGTCGGTCTCGACCCGGCGTCCGTCGCGATTCCTTCGCGACCCTCCGCCGGATCGTCATGCGATCACCAGTCGAAGCGGCGGAAGAACGCCTCCTGGCGCTCGACCCAGCCGGTCGATCCCGCGTGCAGGGCGCTTCGGGCCCTGGCGACCTCGGGCCAACGCGAGGCCGCCTCGAGGAAGGCCCGGCGGAAGGCCCGCCCGCCCCGGGCCAGCCGGACGGCCAGCCAGCCGAGGTGCTTCGCCAGCCGCACGCCGCGGAGGTTCTTCCACGCGAAGATCAACGTATTTCGGATCGCCAGGCCGTCGCAGCGGGCCTCTCCCAGCTCCGGCGCGAAGGTGGCGAACCCCTTGTGGTAGGCGGTCGACTCGGGGACGTAGTAGCCACGGAGCCCGGCCATCCAGGCCCGGAAGCCGAGGTCGAGGTCCTCGATGCGGCCGGGGAAGTAAATGGGATCGTAGCCGCCGATCGCCAGGAACCGGGCACGGTCGACGGCCAGGATGGGTCCCGCGGCGGCGGTCAGGTCGGCCTCGTGGATGCGGGCCTCGTGGCCCGGCACGCGGCACATCCCCTGCACGAGGCCGAACCGCGTCCGGACCCGCGTCCGCATCCCCTCGTAGAGCCGGCCGTCGAAGGTCCAGCAGAGGGGCGCTGAGAAGAGCGCGTCGGGCCTTTCCGCGAAGGGGCGGAGCAGCGGGCCGACGGCTTCGGGGGCGAGCTTGACGTCGTTGTTGAGCAGCAGGACGACGGGCTCGTCCAGCTCCTGCAACACGTCGTTGAACGAGGCGAGCCCGCGGTTGGGCCGGCGGACGACGCGGACGTCGGGGAACTCGAAGGCCAGCCGGGCGAGCGAGTCGTCGGTCGAGTCGTTGTCGACCACGACGACCCCGCAGGGGACGGGCGATCGGCGCGCGGCCTCGATCACCGAGGGGAGGCACTCCTGCAGGAGCGCCCGGCCGTTGTAGTTGAGCACCAGGATCTGGGTGCGATCGAGCGACACGGGTTCCATCCCTGATTCGTCGTCGTTCGTCGTGGCTCGGGGCGTCTCCGCGGCCTGCGCGCCGCAATCCGCCGATTTCGTCGCGTACCTTACGAAACGACGCGGACCCGGTCAAGGCCGGGTCCGCGCCGGATCGATGCGGAGTCGCGGTCGCTCAGGCGTGGTATTCCGAGCCGCGGAGCTTCTCGAGGAGCTTCTTGGTGGCCTTGATCCCCTCGGGCTCGCTCAGGCCGCCGCCCTCGTACTCGATGCCGACGAAGCCGTCGTAGCCCGAGTCGGTGACGATCTTCATGATCCGGCCGAAGTCGAGGTTGGACTCGTTCCCCTTGTCGTCGAAGTCGTAGCTCTTGGCCGAGACTCCCTTGGCGAAGGGCATCATGCGGGCGATGGCGTCGTAGACGTCGATCGAGTACTTGCCGCCGGACTTGGGGAAGTTGCCGAAGTCGGGCAGGGTGCCGAAGTACGGGCTGCCGACGGCCTTGATCAGGGCGAGCAGGGCGTCCGGGTTGCTGGACGGGCCGCCGTGGTTCTCGCAGATGACGTGGATCTTGTGCTCCTTGCCGTAGGCGGCCAGCGCGCCGCAGGCCTCGGCCGCCTTCGTCACCTCGGTCGGGGTGTAGTGCTCGCCGGTGTTGACGCGGATGGCGTGGCAGCCCAGGGCGACGGCGGCGTCGACCCACTTCTTGTGGTTGTCGACGGCCTTGTCGCGGTCGGCCTTCTCGGGGGCGCTCAGGTCGCCCTCGCCGTCGATCATGATCAGCACGTTGGTGACGCCGTGGTCGGCGGCGCGCTTCTTGAGGTCTTTCAGGTAGACCGAGTCGTGGGCCTTGTCCTTGAAGAACTGGTTGACGTACTCGACCCCTTCGATGCCGAACTCCTCGCGGGCGATCTTGGGGAAGTCGAGGTTGTCGATCTTCTTGGCGCGGAGCGCCTTGTGCAGCGACCACTCGGCCAGCGAGATCTTGAAGTCGCCGATCTTGCCCGACTTGGGCGCGCCGGTGACGTCGGCGGCGAACGCCAGGCCGCCGCGCAGGCCGAGGCCGAGCAGCGCGCCGCCGGCCGCGGCGCCTTGGAGGAACGAGCGACGGTTGAGCGATTCGTGACGACTCATGGGAGGCTCCTGGGCTGGAAGGGCGGGTCGATTGGAGTTCAGGCGAACGGGATCGATTTCTCGTCAAGGATGCGCTTGAGGGCGTTGGCCGCGTCGGCGAAGCGTTCCGGGCCGGTGAACCCGTACGACAGCTCCGCCACGGTGAGGTGGGGTTCGAGCACGACGAAGCCGTCGTAGCCGTGGCGTACGGCGTCTTCGAGCAGGACGGGGATCTGGCCGTCCCCCTCGCCGGCGGGGACGTTGCGGTGCTGCTCTTCGCTGTAGTCCTTGACGTGGAAGTGGGCGGCGAACGGCCGCAGGAGCGTCCAGGCCGCGTCGATCGCCTGGCCGACCTCGACGTAGTTCGCGGGGTCGAAGGCGTGCGTCAGGGCGGGCGAGTCCACCGTCGTCAGCAGGTCGTGGACGCGGTCGGCACGGTCGCCGTAGATGCCCTTCTCGTTCTCCAGGTACAGGACGACGCCGCGTTCCAGGGCGACCTCGGCCAGCTCGGCCATGCGATCGACCACGGCCGAGCGATGGATCGCCGGGTCGTCGCCGGGGGGCATGTAGAAGCTGAAGACCCGGATGCGGGCGCACTCGTAGAAGTCGGCGACGTCGAGGGCCCGGGCGAAGCGGGCGAGGTGTTCGTCGAAGGGGTCGGTGATCCTGATCTTGCCGATCGGCGAGCCCACGGCGCTGAGGCCGAAGCCGGCGTCCTTCAGGCGGGCTCGGAAGTCCCGGTGCTGCTCCTCGGAGAGGTCGAGCACGTTGGTCCCGTGGATGGCGCGGAATTCGATGTGCTTGACGCCGTGGCGGGTCAAGACGTCGATCTGCTCCCCCGGGTCCTGGGAGATCTCGTCGGCGAAGGCGCTGAGGCGGATCATCGGGGGCGTGTCTCGCGTCGCGTCCGGAAGGCTCGTTCGCGTCCCTCTCCGCGATGATAGCAGTTCGGCGCGAAACCTCCAGGGGCCGGTGGTGCGGCGCGGGGCTTCCGAGTACGATACGTCGGACCGCTCGACGAGGACCCGGATCAACCGCCCGGCATCTTGGGACGCCCGCCCATGTGGACCCTGCTCTTCACGTTCGCCATCTACTGGCTGGTGGCCTTCGTCGGCTGCTTCGTAGCGGTCGAGATCGCGCAGGACGCCCTCTACGACCAGGTGACTCCGCGGGCCGGGCTGAAGGTGACGCTGGCCTCGGTGGTCCTGGGCCTGGTGATGACCTACTTCCACCCCTCGTTCGAGTCGATGTTCACGACGAACGTGCTGTGGACGGTCTTGCAGGGGATCGTCTGGGTCGGGGCCTTCATGCTGATCCTCCAGTTCCACCCCTGGCACGCCCTGGGGCTGGGGGCCTTGCTGATGTGCCTGGTCGCCCCGCTGGCGACGATGGGCGTCGACAGCATGCTCGCGCCCGACGCCCAGGCCCAGCGGGTCCGCGCGGGCGCCTCCGCCGCCGCGACCAAGCCGGTCCGAGGGTCGCTCTCGCCCGGCGCGGCACCGGCCCCCGCGGCGAAGACGCCCTGACCAAGTCTACGCCAGGCTCCGCAGGAAGACCTGGAGCCCGTCGGCCAGCCGGTCGGCGCTCGCCATCGCCTGGGCGTGGAGCGACCAGAAGTCCTTGACGGCCGACGGCCGGCCCCACAAGGCGCGCAGGGCCGCGCCGACGCGGTAGCTGCCGGTCGTGTTCAGGAGCCGGCCGATCTCGGGCGGCAGCTCGGTCCGGGCGTCGTCGCTGACGACGCGGAGCGAGAAGAAGGGGATGCTGCGGTCGCGGGCGGCGACGGCCGCGGCGAAGGTCTCCATGTCGATCAGGTCGGCCCGGTGCTCCTCGCGGAGACGGGCCTTCTCCTGGACGCCGGAGATCACGCGGTCGACCAGGAGCAGGCGGTCGACGACCCGAAGGCCCGGGACGGATTCCGCGACGCTCGCGTGCAGCTCGACGACCGCGCCCGAGGCGTCGGCGACCGATCGCGGGACGACGAGGTCGTTGCGGTTCAGGGCCGGGTCGAGGGCGCCGGCGAAGCCGGCCGAGACCAGCACCCGCGGGCGGTGGCCGTCGAGCAGGTGGGCGACGCCGCGGCGGGCCGAGGCGGGGCCGACGCCCGAGGCGACCACCACGAGCAGGCGGCCCTCAAGCTCGCCCTCCACGACCGTCAGCGAGCGGGCCGTGTAGCGGCGGACCTTCGAAAGCTTGTCGATCAGGTGGCCGGCCTCCATCGGCATCGCCATGACGACGCCGACGTCGGCCGGGGTGGGCGGTGGGGCCAGGCGTGCGTCCCCGGGTCGGCTCAAAGGAACTGCCACTTGACCATCTTGAGGGTGTCGCCCAGGCGGCTGTTGACGCCCAGGGCGGCCGAGGTCTCGAAGCCCGAGTGCATCATGCAGTTCTCGCAGCGCGGGTCCTTGCCCGGGCCGTAGTCTTCCCACTCCGTCTTGTTGATCAGGTCGCCGAAGGTCGGGTGGTGGATGTCCGTGATGAGGTAGCACGGGCCCTTCCACCCCTTGATGTTGCGGGTGGGGTTGGCCCAGGCGGTGCAGCTCAGCTCGCGCTTGCCCTGGAGGAATTCCAGGTAGATCGGCGACGAGTAGAACCGGTACTTGCGGAACATGGCCTCGGCCGCCCGGAACTTGGTCCGGATGTCGGCGCGGGTCATGAACATGTCTTTCGAGTCGACCGCGGCGTAGCCGTAGCCCGGCGAGATCAGGAAGCCGTCGACGTCGATGCTCGTGAGGTAGCCGAACAGCTCGTCCAGCTCGTTCATGTCGGTCTCGTGGAAGACCGTCGTGTTGGTGCAGACGAGGAAGCCGGCCTCCTTGGCCGCCTTGACTCCGTCGACGGCCGCGTCGAAGACGCCCTTGCGCTCGACGGCGATGTCGTGGTTCTCGCGCATGCCGTCGAAGTGGACGTTGAAGAAGAATCGGGAGCTGGGCTTGAAGTCGGCGATCTTCTTGCGGATGAACATGCCGTTGGTGCAGAGGTAGACGACCTTCTTGCGCTCCAGGATCTTGGCGGTCAGCTCGCCGATCCCGGGATAGATCATCGGCTCGCCGCCGCAGATCGAGACCACCGGCGCGCCGCATTCGTCGACCGCGGCGAGGCACTCGTCGATCGAGAGCTTCTGCTTGATCGTCTGCGAATACTCGCGGATCCGCCCGCAGCCGGTGCAGGTCAGGTTGCAGGCGTGGAGCGGCTCCAGCATCAGGACCATCGGGAACTTCTTGGCCCGGGAGAGCTTCTTCTTGGCGATGTAACCGGCGATCCGGCTGGTCATCTGCAATGGGAAACGCATGCGGCGATCACTCCCTTGTTCTGCTTGCGTGCACCGAATCGGGCGGACCGGATCGGATCGGACGGGATGGACGGGGGTGCGGACGGGTCAGGCGATCGGCCGGGGGTCGGCCGGGATGCGGCTCGCCAGCGCGCCGGGGGCGAGGCTCCGCTCCCGGGCGACGGCCCGGCCGTAGCGGGCGATCGCCATGAGCGGGAACGAGACCCGGTACAGGTGATACCGCAGGTAGAAGACCCGCGGGAAGCCCGTCCCGGTGAATTCGGGCTCGTCCCACGAGCCGTCCTCCAGCTGGGTGTCGACCAGGTGCTGGATCCCCCGGGCGACGGCGGGGGAGGAGGCCCGCCCCGCCGAGATCAGGCCGAGCAGCGCCCAGGAGGTCTGCGAGGCGGTCGGGGCGCCGGTCCCCTTCAGCTCGGGCTCGTCGTAGGTCCGGCAGGTCTCGCCCCAGCCGCCGCACGGCTGCTGGACCGATTCGAGCCAGTCGGCCGCCCGCACGAGCGCCGGGGCGTCCATCGGGTGGTCGATCGCCTTGAGGCCCTGCAGGACCTGCCAGGTGCCGTAGATGTAGTTCACGCCCCAGCGGCCGTACCAGCAGCCCTCGGGCTCCTGCGTCCGCCAGAGGTAGTCCAGGCCGCGGGCGACGGCCGGGTGGTCGAGGGCGTAGCCGAGGTCGCCGAGGGCCTCGATCACCCGGGCGGTGATGTCGGCGCAGCTCGGGTCGAGCATGGCGTTGTGGTCGGCGAACGGGACCTTGGTCAGGACCTCGTTGTCGATGTCGACGTCGAACGCCGCCCAGCCGCCGTCGCGGTTCTGCATGGCGAGCAGCCAGTCGACGCCGCGCTTGATCGCCTCGGCGAAGCGGGGCTCGTCGGCCTCGGACGACCGGAGCAGGGCCATCAGGACCATGGCCGTGTCGTCGATGTCGGGATAGAAGCCGTTGGCGTACTGGAAGTGCCAGCCCGTGGGCTCGACGCCCGGCCGGCGCACCTGCCAGTCGCCGCCGCGGCGCAGCTCCTTGCCGAGCAGCCAGTCCGCCGCCTTCTCGATGGCGGGCTCGTCGGTCGCGTCCTCGGCGTCCGCCAGCGCGATGGCCGCGATCGCCGTGTCCCACACGGGCGAGACGCAGGGCTGGAAGCGGGTCGTGTCGCCTTCCTCGATCCGCAGGTCGTCGAGCTGGCGCCAGGCCCAGGCCACGGCCGGCGAATCGTCGTCGTAGTCCAGGCACTTGAGGGCCAGGATCGTGTAGATCATGGGCGGGTAGATCGCCCCCAGCCCGTCGGAGTCCTCGAAGTGCTCGACCATCCAGCGATGCGCCGCCTGGAGCCCGCGACGACGCCACGAGGTCGGCAGCAGGCGGTCGGCCCACTTCAGGCCGCGGTCGACGGTCAGGAAGAACCGGCCCCACGAGAAGAACGGTTGACTCGGTTTCTTCCAGCGCTTGTCGCCGGCGATGAACAGCTCGTGGATCCCGCGCTCGGGGGGGAGCTTCCGGACCGGCTTGCAGTGCGAGACGATCGAGAGCGGCACGACGATCGACCGCGTCCAGGCCGACATCGCGCTGAGGCTGAAGTCCAGCCGCGAGGGGATCAGGGCCATCTCGGGCGGCACGGTCGGGCAGTCGTCGTACGAGATCTGGCCCAGCAGGGCGAGGTAGAACCGCGTGAAGCTGTTGCAGGCCGCCGCGCCCCCCTGGGCGAGCACGGCCGCCCGCGCCTTGACCATCGCCGGGTCGTCGACGGGCGTGCCCGTGAGCTTCAGTGCGAAGTACGCCTTCACCGACGTGCTGATCTCGGCGGGTCCGCCGGGATAGTTGGGCCAGCCCCCCTCGGGGAGCTGGTGCTTCAGCAGGTAGCGGGCGCAGCGACGGCAGACCTCCTCGCGCTCGCGGCCGAAGAAGGCCATGAGGAGGATGGATTCGGATTCCAGGATCGAGTCGCCTTCGAGCTCGCCCACCCAGTGGCCGTCGGCCTGCTGGCCGTTCCGCAGCCAGTTCCGGGTCCGGTCGAGCGCGGCGTCGTGGCCGCGGGCGAGGGCCGACTCTCGGGGCATCGACGACCGGATGAAGGAATGGGCCGTGGTGCCCTGGGGAGCGCCACCCTCCTTGTTGGCGATCATGCGTCGTCGATCCTCTTTCTCGCGTCGTGATCGAATGGCGGCCCGTCCGAAGATCGACGATGATCCCCGGCGCGCAGGCGGGCGTGGGGAGACTCCCCCCGAGTGGGAGGTCATCCTAAGCGGGTCGCCGAGATTCGATCAAGGTCAAACCCCCTCGCGATTTGCGACCTATTTTCCGGCGGTCGCGTCGAGGGGGCGGAGAGTCCGCCTATCCTTCTCAGTGTCGCGCGGCGGCCGATTCAGTCGGCCGTAAAGGTGGATTCGATGTGGAAATCGCGGAGCAGAGGGATCGAGCGGAGCAGGGCGTCGAGCCGCGCCGGATCTTCTGCCGGCGGCAGCGAGCCGCGCACCTGCACGACGTCGCCCTGCACGCGGACCCGGTCGACGTGCGCGGACTGGCCGGCGTGGCGGCGGATCTGGTGCAGGAAATAGGGCTCGAGGTCGTCGGGCCGGCCCTTGGTCCGCAGCGGGTTGGGATGATCCTCGTCGGGCAGGGGGAATTCCAGGTCGTCGACGACCTCGCGGACGCCCGCGGTCTGCTCGACGGCCCGGTACGCGAGCATCGCCTCGTAGGCGGAAGGGACCTTGCCCGTGATCGTGGCGACGTCGCCGCGGGTCTGGACGTCGACGCCCAGGCCCTTCAGCGAGGGGCGGCGCTCCAGCGATTGCTCGGCTCGCGCCGAGAGCGAGGCGCCCGGCTGCGCCGCGGGGGCCGCGGCGGGAACGGGCTGGGGCGCGGGGACGGCCGTCGGGGCCGGGGCCGGGACGTCTCCGGGGGCGGGGGGCGGCGGGACGCTCGGCTGAAGCTCGATCGGCTTGCCGTCGAGGGGCTGGGGCGGGGGAGGGGGCGTCTCGCGGCTGGCGACGCGGAGGTCGCTCGACACGCGGGTCACGCCGGGAGCCTTCCTGGCCTCTTGCTCGATCATCCGCTTGTCTTCTTCGCTGGCGACGACGCCGGACAGGGAGACCTGGCCGAACTCGTCGACGCTCAGGTGCACTTGCCCCTTCACGGGCGCGGAGGCGCGCCGCAGCCGCTCGTCGGCCGTCGGGGCCGGGCGCGCCTCGCCGGCGGCCGACGTCGCGTCGCCGCGCCGGGCGTAGCTGGGGGGGATGCTCAGGATCGGCGGCTCGAAGCCCCAGAAGGGATCGTCGAGGCGGCCGAAGAGGGGCTCGGGGTAGACGAAATACGGCGGCGGCCCGACCGGGGCCGCGGCGACCGCCGCGCCGGCGGCGTAGGACTGTTCGAGCGCGACGCGCTGGGCCTCGGCGGTGTCGATGACCAGGTCGTCGTGGGGGACCAGGCCCAGGTCGATGACCGTGCGGATCGCCATGTCGTGGACCGCCTTGGTCCCGACCTTGCCCGCCAGGATGATCTCGCCGCCCTTGCCGGTGGTCACCCGGATCGCATAGGGCAGGATGAGCGGATTCGCGCGAAGCGAGTCGACGACGGCCTGCTCGGGGGTCGCCCTGGTTTGCGCCGCGGCGGGCTGCTCGGCGGCGGCGAAAGATGAAGTTAAGGGGGCGGCGAGGGCCGCGAGGACGACGAATCGAAGGCGTCGGGACATGATGCTCGCCCCTTCCTGGTAGACGTGCCGCGCGCGTGGCGTCGAGCGGGGGACCTGTCGATGAATTTTATCGGTGACGGCTCCGTCGCGGCAAGGCCGTCGACTCGTCGCGCCCCTTCATCAGTCGTAAAAAACGCCGAAGGGCCGGCGCCCCGTGGGGAGCGCCGGCCCTTCGTTCGGTTCGATCGGACGTCGTGGCGACGCCTCAGCCCTGGGGCAGCGGGGGCAGGTCGACGACCTCGGGGAGCGGGGGCAAGGCTTCGGCCTCCTGCGCACCGGCCGGTGCGGCGGCGGGTGCGGGGGCCGGGCTCGGGCTCGGGGCCGGTCCGCTCGCCGGCAGGGCGGCGGGGTCGATCCGGGGGGCGTCGGCCGGCCGGGCCTCCGGCGCGGGGGTCTGCGAGAGGATCGGGGGCTCGCCGGCCGGGCGGTACGGGGGCATCGGGGTCGGCGGCGGTCCCAGCGGGCCGACGGGGGCCGGCATCGCGGGCAGGGGGCCGCCGTCTTCGACGCCCGGCGGCTGATGCGGCTCGACGGGGTCCGGCGTGGGCGGGCCGACGACGCGTTCGCGGTACATCGGGCCGTCGGGCGGGATCGGGATCTGCTTGTGGCCTTCCTGGATGTCGCGGGCCTGGACGTACGCCTTGCGGGGGTTGGGGCCCTCGGCGACCGCGATGTTGTTGTAGGCCAGGAGCGTCCCCTTGGCTTCCTCGAGGGCGACGATCGAGATGTTGTAGGTCGTCTTGTACTGGGCCTCGAGGGCGACGGCTTGGGCGTACTGGCTGACGGCGTCGAGGAAGCGGTCGATCGTGATCCGGCCTTCTTCGTAGTAGGCCCGCTGGGCGGCGAGCCGCTCGGCGGCCGCGGCCCGCAGCCGCGACGCGGTCTTGAACTGCTTGAAGTTGGCGTCGACCTCCAGGAAGAACCGGCTGAGCGAGTGGACCGTCTGGTGCACGACCTGCTGGAGGAAGGCCCGCTGCCGGAGCAGGGTGTACTGGGCCTGCCGGGTGCTGGCCAGCGGCGACCGCATCCCGAGCGGCATCTGGAACGACCAGCCGACCTGCCAGGTCCGGAAGTTGTTGTACAGGCCGGGATTGCCCGCGACGCCGGCGGCCCGCTGCTGGGCGGCGACCACGGGTTCCAGGGCCTTGACCGTGGCCCCCGTCATGACGGCCTCGGCCGTGTCGAGGTTCTGGCCCAGGCCGTTGAACTGGTAGAGGACGTTCAGGCTGAGCTGGGGGAGCAGCTGGTTGCGGGTGACCAGGAGCTGCAGCTCGGCGATCCGGACCAGCAGCTGCTGCTGGACGATGTCGGGCTGGAACGTGACCATCTGGGCCAGGCTCGACTCCCAGTCGGGCTCGAGGCGGGCCTCGGTCGGCGGCGTGACCGGGATGATCCGGCGGTTGTCGGCCGGCGGCAGGCCCAGGATGTTCCGGAGCTGACGCTCGGTCGTGATCACGTCGGCCGTCTTGGTGACCAGGTCGAGGTTGAACTGCTCCATCCGCTGTTGGGCCTCGGCGACGTCGGCGACCGTCCCCTTGCCGACGACCAGCTCGGCCTGTTCGCGGTTGACGATCTCGCGGGCCAGCTCGACGGCCTTCTCGGCCGACCAGAGCTGCACGTGCTGCTGGGCCAGGGCCCAGTACTGCTGCTCGATCGAGCGGACCTGGGCCATGATCTCGGCCTTGAATCGCCAGACGGCCGCGTCGGCGTTGAGCCGGGCGACGACGATCGGGGCGCGGTTGGCCTCCAGGCCGACGGGCGGGCCGGCCTGCTGGCCGGGCATCGGCGCGCTGCCCATCAAGGGCTGGGTCAGGGTCATCTGCAGGTTGGTCGTATACGCCGACGGCGTCACCAGGAACGTGCTGTTCTGGTACAGCCAGTTGACGTTGTGGACGATGCCGAGCTGGGCGCCGGTGGCGGTCCGCTTCTGCAGGCCGACCTGGAACTGGGCCGTGTCCTGGATCGAGATGACCGGCGTCTTGATCCCGGCGAGCTGGAACGTACCGCCCTGGACGGCGTTGTTGAACGGCTGGGTGCTCTTGCCCCAGGTCATGTTGGTGATGAGCCCGGTGTCGAAGACGCTGAGCGCCTGGGCGATCTGCGTCTCCTGGATCGCCGGGTCGTACACCGTCTGGAGCGTGCCGGCGCCGAGCGAGCTGGCGACGCCCGCCCCGGCCCCGGTGTTCAGCGGCGACGGCTCGAAGCCGCCGACCGGGATGCCCTGGGCGCCGAAGGCGATCACGCGGACCACCTCGGAGTTGTCCAGGCCGATCCGGATCGCCTCCTGGAGCGTCATCGGCCAGATCTCGTCGGCCTCGGGATCGTTGGTGGTGCGGGGCTTGGCGATCTTGGGGATCGGCAAGGACGTGCTACTCGACAGGAAATCGGCCTGCGTGACCTCCTTGTCCTCCAGGGCCATCTTCCCCATGTTGTCGTGGGGGACGGACTTGGTCTGGTCGATGTAGGGAAGTCTCTGGCAACCGGCGGAGCTCACCCAGGCCGCCAGCACGGCCATATGAGTCCAACGGTTCCTGCGTAAGGTCAATCGCATGGCCAGCCGTCCTTGACTAAGATCGCCATGTGACGCGTAACCCGAGGCGTGGGATCACGCCGCGCCATCCCTGGCTTGGCTCACGGAGTCTATCGCCCACGACTCGACTGCCGCCGTCGCATTCGGGCCGACTCGGTCGCGACCCTTCTCCAACACCCACGAGGCCGGCCGGGAAGAGATGCGGTGGCCGGTCCATCGTGCCGAAAACCTGCTGCGTCTGATCGAACATCCGACGACTCGGTCCCGGTTCCCATGAAGTGATCGGGGAATCGGGCTGTCGAAAGGTATCGGTCGTTCGTGTTCTGCGACTTGAAGCGATGAGGGGGAATTTACCGATCGTGCCGATTCTGCTCCAGGGGAAAATGCGAGGGCGCGACGCGGAACCGTCGGCGCACCCCGTCTCCGCTCTCCGCCGTCTTTAAAGGGACGGGCCGACTCGGGCCGTTCCCGCCCCGGCTGTGGATTCGCCCCCGCCGTCGCCCGGCGACGGCCGCGCCAGGCCGTCCAGCTCGTGGAAAGGGCCCGATCCCGGGGGGAATTCGACGTAAGGGACGCCCAGCAGCCGCTTGAAGTAGATGACCTCGCCGGGGTCGGTCCCTTCCAGGTAGTGCCCCGCCATCTGGAGTGCGTAACCGCCCACGAAAAGCCCGAGCGCCAGCACGAAGATGGGGAACGAGATCAGGAACGCGTACACGGCGAAGAGCAGCACCCCCAAAATGGTCAGCGGGATGCCGACCATGTGGAGCACGAAGCTGACCCCGCTGAGGTGCCGTTTCAGCCAGTGGACGACCAGGGGGTGGGGCGGCTCGGGAGGCGGGATCATGCGTCGGCCTTGGGTGGGAGGGGGTTCGGTGCGGCTTGACGGTCGGAGTCGCCAGCGGTTAGCCTCCTCGTCCTATCGTAACGACGGCCGCGGCCCTGCGGGAGTCGCGGCCCGATCGAGACCCAGCACCAGGACGGCGGTGGCGTGGCCCGAATCGATCCCGAAGTGTTCCTCAGGCTGATCCGCGGCGAGACCCGGGGCCCGCTGGCGGCCCTCGGCCGCATGGGGCTCGGCCTCGGGGCCGCGGGCTACGGGGTCGCCGTCGCCGCGCGGAACGCGGCGTTCGACCGCGGGCTCAAGGCCGTCCACCACGCGCGAGTGCCCGTGGTCTCGGTGGGGAACCTGACGCTGGGCGGGACCGGCAAGACCCCCATGGTCGAGTGGCTGGCGCGCTGGTATCGCGAGCGCGGCCTTCGCGTCTGCCTGATCAGCCGCGGCTACGGCCGGGCCGACGCGGTCAACGACGAGGCGCTCGTGCTGGAGGAGAACCTCCCCGACGTCCCCCACCTCCAGGACCCCGACCGGTCGCGGCTCGCCGAGATCGCGGTCGACGAGCTGGAAGCCGAGCTGATCCTACTCGACGACGGCTTCCAGCATCGCCGGCTGGCCCGCGACCTCGACCTCGTCCTGCTCGACGCCCTGGACCCCTTCGGCCTGGGCCGGATCTTCCCGCGCGGGCTGCTCCGCGAACCGGCCTCGTCGCTGCGGCGAGCGGGAGCGGTGATCGTTTCGCGGGCGGACCTCGTCCCGGCCGAGCGCCGGGCCTGGATCCGCGATGAGGCCCGCCGCCACGCGCCGTCGGTCCCGATCCTGGAAGCTCGCCACGCACCGCGAGACCTCGTCGACGGCGAAGGCTCCGTCGGCACGCTCGACGGCCTTCCCGGCCGGGCCGTCGCGGCCTTCTGCGGCATCGGCAACCCCGTGGGCTTCCGCCGCACGATCGAGTCGCTGGGTTGCCGGTTGGTCGACCTGCGGGTCTTCCCGGACCACCATCCCTACTCGGCCGACGACGTCGACGGGCTCGTCCGCTGGGCCGGGGCGACGGGGGCCGAACTCGTCTTGACCACGCAGAAGGATTTGGTGAAGCTCCGCCTCTCGAATCTCGGGGACGCGCCCCTCCGCGCGCTCCGGATCGGCCTGGAACTTCTGGGGGACGCCCGGCCGCTGGAAGGCCTGCTGGCGGGCCTGATCCCCGAGTCGCGGCCGGTCCCGGGAGCCTAGGGGGGCGGGGAGTCCGCGAGGATCGGCCGCCGGCAAGGACGCCGGACGGACCTGCCAGGGAAGGGCCCGGCCGCGCATGAACATCGTCGTCTTCCTCCCCAGCCTGATCGGCGACGCCGTCATGGCGACGCCCACCCTCCGGGCCCTGCGTCGCGGGTTCCCCTCGGGCCGGCTCTCGATCGTGGCGAAGCCCAACGTCGCCCCCGTGCTCGACGGGCTCGACTGGTTCGACGAGACGATCCTCTTCCACCCCCGCTCGAAGCTCCGCGAGCAGCGCACGCCGGCGCTCATCCGCCGGCTCCGCGGCGACCGCCCCGACGCGGCGGTCCTGCTGCCGAACTCGATCCGCACGGCCTGGATCGCGCGGCTGTCGGGGATCCCGCGCCGGGTGGGCTACGACCGCTACGCCCGCGGCTGGCTGCTGACCGACCGCCTGGCGCCTCCCCGCGACGCGGCCGGGAAGCTCCTGCCGTGCCCGATCGTCGAATACTACCTGGGCCTCGCCCACGTCCTGGGATGCCCCGGCGAGGGCGTCCGCCTGGAACTGGCGACCACCCCGGCCAACGAGGCCGCGGCCGACGAGGCCTGCACCGCGCTCGGCGTCGATCCCTCGGCCGGCCTGGTCTGCCTGAACACCGGCGGCGCCTTCGGCCCGGCCAAGGCCTGGCCCGCGGAATCGTTCGGCGTCCTGGCCCGCCGACTGGCCGAAGAATCGAACGTCTCGGTCGTCGTCCTCTGCGGCCCGTCCGAGCGGGACGAGGCCCGCAAGATCGTCGCGCTGGCCGCGCATCCCCGGGTCGCGAGCCTCGCCGACCGGGCTTTGAGCCTCGGCCTGTCGAAGGCGATGGTGCGCCGCGCCGACCTGCTCGTGACGACCGACTCGGGGCCCCGGCACTTCGCCGCGGCGTTCGGCACCCCGGTCGTCACGCTCTTCGGGCCGACGCGGATCGAGTGGACGCGGACGAACCACCCCAACGCGATCCACCTGTACCACCCGGTCCCCTGCGGGCCCTGCCAGCGACCCGTCTGCCCGCTGGGCCACCACCTCTGCATGAAGAACTTGAATCCCGACCGCGTCTTCGACGCTTCGCGACGTATGCTTTCAGGACGGCGACGCCCACGAGCGAGCCTGCGACCCGGAACCGAGGAGTTGACATGGCGACCTGGCTGATCACCGGTGCGGGCGGATGGCTGGGAGGCTGGGTCCTCGACGCCGTCGGGCGGACCCTGGCCGACGGGGACCGGATCGTCGTCCTGGGGCGGAACCGGCCCGCGTCGCTCCGCGGCGCGCTCTTCGTCGGGGCCGACCTCCGCGACCCTGAAGGGCTCGGCCGGGCCGTGCGCGACGTCGCGCCGGATTACGTGATCCACGCCGCCGGCAAGACGCCGCCGACCCCCGACGAAGAGATGTACGAGGCGAATTTCTGGGGGACGGACCGACTCCTGAACGCGCTCCGCCACCTGGATCGGCCCGTCCGCGTGGTCGTCGCCGGCTCGGCCGCCGAGCTGGGCCCGGTCGCAGCGGCCGACCTGCCGGTCGTCGAGGACCAGGTCTGCCGGCCCATGACGGCCTACGGCCGCAGCAAGGCGATGGCGACGGCCGCGGCCTTGGTCGCTCGGGGGCCGCTGGAGATCGTGGTCGGCCGGGTGTTCAACCCGGTGGGGCCGGGGATGCCCGAGTCGCTCGCCTTCGGCCGTTTCGCCGCGCAGCTCGCGGCGCCGGACCTCCCGCAGACGCTCCTCGCCGGCCGCCTCGACGCCCGCCGCGACTTCGTCGACGTCCGCGACGCCGCCAGGGCGCTGGTCGCGCTGGCGCACCAGGGGCAGGCCCGCCGCATCTACAACATCGGGTCGGGACACTCGCGTACGGTCCAGGAGGGGCTCGACCTGCTGATCCACCTGAGTGGCCGGTCGGTCCGGATCGGCCTCGACGCGGGTGCGACACGCCGGGGCGAGCCGGACGACTCGCGCGCCAGTCTCGACCGCATCACGGCCGAGACCGACTGGCGACCGTCGATCCCGTTCGAGCGGTCGATGGCCGACCTTTGGTCCGCCGCCTCGGCGCGCGGCGGCATGGCGCTGCCATTGACGGGCTGAAGGGTGCACCTATAATCGCGGCGGCGGCCGAGGATCGGCCCGCGGCAGGCCGAGGGTCAAGGAGGATCGGGTGGCGCACCGTCGCTGGCTCATCGGCATCTTGGCGTTCGCGGCGCTCCTCCACGCCGCGGCGATCGCCCGCACACTCGTCCCGGCGCAGGACGGCCTCAAATTCCTCGCCGTCGCGCGACGCTTTCAGACCGACCCCTGGGTCGACGTGGTCCGCGGCACCGACCAGCACCCCCTCTATCCGGCCCTCGTCGCGGCCGCGGAGCCGCTGACCGCGACGCTCGCAGGCCCCGGGCCCGACGCATGGCGGATCGCCGCCCAGGCGGTCTCGGCCGCCGCGTCGCTGCTCATGCTCCTGCCCCTGTTCGCGCTCGCCCGCAGGATCTTCGACGATCGCGTGGCGCTGGTCGCGGCCTTTCTGTACGTGCTGCTCCCCGTGCCGGCCGAGGTCGGTCGCGACACGCTTGGCAATGCGGTCGGCCTGCTGGGGATGACGACGTCGCTCTGGCTGGGCGCGACGGCGGTCCGCCGCGACTCTTGGCGGCTGGCCATGGCCTGCGGCCTGGTCGGCGGGGCGGCCTACCTGGCGAGGCCGGAGGCGATCGTCGCGCCGGCGGCCGTCGGCCTGGCGTACCTGGTCCACCTGGCCCGCACGCGGGGCATCCGCTCGATCGCCACGGCCCCCGCGCCGGCGGCCCTGGCGCTGGCCGTCCTGGTCTGCGTCGGCTCGTACGCCCTGGCGAAGGGGCAGGTCTCCGAGAAGCTCGCCCTGCGACACGCCGCCGCGCTCGGACCTCAGACGATCGTTCGTCGTTCGACGCCCCAGCCGCTCCCCCCGGGCCTCGACCGGGCGGCGCTGGACCTCTCGCCCAAGGAGGAGTCGAACGAGCGGACGCTGGACGGGCCATTCGACGCCCTGCGCTGGGTCGGCCGCCGCTGGTGGGACGAGATGTGCTGGGGCTTCGCGATCATGGCGATCTGGGGCCTCGCCCGACGGAGGTTCATCCGGACCGCCTGCGGTCGCGAGGCCGGCGATGGCTCCGCCGAGCGGCTGGTCCTGGGAATCTTCGCCGCGACGTACGTGCTGGTCCTAATGCGTCACGGCTCGAACCTCGGCTACCTGTCGGGCCGGCACGTGCTGCCGCTGGTGGCGATCTCGACGATCTGGTCGGCCGCGGGGATGGTCATCTGCCTGCAACGGCTGGGGACGAAGGTCCCGGCCTCGCCGCGGGCCTGGCGTGCGGTCGTGGTCGCGGCGACGGCCGTCGTGGCGACGGGCCTGGTCGCCTATCAACTTCGCACGGGTCACGAGAGCCGGCGGGGCCACTGGCAGGCCGGACGATGGCTCGCCGCGCACGCGGGGGCCGGCGACCAGATCCTCGACACCCGCGGCTGGGCCCGCTTCGTGGCCGGCCGGCCCGACGGCTACGACTACTGGCACGTCCGCCAGGCCCTCTCCGACCGCCATCTCGCCTACGTCGTCGTGGGGCGGGACGAGCTGGAGGCGAAGAGCCGACGCTCCGAGAGCCTCCACGCCTTGCTCGCCTTCGCGGCGACGCCCGTGCAGGACTTCCCGTCGCTCGTCGAGGGCCGCGACGTCGGGACGCGCATCTACCGCGTGAACCAACCGGTCTCCTGGGAAGGCTTCGCACCATGAGCCTCCGCGCGTTCTGGGAACGTCTGATCCGCGGCTCGCGCTGGTCGTGGGTCGACGACCGCTATCGCGAGGCCCTGCCGGCCGACTTCGACGCGTCGGTCATGACGATCGTCAGCCGCGACCGGCTGCACGCCAAGCAAGGGCGATCGACGGCCCGCGTCGTCTTCCACGCGCCCGAGGGGCGTCGGGTTTCGGTCTACCTGAAGCGACACTTCCGGCTCCCCTGGCCTGCCCGGCTGGCGGCGACCTTCAACCCCGCCGGTCGGCATTCCCCCGGGGCGGCCGAATGGGCCCACCTGGAGCGGGCGCGGGCCCTCGGCGTGCCGGTCCCGGACGTCGTCGCGGTCGGCGAGCGGGTCGGGCCGTGGGGTGCCTTGCAGAGCTACCTCGCCGTCGCCGAGCTGCCCGGCCGCGAGCTGAACGAGGTCCTCCCCGACCTGGAGCGATCGCTCGACCCCGAGAGCTTCGCCGCGATGAAGCGCCGGATCGTCCGCGAGATGGCCCGCATCGCCGCGACGATGCACCGCGCCCGGGTCTTCCACAAGGACCTCTACCTCTGTCACTTCTTCGTGAACCTGGAGAAGCTGGCCCGCGACCCGCGCGACGTCGAGCTGACCCTGATCGACCTGCACCGGCTCCGCGAACACCGGCTGACGGCCGATCGCTGGCGCTGGAAGGACCTGGGGCAGCTCCTCTTCTCGATGGAGGGGGTCGCCGGCGTCGCCCCTCGCGATGCGCTCCGGTTCTGGAAGCACTACCGCAAGGCGGCGGGCCTGCATCGGCCCGAATGGCAGGCGACGATGATCCGGCTGAAGGCGGCGCGGTATGCGGCCCACAACCAGGGCTGATCGAAAACCCGCCGGGTCCCGGGGAAAAGCTCCAGTCGCGGGCCGCCCGGGGGCGAAGAACAGACGATGACGGATCGCCGGGCGAGGGCCCGACGTGCAAGGACGCGGAGATGGAACCCATGCGGCTTGCCCTGAACTTCCCGAGGGTCGATCCCACGAAAGGCGGGGCCGAGACCTACATCGTCGACCTCTGCCGCAGCCTCACGCGCGGCGGGCACCAGGTCGACCTCTTCACGTCGAGCTGGGCCGAAGGGGCGCTCCCGCCCGAGGTCCGCTGCATCCGCGTCGAGGCCGAGGGCCGCAGCCGCCGCGAGCAGGTCGCCGGCTTCGCCGACGCCTCGGCGCGTCTGTTGAAAGCCGCCGACTACGACTGCACCGTCGGGTTCATCAACACGTACGAGCACGACGTCATCATCCCCCAGGGGGGCGTCCACGCCGGCAGCCTGCGGGCGAACGCGATGCGGTTCGCCAATCCCGTCGCGCGGCGGCTCTATGTCATGGGCAAGGTTCTGAACCCCAAGTTCTGGACCTTCCGCGCCATCGAGAAGCGGCAGTACGCCCCCGAACGCCAGGCCCGGGTGGTGGCGGTGAGCCGGATGGTCTCCCGGCACCTCCAGGAATTCGCCGGGGTCCCGAAATCGCGGATTCACGTCGTCCCCAACGCGATCGACCCCGACCGCGTCCTCGTCCCCCAGCCGGGGGCGACGCGTTGCGCCTTCCGCAACCGGATCGGGCTGGAGCCGGGCGACCTGGTCGGCCTGTTCGTCGGCCACAACTACGCGCTCAAGGGCCTCGAACCGCTGATCCGCGGACTTGCCGCCCGGAATGGGACCGAGTTGAAGCCCATCCACCTGATCGTCTGCGGCGGCGGCCGTCCGGGATGGTATCGCCGCCTCGCGAATCGGCTGGGCGTGGGCGAATACGTCCACTTCCTCGGGTTCCACGACGACGTCCGCGAGTGCTACTGGTCGAGCGACTTCTTCGTCTCGCCGACGTATTACGACCCCTGTTCGCTGGTCGTCTTCGAGGCCCTGGCCTGCGGCCTGCCCGTGATCACCACCGCCTGCAACGGCGCCAGCGAGCTGATGACCGACGGCCGCCAGGGATACGTGCTGCCGACGCCCGACGCGCGGACCGAGCTGGTCGCCGCGCTCGACCGCCTGGCCGACGACGCCCACCGCCGCGCGATGTCGGCCGAGGCTGCGAAGCTGGGTCGGGAATGGACCTTCGACCGCCACGTCGAGGCCCTCGTGCGGGTCTTCCAGGAGGTCGCCGCCGCCAAGGCGAAGCACGCCTCGCACGGCAAGCGGCCCGCCGCCCCGCACGTCGCGAAGACCAGGAATCGCAAGAAGGCGGGACGGGGTTGACGCCCGCCCGAGCCGTTCGGAATTCGATCCAACGAGTACCAGGGAAGGGGAGGACGGGACCATGAAGGCCGTGATCCTGGCGGGAGGGAAGGGGACGCGATTGCGGCCCTACACCCACGTCCTGCCCAAGCCGTTGATGCCGCTGGGCGAAGACGACCCGATGCCGATCATCGAGGTCGTCCTGCGGCAGCTCGCCCGCTTCGGCTTCCGCGACGTCACGATCATCACCGGTTACCTCACCGAGCTGATCGAGACCTTCTGCGGCGACGGCCGGAAGTTCGGCGCGAAGATCTCGTACCGTCGCGAGGTCGCGCCCCTGGGCACGGCGGGCGGCCTGACGCTGATCAAGCGCCCCGAGGAGCCGGTGCTCGTCATCAACGGCGACATCCTCACGACGCTCGACTACGGCTCGATGTTCGACTTCCACCAGACCCGCGGCGCGGCGGCGACGATCGCGTCTTACCCGCGCGAGGTGAAGATCGACTTCGGCGTCCTCCAGTTCGGCGACGACCCCCACGTCTTGACGGGGTACCAGGAGAAGCCCGAGTATTCCTTCCAGGTCAGCATGGGCGTGTACATCCTGGACCCCCTGGCGTGGGACTACCTCGTCCCCGGCCAGGCGGTGACGATGCCCGAGCTGCTCGAAGCGATGCGGAAGACCGGCCGGCCCGTCCACTGCTACAAGCAGAAGTGCTACTGGCTGGACATCGGCCGCCACGACGACTACGCGACGGCCAACGAGATCTTCGACAACCGCCGCGCCGCGTTCCTGGGGCAGCCCGACAAGGCGGTCCTCAAGATCGGCCGGGACGACTGACGGGAGCGTCGCCGTTGAGCTGGACCTACGTCGCGACCGCCCTCGCCGCCTACCTGATCGGGTCGATCCCGTTCGGCTACCTGATCTATTACGCCCTCACCAAAGAAGACGTGCGCAAGGTCGGCTCGGGCAACATCGGCGCGACGAACGTCGGCCGGCTGCTGGGGTTCCGCTTCTTCGTCCTCGTGTTCGCGCTCGACGTGCTCAAGGGCCTCCTGCCGACGCTACTGCTGCCGATGATGTTCGCCCGGCTGGGCTGGGACGTCCCGACCGACCTCCCCGTCGCGGCGGCGCTGGGGGCGATCCTCGGGCACAACTTCCCGGTCTTCCTGGGCTTCCACGGCGGCAAGGGGGTGGCGACCAGCCTGGGGGCCCTGCTGGCCCTTTTGCCGGGATGCTGCGGCGTCGCGGCGGTCGCGTTCTTCGCCGTCTTCGCGGTCTCGCGGTACGTGTCGCTCTCGTCGATCGCCGGCGGGCTGGCCTTCGGGGCGAGCTATTTCTGGTGGACGTCGGACCCCTGGGCCCCGTCGCATCGCGCATTGAGCGCCCTGGTCGCGGCCGTGGTCGTCTTGCTGATCGCGCGGCATCGCAAGAACGTGGGCCGGCTGCTGGCGGGGACCGAGAACCGCGTGAACTTCCGGCGGCCGAAGGCGGACGGCGCGTCGCCCCCCGCGCAGCCCTCGGGCATGATCCGCCCGGGAGTGCTCGCGGGCCTGGCCGTCGCCGCAGCCGTGCTGTTCGGGGCCGGCGCCCTGATCCTCCGACGGGCCCAGACGCCCGTCGAGGCGATCGCCGGGCCGTGGCTCCTCCACGAGACCCACCGCGAGGCCACCGGCCAGCAACGCTCGACGCGGGTCGCCTTCGACGCGGCCGGCGATCGCCTCGCGGTCCTCTGCCCGCGCTACAATCGCATCCTGACCTACCGCATTGACGACGACGCCAAGCTCTCGCCTCTGGCGAAGATCGCCGTCGACGGCCGGCCCGTGGCCATCGCGGTCGTGGGCGGGAACGTCGCCGTGCTCCAGCGGCCCGTCAACGACGCCAAGCACCTCGGGCCCGGCTGGCTCGACGTCTTCGCGCTCGACGGCGGGCGGGTCGGGTCGCGGGTCGAGGCGGGGTATTATCCCGACGACCTGGCGGCCACGCCCGACGGGGCCTTCCTGATCGTCCTGGCCTCCGGCCGCGGCGAAGGGGACGTCACGAAGCACGCCCCCGAACTGTCCGTCTTCGCGACGTCGGCGGTCCTTGGATCGACTCCCACCACGGCCGTCGGCAGGCTCGCGTTCGAGGACGGCGACGACCTCGACCGGCTGACCCTCTCGCAACGCGGATCTCACGCGCTGGCGACGCTGGTCCGGCAGAAGACCGCGGTCGCGATCGACCTGACGGATCCGTCGACCCCTCGTCTGGCCGGCCGAATGGACCTTCAACGCGTCGATGAGCCTTACGTCTCGGCGTCGGACGACGGCGACTGGATCCTCGTCCCCGCCCAGGACGAGCGCGACGCCGTCGCGGTCACGTCGTCGCCGGTCCAAGCCCAGCATCAAGAATCTGCGGGGAAAGCCGGCTATCTCGTCGTCGCGCGGCCGGACGATTCCTCGCTCGAGATGGTCCAGATCGCCCCGCCGATCGTGCTGGGACGGTTCCCGGTCCTCGGGCCGTTGAACGTGGGCGGGGCCGAGCCTTCAGGGTTGGCCTATTGCGCGCGTCGTCGGCTGCTGGCCGCCGCGACCAAGCCGGGAACGGTCCATCTCATCCGCCTGGAATCGCGGGTGGACGCGATCGCCGCGGCACCCCCGGCGTCCCGCTTCGCCGCCCGCTGAGGGGTTGATTCGCGGCCGTTCCGTACAATGATTGGAAGTTCCGGGCGAACTTCCTCCATGACGAGACTCCACGAGGGCGCAGCACCATCATGAAAACGCACGGGTCCGCCGTCTGGCGGGGCGGGATCAAGGACGGCAAGGGCGCGATCTCGACCAGGAGCGGGGCGCTCCAGGAATACCCCTACGGCTTCTCCAGCCGCTTCGAGGGCAAGCCGGGCACGAACCCCGAAGAGCTGATCGGGGCGGCCCACGCCGGCTGCTTCACGATGGCGCTCTCGCTGATCCTGGGCGAGGCCGGGCTCACGGCCGAGCGCATGGAGACCACGGCCGACGTGACCCTCGACAAGGAGGGCGACGGCTTCGCGATCAAGACGGTCCACCTGACGCTCCGGGCGAAGATCCCGGGCGCCGACGAGGCGAAGTTCGCGGAACTGGCCGCCAAGGCCAAGGCCGGCTGTCCGGTCTCGAAGCTCCTGAAGGCCGAGATCACCCTCGACGCGGCGCTCGAAAGCTGAACGGCCGGTCGCGACTCACCCTCCCGGGAGCACCTTCGATGCGAACCACGCCGACTCGAATCCCCGGGTATTGCCCCACCTGCCGTCGGACGGTCGCCAAGGCCGACCCGTCGAAGCTCTGCGCCCATTGCGGCGACAGGATCGTCCCCCAGGGCTACTGCCCGGTCTGCGAGGGCTTCCAGCTCGGGGGGGACGGGGCGGTCTGCCGCAAGCACGACGTGCCGCTGGAGGCGGCCCCGCCGACCTCCTCGGGCGTCGATGCGGCGGGGCCCTGGGTCGAGGTGGCCCACTATCCCGACGCCATGGACTGCCAGCCCCTGCGCATCCGGCTGGAGGCCGAAGGCATCCCCACCACGATCGACGGCGAGCGCATGGGGTCTCGGTCGATGTATGCGATCGCGACCGGCGGGGTCGTCCTACGCGTGCCGCAGAGCCTGGCGGGGGACGCCCGCGTCATCCTCTCGCAGACCTGGTCCAAAGACTCCGCCGAGCTGGGAATCGAGGACGACGACTGGGACGACCTGGACGACGACGGCCTGGGCGCGAGCGAACAGGACGACCGGTCGTGGCGGGGGCTGTCCCTGAAGATCGTCGCCGCCGGGCTCCTGATCGAGGCGGTGTACTTCGTCTACGCGACCGTCAAGTTCTTCCTTCGCGTCGGCGAGGGTTGACCGTTCAGCGTGCGACGGGGCCCCCGGTCGAGGTCGCCACGGCCGGCGGGGCCACGACGTCGCCGCCCGACTTCAGTGCCGTGATCTTGAACTCGGGCTTGAGCCGCCCGCTCGGGTCGTGGAACGAGACCCCGATCACCTCGTCGGCGACGCCCTCCTGGAAGAGGTGGACCACGCCCATGATGTTGCGCGGGAGGCTGCTGACGAGGAACCCGCCCGCCGTGTTCCGCCAGACGAGCCGGTGGTTGGCCGGCTCGCCGTCCTTGTACTCGACCCGGATCAGGGGCGGATCCACCTTGTAGAGCATCGCCTGGAGCTTGCCCAGCAGCGACAGCTCGAAATCGACCTTGATGAACGTCAGCCCGCGGCCGGCGTCGGGCGGCTGATAGGATTTCGTGAAGCCGCTCGAGGCGACGTCGAGCCGTTGCGTCCCCTGCCATCGGGGCTTTTCCCGCCGCTGGAGCAGGAGGAGCGGGCCGTCGCCCGCGACGCAGTCGTACCAGCGGAGCATCTCGATCCAGGTCCGCGGATCGACGATGCAGGGATGCTCGTAGTCGATCGCCACGTGCGAGTAGACGATGAACTTCGGCGCGTTCGCGCCGCGGTAGTGATCGGCGCACATCTGGTCGAGCAGCGGCGTGTAGGCGCAGTACGACTGGAAGACCGGCCGCGGCCGCCAGTTCAGGTCGTTGGCCCAGACGTACGACGTCTCCCACGGATAGATGTCGACGGGGGCCGTGCCGATCCGCTCCAGGAACGCGTCCGGCAGGACCTGCTCGCGCTTCGCCTTGGAGTCGTAGGCGCGCATCGCGGCCCGGGTCCGATCGAGCTTGCAGAGGGCGACCCAGTTTTCGGCCCCGCGGGTCACGACCTTCTCGACCGACGTGGGGGCGTACCAGAAGCCCGAGACCAGGATGAGTGCGACGGCGACGGTCGCCCCGATCCTCGTCCTGAATGTGCGGCTCGCCGCCGGCAGCACCAGCGCGGAAAGGCTGACCATCACGGGCCAGGCGCTCAGGAAGTGGCCGAGCGACTGCCGGACGACCGTCCCCTTGTAGAGGACGAACATCGGGAAGAGCATGATCGCGAACGCCGGCGCCATCGCCGACCGCCGCGCCAGGCTGACGATCAGGCCCAGGGCCGCGAGGCCCAGCATGCTGACCATCAGGTTGAACCCGCTGCTCGCCGGATCGTCGCTGGTCATCTGGGTCGAATAGGCCGACGCCAGCTCTCGCGACGCCCGGAGGAACGGCCAGAGGGCGTCGAGCGGGCCGCTGTAGGCCCGGAAGAACGCGGCCATCGAGCCGAAATAGACCAGGCCCAGCAGGGCGAGGCGCATCCACACCCGCGGGCTGTGGTCGCGGGCGAGTCGCATGAGCACCCATATCCCCAGGGCGCCCGTGCAGGCGACCCCGAGGTTGAACTTCGTCAGGACCGCCGCCCCGGCGATGAAAGCGGCCGGGACGGCCCATTCGGGCCGGCGGTCGAGCTCCGCAAGGACGAGGAAGCCGGTGACGGTCAGGATCATCGCGCCGGCGAGGATCAGGTTGAAGTCGTTGTCCAGGGCGATGCCGCTCATCGCCGTCGTGGCGGCGAAGACCAGGGGGGCGATGTAGCCCTTGACCCGGAAGAGCAGGACGCCGACCGACGTCCACCAGAAGAGGTGGAGCCCCAGCCGCAGGGCCACCGCGTGGAGGTTGACGTCGCCGTATTCCTTGGGGATGAGGGCGAAGCCCAGGGGCCCGTAGGTGAACACGAAGTCGCGGCCGTGGACCAGTCCCTTGGCCGCCGAGAGGTACAACGCGGCGCACCACGAGGGGTCGAGGCCGGCGCCCATCTGCGTGATCCACTGGGGGATCGTGAGCATGATGAAAGCCACCAGCAGGAGGACGCGCCAGACGATCCCGGCGACGGGGGTCGCATCATCTCGGCTCGCGTCGGCGATCAGCCCCGGCTCCGCGGTCATCGCATCCTCCATGACAGGCTCCGTCGGCGCGTCGCGCCGGCGTTCGGACGGGCGGCGTCCTGCCGCGGCCGTCGGGTCCGACTCCCGGCTCCGGTCAGGCGGGGCGACGGGCGACGAGGAAGAACTGGGCGCCGAAGAACCGCCAGGCCCACGGCATCTGCAGGTAGAGCCGGACCAGCCAGGGGGCGCTCGGGAGCTTGCTCCGGAACGAGAACGGCAGCGTGCGGGCGAGTTCCACCTCGACCTGGAAGCCGGACAGCTCCAGGGCCTCGGCGACCGACTTCTCCGTGAGCGCCAGGTGGTGGTCGAAGTAGTCGTAGTAGTCGGCCGCGCAGGCGCGGAAGTTGGGCCCCAGGATCATGACCCGCCCGCCCGGCTTGAGCGCGCCGCGGACGGCCTCGAAGACGGCCAGGACCTGCTCGCGGGTCCGGCAGTGTTCGAGGAAGTTGGACATGAAGGCCGCGTCGAAGTGCGCGGCGGGGACGACCTCGCCGAGCCGCTCGGCGGCGATCTCGTGGACCGTCACGTCGGGGTTGGCGTGGCGGCGGGTCTCGGGGTTCAGGTCGACCGCGACGCGCTCGCCGGCCTCGACGTTGTTGATGAACTCGCAATAGCCCGCGGCCACCTCGAGCACGCTGCCGCCCGCGGGGACGTAGCGGTTGAACCAGGACTCGCAGAGGACCCGCCAGACCGCCGTGCGCCGGGTCAGCACCTGCTTGCCGAACCGGTTGCGGTAGATCTGCTCGACGAGGTTCTCCAGCGGCGCGTCCGCCTCGATTCCGATCGTTCGCGTCATCGTGCTCCTCGCGGCGCCCGCCGGGGCGAAAGGGCGTATGCGTACCAGTACAAGTAACGGGGGAGCCATTTCATGAGCCGGAACCGCGACTCGCCCGCCGTGCGGTCCCGCCAGTGGCTCGGGACCTCGGCGATCGCCTCGCCGCGGCGGAAGGCCTTGGCGGTCAGCTCCAGCGCCAGCTCGAAGCCGCCGGTGCTCTCGATGCCCATCTCGCGCACCAGGGCGGCGTCGTAGAGCCGGAAGTTGTTCGTGGCGTCGTGGGTCGGGAACCGCGCGACGTACCAGAGCGAGAGGCCGGCCAGGCGGCTGAGGGTCCGCTTCAGCCACGGGCCCCCCTCCTGGCTCCCCCCCTTCATGTAGCGGCTGGGGCAGACGATCCGGTGGCCCTGGCGGTACAGGTCGAGCATCCCGGGGACGACCCGCAGGTCGTCCGAGAGGTCGGCCATGACGACCAGGGCGGGGCCGTCGCCGACCTCGTCGAACCCGGTCTTGATCGCCCCGACGACGCCCCGGCCGTGGCGGTTCTTCACCAGCCGCAGCCAGGGGCGGTCCTGGGCGAAGGACCGGGCCACGGGGACCGTCGTGTCCTCGTCGAAGTCGTAGACGACGTGGAGCTCGAACGGCCGCGGCACGTCGCGCTCGATCTCGGCCAGCAGCGCGGGGAAGTTCTCCCCCTCGTTGTAGACCGGCACGACCAGCGCCAGGGGCTTGTCGGCGCGGGGGCCGACCACGGCGTGGGGGCCGGCCCCGATGCGTCGGCCGGTCCGTCGGGCTCCCGTCGTCTGCGTTCCCATCAGATGACTCCGGCTGCGAGCTGCTTGTCGACCCAGGGGATGACCTCGTCGAGGATCTCGTCGAGCGGCGTGTCGGCCGAGAAGCCGATCAGGTCGCGGGCCTTCTCGACGGTCGGGATCCGGCACTGCACGTCGTACTGGAAGGGCTTGTCGGAGACCGTGCGGAACGGCTTCCACTCGCCGTGGACCTTCTTCCAGATCAGCTCGGCCAGCTCCATGACGGTCGTGGAGGCGGCCGTCGAGAGGTTGAAGTCCTCGTTCATGGCCGCCGGGTGCTCGACGCAGAGCCGGATGCCGCGGGCGAGGTCGCCGCCGTAGGTGTAGTGGCGCACCTGCGTGCCGTCGCCGAGGATGTGCAGCGGGTCCTGGCCCTTGAGGACCTTCTGGACCAGGTCGGGGACGACGTGGCTCATGGCGAGCTTGACGTTGCCCGAGAGGATCTCGACGTCGCACTTGGCCCGGCGCTCGCCGATGCCGACGCAGTTGAACGGCCGGGCGATCGTGAACGGCAGCCCGTACTGCTCGTAGGCGCCCTGGGCGAAGTACTCGACGGCCAGCTTCTGGAAGCCGTAGGTCGAGGCCGGCGGCGGGCAGGCCCGGTGGTCGCCCTCGTGGCTGGGGAACCGCGTCGCGTTCTCGAAGACCATCGACGACGAGACGACGGTGATCTTCTTCAACCTGGCGTGCCGGTAGGCCCAGATGGCCGCGTCGAAGGTCGAGGCGGTGATCCGCTCGTTCTCGGCCAGCAGGTCGTAGGCGAACGTGTGGAAGTAGCTGATGCCGCCGATCATGGCCGCGCCGGCGACGACGTGGTCGCAGTCGGCGAGCAGCTCCTTCATCAGCCCGACGTCCTTGGCGTCGCCGCGGACCAGCGTGTAGTTCGCGTTGTCGAGGCTGTTGTGCTCGATGTCGCCGTACTTCGAGAAGTTGTCGACGCCGACGACCTCGTGGCCGTGCGCGAGCAACTCCTCGACGAGGTAGCCGCCGATGAACCCGGCCGATCCTGTCACCATGATCTTCATGAACGGTCCCTCTCGGGCCTGGCGCGGGTCGCGCGGCCGGTATCCATACGGGGGAAGGGGGCGATCGGCCCGAGGCGGCCGGGCGATCGATCGGAACGGGCGAGGCTCCATCCGGCCGTGCGGGGAGGGGGGCTCGGGCCCCGGCCCCGCATCGGGCCCGGCGTCAGGCGGCGGTGCGGGTCTCGGCCTCGACGTCCTGCTCCGACGGCCGCTTCAGGAAGTTGAAGACGTCGACCACCGGCTTGCGGATCGAGAGCCCCCGATAGTCGTCGTGGCAGGCCCCCAGGAACACCACGTCGGCCTCGTCGAGCGCCGTCTCCAGCGAGACGAACGACGGGTCGTCGATGTAGGGGTCGGTGCAGAGTACCTTGCGGCTCTCGAACGTCAAGACCTTCCGGAGCTTGTAGGCCAGCGAGTCGCGGGGGTCGTCGTTGTTCCCCTTGAACGCCATTCCCAGGATCGCGACGGTCGCCGTCGACAGGTCGTAGCGCGCCTTGGCCGACTCGACGAGGAACGTGGGCAGCCCCTCGTTGATCATCATCGCGGCCTGGCCGAGCACGAAGTCGTTGTGGTTGAACGCGGCGAGTTGCATCGTGTCCTTGAGCAGGCAGGGCCCGCCGGCGAACCCGGCCCCGGGGAACCCGGACATGCGGGGATAGTCGGTGGTCATCGCCTTGCGGACGCGGTCGAAGTCCGCGCCGAACTTGCCGGCGATCACGTAGAACTGGTTGGCGATCGCGAAGTTGATGTAGCGGTAGCTGTTGCAGAAGAGCTTGCAGAGCTCGGCCTCGACCGGCGGGATCTCGATCATCTTCGAGCCCAGCATGCCGAACAGCGCCGAGGCCCGCCGGGTCGCCGTCGGGGTGGCCCCGCCGATGATCTGGGGGAGGCTGCCGGTCTCTTCGAGCGCGAAGCCCTGGGCGATGCGCTCGGGGCAGTGGGCCACGTCGACCCGGAGGCCCCGGTCGCGGGTCCGCTGGTCGAGCCGGCTGGTGACGCCGGGGAAGACCGTGCTCCGCAGGATGAGGAGCTGGCCGTCGTGCATGCGGTCGAGGATCGCCCCCATCGCCCGGTCGAAGGTCCGGATCTGCGGGCTGAGGAACTCGTCGACCGGCGTGCCGATCGTGACGATCACCGTCTCGCTGCGGCCGACGGCGTCCGGATCCATGGTCACGCTCAGGCGGCCGTCGGCGAGGACTTCCGCCAGCGACTCGTCCGCGCCCCGCTCGAGGAACGGCATCCGCCCCTCGGCGACGCTCCTCACCCGCGACTCGCTGTTGTCGAGGAGGGTCACCCGCGCGCCCGCGACCGAGAGCGCGATCCCCAGCGGGAGGCCGATGTGGCCGCAGCCTCCGACGATGCAGACGGAATGTTTCATCTCGAAAATCCCTTTTCGGAGATCGTTTCCGACGCCCCGCCGGACCGTCGGCCGGCGCATCGATCGTCCCGACGGCCAAATCGCACGTCGGTCCCGTCGGCCCGTCCCTCGCGGGGCGCCCTCTCGCTCGCGTCCTTGCCAGCTTCGACTTCCCGGCTCGAAGGGAGGTCCCAGACCAACCCTCTCGCCCCTGCACCGCGGCCTCGTCTCGACATGACGGGGGGCCACTCCCGATCGACCGGAGAAGAATCGACTCCAGGCGCGGACGGGAGTGCTTAATACTCTTATTCCATCGGCTCATCAAGGGCGACGCTTGACGTAAATCCTCGCGACCGGGAGAGTCCCGGCCCCCGGCGGCCTCCCGGGCGGCCTCCCGGTCTCACCTCCGCCATTTTTTCGGCTGCGGCCAGGGCCGAGGCCGTTGCGGGGCCGTCCCGTCCCAGGCCCAGGGGGTGGCGATCCGCTGGAAGACCCGGAACCCCGAGCCGAAGACCACGAACGCCATGAACAGGAGGATGAGCGGCATCAGCGCGGGCAGGACCGCCAGGAAGAGGCCCAGGACCCAGAGCGCCACCCATCCCTTGACGAGCAGTCCGACGATGTCGATCACCCGGATCTTCGACGCCAGCTCCTGGAGCCGGCCGGCGGCGACGACCAGGTCGTCGAGGATCGTCCGCGAGGGGGCCGTCGGCGCGAAGCCGCCCCGGGGCCGACGGGGGACGGGGGGCTGCTGGAGGTCGGCGAGCGAGTCGCGGGCCCGGTCGATCGCCCCGGTCGCGCCGATGGGATCGGCGGCGATCGTTTGTTCGGCGTCTTCCAGCTCGTGGTTGATGAGACGAATCTCGCGGCCGTAGAGGTCCCCCTCGCCGCCCGATGGGCCGCCGCGGGCGACCGTCGCGGACACCGCCGCCACCTCGCGTCGGGCGTCCTTGAGCGTCTTGGCGGCGACCTCGTGGGCCAGGTTCAGGCGGTCCAGGCCCTCCTTGCAGACGCTCGACTCGTGCAGCAGCTCTTCGAGGCGGCCCGACGAGAGCATCGCCCGGGCCTCCTCGCTGGGCGCGACGCGGAAGGTCGAGGTCGACTGCATCCGCTGCTCGGCCTTGTTCCACAGCTCCATCACGGCCAGCCAGCGCTCCCAGAGCCGGTCGAGGTCGGCGGCGAGCTTCTCGTAGAGCGCCTTCGTCTCGCCGGTCATCGGCTCGGTGAAGTCCGGGTCGGTGGCCGGCAGGGCCTTGTGGCGGGTCCGCAGCGCGTCGATCTGGTCCATCAGGCCGACGGCCCGCTCGCGGAAGTCCTTGAACTGCTCCTCGGCGACCGCCTGGATCTGGCGGTTCCGCCGGTACAACATCAGCAAGGCCGCCACGCCCAGACCCCCGAAGAGGAGGATCAGGACCATCGGCAGGCGCATCTCGGGGAACGCGGACATCGACATCATCGCCGGAACCTCTCCCGTTGGCCGTCTCGCGTCGCGGGGCTTCCCGTCGCCCCGACTCGACGCCGCACCATGAGCTTCGTCGCGCGACGTCGCCTGTCGGGCGGGATCGCCTTCGATGGTGGGCGCATTTTCCGCAACCTGCGAAAATCGTTCCAATTCCGTCGACTCGTCGGGCGGCCGCCGGTCGCACGTTCCCCCGGAGCCGGTCCACACATTACCATCTGGGAGACGAAATCCCCTCGAATTCCCGCCTCCGGAGCCTGACCTCATGACGCGACGCACGCCGCTGTTCCGCCCCTCGACGGTCCTCCCCAGCCTGCTCGCCCTGGCCCTGGCCGCCGGCTGGGCCTGGCGCGAGGTCGCGCACGCGCAGGAGGCGAGGCCGATCACGACCTCGAAGACCGTGAACGTCGACGACGTGGCGATGTCGGTGTACAAGGACGAGGGGAAGCCGGTGGGCCGGGCGGGCCTCTATTTCGAGGGCCCGACCGAGCTGTGCTCCAGCCTGGTGGCGGGCCGGTTCGTGATCGACCCCGGGAAGTCGCCGCACCCGCCCCACGTCCATCCGGACGAGGAGATCCTGATCGTCGAGTCCGGCCGCGGCGAGATCTTCTGCGACGGCAAGACCATGAAGGTCGGCCCCGGCTCGGTGATGTTCTCGGCCCCCAACGTCCCGCACAACATCTCCAGCTCCGGGCCCGAGCCGGTCGTCTTCTACTTCATGAAGTGGCTCCCGAAGACGGCGAAGTGACCGTCGGCCCGTCTCGGCCCGGCGCAAGCCCTCGACCCGCCGGCGCCGGGGCGGTAGATTGCTTCCATGCCCCTTTGCCGCTTCCCGACCGGCGGGCGCGCCGGCCGGCCGCTCGCCCTCCCTCGTGAACGTCGGAGCCCGACCGTGCCCGCAGCCCGCCTTTCGCCCGCCCGGACCCTCCTCGCCGGGCTCCTCATCCTCGCGGCGACGGCCTCGACGGCCGTCGCCAAGCCGCCGCCGCCGCCGTGGGACTTCCATAGCGGCGACCGTGTCGTCCTGGTCGGCGACACGTTCATCGAGCGAGACCAGCGCTACGGATACCTTGAGACGAGCCTGACGCTCGCCAACCCGGACAAGGACCTGACGTTCCGCAACCTGGGCTGGAGCGGCGACACGGTCCGCGGGCTCTCGCGGGCCGGCTTCGACCCGCCCGAGGCGGGCTTCCGCGAGTTGAAGCGGCAGGTGACCGACGCCAAGCCGACCGTGCTCGTCGTCGGCTACGGCATGGCCGACTCGTTCGACGGCGAGGCCGGCCTCTCGCGGTTCGTCGAGGGCTACAACGCGTTCCTCGACGCCGTCGCGCCGCTCAAGGCCCGGCTCGTCCTGCTCTCGCCGCTGCCCCACGAGACCATGCCGCCGCCGCTGCCGGACCCCTCGGCGCACAACCGCGACCTGCGGCTCTACGCCGACGCGGTCCGCAAGATCGCCGAGGAGCGCGACGCCGCGTTCGTCGACCTCTTCGACGCGTTCGCCAAGGATCGCGCCCGCCTGGAGTCCCGGCCCACCGGCTCGGCCCCCGACACTGACGACGGCATCCACCTGACGGAGCTGGGCTCGTGGCGGCTGGCCAACCTCCCCGTCCTGGGATTGAACCCCGACCCGTCCTCGCACACCAAGGTCGTGACGGCGGGCGACGCGCCGGTCCGCTACGTCGCCGCCGGCCCGCTCCCGCCCCCCGCCTCCCCGCAGAAGGGCGAAGATTCGGCCGACGCCCGGAAGCTCAAGGTCGAGAAGCTGAAGCCCGGCCGCTACACGCTCAAGATCGACGGCCGCGCGGTCGCGACGAAGACCGACGCGGAATGGGCCGCGGGGCAGACGATCCCGATCGTGCCCGAGGCCGAGCAGGTCGAGAAGCTCCGCGCGGCGATCAACGCCAAGAACCTGCTCTTCTTCTACCGCTGGCGGCCGCAGAACATCACCTACCTGTTCGGCTTCCGCAAGCACGAGCAGGGCCGCAACGCCGTGGAGATCCCCCAGTTCGACCCGCTGGTCGACGCGAAGGAGAAGGAGATCGCCGCCTTGCGCAAGCCCGTCCCGCACACCTACGAGCTGGTCCCCGAGAGCGAGGCCTCCCGATGAGCATCCGATCCCGGCGCGGGAGCGCCTTCCCCCGGGGCCTGGCCGTCGCGGCGGGCCTGGTCTTCGCCCTCTCGACCTCGTCGCGCGCCCAGAACGCGGTCGGGCCGCCGCCGGATCCGGATCCCGAGGTCGAGCGGCGGTCGTTCATCGTCGCCGACGGGTTCGAGGTGAACCTCTACGCGGCCGACCCGCTGATCGCCAAGCCGATCCAGATGAACTTCGACCCCGCCGGCCGGCTCTGGATCGCCAGCTCCGAGGTCTACCCCCAGATCAAGCCCGGCCAGGAGGCCAACGACAAGATCCTCGTGCTGGAAGACAAGGACGGCGACGGCCGGGCCGAGAAGACGACGGTCTTCGCCGACGGGCTGCTGATTCCCACCGGGGTGGAGCCGGGCGACGGCGGCGTCTACGTCGCCAACAGCACCGAGCTGCTCCACCTGAAGGACACCGACGGCGACGGCAAGGCCGACTCCACCCGCGTCGTGCTCTCGGGCTTCGGCACCGAGGACACGCACCACCTGCTGCATACGCTGCGGTGGGGCCACGACGGCATGCTCTATTTCAACCAGTCGATCTACATCCACAGCCACATCGAGACCCCCCACGGCGTGCGTCGGCTGAACGGCGGCGGCATCTGGCGGTTCCGCCCCGAGACGATGGAGCTGGACGTCTTCATCCGCGGCCTGGTCAACGGCTGGGGCCATCAGGTCGACGCCTGGGGCCAGTCGTTCGCGACCGACGGCGCGGGCGGCGAGGGGATCAACTACTGCCTGCCGGGCGCCTACTACGTCACCGCGGTCGACGCCGTCCGCCTGCTCAAGGGCCTGAACCCGGGCAGCCCGAAGTACTGCGGGCTGGAGGTCGCCAGCGGTCGACACCTGCCCGACTCCTGGCAGGGGAGCCTGCTGACCAACGACTTCCGCGGCAACCGAGTCTGCCGGTTCGTCGTCAGCGACGACGGCGCGGGGTTCTCCTCGCGCGAGCAGTCCGAGCTGATCAAGACGAAGCACGTCTCCTTCCGGCCGATCGACGTCCTGATGGGCCCGGACGGGGCCATCTACATCGCCGACTGGTACAACCCGATCATCCAGCACGGCGAGGTCGACTTCCGCGACCCCCGCCGCGACCACACCCGGGGCCGGATCTGGCGCGTCACCGCCAAGAACCGCCCGGTCGTCGAGCGGCCGAAGCTCGTGGACGCCGCCGTCCCGGCCCTGCTCGAAGCCCTCAAGGCCCCCGAGGAATACACCCGCCGGCAGGCCAAGCGCGTCCTCAAGGAGCGCGGGCCCGCCGCGGTCGGTCCGGTCCTGTCGGACTGGGTCGCCACGCTCGATCCCGCCGACCCCGACTTCGAGCGCAATCGGCTCGAAGGGCTCTGGACCTTCCAGGCGCTCGACGTCGCCCGGCCGGCCCTGCTTGAAGAGGCCTTGAACTCGAAGGACGCCCGCGTCCGGGCGGCGGCCGCGCGGATCGTCCCCTTCTGGAAGAGCCGGGTCACCGACCCCGACGAACTGCTGGCCCCGCTGGTCGCGGACGAAGCCCCGCGCGTCCGGCTGGAGGCCGTTCGTTCATTGGCGCGGATGCCGAACGAGAAGTCGGCGGAGCTGGCGCTCAAGGCGCTCGACAAGCCGGTCGACGGGTTCCTCGACTACGCCCTCTGGCTGGCCGCGCGCGACCTGGCCCCCGCATGGCTGCCCGCCGTCCGGGCCGGCCGCTTCGACTTCGGCGGAGACGCCCGCCGGCTGGTCTTCGCCCTGGAATCCATGGGCTCGCCCGACGTGCTCCAGCCCTTGCTGGCCCTTTACAAGGAGGGCCGCGTCCCGCACGAACAGGACGCCGCCGCCCTGAACCTGATCGCGGCCGTGGGCGGCCCGGCCGAGCTGGGGCTGCTGCTGGACCTGATCGGGAAGAAGGACGCCCTGCCGCCCGCCCGCCAGTCGGCCCTGCTCACGGCCCTCGTCCGCGCCGGCCGCGAGCGCAAGATCGTCCCCGCCGGCGACCTCGCGCGGATCGGCCCGCTCCTGACCCAGCCCGACGAGTCTCTGCGGTCGGCGGCGGCCGCGGCGGTCGGCGCGTGGAAGATCGCCGGCCTGCGGCCGAAGCTCGCCGAGCTGGCCGTCGCCGCCGAGGCCTCGGCCCCCCTGCGGCTGGAGGCCATCCGAGGCCTGATCGCGTTCGCCGACCCCGAATCCGTGGCCCTCGTCGCCAAGCTCGCCGAGCCGGGAGGCGACTCCCTGGGCCAGACGCTGGCGATCGCCTCGCTGGCCTCGCACGACCCGGCGGCCGTCGCCGACCGCGCCGCGAAGTGGCTCGCGGGCCTGAAGGCCGCCCGCCTGAACGAGGCGCAGGCCGTGCTGACCTCGTTCCTGGGCCGTCGCGACGGCCCGGCCGCGCTGGCGAAGGCGCTGGCGGCCGTGAAGCTCGACCCCGACCTGGCGAAGCTCGCCGTCCGCGACATCCGCGCCAACGGCCGTTCGGCGCAGGAGCTGATCGACGCCCTGGCGAAGTCCGGATCGCTGGGCGACACCAACCGGACGTACCCTCCCGAAGAGAAGGCGTCGATCCTCGCCGAGCTGGCCAAGGGCGACCCCGTCCGGGGCGAGGCGATCTTCCGCCGCGAGGACATGACCTGCCTGAAGTGCCACGCGATCGCCGGGGCCGGCGGCCAGGTCGGCCCCAGCATGGAGAGCATCGGCGCGAGCGCCCCGATCGACTACCTGCTCGACTCGATCCTGGAGCCCAACAAGGCCGTCAAGGAGAACTTCCACGCCACGGTCGTCGCCACCAACGAGGGCCGGATCGTCACGGGCATCCGCGTCCGCCAGACCGATTCCGAGCTGGTCCTCCGCGACGCCGAGGACCAGGAGATCGCCATCCCCCTCGACGCGATCGAGGAGCAGAAGGTCGCCGGCTCGATCATGCCCGCCGGGCTCACCGAGCCCCTGACCCGGCCCGAGCTGGTCGACCTCGTCCGCTTCCTGTCCGAGCTGGGCAAGATCGGCGACTACGCGGTCAGCAAGGAGCGCGTCCTGCGGCGCTGGCGGGCGCTCGCCAGCACGAAGGAGGCCGCCACGGCCATGATCCGGTCGAGCGTCGAGGCCGTGATCCAGGGCCAGGACGCGCTGCCCTGGAAGACCGCCTACGCGACGGTCGGCGGCCGGCTGGTCCCGAGCGAGCTTCCGGCGAACCCCCGGGTGAGCGGCGCCCCGCCGATGACGCTCGTCCGCTCCGACGTCGAGGTCACCACCCCCGGCGCGGTGCGGCTGAAATTCGACTCGGCCCGCGACCTGGCCTTCTGGATCGACGGCCGCCGCGTCGAACCCGACCCGAAGGCCCCCGACGCCCTGACCGTCGAACTCGACCGCGGCGTCCACGCCCTCTACGTCGGCTTCGAGCCGGGCCGACGCGGCGACGGCTTCCGATGCGTCCTCGAAGACGTCGAAGGCTCCCCCGCCCAGGTCCGGCCCGTCCTCGGGAAGTAACCTCCCATAACGGCCTTCCCCCCCTCGCGGGGGAAGGAGGCCCGAAGGGCCGGATGAGGGGGAGACGCGCATGAAAACCTGTGGAATTCGAGTCGGCTGAGTTCTTCGGGGGAAGAACGCAAAGACATTCACATTCAAGTGTGACAGCTTCCTGACGCGTCTTCCCCCTCATCCGGCCCTTCGGCCACCTTCCCCCGCGAGGGGGGAAGGCCGTTGAGATTAGAAAAGGGGCTTCCCATGGCCGAGCCTCCGCTTGAACGACCTTCCTCGCCGCCGCCCCCGGCGGATGCGGGCGCCTGCCGGCCCGCCTGCCCGGCGTGCGGGGGGAAGCTCGTCGAGCGCAAGGGGAGCTGATCTGCTCGCGCTGCCATACCATCTGCGAGACCTGCTGCGAGGGCGGACGGGGGTGAACTGACATGGCCGCGACGCCCCTGTCCGACAGCCTGAAGGCGCTGGATCCGAACAATCCCCAGTACGCCTCCTCGGTCGTCGACGCCCTGCTCGCCGCGGCCGTCGCCGCGGGCGCGAGCGACGTCCACGTCCATCCGATCGAGGACGGGTTGGACGTCCGCTGGCGGGTCGACGGCGTCCTCCATCCGGTCGCGACCCTGCCGCGGCGGGGCGCTCCGAACGTCGTCGCCCGGCTCAAGGTGCTGGCCGAGCTGCTGACCTACAAGACCGACTCCCCCCAGGAGGGCCGGATCCGCCGCGAGCCCGGCAAGGTCGAGATGCGACTCTCGACGTTCCCCACGCTCCATGGCGAGAAGGCCGTGGTCCGCCTCTTCGCCGGGCCGGGCCGCTTCCTCGTCCCGGACGACCTGGGACTCCCCGAGGAGGTCCGCGTCGCGCTGTCGGGGCTGCTCGACGAGACGACCGGGGCGATCGTCCTGGCCGGCCCGGCGGGCAGCGGCAAGACCACCACGATCTACGCCTGCCTCCGCGAGCTGGCCCGCCGCACCGAGGGCCGGCGCAGCCTGGCGACGCTCGAGGATCCGATCGAGGCGGCGCTCGATGGCGTCTCGCAGTCGCAGGTCGACGTCGCGGCCGGCCTGACCCTCGAAGCGGGCCTCCGCGCCCTGCTGCGGCAAGACCCCGAGGTCGTCGCCGTCGGCGAGATCCGCGACCGCGCGACCGCCGAGACGACGCTGCAAGCCGCCCTGACCGGCCACCTGACCCTGACGACTTTCCACGCCGGCAGCGCCTGCGAGGTCGTCGGCCGCCTGCTCGACATGGGCATCGAGCCCTACGCGATCCGCAGCGGCCTCCGCGCCGTGATCGCGCTGCGGCTGGTCCGGAAGCTCTGCCCGGCCTGCTCGGTCGCGGTCGACGACCCGGCCGGGTTCCTGGGCCTGGCCGTTCATTCGGCCCGCACGGCTCGGGGATGCCCGCAGTGCGGCGGTTCGGGATTTGCCGGTCGGATCGTGCTCGCCGAGATGCTCCCGCCCCTAGACGACGAACTCGGCCGCGCCGTCCTCGCCCGCGCCGACGTCCGCCGCCTGGAAACGATCGCCGTGGAGTCCGGCATGACCACCCGCTGGGCCCGCGCCCGGGCCGCCGTCGAAGAAGGCCGCACGTCCCCCGCCGAGGTCCGCCGCGTGCTCGGCATGACCGACCGCTGAGCCCCGGAATCCCATCCCGACCGGCTGGCATCCGACAAATGTAAGGAATCGCGGGCGGGCCGCTTGACGCCCTGTGACAATTGTGATAGACCTGATTCTGTCACAGTTGTCATAGGCCGCGGAGGGCGGGGTCCGATGGCGAGCACGGGTTCGGAGGGCGGGGGCGTCCGGCCGGTGTCGGTCGAGGAGCTGGTCGCGCTCAACGAGGAGATCGCGGCCCTGGTGAGGGCCGGCTCGCCGCTGGAGGCGGGCCTGGGGCGGTCGGGTGCGGAGCTGCCCGGCAACCTGGGCCGCATCGCCGCGACGCTCTCCGAGCGGATGAAGCGGGGCGAGAGCCTCGTCGAGGCGCTCGACGCCGAGAAGGCGACGATCCCCCCGCTGTACCGCGCGGTGGTCGAGGCCGGCGCCCGGACCGGGAACGTTTCGGCGGCCCTCGAAGGGATGACTCGCTACCTGCGCGGGTTCGCCGACGCCCGCGACGCGGTGGGGCTGGCGCTCTGGTACCCCCTGGTCGTCGCGACCCTGGCCTACATCCTCTTCGTCGGCATCGTGGTCGTGGTGGCGCCGCGTTTCGGGGCCGCGTTCACGTCGCTCGGGCTGCCGGCGACGCGGGCCCTCGACGTCGTCGTGTGGCTGGGCCGGACCGCCTGGCTCTGGTGGCCGATCTGGCCGATCGCCCTGGCGGCGATCGCCGTGGCCTGGGTGCGATCGGGGCGGGCCTCGCGGTTCGACGCCGGCTCGTGGACGTTCCTGGGCCTCTTCCCCTGGATGCGGTCGCTGGTGAGGGACTACCAGTCGGCGGGCTTCGCCGAGCTGCTGGCCCTCTTGCTGGAGAACCAGATCGCCTACCCGAAGGCCGTGACGCTCGCCGCCGAGGCGACGGGGAACGCCGCCCTGATCGCCGAGGCCCGCGCGATCGCCGGTGACCTGGAGCGGGGGCGTTCGGCCCAGGAGGCCGTCGCCGGCGGGGCGTTCCGGTCCTTCTCGCCGATGCTCCGCTGGGTGCTGGCGCACGGCCGGTCGGAGGGCTCGATGGTCCGGGCCCTGCGCAACCTCGCGCCGATGTACCGCACCCGCGCCGCGCTCACGGCCGAGAAGATGCGGGTCCTGCTGCCGGCGCTCGTGATCATCCTGGTGGGCACGTCGGCGACCTTGCTCTACGCCCTGACCCTCTTCCTGCCCCTGTCGGGGATGCTCAACGAGCTGGCCGGCCCCTGAGGCGTCGTCCCGACGTCGTGCATCCCCGAATCTTCGAATCCGACTTGTAGTCGAGGCCGCGTCCGTCATGATCGAGTCGCGCGAGAATCACGGGGGGGGCGGGGGCCTGACCCCCGGCGAGGCGAACCGGCTGTCGGAGCACGTCGCCGGGGTCGCCGAGGCGGGCTTGCCGCTGGGGCCGGGCCTGCGGGCGCTGGCCGAGGAATCGCCGCGCGGCGCGTTCCGCGACACGCTGCGGGGGCTGGCCGACTCGATCGAGCGCGGCGTCCCCCTGGAAGCGGCGGTGGATGACGAGGCGAGCCGGATCCCGCCCCACCTCCGCGGGCTGATCCGAGCGGGGCTCCGCACGGGCAACTTGGGCGACGTCCTCGGCCGGTTCTCGGCCGTCGCGAGCGTCGGCGCCGACCTCAAGCGGAGCTTCTGGATCGGCATGGCCTACCCGTTGCTGGCCATCAGCCTGGCCGGCGTGCTGTTCGTGCTGGTCGACCTGCTCATCGTGGGGAAGTTCGAGGCGATCTTCCTCGATTTCGGCGTGCCGCTGCCCACGCTGACGCGGTTCATGCTGCAGGTTTCGCACGCGGTCCGCCTGCTCTGGCCGGCCGTGCTGGCGGCCGTCCTGGCGATCGTCGCCGGCTGGGCGTTCGTCGGCCTGATCTTGCCGCGTGCGAGCCGCAACAGCCTGCTCGGCCGGCTGCCGATCTTCGGGCCGCTCTGGCGGTTCACGTCGTGGGCGGAGTTCTGCCACCTGCTGGCCATGCTCCTGGAAGCCGACCTGCCGCTCCCCGAGGCGCTCCGGCTGACCGGCTCGGGGGTCGAGAACAACGACGTCGACCTCGCCTGCCGCGCCATGGCGCGGAGCGTCGAGCAGGGCGCCTCGCTCTCCGCCGCCATGCAGGGGGGGGCCGTCCCGGCCCCGACGGGCCCGTTCGACCACCTGGCCCGCCCCAAGCCCCAGTGGGACGACGTGAGCGGGGCCCCCGCCGACAAGGACTTCGGCCCCGCCGAGGCCCCGCCGCTGGGAGACCTGCTGGAGGTCGAGGCGGGCTCGCGGGCGATCCGCCGGTCGATGCCCGAGGGGCTCCCCAGGCTTCTGCGGTGGGCGGAGGGCCGCTCGGCGATCGCCGAGGTGCTGCACATGGCCGGCGAGACCTTCCAGTCCCGCTCCCGGGCCGAGGCGTCGTTCGGCGGCGGCGTCGTGGCCTTCCTGGCCACGGTCGGCGTCGTCGCGGGCGTCTTCATCGTCGTCATCGGAATGTTCCTGCCCCTGATCACGCTCATCTCGAAGCTTTCGGGCTGAATCGAAGACCCTTCAGACAAGGAGACCAGGATCCATGAAGACGATGACCAGGCTAGCCGCCCTGCGGTTGTGCGACGACGCCTCGGCGGTGCGGGCCGCCCAGGCGATGTGCTATGCGGCCGGGCCCGCCGTCCTCATCGCGGCGATCGGCGGCCTCGTGCGGATGGAGGCGACGCGGGTCGAGTTGCTGATCGGCGTCCTGGCGGCGGCCGGGCTGGCCGTCGGCCTCGTGGCCCTGGGGACGGTCACCGGCCTGGTCGCCGAGCAGCGGAGACGTTGACATGAGCCAGGGGCCGGGGGCGAACGAGGCGCGCGCGACTTACTCCGCGGCCGAGCCGTGGCGGCTCTGGCACATGCTCGTGCTGGTCCTGAACGTGGCGGTCTTCTTATGGGCCTACACCGCCATCGGCGGCTGGGCCGTCGTCCTGCTCATCCTCCTGCTCGTCACCCTGATCGTGGGCTGGGTGTTCATGGCGATCCGCGGCCACGCCAGCCAGCAGCACGCGCTGCTCTGGATGCTGGCGATCGCCGCCGAGCACCGCATGCCGCTGGCGACGACCGTGGAGGCGTTCGCGAACCAGTACCGCGGCTGGTTCCGCCGCCGCGTGCTGAGGCTCGCCGCGCTCCTGGACCAGGGGGCCAGCCTCTCCTTCGCCCTGCGGGACGTGCGGGGCCTGGCGTCGGCCGACTCGGCGATGCTGGTGGAGATGGGCGAGGAGAGCGGTCGCCTGGGGCCGACCCTGCGGAGGGCGGCCGCGATCCAGTCGAGCCGCTCGGCCGTGGGAGCGACCCTCGCCTCGCAGGCGAGCTACCTGCTGATCCTCCTCTTGATCACGCAGGTGATCACGGGATTCCTGCTCTACTTCATCGTGCCCAAGTTCGAGGCGATCTTCCTGGACTTCGGAGTGGCCCTGCCGACGTCGACCAAGATCATGCTCTCCGGCGCGCACTTCGCGACCTCGCAGCTCCTCGTGCCGATCTGGCTCCCGCTCCTGACCCTCGGCCTCCTGTTCATCATCCCCCGAGCCCTGACCGGAGGGGCGGGCTTCGACTTCCCGCTGATCGGCCGCCTCTTCCGGCGGCGGCACGCGGCGCTGATCCTGCGTTCGCTGGCGATGACCGCCGAGTCCAAGCGGCCCATCGAGGACGGCCTGCACACGCTGGCGAGCCGCTACCCAACGCGCTGGGTCCGACGGCGGATCGCGGCGGCCGAGGACGAGGTGCGGCGCGGCGTCGACTGGCGCGAGGCCCTGGCGCGGCAGGGGTTGATCCGCGCGACCGATCACGAGGTGTTGAACACCGCCGCGGCCGTCGGCAACCTCCCCTGGGCGATGAACGACCTGGCCGACGCGGCCGATCGTCGCACGGCCCTGCGGATGTCGCTGCTGGCCCAGGCCATCTGGCCGTTCGTGATCCTGTCGCTCGGGGCGCTCGTCATGTTCCTGGCGGTCGGTTTCTTCGCTCCGTTGGTCGAGCTGATCGGGAGGCTTGCGGGATGATCGCGGCACGAAGGCGATCCGCGCGACGCGGGTCGTTGCTGATCGAGACGGCGATGTCGGCCCTGATGCTGATGATCGCCATGACGCTGATCACCAAGGTGGTCGCCTCCGTCGCCTCCGAGCGACGGGCCTGGGACCGCCGCCGGTGCGCGACGGCCGAGGCCGCCAACGTCATGGAGCGGCTGTCGGCGCGTCCCTTCGACGCCCTGGCGACCGGCCCCGTCCCGGGGCTGGCGCTGGCCCCGGAAGCGGCCCGCGCGCTGCCGGGGGCCGAGTTGAAGGCGGACGTCGTCGCCGACGACCCCGCCGGCGGCGCGGGTTCGAAGCGGATCGGCCTGCAACTCCGTTGGCGCAATCGAAGCGGCGGCTGGGACGCCCCGGTGCGGCTGACGACCTGGGTCCACCGCCGGAAGGAGAAGTCATGAGCACCCCGGCGAATCGACGGTCGCAAAGTAGACGCCGCGGCGTGACGCTGGTCGAGCTGATGGTCCTGCTGACGGCCGTCGCGCTCATGCTCGGGACCTGCGTGATGCTCCTGGGCCTGGCGATGCGGCTGGAGGCCGACGGCCGGGCCGCGTTCGAGCGATCCGAGGCGCTCGACCGCCTGGCGGGGCGCTTCCGGGCCGACGTCCACGAGGCGCGAGGCGTCGCCCTCGACGGCCGGACCCTCAAGCTGCAACCCCGGCCCGGGCGGGCCGTCGAGTACCGCGTGGCCGACGACGGGGCGGTCTCGCGCGTCGTCGTCGAGGGGGGCAAGGATGCGGCGCGAGAGCCGTACCGCATCCCCCAGGCCGTCGCCGCCCGGCTGGAGATCCGCGAGATCGAAGGCCGACGGTTCGCGGCGATCGTCGTCGACGTCCAGCCCCGGAAGGACCGGATCGATCCGGTCCGGCCCGTGGAGATCCTGGCTCTCGCGGGCAAGGGCGCGCCGGCCGGGAAGCCGGAAGGAGGCAAGCCGTGAGAATCCCCCCCAGGCGATCGCGCCGCCGCGGCCTGACCTCGGTCGCCGTGCTGGTCCTCCTTTTCGTGATCGCGCTCGTCGGTGCCTCGCTGGTGCGGCTGAGCGTGACCTTCCGCGACCGGGCCCGCGCCCACGATCGGAGCCTGCAATCCGAGCTGCTCGCCGACGCGGGCCTCGACCGGGCGTTCGCCCGGCTCTCGGCCGCGCCCGGATACACGGGCGAACGCTGGGAGATCCCCGCCGAGGCCCTCGGCGCGGCGTCCGGCGCTGGCCCCGGGACCGCGGCGCTGGTGACGATCCGCGTGGAAACGGCCTCCCCCGGCGGCGGGGCGCGGACGGTCCGCGTCCAGGCCGACTATCCCCCCGACCCCCCGCGCCGCGTCCGATCGAGCCGGGAAGTCGTCCTGTCCGACACGCCCTGATATCGAGGAGTCCCGTCATGACATCGCGTCCGTCGCCCGTCCCCGGCACGTCCCGCCGGCCGGCCTTCACGCTGATCGAGTTGCTGGTGGTGATCGCGATCATCGCCGTCCTGGTCGCGCTCCTGCTGCCCGCCGTCCAGTCGGCTCGCGAGGCCGCGCGGCGGGTGACGTGCGTCAACAACCTGATGCAGGTCGGCCTGGCCCTGCACAATTACGAGGGGGCCTTCGAGGTCCTCCCCCCCGGCGTGGTCGACGAGGGCAAGGGCCCCGTGCTCGACCAGGCCAAGGGCTACGGCTTCGGCTGGGTCGCCCGCCTGACGCCGTACATGGAGCTGAAGAACGTCTACAACCACTTCAACTTCAACGCCAGCCTCTACGATCAGGCGAACCTCACGACCCGGGGGAACCTGGTCCATTCGTTCCTCTGCCCGTCGGCCGACGCGGGCAAGTCGCGGAACGCCCAGGGGATCCCGCTGACGAGCTACGCCGGCGTCCACCACGACGTCGAGGCCCCGATCGCGGCCGACAACCGTGGCGTGCTCTTCCTGAACAGCGTGATCCGCTACGAGGAGATCCCCGACGGCACCAGCCAGACCCTGTTCGTCGGCGAGAAGCTCAACGACGGCCTCGACCTGGGCTGGGCGTCGGGCACGCGGGCCAGCCTGCGGAACATGGGGACGATGCCCAACGCCAACTCGACCCAGCTGGTCTGGACCGAGGCCGGCCCCGTCGATCCCGCCACCCTGCTGGCCCCCGGCGGGCCGCCCGACCAGGCCCTCAAATACGTCGGCGGCTTCGCCAGCCGGCATCCCGGCGGCGTCAACTTCGTGTTCGGCGACGGCTCGGTGCGGTTCATCAAGTCATCCGTCCAGGCCGAGATCTACCGCCGGCTCGGCAGCCGGGCCGATGGCGAGATGATCGACTCCTCGTCGTACTGACCCGCGGCCGGTCGAAGGGGGGCGGACCATGAAACGCACGTCGGGCTTCTCGCTGATCGAACTCATCATCGTGCTGGGCGTGATCGCCGTCATCCTGGCCCTGATGCTCCCCGTCCTGCGGGGCGGGACCGAGGCGGCGCGGCGGATCCAGTGCATGAACAACCTGAAGCAGATCCACCTGGGCCTCCACGGCTACCACGCGACCCACGAGGTCTACCCGCCGGGCGTCGTCGACGGTTCGCGGCCCTTCTCCGAGACGGGGGCCGTGATGCGGACGCCCTGGACGGCGATGCTCCTGCCCTTCTGCGAGCAGCGGGCCGTCTACGACACGCTGAATTTCGACGCCGGGGCCGCGGACGCCGCCAACTCGACGGCGCGGCGGACGACCATCAATATGATGGCCTGTCCGGACTCGCTCCCCTACGGCGGCTGGGTCGGATCTTCGAGGAGCGTCCTGGCCGGTTCCGCGGGGCAGGTCACGTCGCCCGAGTTCGGCCGCACGAGCTACGCCGGGTGTCATCACGAGATCGAGAAGGCCGTCGACGTCGACGACCACGGCGTCTTCTTCCTCAACAGCCGCGTCCGCGCGGCCGAGGTCTTCGACGGCCTCTCGCAGACGATCTTCGTGGGCGAGGTCGTCGCGCCGGCGGCGACGGGCTGGCTCGTGGGCGGGCGCGGCTCGCTCCGCAACACGGGGGCGGCGATCAACGGCCTCGACGCCGCCGCGCTCGGCGACGCGGCGAAGTCGGAAGCGTGGCGCTCTTCGGGACGTACGCCCGCGGACCTGGAGGCGCTGATCGTCGACCAGCGCATCACCCCGCCTCCCGGGTACGTCGGCGGGTTCGGCAGCAACCATCGCGGCGACGGGGCGGTCTTCGTCTTCGGCGACGGCTCGGTCCGGTTCCTGAGGGCCTCCATCGACCCGACCGTCTTCCGGCGGCTGGGTCATCGCGACGACGGGGAGGAGATCGATGATGGCTCGTTCTGAAGGCCGCCGCGGCTTCACGCTGGTCGAACTCATGGTGGTCGTCGGCATCATCAGCGTGCTGATCGCGCTCCTGCTGCCGGCGGTGCAGTCGGCCCGCGAGATCGCGCGCCGGATGCAGTGCACGAACAACCTGTTCCAGGTCGGCCTCGCCCTGGAGAACTACCACTCGTCGAACCGCGTCTATCCGCCCGGGGTGGTCGATTTCCAGGGACCCGTGACGAGCGACCCGACGGGCTATCGCTTCGGCTGGGCCGCGCGGCTGCTGCCGTTCCTGGAGCAGAGGAACGTCTACAACCACCTCAACTTCCGGCTGGGAGCCTTCTCCGACGGCAACGCGACGGCCGTGGAGGTCCGGATCTCGACCTTCCTGTGCCCTTCGAACCCGAGCTCGACGGGCACGAACTACGCGGCGTGCCACAACGACCTCGAGGGCCCGATCGACGTCGACAACCACGGCGTCTTCTTCCTCAACAGCCGCGTCCCCCGCGAGGACCTCGTCGACGGGCCGGCGTTCACGTTCTTCGTCGGCGAGTCGGGGCGGTCGACGCTCTCGTTCGGCACCTGGGCGATGGGGACGGCGGCCACGCTCCGCAACACGGGCTGGGGCCTCGACGACGAGGGCCGCCCCGACGTCGCGTTCGCGACGAAGTCGTCGCAATCGGGCCTCAGGCCGGGCCAGGCCTTCGACCCGGTCGTCCTTCAGGCCATGATCGACAACGGCGAGATCGACGCCGACCTGGTCGGCGGCTTCTCGAGCTTCCACACGGGCGGCGCGAACTTCCTGTTCGGCGACGGCTCGGTGCGGATGCTCAAGAGCCGGATCAACCGCGGCGTCCTCCAGGCCCTGGCCCATCGCTCCGACGGCGTGCTCGTCGACGGCGAGGCGTTCTGAGCCGGATCGCCGCACGAGACGTTACGGTCCGAAGTCTTCACTCGACGGTCATGACGCCGTTCATGACCATCCAGTGGCCGGGGAAGCTGCACAGGTAGGGGTAGCGTCCGGGCGAGTCGGGGGCCTTGAAGTAGATGGCGGCCTCGGTCCCGGGGTCGACGACGTCGACGTAGACGAGGACGTCCTCGGTCTTCGGGATGTAGTTGCGGGCGGCGGCGTCGGGCTCGGCGATGATCTTGTTGACCAGGTCGCCGACCGTCGCCAGCGTCCCGGGCCGGAGCAGGACCCAGTTGTGGGGGACGACGTCGGGGTTGAGGAACGTCAGCTTGACCGCCTCGCCCGCCTTCACCTTGATCGCCGGCACGGTGTAGGTCAGGTTCCGGCCCGCGGCGATCTCGATCGTGCGCGCCCGGGGGATCTTGGTCGCCCAGGGGTTCGGAGTCCTCTTGAATTTCAGGGCGGCCATGTCGGCCAGCCGGGGGTGGGCCGCGACGATCTTGGGCGTCGGCTTGTAGCCCTCGAACCCGGTGAAGGGCGGGGCCAGCTTGTGGACGGTCGCGAAGAGTTCCTGGGGCGGGCCGGCGTCGACGTCCAGGCGGAGGTGGAGCGTGTCGACGGGCTGGATGTCGGGGATCTCCAGGAACAGCGTGCGGCCGTCGCCGACGACGTGCGCGGCTCGGATCGGCAGGACGTCGTGGCCGGGGGTCCCCGGATGCCGGGTCGAGTATTCGAGCGAGCCGTAGCCGCTGCTGTAGCGGTAGTTCCAGGCCTGCGCGAAGCACGCGCCGGGACGGCCGACCACGGCCGGATCGACGGGCTGGTGGAAGGTCAAAACGACGCCGTTCTCGACCGCGTGGATCGACCGCGGGGCCTGCACCGGGTCGCCCGTGTAGCGCAGCCGCTGGAAGCAGCCGTCGAGCGAGGTGTACGTCCCCCAGCCGGCCTGGCCGCAGACGTAGAGCTGGCCGTCGCGCGGGCTGAACCGGCCGCGATGGATCCCCGACAGGAAGTCGCCGGGGATCGGCGAGACGGCCCCCTGGGGCTGGCCGTCGACCTCGTCGCGGAGCAGCAGGAACGCGCCCCCCGCGCCGAACGAGAGGTGGATCTGGTTCCCCTGGAACGGGGCCCAGCGGTCGCTCGTGACCTCGACCTGCTCGGAGCTGGAGTTGTCGATCCCGCGGGGCAGGTAGACGAGGGGCAGGGCGGGGGGCTCGTCGTTCTTCGGGCCGGGATAGCCGTAATGGCGGCCGGGCCGGATCTCGCAGACCTGCGACGTGGGCACCCACTCGCCCTCGGACTGGGGGACGGTCAACACGCCCGACCGGGTGAGGCCCAGCCCGTCGGGGTTGCGGAATCCGGTGGCGAGGACCTGGGGCGGGCCGCCGTCGGGCGGGATGCGGAGGACGCCCTGGGGTCCGGAGGCCGTGTAGAAGTTCCCGGCCGCGTCGCGCTGGAGGCCGCAGATGAAGTCGTGGCCGGCGGGCGAGGTCGTGTAGGCGTTGTCGACGCAGCGGAGGAAGTCGGCCTCGCCGTCGCCGTCGAGGTCCTGGAGTTCCGTGATCTGGTCGCGGCCCAGGACGTAGACCTTGCCGTCGGCGGCCACAACGCCCTGCGGCTGGTGCAGGCCCGAGGCGAACCGTTTCCAGGACACGTTCGCCAGGCCGTCGTCGAGGCCTGAGACGCGCCAGACGTCGCCTTCCATCGTGGCGATCATCGCCGTGCCGTCGGCGAGGAAGTCGAGGCCGCTGAAGAACATCAGGGCCTTCCAGGGGTTCTCGAACGGGGGCTCGATCGTGTCGATCGCGAACGGCCGAGACTGGCCGGGCCGGCCGTGGGTGACGAGCACCTGGGGCCACTGCGCCCCGCCCCCGCGGGTGAGGTCGCGGAATCGGTGGGTCGCGGCCGGGCCGGCCTCGCGGACGAAACCGCCCTTCTCGTCGGCCCAGGGGGCGTCGAGCCACTCCTCCCCGTCGAACGTGTAGGAGAAGATGACTCGCTTGCCGTGGCGGTAGTACCCTTTGTAGACGAAGGGCTTGCTCGGCGCGGTGGCCGCGGGCTTCGGCAGCGGCTTGCCGTCGAGGATCAGGCCTTCCATGAAGCCGTGCCGGACGCTGGAGAAGCGGACGAACCCGCCGGTCCAGAGGGCCTCGTAGTTGAGCGTCTGGGGGTTGAAGCAGGCGGACAGCTCGCCCTTCTCGCCCAGCCGCAGGCAGACCGCCTTGGGGATGGTCTCGCCGTTGACGCGGAAGACGCCGCCGAGGACCGTCCCCAGGTCGGATTCGTTCCACCGGCCGTCGGCCCAGGTGCTCTCATTCTGGTTGCCCCAGTGGCCCTGCTTGCCGCCGTCGAGGCCGGGATACATCGGAAGCAGGGGGGGCGGCGAGGGCTGCTTGCGGAAGAAGTCGGCTTCCTTGGCGTAGAAGTCGAAGATCCGGTTGCGGTTCACGTGATCGGCGGCGCTCGTGTAGAACTCGGGCCGGAGGGGCTTCTGGTCGTAGTCGAACTCCGCGGGCGCGTGGGCGTGCGCGGGGAGCGTCAGCGAGGGTGTCGCCGTGCCCTCGGCGCCGAGCTTGAGCAGGAAGCTCAGGAGGTCGCTCCGCTCACGGGGCGACATCGTGGCGGCCAGGCCTTCGGGCATGAGCGTGCCCAGGGGCTTGCTCTCCTCGATCGCGTTCTTGGGCACCGGGACGATGTCGCCGAGCGCGACGTCGCGCACCTTGATCGCGGTCGGCGTCTCCTCGACCTTGTAGCCCTGGAGCAGCCGGCCGTCGTCGAGCGCGAAGGCGAAGGCCTCGTAGCCCTCCTTGACCTTGAGCCGGGGCCAGAGGACCGACGCCACGACGTCCTCGGGCGGCATCGTCTTGACCAGCGCGGTCAGCTCGGGGCCGATCGTGCCCCCCTGGTCGCCGACCTTGTGGCAGGAGAAGCAGGTGAACCGGACGTCGGTGAACACCGCCGCGCCCCGGGCAGGGTCGCCGTCGCGGCGGGCGGCGTCGAGCACCGTCGCGACCTCCTGCGCCTGCGCCGGCGAGAGGCCCGCGGCCGCGGCGGCCGGAGTCGGGGCGGGCGGGGGGGGGACGGGCGTGCGCGGGGTCGGCTTGGGGCCGGGCGCCGCGCCGTCGAGCTGCGGGACGAGCCAGTCGAGGCCGTCGAGGTTGTCGCGGAGCCGCTCCTCGGCGTCGTCCTGCGTGTGGCCGAGGATGCCGATCCGGCCCTTGTAGCCGCTCTCGCGGATCAGCTTCAACAGGCCCAGGTCGAGCCCCCCCTGGCCCAGCGGCAGGATCTTGCGGGCACCGCCGTCGCCCCCCGGATCCATGCCGTTGATATTCAGGGCGAGGAGGTACGGCATCATCGTCTGCAAGAGCGGCTTCAGGCGCTCGACGTGGGGATGGCCGTGGTGCAGGTTGTAGACGAGGCCGACGTTCGCGATCCCGTCCTTCTTGAGGCGTTCGATGATGGCGATCTGATTCTCGGGCTCGCCGAACCAGCCGCCGTGGTTGTACAGGGCGACGGTGCAGCCGATCTCGGCCGCGGCCTGGGCGAGCGGCTTGACCCGCGCGGCGCCTTCTGTCACTCGCCTCTCCTGCTCGGCCCCGGTCGCCTTGTCGGGCCCGAAGTCGGTCAGGACCCAGAGCTGCGCCTTGGCGTTATGCCGCTTCAGCACGTCGAGGATCCGCTTCGAGTCGTCGTTCAGCTCGGCGGGGCCCCAGAAGGCGTCGAGGCTCACGCCGTGCCGCTTGAGGGCCTCGAACTCCTCGTCGAACGTCGGGACGTGCTCGGCCCGCCAGTCGTAGGCGAAATGCTTGAAGCCCAGCCGTTCGAGCATCGCCGCGCGCTCTTCCGGGTTCCGCTTCTTCGAGTCGAACGGGACGATGCACCAGGCCGTCAGGTTCTCGCGCGCGAAGAGGGACGAGTCGGCCCTGGCGTCCTTCGGGACCTCGGCGGGCGGCGAGCCCCCGGCTTCGATCCGCAGCACCTGGGCGCGGATCAGGTCGGCCGCCAGGAGCGAGACGAGCCCGAGGAAGAGGCCCCAGGCGATCCTCCGCGAGCGACGGGCGGGCGAGGGCGGCTTCGGCATGAGTGAACCCTTCGGTGGCCGGGCGGGGTGGTGGACGGTGGGCGTGCGGCGACGGATCGGTCCCGACCCCCTCAGGTTATCGCCCCCGAGCGGCCCGGGCAATCGTCGCGACGCCTGCGCGGGGTCGCGTCAGGGCGAGGCGCGCCAGTAGTCCGGCAGGCCGGGCTTGGTGGCGAGCAGGATCTCGAGGATCGCCCGGCGCTCCTCGGGGGTGCGGCGGGCGAAGGCCGGCGACGGGTCCTTGCCCGTCAGGACGTCCCAGAGCCGGCGGTAGGTCCGCTCCTTGACCGGGGCGGGGAGGGCGTCGAACGCCTTCGAGTAGATCAGGTAGCTGCAGGGATACTTGAACAGCCGGGTCGTCAGGTCGAAGTCGCGCAGCGAACGCCCCTGGGGGTCGCGCGGGCCGCGGGCGGCGAACTCGGCGGCGAACGCGGACGAGCCCTCGACGCGACCGGCCAGCGGGGCCTCGTCCACGAACAGCATGTACTTCACGAGCTGCTCGGCCGGGCCCTCGTAGCGCCTGGCGGTGCTCTCGGAGATCGTCCCTTCCAGCTCGCCGAACGCCTTGCTGATCTCCCTGGCGTACTGGATCGCCAGCTTCGCCTGATAGTTGGCGACGGTGATCAGGTTCTGCATCTTGACCTGATGCTCCAGGACGAGGAGCGCGACGATGTCGCTGTGGGGCGAGAGGTAGGGCTTGAGGCTGAGCCGCCCCGCGAGGTCGAGCACGTCGCCCGCAGACTGGACTTCCAGCGGCTCAAGTTTCTCGCGCGGCGGGGTCAGGACGTTCCCCATGTGGGCCTGGCCGCCCGCCTTGCCGGTGACGTACCAGCCCCCCCAGCGCTCCTTGAGCGGGCTCTCGTGGGTGCTGGTGAAGCTCCCCGAGCTGAAGACGGGGCGTCCGGTGGGATCGGTCTGGATCGACCGCACCATGTGGCCCGGGACGTCCTGCGTCTTGCCCGAGACGTGGCACTGGAGGCAGTCGTGCGTGCGCCGCTCGATCTCGGGCGGGCCGTCGGCCTTCTGTTCGATCAGGTAGAAGACCCCGCCCAGCTCGGGATCGACGGCCGAGAACTCCAGCGTGTCGCTCCCCTGCACGAACCCGACGTACACCTCGTCGTTGAAGTACAACGCCCGGGGCGATCGGGGCGAGATCTTCGTGACCTGGAAGCTCGTCTTGGAGAAGACCAGGACCTGCGACGAGACCGGGACGTCGAGCGCCCTGAGCACCGCGCGGAGGTATCCCTGCGGGCCTTCCTTCTCAAGGACGACCTGCTTCGACTCGACGAGACGCTTGAGCCCGGCGACGGGGTCGTGGGCCTCGGCCGTCAGGTAATTGATGGGCTCGCGGTCATAGGGCAGGTCCGCGCGGGCCGCGATGCAGGAAGCCACCAGGCCGGCCGCCATGAATCCTTGCGCCACGACCCGGCGCGCGAGAGAGCATGGGGCCGGCTCCTGGCGGTGTCTGCATGACTCGTCGACGGGAGCCGGGAGGTCCGAGGACGAGAAGGATTCGATGGAATGGCTCGAATCGTGGATCACAATGTGAAATTATCACACGCCGGCGCGTCCCCCAAGGCTGCACTTCGCCAGTTCTTCACTTTGTGCACCTAGCCGGCTCGCGTTGACAAAAAACAACGGCCGGTCCCTAATCCGGGCGTTCGTCGGGGAAGGCTGCACGGACGTCGGGGGCTGGCGCGCGATGGATCGACGCAGGCGAGCGGTTCGGGTGCTGGTCTATGCGAGCTGGCTGGGCGTGCTCGGCCTGGCCCTGCGGATCGGCGGGACCGCGTTCGACACGAACCCCGAGCACCTCGTAGGGCTCCTCGGGTTGGCCTACCTGGCGGCCTGGGGGCCTTATTTCGTCTTCTCGCCGCACGGGCCCGCGGGGACGCTCGGGCGGTTCGCGCTCTGCACCGGCGCGCTCGGGCTGGCGCTGGGGGCGATGGAGGTCCCGGCAATGCTCCGGCTGGTCGATTACCGCGTCGTCTTCACCGCGCCGACGCCCCCCTGGCAGCGCGCGGGCAACGGGCCCGATCCCGACCTGATCTACGTCCGGCGGCCCCACCAGAAGACCCGATTCCGCTACGACGGGGCCGAGCTGTACGGCCTCCGCGGCGCGAAGCCCTGGCGACGCTACAACTGCGAGCTGGTCACCGACGCCCACGGCTTCCGCAACCCGACCGACGCGGCCCGGGCCGACGTCGTCGTGATCGGCGACTCGTTCATCGAAGGCCTGCACGTCGAGGCCGACGCGCTCGTGACCTCGCAACTCGCCGAGATGCTGGGGCGCAGCGTCGTGAACCTGGGCCGGACGGGCTACGGCCCGCAGCAGGAGGCGAACGTCCTCCGCCGTTACGGGGTCGCCCTCAAACCGTCCGCCTGCGTCTGGGCCTTCTACGAGGGCAACGACCTGCAGGACCTGCACGAGTTCGACGCCAACCGGAAGAACCTCCGCTACATCCTCGACGAGCGACGGTCCGACGGCGTCTACGGCCGGAGCTTCGTGCGCAACGGCCTGGGCTTCGCGATCCGGAACTGGCTCCGACCCGATGCCACGCGGCCGGCCGCGGCGTACACGGGCCTGTTCACGGACCGCGACGGCCGGGAAGTGCCGATGGTCTTCGGCACGGGCATCCAGCACGGCGCGGGGGGGCCGGAGTTCCCCCGGGGGACCTCTCCCGAGCTGGAGCGGATCCGGGCGATCCTGGCCGACGCCCGGGCCCTGTGTCGCGAGCACGGCGTCGACCTCGTCGTCGCCTTCGTGCCCGCCAAGTTCCGCGTCTATCGCGACCTCTGCCGGTTCGCGCCCGACTCGCCCTGTACGGCCTGGCCTAGCGACGACCTCCCCGACGACGTCGGGCGCGTGGTCGCCGGGCTCGGACCGGACGTGGGCTTCGTCGACCTCACGCCGCCGTTCCGCGCGGCGGCCGAGGCGGGCGGGCTCGTCTACCTGCCCGACGACACGCACTGGTCGGAAGAGGGCCACCGCCTGGCGGCCGAGGCGCTCGCCCCGGTGCTGGAGAGTCGCCTCGACCGTCCTCGCGAAGGCCGCGTCGCCTCCGCCCCCCCCCGGCGCTGACCTCAGGCGATCGACGTCCCGGCGACGACGAACGTCTTGGTCATGAGCTTCCTCAACAGCTGGATCTCGCCGGTGTGCCGGGCCTCGTCCTGCATGGCGACGAGGATCGTGCGGCGCGCCGAGCGCTCGGTCTTGCCTGGGTCGGCCGTGTCCAGCTGGTCGGGCGAGAGGGCGGCGTAGACTTCGCGCAGGCGGCGGTGCTGCTCCGAAAGGGCGGTCACGACGACGGCCAGCGTCGGCCATTCTTCGGGCCGCGTGTGCGCCGGGTTGCTCTCCCAGCTGAACATCTTCTGCCAGCCCGCCGGCATCTGCGCCGTGAGGCCCAGCGCCCGCGAAGCCAGGAACTCGGCCACGACGAACGCATGGCCGGCGTGCCACAAGCACGAATTTTGCAGGTTCGGGGGCGCCCATCTTGCGTGTACGTCGTCGAGACCCTTCAGGACGTCGAGGGTCTTGGCGCGGACGTCGTCCCACAAGGTCAGCAGAGTCTGATCGGCCATGGTCGTGCTCAGCGCCCCGATCGGACCGGGGCGGCGACTCCTGAAACGGGTTCTGGAACTCGGCTCGCAAGCCCCCACGGGCGGGAGCGGCTTCCGGAATATCTCCTAGGGTCGGACCCGAGGAGCCCGGTGGCAAGGCCAGTTCGTCCCATCCCGTCGCGGGGGGGCTTTCCGGAAACGCCCGGGCGGCGAATAATCTGAACAAATGTCATGTACCGTCGTCGGAATTTCCTTGCGTGCCGGCCGTAGCGATCGTGATGATTTGAAGAACACGAAGCCGGAGCAGGACGCGGGGTTCATCTCGACTCGAAGTCGCGGGGGGCCGGATCGCACCGGATCTCGAATCATGAAGACCAGCAAGACGGGCGGGCCGAAGTCCCGGGGCGGCGGCAAGGCCGGCGGGGCCGGGGTGGCCGTGGCGGAAGAAAAACCGGTGATCCTCGATTTCGTCGAGAGTCGGATCGCGGCGTTCAACGACAAGCGCGGCGGGGGCGTGGGCGTCCGCAAGGACCGCCACGGCTACACCCTTTTCCTGGAGGACTGCGGCGAGCCGATCGCCCGACTCCGGCCCCGGGCCGACGGCCGCTTCGCCGTCCTCTACTGGAGCGTCTTCAGCGAGCGCTGGCGGACGATCGGCGACTTCGGCGACGTCATCCTGGGCCTCGACGACGCGTTGGAATACATCGTCATGGACCCGATGGACTGCTTCTGGCGCTGAGCACGCAGGTGAAGGGTCGTTGAGCCGGGAGGGCTCACTCCGAGGACGCGCGTCTCACCTTGCGGAAGAAAGCGAGGATCTCCCGGATCGCCTCCGGCACCGAGGAGGAGTGGTCGCCCGGCACCTCGACGGCCGCTGCATCGATCCCAGCCCTCTCGGCCAGCATCGCCGTCCGGCGGGTGCCGCCTTGCACCCAGAATTCGTCCTCGCCGCAATACAGTCGGACGGGGCACTTGAAGCTGGCCGCGTAGGCGACGGGAGAACGGAGCCGGACCTCGGCCTCCGAGGAGGCTTCGAACGGCGCGGGCGTGCGGCTGACCTGGAGGTAGGCGATCAGGTCCGGGGAGCCCGACATGGAGGCTGCGGCGCGGAACCGCGGGGAGGCCGACGCGGCCATCATCGCCAGAGTTCCCCCGACGCTGTGGCCGGCCACGAACAGGTTTTCCGGATCCACATCCGGCGCCGCGGCCAATGCCTCGGCCGCGGCGAGCACGTCGTCGACCTCGTCGTAGAAAAGGGAGAAGTCCCCCGGTTGGCCGTTCTCGCCGCGCAGGACGGGCGTCATCACGACGTAGCCGGCGTCGCGGAAGGGGCGGCTCATCTCCCAGTGCCCCTCGCCGAAGGCGAACCCGCCGTGGAGGAAGAGGACGGCCGCCCTCCTCACGCCGTCGGGCGCGGGCCGGCTGCGGTAGGCCCGCAACCGCAGGCCGCCCGAGCGATACTCGACCGCCTCGGCGTCGGCCGGGGTCGCGAGCGGCTCGCCCGTCGAGGGCGACGGCCCGCGACGGACCAGTCGGGTCGAGAATCCGGCCCGGGCGCGGGCGAAATCCTCGGACCTGAGTTCGAGGCCGGGCGTCGGGCGGGGCAGGTCGAGGTCGCCGGACGGCCGCCCTCCACAGTCGAGCGACACAAGTCCGAGGGTGATTCCGACGACGAGCCCCGCACACGCCGCCTCTAGTCGGGTCACGACGGATGCCCGCGGGTCGGGCGCGTCGGGATCGCATCGCCGGCCGGCGGGAGATAGGTCGCGGCCAATGCGCGGAAATCGGCGACCTGCCGGTCCTGCCAGGCCTGGTCCTCGCCGAGTTCGGCGGCCATGATCTCGGCGACGCGGGGCGCGACCTCGATGCAGGCGCGGGCGTCCAGGAAGAGGGCCCGGGTGCGGCGGGCCAGGACGTCCTCGATCGTGCGGGCCGCCTCGTGGCGGACGCCCCAGATCACCTCGACCTCGACGTAGGGCAGGGCCGCGTGCAGCTTCCGCCCTGCTTCGGGCGACCGGGCGATCAGCTCCTTCAGGTCGGCCAGTTCCGAGCCGTAGATCGCCAGCGTCTCCTCGCGATCGGCGAGGTGGTCGGTCCAGCCGTGGAGGTGCAAATTCTCGGTCGCGCACGGCTTGCGAGCCAGCGCGCCGACCTCGGCCGCGTGGTCGACGGCGTCGCAGGCCATGACGCGGTAGGTCGTCCACTTGCCGCCGGTGACGGTGATCAGCCCCGAGTCGGAGACGACGACGGCGTGCTCGCGCGAGAGCTTCTTGGTCTGGCCGCCGCGGCCGACCTCGGAGTTGATCAGGGGCCGGAGGCCGGCGAACTGGCTCTTGACGTCGGCGGCGGTCGGCGTGCGGGTCAGGTGGCGGCCGGCGTGCTCCAGCAGGAAGGCCAGCTCCTCGGCCAGCGGCCCGGGCTCGCGGGGCGTCTGCGAGAGCGGGACGTCGGTCGTGCCGATGAGCGTGCGGTGGTGCCAGGGGATCGCGAAGAGAACCCGGCCGTCGTCGGTCTTGGGGATCATGATCGCCGTGTCGCCGGGCAGGAACGACCGGTCCAGGACGATGTGCGCGCCCTGGCTCGGAGCGAGGAGCGCCGAGGCGTCGGGCTGGTCGAGCCGCCGTACGGCGTCGGCGTAAACCCCGGTGGCGTTGACGACCGCTTTCGCGCGGATCGCGAACTCCTCGCCCGTCTCGGCGTCGCGCGCCCGCACGCCGACGATCCGGCCCAGCTCCTTGACGAGCCCGATCACGGCGACGTGATTGAGCGCCGAGGCCCCCAGGCCGACCGCCGTCCGGGCCAGCGCGACGGCCAGGCGGGCGTCGTCGAACTGGCCGTCGATGTAGAGGATGCCCCCGCGGAGCCCCTCGCCGCGGATCGTCGGCGTCCGTTTCAGCACGTCCTTCCGCGAGAGCCAGCGCGAGCGGCCCAAGCTGAGGCGGCCGGCCAGGCGGTCGTACAGCCAGAGCCCGACGCCGTAGAACGGGATCTGCCAGTAGCGGTACGCCGGGACGATGAAGTCGCGGGGGTGGACGAGGTGGGGAGCGTTCCGGGTCAGCAGGCCGCGCTCGTGGAGCGCCTCGCGGACCAGGGGGATGTTCCCCTGGGCCAGGTAGCGGACGCCGCCGTGGACCAGCTTGGTGCTCCGGCTCGACGTCCCGTGGGCGAAGTCGAGCGACTCCAGGACGAGCGTCTTGTAGCCCCGTGCGGCGGCGTCGACGGCGGCCCCGAGGCCCGTCGCCCCGCCGCCCACGACGACGACGTCCCACGTCGTCCCGGCCCGGAGGCGCTCCAGGTTCTCCCCGCGCGAGAGCGTGTTCGGCGACATGGCCGTCCCATCGTGTACCGGAACGGGAAGGCCCTCGCGACCGACGCGCGCCGAATCCCCGATCCTGCGATTGTCCGGTCCCGGGGCCGTCTTGGCTAGACGCCGCGAAACGCCGCCAGGGGGCCGCGTCCGGAATCGCTCAAGTTCGGGCGCGAAAAGGCCGACAGCCGCGATTGACCGACCCGATCGACGGTCGTATGATCCGCCCCGCTCCGACCGGCGACGGTCGAGATGCGCTTCGAGGATCGAGGAAGACGAAACGGAGGTCGTCACATGGGCGTCGCACTGGGATGGCTGGCCGTGGCCCTGGCCGCTTCGGGTCCGGGGGCCCCGCCGGAGGAGACGAAGCCGCAGATCACCTACCGCTTCCGGATGGTGGAAGTGAAGGGCCTCGCCTGGCGCGGGACCGGCCTCAAGCCGGTCGCCCAGCACAACGCGGTGAGCGTCTGGACCACCCCCGACGACTTCCTCGACCGGCTCCCCGCCGAGGCCCAGGCCGTCGCCGCCGACCCGGCCGAGGTCAAGGGCCCCGCCCAGGCCCCCGTCCACCTGTCGACCTGCAAGAGCCAGGAGTTCGTCACCCAGGTCGTCTGGAAGGGCAAGGGCAAGGCCCCCCGGCCGGTCACCGAGAGCGTCCGCGAGGGCGTCGTCGCGACCGTCGTCGGCCGCCGGATCGACCAGGGCGTGCTCGCCCAGCTCGTCATCGACGACGTCGACGTCCGCAGCGTCCACACGATCGCCTCGCCGACCGTGAAGCAAGCCCGCCGGCCGGAATCGGACGCGAAAGTGGCTCTGGCCGAGATGCGAGCCGACGCGCCATGCCCCTTTCAGGCGCTTCAGGCCGCCGAGCTGCACCACGGCGTGTCGGTGACGGTGAGCGCCTCGATGGACCTCGACGCCAATCCCGACGAGGCCGCGAAGCCCGTGACCAGCATCAGGATTCCCGCCGACTGGTTCCCCAGCAAGTCCGTCGCGATCGTGAAGTCCGCCGCGATCGCGACCCGGTGCCGGCACGACTCCGCCTGCTGCCAGGCCTCGACCGCCGGCGCCGGCGCGGTCCACGCCTGCGAGGTCAAGTGCGACGAGGGACGCACCGCCGACGGGAAAACCACGCCGAGCTGCAAGCTCTCTAAGACCGCCGCCGCGAAGACCGACGCCTCGACCGCCCGCGCGGGCTGGAAGGCGTCGGGCGAGGGGGGCGTCCAGATCCCCGAGGTCGGTCGCGCCTCGGCCGCCGGCGAATGGCTGATCCCCGACGGCGAGGTCCTGGTCGTCGGCTTCGGGCCCCACACCGTGGCCGACGCCGAGGGCAAGGCCGTCGTCCGCGAGCACCTGGCCGTGATCTCGGCCGAGGCCGATGACGACGATGATCAGCCGGCCGCCGTCCCGACCCGCCACGAGCCCCCCGCGGCCGTCCCCGCGACGCCCGAGCGGCCCGAGGCCCCGCGCACCGCGGCGGCCCTCCCCGAGCTGCCCAGCCGCTCGCTGCCGCAGGGCGTCCACGCCGACGGCACCCCCGCCGCGCTCCCCACGCTCCCCGAAGACGAGCAGCCGGCCGAGCCGGCGTCCGACGAGTCGTCCGAGCCCCTCGCCAGCCCCCAGTCGCGCCGAAAGCCGGCGACGCCTGCGTCCGATCCCGAGGCCGAGGCGGCCCCCAGCACGCCGGAGGTCCCGAAGTCCGAGGCCAAGAAGACCGACATGAAGGCGATCAAGTCCTCCTTCATGCCGGCCCTCAAGAAGCTCCAGGGCCTTCCGCCGCTCAACAACCTGATCGCGTCGGGACTCTTCCCGTCCCCGTTCCAGGGCGCCCAGTTCCTGGTCCCGCTCAAGCCCCTGGCCCTCAAGCTGCCGTTCAACCAGAAGCTCGAATTCGAGCTGGTCGGCCGCGTCGTCAACGACCCCGAGGCCGCCGCCCAGTTCTTCGCCGGCAACTGACACGACCGGGCTGCCGCTCGATCCCGATTCCGGAGCCCTCGGGGCCCGTCTCCTGCGACGGCCCCCGAGGGCTCCTCGGCGTTCGAAAGTTACGCTCAGGAAAACCAACTCACTCCGAGTCGCGGAGCAGGGGCTTCTTCTCATATTGCGTGGGGACGGACGTGATCGGCTCCGACGGCTGCGCCTCGGCACGGCGTCGTCCCGCCACGCGGACGTAGCCCAGGTAATCGCCGGCGTCGGCCTCGATCGCCTGGACCTCCGTCACGTTCTCGGGGGCGACCAGGCCGAGCCAGTCCAGCCAGCGCCGCCAGCCTTCGGGGAGGGCGTCGGCCGTCGCGACGTCCACGATGCCGGTCCGCTCCCAGTGCCGTCGCCACCAGGCCGCCGAGTGCAGGCACCACAGGTCCGGCGTCCACCATCCCCGAAGATGAGCGGGGACCTCGCCCTCGATCTCTCGGATCAGGCCGGCCCCGACGATCCCCAGCTGGCCGCCGGGCTTCACGAACCGCGCGAGATAACCGAGGTACTGGTCGTCGGTGCCGTAGTAGGGGAACGAGTCGATCGACACGATCGCGTCGAAGAACTCCGATGCGAAGGGGAGCGAGCGCGCGTCGACGTGGAGCGGGAAGACCCCGTCCTCGACCCCCGCGTCGCGGGCCCGTTGCAGGTTCTCCGAGACGCTGAACCAGAGGTCGGCGGCCCAGACCTGCACGCCGAACTCGCGGCGCAGGAAAATCGACGACATCGCGCGACCGCAGCCGAGATCCAGCACGCGCATGCCGGGTCGCAGGTCGAGCGCCCCGGCCAGCCACTCGGTCATCCATAGGGGGTTCGCCGCGCCGCCGACCCCGGCGAGCAGCCACTCGGGGTTATAGGCCGAGGCGCGGGGGAACCGGTCGGAGATCAGCCGCTCGTCCGCCATCACGGGAATCCTCCCTCGGAACTGGCCTTCGCAGGCTTGGGAATCAGGACGACGCCGGATTTCTCGCTCGATGTCCGGCGCCCCACTCCGCCATCGCGGTCAGGATCGGCTTCAGGCCCTCGCCGTACGGGGTGAAGGCGTATTCGACGCGGGGCGGCACGACGGCGAAAACTTCCCGTCGGACGATCCCGTCCCGCTCCAGCTCTTTCAGATGGTCGGTGAGCATCTTCGGCGTCACCTCGGGGATGGCCCGCCGCAGGGCGCTGAATCGCCGCGGCCCGGCCTTGAGCTGGAAGAGGATGAGCGGCTTCCACTTCCCGCCGATCACATCCAGCGTCGTCCGGATCGGGCATTCGGACTCGTCCATCGCGGTATCCTTTTCGTGCCTCGGCCACTTCCTCGACACTCCTTCTCCCTCCCAGAACGGGATGATACAAGACCCGACGTCCCGGAGGGACCGGGGATCGGCGGGAGGAGAAGGTCGTCGAGATCGTCCGCCGTCAGGTCGCGCGTGGGCGAGATGACGGAGTCGAAAATCGGCGACCTGGTTCGCGCAGGGACACGATCATGAAAATCGCGATCATCGGGGCGGGTCAGGTCGGCGGGACGCTGGGGAGGGCCTGGGCCGCGGCCGGCCACGAAATCGTCTTCGGAGTCCGGGACCCGGCCGGAAACAGGGTCGCTTCCGTCGTCGCGACGACCGCCGGCCGGGCCCGCGCGGCCGGAGTCGCCGAGGCGGCGGCCGGCGCGGAGGTGGTCGTCCTCGCCACCCCCTGGCCGGCGACCGAGTCGGCGGTGCGGGAGGCCGGCGACCTGTCGGGAAAGGTGCTCATCGACTGCACCAACCCGCTGGCCGACGACCTGTCCGTCCTGCTCGTCGGTCGGACCTCCTCGGGCGCGGAGTTGGTGGCGACCTGGGCGCCGGAGGCTCGCGTGGTGAAGGCGTTCAACACCACCGGATTCGAGAACATGGCCGACCCCGACTTCCACGGCAGGCCCGCGACCATGCTCATCGCCGGCGACGACGAGGCCGCGAAGGCGATCGCCTGCGGCCTGGCCCGCGACGTCGGCTTCGACCCGGTGGTCGCCGGCCCGCTGACGATGGCTCGTCTCCTCGAACCGATAGCCTTGCTCTGGATCAATCTCGCTTTATTCCGAGGTCATGGGACTCGCGTCACATTCCAGCTCGATCGGAAAGCATGAGGTCCAGGAGGATACAATTTTCGCCGATCAGCCGTCGCGGAGGTCGGCACGAGTGCGGGCCGACCGGGGTCTTCGGGATTGTTAAGAAGAGTCCATGCGTATGGGCGAAGTCGTTATGTTTGCCAATTTCGGAGGATTTGTTTTGTCCGCTAGCGGACATAAAGTATGCTGGCCATACAACGCTCGATGTGCGAGGCTGCGGCTCGCCCAGGCGGTGCCATCAACCCTGAAACGAGGCGAGGCGTGCCGATCTCGACGGGCCGGCTCTACTCCCAGTCCGGCGTCGATCGCGACGGGCCGGCCGATTGGATCGATCTGCAAACGCTCGAAGGCCGTCGACTCGGGGCCTGCGCGACGATCATCGCGGTCACGGAGATCGTCGAACGCTTCCCCGGGCAGACCTTCCGCGCGGTCACGTGGCGCGCGGGACGGCCGGTCGGCCGATACCTGGTTCGCGCGATGAGGTCGAGGTGGGTCCAGTGGAAAGACGAGGCGTCCGCCGGGCGGCCCTCGCAAACCATGCCGCTCGATCTCACGGCGGGCGATTAAAGCTCACCCGGATGAGCCCCTACCGATCGGCGTTTGCGGCCGGGCGCAGGCCTTCTCAAGTTTGGCCGACGACGACAAGGCCGCAGGTCTCCATCCTCCATCTCTCGCTCGTTTCGAGACCCGAGCCGCCGTCGCGTTCCGCCTCCTCCGCACTGAACCGCCGGGCCGCCACGGGTCAGGTGACGTCGTCGTCGGCGGGCCTAGCGCGGCGAAGCCGCCCGCGTCCCGCCGGCGCCGAGCGACCGACCCCCCGGAACCGTCCGCATCTGGCTCGTGGTGAGCGCGCAGCGTCGCCGCGACTGGACCCTCCCCGCCGGCCACGGCCCCACCGGCCGCGGATGGGGCCGGGCGGTGAGCCGTCGGGCGTCCGGTAACTCATCTCCCCAAACGAGCCGCCCTGAGGGCCTCCATGCGCTCGCCCTGGGCCGCTCGGGGCTGAAACTGGTATTCAGAGTCTGTTCCAAAAGGGGTTCGGGCGACGTAACCTGACGGGATGGAACGCAAGCCCTACCCCAGCGACCTGACCGATGCGCAATGGCGGCTCATCGCGCCGCTGACCCCCGGTGTGAAGCCCGGCGGGCGGCCGCGCAAGTACGACATGCGCGAGGTGATGGACGCCCTGCTGTACGTCGACCGCGAGGGTTGCTCGTGGCGGGCCCTGCCGCACGACCTCCCGCACTGGAAGACCTGCTACAACTTCTTCCGCCGCTTCGAGTCCGACGGGACCTGGGACTCCCTGGTCGCGGCCCTGCGGGTCGCGGTCCGGAAGAAGCTGGGACGCGACCCGACGCCGAGCGGCGCGTGCATCGACAGCCAGTCGGCGAAGACGGCCTCCGGCGGCGCGTAGGTCGGGGTCGACGGCGGGAAGATGGTGCGGGGCCGGAAGCGGCATGTCGTCACGGACACGGTGGGCCTGCTGCTGATCGTGGTGGTGACGGCGGCGAACGCCGACGACGGGGCGACGGCGCCGCGGCTGCTCGCCGGCCTGCCCGCGGCGAGCTTCCCGCGGCTGTCGGTCGTGTGGGCCGACCGGAAGTATCGCAACAACAAGCTGGACGAATGGCTGGCGGGACAACGCCGCCTGCGGCTGGAGATCTCGTCGAAGCCGGAGGGGGCGATCGGGTTCAAGCCGCTGAAGAAGCGTTGGGCGGTGGAGCAGACGTTCGGCTGCATGCTCCGCCTGCGGCGGTTGGTCCGCGACCTCGAGAGGCTGGCGACGACCAGCGCGGCGATGGTGAAGCTCAGCGCGATCCATAGGATGGTCCGCCGAGCCAGCCCGCCGCGCGGTCGAAAGAAATTCCGCTTCAAGCGGCCGCCCAAGGCGGCCGCTTAAGCCTTATGGAACAGACTCTCAGTTGACGACCCCGGCGGCGAACAGCCAGGCGAGGTCGGCCAGCGACCCGGCGCCGGTGGATTGCAGGAGGACCGAACGACCCTCGCCGGTGACCTGCGTATTCCTGAAGAACTCCCGGGTCATCTGCTCCGCTTTCGTCACCTCGGGCCGAAGGGGAGTCTTCGACGGCGCATGCGCCTCGATCTGTCGTCTTACCTGGTCGAAGATGTCCGTAACCGCCCGGACGGTCGAGCCGCTCGCTTCAGCATCCGGGCACGTCCCGACGGCCCGGAATCGGATCTGTTCGTCGTCCTCGAGTCCGATCGCCCAGAGGTCGGCGTGCTCGAACGCGGGGACGGGGTCGATATCGAAGTCCGTCGGGTCGTCAGTCCGGAAGACCTTCGTCAGCTTCCCGCCGCGGTTGTCGAGGCCGACCACCAAGAGGCCGCCGAGCAGCCGGTCCCAATCCTTCCCCTGCGCGAACACGGAAGTGGGCGGTGCGGCGGCCCGATCGCGATGGAGGAGCTTGAGCATTCGTTTCTCCGAATCGGCGGGACGCTCCTCTCCGGAAACCACCAGGGTCCGCTCGTCGGGGCAGAAGAAGAACGCGTCGAGTTTGGTCGGCAAATTCGTCACGCGGAAATAAGATCCGTTCCCGTCGCGGACCTCTGAGACGACCGCCCCGAACAGCCGGAAGACGGCCTTCCAGTCCACCGGTTCGGCCGTCCTGCACGTGAGCCTGGTGACGAAGATCCGCCCGTTCGGCTTCGGGCCGTCCACCCGAGCAATTCGTATGTCGGCCGTGACCTGCTCGAACATCTCGACCTTCGGGGCGGTCTGGCCGGGCTTGGTCGGGTCGAACTTGAATTGGTTCGCCGCGAGCGCCCACTGCTGGCCGATCGCCAGGTTCAGCATGGTGCGGTAGAGCTCCATGCCGGCGAGCTGAAAGGCGGCCGCGGGGCGGAACGCGACGAAGCTCTGCGAATCCTCGTCCATGACGTACGACAGGTCGAACGGCTCGGCCGCTCGCCGCGCCGCGTCCGCGAAGGGCTGGCCGTCGCGGTCGTCCGCACGGGCCGGCCCGTGCAGCAGCGAGGCGACGATCGCCGCGGAGAGCATAAGCGAGGCCGCCGACGCCCGATGCAGACCCGCCCAGGGGCGGCACGGAGATTTCTTCTCGTCACGCAACATGTCGATCCTCCTGATCAAGGTCCCCTTCACCGGCAGGAACGCCCTGGCCGGCCAGCATGGGGGACGTCCGTCCTGTCGAAGAGCCAGTCGAGACAAGCTGTGCAAATACCGATCGTTCCCGCCCGAGAACTTCGCCCCAAGGGCGTCGGCGGCCAACTCCTGCTCCAACCGGAGGCGGGCGGCCAACCAGTGGACGAGGGGGTTGTAGAAGTACAGGGCCTGGGCGGCACGCGCCACGACCCCGGTGATGTAATCCTCGCGAAGGATATGGGCCAGTTCATGCGACAGTACGGCCCGACGCGCGTCCTCGTCCCACGACCGCCAGTCATCGGGCAGCAGGATCACGGCGCTGCGCCATCCCGCCGTGGCCGGGGCGGTCAGTTCGGCGGATTCGCGGAACTCGACCCGCTTCTTGCATAACATCTCGGATCGTACCTCCGAGAGGAGACGCAACAGCTCGGCGTCGTCCACCCGACGGCTCCGCACCCTGACGAGATGGACGGCCCATAGCCCGGCGAGCAGCCGGAGCACTCCGCAGGCGATACCTGCCAGCCCGACGACGGCCAGCATGGAGGCCCAGCTACGGCAGATGTCCGCAGGGGCCGCCGCCGTCCGATCGAGGTGACTCCACGCCTCGCGGATGCTGGATAGCAACGGCCGACGGTCGCCGGAGAAGGCCTGCGGCGCGGGGTCGGCGACGCCGCGGGCCGAGCTCGCGTTCACGGCGGGCGGGACATTCACGTCGGCGATAGGCGTCGGCGAAGACGCCCGGGTCCGCATGGCCATCGACAGCAGCCCGACAGCCAAGGCGAGGCCCAGGCCCAGCGAGGCGGCCCAGGCGCCCGACGCCGGGCTTCGTCGGGAAGCACGAAGGTAGATCGCCGCGGTCGTCGCCAGCACGAGCGAAGCCTGGACCGCGGACCAGGCCAGCATCAAGCCGAGATCCGTCATCGTCCTCGCTCCTTCAAGACTTCGCGAAGCATGTCGCGTTCCTCATCCGTCAAGGCGCGTTGTTCCACGAGCTGCTTCAGCAACTGGGCGCGGGAACCGCGAAAGACGCGATGGACCAGGTCGCTCAGGATGCGTCCGGATATCTCCTCGTACGACCGGATGGCCCGGTAGCGGAAGGGCTTGTCATCGTTAATCTGTCGCAGAAATCCCTTGTCGGCCAGCCCCCGCACGAGGTTGGCGATCGTCACGTATGTCCTGTCGAGCCCCGACCCGGCTAGGCGATCGCGAGCCTCCGCCGCCGTGGCGTCGTCGTAGCCCCAGAAGGCCTGCATGACTTCGAGTTCCCGGTCCGTCAGGTCTTTCGCTGGCGGGCGTCCCATGCCGGTCTCCCCTGGCCGATTTGGTATTCCAAATTTGGTTTTTAAAATCTATCAGGCTCGGTGATCGAGTCAACGCCAGCTCCTCCGAAAAACTGCGGGCCAGGGCGATGCCTCCGGCCCGTGCTCTCGTGAACCGAGCCCCTGAAGGGTCTCGGCCGCAAGCGGCTTCGATCACTATCGCAGAAGCGGGTCCGTTCCCTCCCCCGCTTTGCAAGGGTTACGCGAGTCGTCGGGCCATCTTCCTCCGCTAAAGCTCCGTGCAGACGGCCCGCCGCCCCTTGCAAATCTCCCTCTCCCTGCTCGCCGCATGGCAGAAGGTCAGGCCGCTTGAGCGGACTGACCTTCATTAACCACCGGAGCAGGAGCACCCCATGTCACAACCCAGATTCCCCCTCGGCTAGGTCGTCGTCACACCTGGCGCCGCCGCCCTACTGAACCACGGCCAAATCTGCGGCCTGCTGGCCCGCCACGTCTCTGGCGACTGGGGCGAAGTCCTGCCGGAGGACGCGGAGGAGAAGGAGCGTTCCGTGAAGGAGGGGTTTCGGATTCTCTCGGCCTACAAGGAGGACGGGACGTCGTTCTGGATCATCACGGAGGCCGACAGGTCATCGACCACGATCCTGCTGCCCAGCGAGTACTGAGAGACTGTTCCGAAAGGCCGATGGGACCCGCCTCCCGACGGCCTTCCCCCCTTGCGGGGGAAGGTGGCCGGAACGGCCGGATGAGGGGGAAGACGAGCAGGCGGCCCTTCCCTTAAGAAGAGGCCGGATCGCGAATTCCGACGGCGTCCTTGCTGGTCGTCCCCCTCATCCGACCCCTGCGGGGTCTGCCTTCCCCCGCGAGGGGGGAAGGCCGTGATACGGGAATCCAACCGACCTTTTGGAACAGTCTCTCAGTCGGGATGGAGCGGAGCCAGGGGGCTAAGGCCACCTGAGCGGCCGGACCGATGAAGATTGTCCGGGTATTGCCGTGATGGGCCGTCCTGTGGCTGACGGGGCGGTAATCGCAAACCTTGCTTGACGTCGCCAGATCGGCCGTGCGCAGCATGCACACTTCGCCCGGCCGGGCTCCGGTCAGGCGCTGGATTTCGACCATCGCCCGGACCTGGCGGGGCAGGTGGGGGAGGGTCGCTTCGACGACGGCGTCGGAGACCGGCTTGACCGGCGCGGATTCCCGGGCGCCCGCCGTCCCCCGGCGGATGCCTTCGACGGAGCGAAGGTTTCCCAGGTCGAAGCCGAGACGAGTTGCTCCGAGACCCCCCACTTGAACATGCGGACGATGGACCGGACGCGTCGGTTGACCATCGAACGGCAGTTGCCGGAGTCGATGACGCGAGATCGGATCGCCTTGAGCGCCAGGGGGCCGAAGTCGGCGGCGGGCAGCATGTCGTACAGTTCGCGGACCGGCTTGAGCGCGTGCCGTATGCTGGCGGGCTCGCCCGAAGAAGAGCGGGCGTCGACATGAGCCAGGTAGCGGACCAGCAATTCCACCACCGTGATGGGCTCGGCGTCCACAGGCTCACGGCCGTTCGTCAACCATTCGCTGACGACCCGATCATACGTCCGCTTGCTGTCATCGGAGCCGTGGGCCCCGAGATAAATGTCTCGGCCGTTCAGAGTGGCGACGGCCTGGCCGCTAGGCTTGTGAAGCCTGCAGGAAGGGGTCCGGAGAGTTCTCGCGTGCAAGGTGGGCAGCCTTCAATTCGGTAATTACCGAATTGGGCCGCACCACCTGGCAACGGTAGATAAGCTCGAAAGTGAGCCTTAGGCGGAGGTTACGGAGTGGGCGATACAGGATTCGAACCTGTGACCTCATGCGTGTCGAGCATGCGCTCTAGCCAACTGAGCTAATCGCCCGGGGTTTTGGGGAGCAAGTCGCCCCGGGGAAACCTAATATAGAGGCCGAGGGGCGGTGGGTCAAGAGGGCGGTCGGGAAGAAGCGGCGAGGCGCGGGGGCGGGGGTCAGAACTCCATGATCTCGCCCGACTTCCTCTCGGCCAGGTCGTTGACCTTGCCCTCGAACTTCTTGGTGAGGCCCTGGATCTCGTCCTTGCACGAGGCGACGTCGTCCTCGGTGAGGATCTTGTCGGTCTGCTCCACGTCGGCCTGCTTGTTGGCGTCGCGGCGGATGTTGCGGATGGAGACGCGGGCCTCCTCGGCCAGGTCCTTCACGCGGCCGACGAGCTTCTTGCGGTTCTCGACCGAGAGCGGCGGGATGTTCAGGCGGACGGCCTTGCCGTCGGAGTTGGGGGTCAGGCCCAGGTCGCTGGTCTGGATGGCCTTGACGATGTCGCCGACGACGGACGGGTCGAAGGGGCGGATCAGGATCTGCTGGGGCTCGGGCGTGCTCAGGTTGGCGAGCTGCTTGAGCGGCGTGAAGGAGCCGTAGTACTCGACGCGGACCGACTCGACGAGGCCGACGTTGGCCCGGCCGGTGCGGATGCCGCGGAGCTGGTCGGTCAGGAGGGTGACGCTCTTCTCCATCCGATCTTCGGCTTCCAGGACGATTTCTTCGATGCTCATCGGGACGACTCCCTGGCTTGGCGGCGGTCGCGTTGGGATCGAATCGGATCCGATCGGGGGGGCGGGGCGGGGCGGACCGGACGGTCGCGGGATCATCTTAACCGCGGCCCGGGCGTCCGGAAAAGGCCCCGGGGCGCCTCAGGCGTCGGCGGCGGCGCCGGCGCGGGGGCGGGACTTGGCGGCGACCCAGGTGCCGAGGGGCTCGCCGCAGACGGCGCGTTCGATGTTGCCGTCCTTCTTGAAGTTGAAGACGAGGATCGGCAGGCGGTTCTCCATGCACATGCCGATGGCCGTCATGTCCATGACCTTCAGCTCGTCGCGGAGCACCTGGTCGTAGGTCAGCGACTCGTAGAGGATGGCGTGGGGGTTCTTCTCGGGGTCGGCCGAGTAGACGCCGTCGACCCGGGTGGCCTTCATCAGGACCTCGACGCCCAGCTCCTTGCCGCGGAGGGCGGCGGCGGTGTCGGTGGTCACGAAGGGGCTGCCGGTGCCGGTCGCCAGCACGACGATCCGGCCCTTGGCCAGGTGCGAGAGGGCGCGGCGGCGGATGAACGGCTCGGCGATCTCGTCCATGCGGATCGTCGTCAGCAGGCGGGTCTCGCAGCCCTGGTGTTCCAGGGCGTCCTGGAGGGCGAGGCCGTTGATGACGGTGGCCGTCATGCCCATGTAGTGGGCGGTGGCCTCCTTGATGACGTCGGAGCCCCGGCTGAGCTGCGCTCCGCGGAGGATGTTGCCGCCGCCGACGACCACGGCGATCTCGACGCCGAGCGAGGCGACCCGCGAGACCTGCCTGGCGATCCGGCTGACCTCCTCGACGCTGATGCCCCCCTCGCCGGGGCGGCAGAAGCCTTCGCCCGAGAGCTTCAGGAGGATGCGGCGGAAGGCGGGCTTCCCGGTCGAGACGCTGGAGTCCATGTCCTGTCCCTTCGTTGCGATGCGACGCGGCGGGTCCGTCCGACCTCGGGGGCGGGGAGTGAGGGCCGCGTCGGACGCGAGGGCGGCTCGCGTCCGACGCGTCGAGGGGGGCGGCTCAGCGCTCCTCGCCGACGATGAAGCGGGCGAAGCGGGCGACCGAGATGTTCTCGCCGGTCCGGGCGTTGACGGCGATGATCACGTCCTTGACGCTCTTCGAGTCGTCGCGGATGAACGGCTGGTCCATCAGGACCGACTCGGCGTACCACGAGTCGAGCTTGCCCGTGGCGATCTTCTCCTGGATGTTGACCGGCTTGTCGCCGACCTGGCTCATGAAGATCCGCTTCTGCTCGGCGACGGCCTCTTCGGGCACGTCCTCGCGGCGGACGTACTTCGGGTTGGACGCCATGACGTGCAGGGCGAGGTCCTTGGCGAGCTGCTTGAACTCGTCGTTGCGGGCGACGAAGTCGGTCTCGCAGTTCAGCTCGACCAGGACGCCCGACTTGGAGTCGTGGTGGATGTACGCCTCGACGCGGCCGGCCTTGGCGGCGCGGCCGGCGCGGAGCTCGGCCTGCTTGAGCCCGCGCTCCTTGGCCAGGGTCTCGGCCTTGGCGAGGTCGCCGTCGGCTTCGGTCAGGAGCTTCTTGCACTCCATCAGGCCCAGCCCGGTCTTCTTGCGGAACTCGTTGACAGCCTGAGCCGTGATCGCGGCCATCGAAATCTCTCCTCTGGCGTTCGTATGTCGAATGTCTGATGTCTTGATGCGGTGTCGGGCGGCCGGCCCGGTCGCGGCGTGCGGGGGCGGGACGTCGGCGGCGCCGCCCCGCGCCGGGGCGTTCCCGGGCGCGGGGGGCGCGACGTCCCGACGGATCAGGCGCCTTCGCCGGCCGGGGCCGGGGCCTCGTCGGGCGTCGGGGCGGCTTCGGCCGGGGCCTCGACGGGGGTCGGGGCGGCTTCGGGCTCGGCGGCGGGGCCGGCTCGGGCGCGGCCATGATACGGCGACCACCGAGATCTACACCC